>JAEZGH010000061.1 GCA_023417065.1 Bacteroidota bacterium
GCAACAACAGATCATCGCTGTTGATCCAGCCGAAGATCTCGCCCGTGGCATGGTGCAGCGCCTTGTTCAGCGCATCGCTCTGGCCTCCATCGCGCTCGCTGCACCACCAGCTGAGCCGATCGGAAAAGGCCGCGATGATCTCCTTCGATCCATCGGTGCTTCCGCCATCGGCCACAAGATGATCGAGTGCGGGATACTGCTGATCGTGCACCGAGCGCAGACACTCCTCCAGATATCCGGCCTGCTGGTAACTGGGCGTGATCAGCGATATGCGGGGAAGGGCGGACATTCAACGAGCGCGTTCTGCGAGCACGGCGCGGTAAAGATCGAGCACTTCGGCCGATCGCCGTTCAATGGAGAACCGACCCTTGATCGAACCGAAGGCGGCCTCGCCCATTTCGCGTGCGATCATCCTGTCGGTGACCAGATCCTGCATATAGCGCACCAGTTCCGCTTCGGTGTGGTACAGGAAACCGGTGCGGCCATGATCGATCAGCTCGATCGTTCCACCGGAAGCATGGCCGATCACCGGGATCCGGTGGGCCATGGCCTCGATCGTTACCCGGCCGAGCGCTTCGTGGCGGCTGCAGTTCAGCAGTGCGTCGCAACGTGCGTAGATCGATGCTGGATCGCTGATGAAGCCGGGCAGTTCAACGGCATCCTGCAAGCCCAGATCTTCGATCGTGGCGTTCAGCTCCCGGTCGTTCCCCGACCCGGCCATCAACAGTTGCACGTGCAGACCATTCATCCGCAAAGCGGCGATCGCCTTCAACGCTTCCAACTGTCCCTTGCTGCGGTGGAAATAACCGATCGATGCAAAGGTGAACGGCCGATCGGGAAGATGATCCCTTTTGCCGTACGCAGCCAGCCTTTCATATTCCTTGTCGCTTATGATGCCGTTATGGATCATCCTTATCCTTTCTTCCGGAACGTAGCGGACCAGGTACTTCCTTACGGCATCGGAGATCGCGATCACCCGATCGGCCTGGCGCAACGCACGGCGGAAACCGGGGAAGCCTACATCAGGATGAAGATCATAATGCTCGAAGGCGAATTCGCGCACATGCCAGATCAACGGAAGCCGCAACGCTTTCGCCAAAGGATGCCCGATCCCGATCACGCTGGAATTCACGTGGATCAGATCGGGCTTCCAGGCCTTCAGCTTCGCGGTCAGTGCCGGGAGCAATGCCTCCTGCTCCCGCCGCCTTTTACGCGCCCTTTGCCTGTATCCCCACCATTGCAACAACCGGTGATGGAGGCGGCCCATGTACACGCGTTTTTCCATCCATGGCCTGAAGGGGAGCAACACGAAGGCGATCCCTTGTTGCCGTAGACGATCGGTGAATGCACCTTCCGCCGGTACGATCACGAGCGGATCGATCGACTTCCGATCGCGCAGTTCAAGGATCAGATCGAGCAGCGAGCGGTTGGCACCATAGAGATCGGCGTAATGCGTGATGTACGCAACGCGCAAGGGCCGTTCGTTCCCGTCCATCATCTCTCCCGGTTCCGCCTGCCGGCAAGCAGCGAATGCCACAAGCGTTGCAAGCCCTGCTTCAGTACGATCAACGGCACGATCCCCATTTCGCTGCGTAACGTGCCGTTGGCGAGTATGTTCATCATGGGCGCCGTGGAGAGGCCGAAGATCACACTTCTTATGGGAAATGGGTCGCGCCTTTGGCATTGCAGGAAACCTTTAGCGCACGAGCCGGCCGTAGATCCGATCGGGCAGCGGCCAATAGGCCTTGAAGAAATTGCGGAGGGTGGTGGTGAAGTTGACAACATGATGGAACATACCACATACATTCGCGACCCTTAAAGGTTCTCGTGTTATTCAATTCGTTCGCTTTTCTTGTCTTCTTCCCGCTGGTGTACATTGTATACTGGTGGCTTAAAGGCCATCTTCGCGCCCAGAATATATTCCTTCTTGTCGTCAGTTATTTTTTCTATGGCTGGTGGGATCCGCGTTTCCTTGTCCTGATCTTGTTCAGTTCGGTGACCGATCTCCTGATCGGCCGTATGCTGGATAAAAGCAAAGGGACAGCCCGCCGCAAACTATTACTGCTTCTAAGCATGGGGCTGAACCTAGGTTTGCTCGGCACCTTTAAATATTACGATTTCTTCGTCAGCAGCTTTGCTGAATTGCTGACCGGCCTGGGATTCCAGCCTCATATCAGCACGCTCCAGATCATTCTGCCGGTCGGTATCAGCTTCTATACGTTCCAGACGATGAGCTATACGATCGACATCTACCGACGGCAGATCCGATCCACCAAGGACCCGATCACCTTTCTGGCCTTCGTGAGCTTCTTCCCCCAATTGGTCGCAGGTCCGATCGAACGGGCGCGAGACTTACTTCCCCAATTCGAACGAGAAAGACAACTTTCATATGATGCTGCGCGCAATGCCTTAAGACAGATCTTGTGGGGTTTCTTCAAAAAGATCGCGATAGCGGACAATTGTGCACCGCTCGTCAATACGATCTTCGAACTGGAACCATCGGAAACCTCGGGGATCACACTTTTCTTTGGCGCGTTCTTCTTCGCATTTCAGATCTACGGGGATTTCTCGGGATACTCCGACATCGCGATCGGCACGGCGCGGTTGCTCGGTTTCAACCTTACACAGAATTTCGCCTATCCGTATTTTTCCAGATCGATCAGTGAGTTCTGGCGCCGTTGGCACATTTCACTCAGTTCCTGGTTCAGAGATTACGTATACATACCGTTGGGAGGTTCGCGCTCCGAAGGGCAGCGTATGCGAAATCTCATGATCACCTTTGCCGTGAGCGGGCTCTGGCATGGTGCCAATTGGACTTTCATCGTATGGGGTATCCTGCACGGACTCTTCCATCTACCTACTTTGAACAAGGGACCATACCGGCCCAAGACCACTCCTTCTTTCAAAGAATTGCCCAGGATATTATTCACCTTCGGCTTGGTGACCGTGGCATGGATCTTCTTCCGCGCGGCCTCCGTAAGTGTGGCCATCGAAATGATCATGCACATGTTCGGCAATGCGTTCCAACATCCCGGTGCAGTGTTGATCTGGCTCTTGAGAGGCGAAATTTTGCTCATCCTTTTCATGCTTGCAACGGAGTGGGGATTCCGTACGGAACTGCATGCGTTGAAGGATCTGCGCGGCCCAGTATACATGCGATGGGTGATATACATGGTGTTGATCCTGATCATTCTGGTGAACCTCAATACACAATCCTCCCGTGAATTCATCTACTTCCAATTCTGATCAACATATCGCCAACCTTGTAATGTACAGGGCACTAGGGTTCGGGTCCCTTGCCTTGGTCATATTCACCATTATTGCCCTGCTCGGCGAACCCGCATCAAGGAATGACTATATGGCCGCCATTCGGGCCAAACATGCGCGGTTGAAGGAACTGGGATCCCCGAAGATCATCATCATTGGCGGTAGTAATGCCGCCTTTGGTTTCGATAGCCAAAGCCTGGAGCAGGCTTTCGGATCACCGGTGGTGAACATGGGATTGCATGGTAGTCTGGGCACCCATTTCATGGTGGAAGAGATCTTGGGAGAGATCGGACGAGGGGATATCGTGTTGGTCTCGTTGGAATATTCGAATATCAACCGGCCTTTGAAACTTGACGATGAGATCTATCTCGCAGTGGACCGATATCCTGCTGCTTTGCAGATGATCCCTTATCATCAGTGGCCTAAAGTGCTTTCAACGATCGTTGTGCTTCGAATGCAGGCAACATGGATGTCTTTTATCGGATCCGCTACACCTCTCGATACCACTATGATCTACACTGCATCCAATTTCAATGAATATGGAGATTTCTTGATCCCTTCCAGTACCGAGAAAGACTTTCGTCATGATCTACGATTTGGAGTGCATAAGGATACTGAAATACCATCGCGCTTCTGGACACTTTTGGATCGCTTGGAATCCATAGTCCATGAGCAGGACGGAAAGGTCTTTTATGCATGGCCCGCGATCGCGCGGTCAACACACTCCCCTGAAGTGGATGCGAGTATAGAAATGGATTTCAATGCAAAAGGCCGCTCCTTCATCGGCAAAAGGGAGCGATATATCCTCGATGACAGTCTCTTCTTGGACACGAAGTATCATACTCGTAGCCGGGGCAAGGAAATAAGGACTAAGCTGCTGATCAAAGACCTGAAAGCGGAGCTTGCTCAATAGGTATTTTTTATGAACGCACCAGCCGGCCGTAGATCCGATCGGGCAACGGCCAGTGAGAGCGTGGTGGTCATCGTTCTATTGGCTCCACGACGACCTTCATATGACTGTATATATCAGAATAGACTTCAAGCATTTCATTTTTCTCGGGAAACTGTAATAACAACAATCCGATCCGGTGCCCTGAATTCATAAAACAATGTACTTCATCACCCGGTTCAACATTGATCGAACGATAGAACGTCCGTGAGAGCAGTTGTTCAGAGAACTCGATGCTCATCAATTTTCCGGTCGTCAATGAATGAACAACACAATGACCGACAAAGACATCCTTATGATCCATAACACCCGCCGAAGCTGGTTTCTGACCCATGCATAACTGCAATGAGATCCGCATGAGATCAAGGCCGATCTTCTTTTGGTAGAGTGTATTCAACATATTCCCTCCGTTCCGAAGGCCAAGATCCACAATGATCGGACGATCCGCTCGATCTAAATAGAGATCCACATTATACACTCCTTGTCTAAGTCCAACATGATCGATCAAACGTTGTAGATCTCGGATCGCGCTGTTCACTTTTAATTCCGGGATCGAACCCGGGATCGTAACTCCTCTTGGCACTAATCCGTTCACACGATCATTAAAATGAACATCTCCAAAGCACCACGCAGAAATGCGACCCTCGATCACGAGGATATCACCTGTCATTTGTTTTCCTTTTCTTGGAATGAATTCCTCCAAGATCACCTTCCCGGCTCTTGAAAAATTTTCCGCATCACTGAAAAGCAGTGCTGCTTTTCTAACACTTACACCGGGCCTTACACGATGGACGCCTTTGCTGCCACTACTGTCCACCGGTTTCAATATTCCACCATATGGCCATTTAGCAGCATGTTTGCTGATCATGGATCCTGATGTTGCTCGAAGCGCACGAGGCGCTGGCATGCCCAGATGATCCTGAAGGTTCCGGAATTGGATCTTGTCCTGAATGGCTTGGACAGCTTGATACGGATCACCTGGCAATCCCAGTTTTTCAGCTACATATGCAGCTGTATTCGCAGCAGGATCGGACGCATATGCTGAGACCCCGTCTATCCGCAACTGCTTTGCAAGCGCCAATACCGCATCAAGGTCGGTGGTACTCACTTCATGATATTCATCCGCGTAGCGATGCCCGGGGTTTCTGGGTCGGTTATCACAGGTGATCACGTATAGACCGAGTTCCTTGGCTGCCTGGATCGCGGTCACCTGGATGTCAGCACCGCCGAGCATCAGCAATCTTTTACCTGGGATCCCGATCATGTCCTTAGATATACCTCCAGATCAGAATTCATCAATTCTTTCTCGATCTCCATTTGGATCTGTTGCTGCAATGCCCCTCGCCATCTATCCTGTACGGAAGGGTCCTTGAACACGGAAAAGGGATCGGCCGAATTCTTTGAGCGCGAACTACGGATGAACTCGGTTGTTTGATCAGTGAACGTCAACCCGAGTTGTTCGAACGTTCTTTTTGTCACATCGATCGGTGCATTCACCAATTCCTCATAGGTGATAAGCATTACCTTTTCCGGATACTGAATTGCCAGTTTCCTGTATCGTTCCGTCAACATTTTCCAATCATCAAAACCCCAATATTCGGAGCTTGACACCTTTCTGACCGCTCCATTTCGCCATTGTTCAATTGGATCGGCCTCTTTGGGAAATTCCTTGGGGTTGGTAAGCCAGGAATGCATGGCCGCCCGTGGATCCCTGATGATATGCACCACTCGCAATGGAAGTTCCAGATCGAGTAGACGAGGAATGTATTCATGATGCCTCACATCCTTTATCAAAAGGATGGAAGGTTCGGCATCCTTGGACTTGAAGAACGGAAATTTACCGGTTCTCCTCCGTTCAAGTTGCATCATCCATTCATCTTGGGAGTTGAATACTTCCCTGAAGAACTTTTCCCAAGCTTGGACCACGTCATCGACCCGCATGGTCCCTCTGAATTGCCAGGAATACAATGGTGCGAGCCGAAAAGCAACTTCTGGTGCACTGTCCAGGATCTGACAAAGCCAACTTGTTCCTGATCTCGGCATTCCGTTCACCCAGATCACCTTTTTTGGATCGTTCATACTTGCTGCGGCTTCTTTTTGGATCGATGGAAAAGAGGAATGATCCAAGGAAAATGGCTGATCACAAAACTGCGTCGCCATTGGGCAACATCCCACTTGATCAGATCCTTTTGACGCCGGATCTCCCACCAGCATTTCCTGGCCAGCCCGAACTTCTTTGATCGAGCGGCGAGATCCCAAAGATTCTCCAGTATAGCAACATGCCTTTTGCTGATCGCCTGATGGAGTTCAGCAGGACACATGTTATAGTAATATGGGATCATGGAAAGCTGGAACTTCCACTTGTGAAGATCACTTGTCATTGAATGGATACCACCGGGATGGATCATCCGCACGGTCGTATGGCGATCGATGTATCCAATATCTCCTTGACGGGCCAAATGGATGAACTGCACTACATCACCGGCCGGGGCAGTGAACAATTCGGATGGTATCGGAAGCATGGCATCCTTTCTGAGAACAAGAGTGCTTGTGGGAATACCTACGCCTTTAATGATATCCGACAGATCGATCCGATCGCCTTTTGGAAAGATCCTTCCCACCGGGTGATAAGATGACCGATGATGCTCGGATCGATTATAGGCATTGGTAAATGAGGCCGAAAGTCCAGGATCTTTTTCCAACAAGTCTATCTGGTCACTAAGCTTCCGTGTATCACACCAATGATCATCTCCATCACATTTGGCGATATACCGGCCCCGCGCAGCCTGATAGAGTTTGATCGTGTTCGCCCGCCCCGTAGGCCGCCCCATAATATGGATCACATCACTTCGATCGAAAAGGAAAAGCCTGATCCGATCGGGATAGCTGTCGGCATAGCGCTGACAGATATCACGTGAACCATCGGTGCTTCCATCCTCTCCGATCAAGATCTCAAGATCGCTCATTTCTTGAGCGAGGATCCCTTCAAGGCAATTTTCGATGAATGCAGCGTGCTGATAAACAGTGACGGCCACACTGACCAATGGCATCTTCTTCGACATTCCATCAAAGACCTTTCTTTCCATTGATCGAAAGATCACTTCAGCATTCCGGACTTCACTGCATTGACGACCCGCTCTTTCTCGATCAGATCCATCCCAGCATACAATGGCAGACATAGCACACGTTCAGCCATCTCTTCAGAGACTTTCAGCGATGAAGCGCGCACATATGGAAGCGTATTAAGTGATGGTGTGAAGTAGCGCCTGCAATTCACCCCGAACATTGTCATATTCTTCAGCAGCGTTTCGCGCGAACCCAGATCATCCAAAAGGAGTGGAAAATATGCGTTGTTCCACTTCACATCCTTATCAACTTCGATCATGGACACCCTAAGATCCTTGATCATGGCCCGATAATAGGCGATCGTTCCTGCCCTGTCTTGAATGACCGACTTCATATGCGGCAGAATAGCTATTCCCATGGCAGCATGCACTTCGCTCATCTTGGCGTTCATCCCCAAACAGAAATGCTCATCGCCGATGTGCCCGAAGCTGCGTAGTAGTCGAAGTTGATGATCAACTCCTTCATCGTGCAACACCACCGCTCCACCCTCTACGGTATGGAAAAGCTTCGTGGCGTGGAAGCTGAGCGTGCTCGCATCACCCCATTGCAGAATGCTGCGGCCCTTGTACTGCACATCGAAGGCATGAGCAGCATCGTAGATCACTTTCAAACCATGCATTTTGGCGATCCGATCGATCGCCTCCACATCGCAGGGGATACCGTAGACGTGCGTGGCGAGGATGGCGGTGGTGTCCGGCGTGATCGCCGCCTCGATCAACTCCGGATCGATACAAAGCGTATCTGGTTTGATGTCCACATACACCGGCTCGCAGCCTTCCCACAGGATGGCGCTGGTGGTGGCCACGTAGCTGTACGGCGTGGTGATCACCTTCCCTTTTACCCCGAGTGCGCGGATCGCCAGTTGGATCGCCAGGGTGCCGTTCGCCACGAGCCGGAGGTGCGGCACCTCGAAGCGATCACGCAACGTTTCCTCCAGCAGTTTGTGGATGGGGCCGTTGTTGGTGAGCTGGTGGCTTTCCCAAGCCTTGTTGAGCCAGTGCAGGTATTCCTCCTGCGGTGGCAGGAAGGTCTTCGTGACATGGATGGGTTCCAGCGCATGTCCGTTCCCGGCTACGGGTAAGATCTCCTTCTCCTGTTCGGCGTGCGCTTCCATGGTGATCGGCAGCCGGGCTGCTTTGGTTCAAAGTTCGCCTTTCCGTTGGTAGTGTTCAAGAAAACCTTGGACCGGGTCGTTCGATCAAGCACCTACTCTGTGCTCGATCAGTTGTAGATCTCTGCCCAACAGCTTGTTCAACCGTTCCATTTCCGGGGCGAAATGGTCATAGAGCCGCTCTGCAAGGTCCGCATCCATGGGCAATGGATAGGTTCGCGTGTTCGCCTTCATTGTGAACACCCGGTGATCGCGAGGCAGATCTTCAAGACCAAGTTTCTCGCAGACCTTACCGAACAGTTCGTGTGGTCTCTCCTTCAGTTCCTTAAAACCGTGGACGAGGATCTGTTCCCTGGGAAAATGCTGCATGAAATGCGCAAGCTGTTCGGAGTAGTACCCTCGTGCCAGATAGAGCTTGTGCGCCGGCTGCTCCTTCCCCGTGAACTCATCCTCTACGGCCTGTGCAAAGCTTCGATCCTCGGCCAAATGATCATAATCCGGCTTTCCCTTGAAGTCGCGATACATGTTCCATGCGGAATAGGCCCGTTTCACCGGATCGCGAAGCATGGCAAGGCACAACACGCCAGGTAAAGCCTGATGGATGCGTGCGGCAGTCTTATGCGCATGGAACAGGTAATTTGGGGTCGCCTCGAAGGTGATCATATCAGGCTCACGGATCGGCTTACGCGGGAACTGTTGCCAGTAATGGTCCAGACCTTTGGCATAGCGCTCATCGTTCTCGAAGAAATGCAATTCCTTCACCTCGGGCGCCAATACCTTGGGATGCTGTCGAAGCATCTGGTAAAGCGATGATGTGCCGCCCTTCTGCGCACCGATGATGATCAGCGATGGCCGCATG
>JAEZGH010000194.1 GCA_023417065.1 Bacteroidota bacterium
TCGTCGGATGACTCACCCTGAACAATTCGTTTCCAATCACTTTTCGTGAAGTAAGAGTTTACCAGTCTGACCTCGTAATTGCCTTTGCAAAACGCAGATTTTTGTCCGAAGCGCGGATCATAAATTGGGTACACAAACGGCAGAATTGCCGGGTTGCTGCAGTGATCGCGGAAAAAGTAATCAAACCGCGTAATAAACTTCTTTCGTTTATCAAAATACTCATCATTTATCTCATCGGCCAGTTTCCAATCCTGCGCAACAATAAATGTGAAGTCTTCAAAATCGCTGAAGTGTTCATAGAAATTCTCTTTAACCCGGAGGTACAAAGATTTGTCGAGCTTGTTCTCCATGATCGAACGTTGATCAGGGTCGCCGGCGTAGAGACCTGTAAGCGCCACTGATATGGCGTTGAGTACGCCGTCCCAGGGTGTGTATCGGAGAAACAGATACATCCACCGAGGAAACATGATGATAAAGTATTTGTGGTTCTCGTAATTCAGTGCATTCGTATTTCCGTTGCAGAACTCCCAGATTTTTCTGTTGCGTTCCATTTCGCGTTCCGTCGTCGGAAAGAATGTGAACATCAGGTCACGCGATGTGCGAATGCGTTTCACGCGACTCACCTTTTGCAAAAACTCTTCCGGATCCAGATTCTCCTCCTCGTAAATCCGTGTGTTGTAAAGAACTATATTTTCGGATTCGTCCATAGCTGTAGATTACCAGATGAATGATTTTTCAGACATCAATAATAGGGCGATAATCAGATTCAAAAATGCGCTTCAAAGAACCGAGGATGCCTGTGTAATTTTTTTTGGGAAATTTCGCTCTTGCGATATCATCCTGCAGTTCGTCGCGCGTTAGCTTGGAAAAAGTTCCGGTAATGGGGGGTTTCCATTATTTTTTTGTTTTGCGGGAAGCAGTTTTTTTCGGGGTGGTGTTAACTTCCTGAGGGCCTTTATCTATCCGGAGGCCAAGAAATACCGGGTGGCGCAGTATACCCTCCGTTGTTTTTTCGGTGAATTTCACGTTGCACACATAGACGGGGTTCACCCACGTCGTGTCACCCGGTGCTTTGATGTCAATATCCAAAGGAGGCGTTGCTCGCTTCAGCGGTTTCAACTTCTTAAATAAATCGCGGAGGGAGTTGTTGTTGAAACCGGTTCCAACGTTACCGATATACGTCAGTTTCTTTTCGATATGCTGGGCAAGAAGCAGTGATCCAAAACCCTCGCGGCTTCCCTTGGGTGCTGTATATCCTACGATGATCGCCTCGTCCTGCTGAATGTTCCGGATCTTCAGCCAGTAGGGGCTGCGTTTTCCCTTCAAATAACGGGAGTCGGCTTTTTTCGCGATCATGCCCTCCAGATTTTCCTCCTTAATGGCATCGAAAAAGGGAATTCCCGCGCCTTCCACGTGGTCGCAATACCGGATATTGTCGTTGGCTGGCAGAAGCTCTTTGAGCAGGTTTTTCCGCTCAATCAAGGGAAGGGATGTTACATCCCGGCCGCCGATTGAAAGACAGTCGAAGACGTAGTATTGGATCATCAGTCGGGAATTGGAGGTATAATTCTGAAGGAGCTGAAAGCTTGGCCTTCCGGCGGCGTCAAGGACGACGATTTCGCCGTCAAGCACGGCCGGGGGAATTGCTGCCAGGGCATGGTAGATCTTCTTGTACGCCACTTCGAAAGAGAGACCGTTACGCGAATACAGTTTTGGCCGCTGACCACCTGTCTCAGCAACGGCGCGATAGCCATCCCACTTGATTTCAAAAATCCAGTTGGGATCATCAAAAGCTGGACGATCTGTAGGCTGAGCGAGCATGGGCTGAATGAACTTCTCCAGTTTTTTTGCCCCTTCAATTTTTCTGTACCGCATGGCAGGAAGTGATGACGGATTTTAGGACGTTTTTTAAAAAAAGATCAGAATTTTTATCCTGATTCATTTCCATCAGCCAGACGTTTTGTTCAAAACCGGCCTTCGTTGACGTATTTCCCCTATTTTGATACCAGTCCACAGACCTTCGAAAAGACTTTGGAGGTATAAAATGAAAAACGTAGTCATGTAAGTTTATGCTTCCGGAGAACTGGGCCGAGGTACGGGGCTCTGTTAAATTTGTGTAGATCAAAAAAGAAAAAGACCAATATGAACTTAGATGGATTGACCCCCGAACAAGTAAAGTTGATTTTCAATCTGAGCAAGAGAATTGAGATCCTTGAATCACGTCTCGGACATCTCCAGGAAAAACTGGTTAAAGTAGACCGTGTTCTTACGATCGAGCTTGCGCAGAGTTTTAAATATATCAATCTGAACTAATCCGGTCGTCAGAATTTCTGTATAGACTGTCCGGCTTTTTTGTTACCTAACCTACTTACCTAACCTTCCTTTACGGCGTTTTTTGCGTTGCAGCGTTACGTTGCATTGCGCCAGCCAGCCAGGTATTCACCTTTCATTGACTTCACGGTCCGGGGAGTGAATTTCCGAACTACTTCCGGGCAATAGGATCACCCACTCCGTCGGGATCATTCAATGCTGTAGCTACGGAATTTATCTTACCATCGTTGATGAGAAGCAAGCCAGCCACGTGCGGCGACGCCATTGATGTTCCACTCATGATAGCATATTTTCCATCGATATAGGTAGACATCACGTTGACGCCAGGGGCGGCGTAATCAATCACGTCATTACCGTAATTTGAGAATGAAGCAAACTGGTTCAGACTATCCACCGCGCTAACCGTAAAGATGTTCTTCCCGTTGGTTCGTCCGGGGGAATACTTCCTGGCCAAGTCTGATTCATTTCCGGCGGCAATCGTCACATAGATGCCTTTGGCCGCAATGGATTCAATTTCTTTATCGAGGATGTCTGACATATCATCGACACTGAGACTTATGTTGACCACTTCGCCGGCTCTTGCGTGCTTGTGCACATAGGCAAGAGCATCCAGCACGTAGGAGACATATCCATTTCCGTCTTTGTCGAGCACCCTGATGCCAACGAGTTTTGCTCCGCTGGCAACACCCAACGTTCCGATGCGGTTATTCAATGCTCCAACAATCCCGGCCACGTGGGTTCCATGTCCGTTTTCATCCTGAGGCGAAGGACTATCAGTTACAAATGATTGGCTTCGAACAACATCGATGTTAAGGTCTGGATGGGTCAGGTCAATTCCGGTATCGAGTAGCCAGGCCGTCTTGCCTTCGCCGTTGCCATAGCCCACTTTATCGACGTTCCATGTAATAAGAGAAGGTTCGACAACCGTGAAACAGGCACACATGGATACAATCCGATCCGGCTCCACGAATTGAACGCCGGGATCCCTGGCAAGCCTATCTGCCTCCTCTGAATTAATAGAAAGGACGAAACTGGAAAAGCGACCCTGGAAATGATTTATGATCCTGCTGTCATCCAGGTTATGTTTAGCCAGCAACTTCGTTGCTGTGGTGCGGCCGCTGCCAGGATTATCCTCTGCAGGCAGTGAGATGATATAACGGTCTGCGACAGGCAAACCATTGGTCGACGTTTTCACGGTAAGGCAATCGTCATCGTTCTTCGGTTCTTCTTCCGATTCGCACGACAAAAGCATGATGGACAACAGGAGTAGAGGGAACGGGGTTTTCATGGGGCCATGGGAGGTTATATCAAAGGTAATGAACTGGCCATCATGATTGCAATAAGCAACGTCGTCGTTATACAAATAAGATTAACTGTTCCGGACGTACTTCTGAAACGCAGCGTTCAGCTGATCCTTTATCTGGGAACACGGGACGAAGAAGCTTTTCTCGATAACCTGAAGCCGGATATCACCCGTCTGCTCATTCCAGTCGTATTCGATCACAATGCCAAACGGTCCGCTGACCGTACCACTTGGCCCCGATAGGTTAAAACCTTTACTGCTCAGTTGCTGAGCTATCTGATTGAAAATTTCGGGCGTAATTCCGCTGAAATTAATTGGATCGCATGCTGCCATAATATACTATCAATATCAAATCAAGTGCCACCCCGCGTAATAATGAACACTTCCATGTTCACTAATGTACAATGAAAAAAATCTTTAGCCACAATACAGCTTGCCAGCGCATAATATGCCTTTGGCACACGTTAAGCTTGCAATACCCTTTTCTGATATGAAGCGCTTAGGTGATTTTTTTATTTTGTGTTCCGGCGCCCACCGGGACTTGCTTGATCAATGTCCTTCAGAACGCAGCAAATATACGGGCCTTGGAGCTGCGATATTCTTCACAGGCTTGTTTGCCTTCCTTTCGGCGGCCTTCGCATTCTTTACCGTCTTTGACAACTACTTTATCGCCATTGGTCTCGGCATATTATGGGGACTAATGATCTTCAATCTTGATCGGTACATCGTGTCGAGCATGCGTAAGGACGGCAATGCGGGACGGGAGATCTTGAGCGCCTTGCCGCGCCTGCTAATTGCAGTGGTAATATCTGTCGTTATTGCCAAGCCCCTGGAACTACGAATCTTTCAGAAGGAAATCGAACCCGAACTGGTGATTATGGAGCAACAGGCTTATGCCAGTCAGGAAAATGAAGTTCGCCAGCGGTATTTTGTACGCGAAGCTGCACTCAGGCAAGAAATGGCTGCGTTCGAGAACGCTATCCGCGACAAAGAACAGAAACGCGACGAGCTCCTCAAGATTGCTCAGGAGGAAGCCGATGGAACAGGAGGGAGCAGGGTCAAAAACCTGGGGCCGATCTATCAACTGAAGAAAAGGGATGCTGAAAAGGCAGAAGCTGAGGCATTGACCATTCGCAAAGAGAACAGTCAAGCGATTGCTGAGCTGCAGCGAAAAATTCAGACCAATGATTCTTTAAGACAGGCTGAGTTGCAAGGGCTGGCGTTTACAAAAAGGAATGGGATTGCCGCCAGAATGGAAGCACTCAGTCGCGTTAAGGAGGCAAGTGAGCCTATCAGTTTGGCTGGGTTCTTTATCATGTTGTTGCTTATTGTACTGGAGACCGTTCCTGTTTTGGTAAAGCTTATTTCTCCACGAGGGCCATACGATAATCTTCTCAAGGCTGAGGAGTTCCGGTTTTTGGTCCTTGAAACCGGGGAACTCGCCAGGGCAAGCTCGGATGTTCGGAAGGCTGCCGATGGGCTGATGGGGGAGGAGGAGGCGTTCGTTCGCCAGCGACTTGATGATGCTCTTCGAAATGGCTAGACCGATAAGCTACCGGCCTGGGGAAATATCGACGCACGTTGATCAGGTATGATTTTTTCCGGACGACAGTTAAATTGAAGATCCCAAAAATGTCAGCCCATGAGGGACTGATCTATTGCCGAGTAAGGGGAATTGACCATATTGGGACCCTGAATTGTAATGCCTGAATTTCTGAATGCTTGACGTCCAACTTAAGGAGCAAACCCGACAAGAACATTTACAGCTAGAAAAGAAACTGATCAGCCGTATTTCCGAAGTAGATACGGTAACTGATTATGTCGACTTGCTCGCAGTCCTCTACGGCTATTATGGCGCGGTTGAGAATGTACTGGCGGACTATTTCCGCGATACACCGGCGATTCATTTTCACGAACGACGCAAGGCTGCCAGGCTTCTTGGGGATATTGCAATTTACAGCCCCAGTCATCCAACCCCCAGGTTGTGTTCACGAGTTCCGCATATCGCATCGTTCTATTCAGCGCTTGGAGTGATGTATGTTTTGGAAGGTTCTACGCTGGGAGGGCAAATCATCGCAAAGCTGATTTCCAGAAAGCTTAACGTCGCTTCTGGCCTGAATTTTTTTCTTTCCTATGGCAACGATGTTGAAAGGATGTGGGCATCCTTCAAGGACCTTCTTCGGAAACCCTACACTTCGGCGCAACAAACGGAAGCTGTCGCAGGGGCAAAACAAACATTTCAAACATTCAATTCCTGGTTGAGCGAGCATGAACAGATCAAATTATGACTCCGAATTTTGTGGAAGTTTGCCCATTCAGTTGATCAACCTCATTCAGCCGTATGGCGTTTTGCTGGTGATCCGGAAATCTGATCGCACGATAATTCAAGTGAGCGAGAACGCCTCTGAAATTTTCGAGATCCCGTTCAAGGATATCGTCAACAGAAAGCTGGAAGAGTTCTTAACTGCGGACGCCTATCAGCAGTTTGGTGAATACCGCACTGCTAAAGACAAAATTCCTCAGGTGTGGCGAATAAACAACCGCTCTTATCTCGCGCTCATCCACTATCAGGCGGATTATCTCATCGTAGAACTTGATCTGATGCCGTATGATGAAAGTAAACAACTTTCGTTTGTGAGTGTTTATCAGGAAATCAAGGTTGCCATGAGCCTTATCCAGGATGCAAAAACGGTACAGGAAGTCACGAACGTCACAGCTTCCGAACTGAAACGGATTTCCGGATTCGATAAGGTTATGGTGTACTGTTTCGATCGCGATTGGAACGGAACGGTGCTCGCAGAGGAAATGGAGAGCGGGATGGAATCATATATCGGGTTCACCTTCCCGGCATCTGATGTGCCGCAGCAGGCACGTATGCTGTATCAGCGGAATGCATTTCGGTTCATTCCGACGCGCGACTATCTTCCGGTAAAGCTGTATCCGGTATTGAATCCAGTAACGCAGTCCTTTATCGATTTATCCGATTGCAATCTGCGCAGCGTTGCGGCCGTCCACCTTGAATACCTGAAAAACATGGGGATCATGTCTTCCATGTCCACACGTATCCTTTCCGGCGATACATTGTGGGGATTGATCGCGTGCCACCACCGCACTCCCAAGATACTGAGCTTTGAGATGCGTTCGGTTTTCGAATTGCTCTCAAACATCATTTCGTCGCGCATCGCCAGCCTTCAGAATAACGAGCTCCACGAATCCAGAATGCGGGTCAAGGAGCAGTATAAGGATATGGTAGAGGAGGCTTACCGCCACGGCAACGCCAGGCTGCACACCGCTCTGCTGGAGGGGCATTCCGATTTGCTCACTTTGTTTAATGCTCAGGGCGTAGCGGTTACGCTGCATGGGCGAACATATTTCAAAGGCAAGACTCCTGATCGCGAGCGCCTCGACGAACTTGTCCTATGGCTTCATGCGCTTGAGCTGAAATCCGTATTCCACACCGACTGCCTTTCGGCAGAATATGATCAAAGCCGCGACTACCAGGATATCGCCAGTGGAATCATGGTCATCCCTGTTGACGCACATCAGGATGATTACGTGATACTGTTTCGCGAGGAAGTTGTCAGAACCATCAATTGGGGAGGTAACCCGGAGGAACGCATACAGTTTGAAGAAGGGACACGGAACTATCACCCGAGGAACTCATTTCAAAAGTGGCAACAAAAGGTAACAGGAACATCGCTGCCCTGGCACCCTGAAGAAATCAGCGCAGCTGAAAACCTGCGTAGTTTTATCTATGAATTTTTGAACAAGGGTGGCATATAGCATATGAATTCCGGAAAGCATCACATTGTAGCAATCGGGGCATCCGCCGGTGGACTAGAGGCGATCCATGAATTCTTTGATCATACTCCGGAGCACCACCATGTTTCCTATGTCATAATCCAGCACCTTTCTCCAGATTACAAGAGCCTTTTGGTAGAACTTGTTTCGCGGCACACACATATGAAGGTGTTTGAAGCCGAAGACAACACGACTGTAGAAAAGAATTGTATTTACGTCATTCCGAATAACAAACTCATTACAATTCGCGGTGATAAACTTTTCCTGGAAGATAAGGCAATTCTCAAAGCTCCAAACAACGCAATAGACGTTTTCCTTTATTCCCTCGCAAAGGAGAAGAAAGAAAATGCAATTGCTGTCATTCTATCCGGAACAGGGACAGATGGAACAAGGGGGATTGAGGCAATCAAGAAGCGCGGTGGCCTTGTAATCGTTCAGGATCCACAGACGGCAAAATTTGACGGCATGCCGAACAGTGCTATCCACTCCGGTAACGTTGACTTTGTTTTGACTCCCGCAGAAATGCACGAGGAAGTTACCAATTACTCGCAGCAGAAGAACTCGGATGGGCAGCTCGAAAATGCTATTGATGAGGAGCTCCTGCAAAAAATATTTCTTTTGGTTCATCGGATTGCCGGGTTTGATTTTAACTACTACAAGACGCCTACAATTATTCGTCGGATACAGCGCAGAATGTTGCGCGGAAATTTCAGCGATATCAATTCATACATCGAAGTTCTCGAGAAAGACCCCGAGGAGTGCAGGCAACTTGGGCGCGACTTTTTGATCGGCGTAACGAAATTCTTCCGCGATAAAGGTGCATTCGAATATTTGCAGCGGCTTGTCCTTCCCGAAATTGTTGACGAAAAGGAGTACGGTGAAACTCTGAAGGTATGGGTAGCGGCTTGCAGCACCGGGGAAGAAGCCTATTCACTCGCGATTATCATCAATGAAGTCCTCGAAAAACAAAACAAGCTGCTCGAGGTTAAAATATTTGCTACCGATATTGAAACGTCGAATATCGATATCGCGAGCCGCGGTCTTTATCCCGATACAATTGAGAAGGACATTGATCCCTTTATTCTTAACAAGTACTTCATCCGATCTGGGAAGTCGTTTGCCATTATTCCGAAGATACGCAAGCAGATTGTGTTTGCAAATCATAACATTATCAAAGACCCTCCATTCATAAAGAATGATCTCGTCAGTTGCCGCAACATGCTTATATACATGAATCCGGTGCTTCAGCAGCGAGTTTATTCATTGTTGCTGTTTGCCGTTAAGCGCGGAGGGTTTATGTTCTTCGGAGCAAGTGAGAACCCAACGTTTGTGAAAGATTCGGTATTGGAGATACATACCAAATGGAAGATCTTCAAGAAGATTGCGGAGTCCAAACTCAGCGTGGGCGGCAATATGGAGATATCAGGAAGGCGATCTTCACCCAACAAGAGCGCTCCTCCAAAAAAGGATGGCGAAACGAGCATGCAGGCGCTGCTGTGGGAGGATTTTAGAAAGACGCTGGCGGAAGAGATGGTTTTCTCCGCGCTTTACGTCGATCAGCATTTCGATATTAAGGAGGCGATTGGAAATTACGAACGCATTCTGGTGCTCCCAAAGAAGACTCTGCGATTGAACGTCCTTCGTATGGTGCCGCAGAGCCTTTCCGCGATCCTTAATTCGGCAATCAACCGCGCGTGGAAAAGCCGTGAGAACGTCGTGATGAAAAATGTACGGTATCAGACTGAAGAAGGCAACTTCAATGTTGATCTGTTAATTAAGCCTGCCAGTGAAATCTCCGCGTGTTCCCTCGTCGTGTTCAGCAATTTCTATGAAATAGAAGAAAACGTTCATCCTTATCGGGCGATGCCTGATGGTGAAAGTGCAGAGTATATTCGGACACTCGAAAATGAACTGATCGAGGCGAAGAACAGCCTACAGATAGTAGTAGAAGATCTCGAAACGGTTAACGAAGAATTGCAATCCAGCAACGAGGAGTTGTTGTCAGCGAACGAGGAACTGCAGAGCTCCAACGAGGAACTTCAGTCGCTGAATGAAGAATTGCATACGCTGAACACTGAACATCAGCTGAAGATCAAGGAGCTGCTCGAACTGAATGATGACCTGAACAATTATTTCAGAAGTACAGATATTGGACAGATCTTCCTGACCACGGACCTTCGAATCAGGAAATTCAATTCAGCATCGGCCAAAATGATCAACTTCATTGAGTCGGATCTGGGGCGACCGATATCTCATATTTCAACGAATATCAAATATGCCAATCTGATTGCTGATGTCGAGCATGTGATCAGGACTAACGAATCGCTGGAGCGTGAAGTCCAGCTTGTAAATGGCAGAAATCTGTTGATGCGTATCCTTCCCTACATAACACGCGATAGACAAAACGAGGGAGTGATCATTACATTCGTCGACATCACGATCGTCACGAATCTCAACAATATTATCCGCGGCGTATTTAATTCAAATCAAAGCGCAATATTTGCCTTTCAGGCCGTGCGCGACCGGGATTTCACTATTTCGGATTTCACGATACTTGCGGCAAATCACGCTGCGGCAAAATTTCTGCATATCGAGAATGATACGTTTTCGGGCAAGTCGATGAAACGCGACCTGCCCTTGCTTGCGGTCAACGGCATGTTTGAAAAGTATACCCAGGTGGTTATAGATGATCGCCCTTTGCATATAGATCTGTACTTTGAGAACCTGTCGGCGTGGTATGAGATCTCTGCGGTAAAAATGACCGATGGTTTGGTCGCTACCTTCACCAACATCACAGAGAAGAAAACGGCAGAGCAGCGGCTAAAGAAGAATTACGCAGAACTTGTTTCAGTTAAGGACAACCTTAAGCGGCTGAATCGCGACCTCGAAAACAAGGTCCAGGAAAGAACCCGCGAGTTGTCTCTTAGTGAAGAACGTTTCCGAATGGTGTCGCAAGCAACAAACGACGCGATCTGGGACTGGAATCTGGTAGACAACAAAGTGTGGTGGGGAGGTGGATTCACCAAGATCTTTGGGTATAGCGCTGAAGAAGAAGAGACACTGTCGCGGAAGTTCTGGATTGAGAGTATCCATCCCGAGGATCGAGAGGCTGCGCGATCGAGCATTCAGCGCGTGATAAATTCCGACCAAAACCAATGGAGTTTTGAATATCGGTTCAGGAAAAAGGACGCCACATATGCGCACGTTCTCGATCGCGGTTATATCATTCATGATGAATTTGGCACTCCTTATCGGATGCTGGGGTCGATGATGGATCTTACCGACCTTAAACGCGCAGAAGCAGAAATTTCAAGTAACATACAACAGCGGAAATTCCTTGCTGATTCAATGCCGCTGATTGTATTAACGGCGGATACGGACTTTACAGTAGACTTCATCAACCGGGAGTTTACGGAATACACTGGGTTGAACGTAAAGGATGCTCTTGGTAACGGATGGCAGACTGTAGTCCATGAAGAAGACCTTGGCTTACTTCTCAATCGCTGGCAGAAAATAGCAAATTCCATGCACGGTTTTGAACAGGAGGTAAGGTTGCTGCACCATTCTGGTGGCTACCATTGGGTTCTCTTCAGGGCCAAGGCGAGGGTTGATGAAGACAAAGATTCCGTCCACTGGGTCATCACAATAATAGATATCAACGCGCAGAAAGTGTTGAATGAAACACTGGAGCGCAAGGTGAAAGAGAGAACCGAGGAACTTCAGCGTATAAACGAAGCGTTGGAGTCCAGCAATCACGATCTGCAGCAGTTTGCATCAGTGGCGTCGCATGATTTGCAGGAGCCTTTGAGAAAAATTCACATGTTCTCCAAACTGATACGGGACAGGCACATATCGGCATTGCCTGATGACGCCAAGTTGTATCTCGAGAAGATTATGCAGTCGTCAGGGCGCATGAAGTCAATAATCACCAATGTGCTTAATTTTTCCAGACTGTCGGCAGAAGATAACAACTTCGAATTCCTGGATGTTGAGGAGATTGTTAAGGATCTTCTGGAGGACCTGGAGATCACTATCCGGGAAAGAAACGCAACGGTCAGGCTGGAAAGCAGTTGCCGGGTTGAGGTAATCAGGGGGCAACTAAGGCAGGTATTTCAGAACTTGATCAGCAACTCGCTAAAATTCTCTAAGCCAGATGTTCCGCCGATCGTAACAATAATGGGAGAAAACATAGCGGAAAGGTCGCTCACGGCTGCTCCACAGAAGGACGGTCCGTTTGTGCGAATCGAGATCCGGGATAATGGTATCGGATTTGAAGAGAAGTTCAAGGAAAATATTTTTGCACTTTTCCATCGCCTCCACTCCAAGGACCGCTTTGAGGGCACAGGCATTGGACTGGCTATTGCGAAAAAGATTGTGGAAAAACATTCCGGTATTATTACGGCCAATAGTGTGGCAGGACAAGGGGCGATATTCACTATAATACTCCCGGTTCTTCAGCAGGCCAAGAAACGTGAAGACATGATTTATGACAAAGCGAATACTCCTGGCAGATGACGATGCCGACGACCGGCTCCTGTTTGAAGAAGCATTTTCTGACTTGCCTCCAGATAAGTATGAATTGATTACCCTCGCGAATGGGGAAGAGGTACTTAGTTTTCTTAACCAGTCAAAAGCTCCTGATCTGATTGTTTTGGATCAGAATATGCCACTTCTCAGCGGCCGTGAAACAGCCCTGCGGATCAAGGAAACGGCTGACTTTTCAACTATTCCATTGATAATATATTCAACCTATAATGACCGGTCCTTCGTTCGCGATTGCCTTGCAATTGGAGTAAGGGCCGTTGTATCGAAACCTGATTCATTCGAAGGATTTGTTGATATGGTCAACAATCTCCTCACGCATTCGCACCAATACGATCCGCTTCCGCTTCCAGTTCCTTCAACCTGATCTGCCCATGTGTCGACCTGCCTAAGTATGGCGAGGAGCACAGTGGCTGGTAGCCTTCCCGTTAGGGTAGCATTAACATGGCTGCGAAACTATGCGTCCTGACAATAATAATTGACTAATTTTCAAATTCGTGAAGAAAGATCCCCTTTATGGTTTCTGCTGAAAGGGGTTTCGTTAGATAGTATTTAATCCCCAGCTCTTTGGCCTGCTGAATGTCTGATGGATTATCAGATGAGGTAACCAGGATAATGAGGATGTCGTCTTTCCCTTCAATATCAAGCTCCCGGTAGGCTTTTATGAATTCGAAGCCGTTCATCAGCGGCATATTAAGGTCAAGAAGGATAACCTGAGGTTTTTTCGTTCCTCCATTCGGTTTCAGGTACGACAAGGCTTCACGCCCATTTAGTGCTTTCGAGATGTTGCCAGCGAGGCCCGTTGATTGCACGATTCTTTCGATGAGAAAGTTGGCAATGGAGTCGTCGTCAACGACAAGAATATCTTTCTTAAGCATGCGTGGCTCCGAAATGGATTAAGGGTTGCCGATCAATTTTCATTAAATATAAGAACCGGTACTTGCTTTAGCAAAGCCGAAACGACGAGAAGTTGCTAGCGTCCAAAGGTGGTAGTAAGTGACTTTAGCCAATCTTCATGGTCCGGAGATAGTGCTCCGGGTAACATTCGCCATTGCCAGTTGCCCTGAATGGTGGCAGGAGCGTTGATGCGCGCGCGCCCATCGAGCCCCAATATGTCCTGAACCGGAATGATGGCGAGCCGGCAGGAAGATGAATAAGCAAGCCGAATCATGGCCTGTGAAACGTTGCGGGAAGTAAGTTTACCTGCCCCAATGTAGCTGGCAAGGTTCTGTTTCTCAACGCTTGTCGCGTCATTTTCAAACCATCCCCGGGTAGTGTTGTTGTCATGGGTGCCGGTGTATACAACAAAATTCTCCGTGTGGTTATGCGGAATATATTCCGAGGTTCCCATGTTATCGCCAAAGGCAAAATGCAACACCTTCATTCCTGGAAATTCGAACTGACGGCGCAGGCTTCGGACTTTTTCGTTGATGTCGCCGAGGTCTTCGGCAACGAAGGGCACTTTTCCCAGTTTCCTTGAAATAACAGAAAAGAAATCCACGCCGGGACCAGCTTTCCAGGAGCCGTTCTTCGCTGTCTTTTCAACGGCGGGCACGGCCCAATAGTCGGCAAACGCGCGAAAGTGATCAAGCCTCAATAGGTTGAAAAATTCCATGTTCTTCGAAAGGCGCTTTGTCCACCATTCGTAGCCTGTTTCCTTCAGTTTGTTCCAACGAAAAACGGGCATCCCCCACAATTGACCATCAGCGTTGAAATAATCGGGTGGAACTCCGGCGATAAGTTTAGGTCGTAAGTATCGGTCGAGGCTAAAGATATCCGGATAAGCCCATACGTCGACGGAATCGTAGCTCACGTAGAAGGGAAGATCCCCGAATAAACGAATCTCCTTGCTGTTACAGTACTGACGGAGTTCACTCCATTGTTCGAAGAAGATGAACTGAAGCCATTTTGTCTTAAGCAGGAAATCACCGTGATGTTTTGCCAGTACTTTGAGCGACCTGGGTTCGCGATGCCGATAAGGTTCATCCCATTCGTACCATGGCTTTTCTTCGTGGAGTTTCTTCAGTAATACGTAATACGCGAAGTTGTCCAACCACCATTTTTCACGTCTGCAGAATGAGTCAAATGCTGCTTTTCGTTTCTTCAACCGACTACTTACGAATTGCCGGAACGCCACCTCAAAAAGTTTACTTCGGATTTCCGCGGCCTTCTTAAAGTCGCAGCTGTCTCCCGAAGTAAGTTCATACTTCTTAACATCGTGTGCTTTCAGTAATCCCTGTTCAGCGAGTTTTTCCGGAGAAATGAACAAAGTATTTCCCGCAACGCTAGAGTATGCACTGTATGGAGAAAAGCCTTTTGAGGCTTCCGTGGGATTAAGTGGTAGTAGCTGCCAATACTTCTGCCCAGCCCTATGCAAATTATCCGCAAACCTAAAAGCCCCGGGGCCAAGATCTCCGGTTCCGAACGGCCCGGGCAATGAAGATATATGCATCAACACGCCTGCAGCTCTCGTTGGAATAATTTCCATCTGACGTGACCTCACCTTCATCAATTCTCAGGATGATATAGCAAAATAATGGACCTGCCCGCAACAGTAATTTCTTCCTGCGCTTTGTATTCGCCTTGTGGTTCGATCTTGCTGTTCGAAGTATCTATTACCTTAGTCCAGGTTTTTCCAAATTTCTCCGAAGGAAGCTTAAACGGGAGGGCATCGTGGTGCGCATTAAAGATGAGGTAAAAACTGTCATCCGTGATTTGTTCGCCTTTGGGTCCCAGGGCGTGAATGCCTTTACCAAAAAGGAATACGCCAAGCGTTTTGGCAAAATGAGTATTCCAATGTTCTTCCGACATCTCAGTACCATCGTGAAGAAACCATGCGATATCTTCTATGCCCTTTATAGGTTGTCCCTGAAACCATCGACGTCGACGGAAAGCAGGGTGACTTTTCCTGAAATGGATCAGCTTCTGCGTAAACTGAAGCAACTCCTTATCCGCTTTCTTCCAGTTCAGCCATGAAATCTCATTGTCCTGACAGTACGCGTTGTTATTCCCCTTTTGTGTCCTGCTGATTTCATCTCCTGCCAGCAACATCGGAACACCCTGTGAAAGGAATAGGGTCGTGAGAAGGTTGCGCTTCTGCTGTTGACGAAGTTGAACGATTGCCGGGTCGCGCGATGGTCCTTCATGACCGCAATTCCAGGAGCGATTGTGGCTTTCGCCGTCCTGGTTGTTTTCACCATTGGCTTTGTTGTGCTTATGGTTGTAAGACACCAGGTCATTCATCGTGAAGCCATCGTGGGCAGTGATGAAATTAATGCTTGCAGTAGGACGGCGATAGTCGCCTTCATACAAATCGGGGCTTCCTGTGAAACGCGCTGCGAACTCACCAAGAATACTATCAGCACCGCGCCAGAAATCTCTGATGCAATCGCGGTACAGCCCATTCCACTCAGCCCATCCCTGAGGAAATTTTCCGACCTGATAGCCGCCTTCGCCAATGTCCCATGGCTCTGCAATAAGTTTTACCTGAGAGATAACCGGATCCTGGTGAATGATATCGAAGAAGGCGCTGAGTCTGTCTACTTCATGCAATTCACGCGCAAGCGTCGAAGCCAGGTCGAACCGAAAGCCATCGACGTGCATCTCAAGAATCCAGTAGCGCAAGCTGTCCATCATCAGGCGTAGCACGTTGGGAAGGTTCGCGTTTAACGTATTCCCGGTGCCGGTATAATCCATGTAGTAGCGCTTGTCTTCCGTAAGACGGTAATAGGATGCATTGTCTATGCCTCTGAAGGAAAGAGTAGGCCCCATATGGTTGCCCTCGCCGGTGTGATTGTAAACCACGTCGAGGATAACTTCGATTCCTGCTTTGTGCAGTGCCTTGACCATGTTTTTGAACTCGGTAACTTGCTCTCCTTTCACGCCAGAACTACTGTAACGCGCATCAGGTGCAAAGAACCCGATGGTATTATATCCCCAGTAGTTCGTGAGGCCACGTTCCTGGAGGTGTCGGTCAGAAATGAAATGATGGACAGGCATGAGTTCTACTGCCGTAATGCCGAGATCTTTCAGATATTGAATAGTAACCGGATGTGCTAATCCAGCATAGGAACCTCTGATCTCTTCCGGAATATCCGGATGAAGTTTTGTGAAACCCTTAACATGAGTTTCATAGATGATTGATTTATGATAGGGGAGCTGGAGCGGCTTGTCACCTTCCCAGTCGAAGTTAGGATCGACAACAACACACTTTGGAATAAACGGTGCACTGTCGATCTCACTGAAGCTTAAGTCTTCTTCCGGGTCACCGATATTGTATCCGAATAACGCATCATTCCATGCGATTGTGCCGGCAACAGCCTTTGCATACGGGTCAATAAGTAGCTTATTGGGGTTATAGCGGTGACCGTTTTGAGGTTCAAAAGGGCCATGAACGCGATATCCATAGAGCAACCCCGGCTTTGCACCGTCGAGGTATGCATGCCATACGTGGTGTGTGCGCTCTAGCAGTTTGATTTTTGCGAATTCTTTTTCGTCTTCTGTTGAAGCGAAGAGACAAAGTTCCACCGCGGTGGCGTTGTCTGCATAGAGGGCGAAGTTTACACCGTTACCATCCCAGATTGCGCCAAGGGGATACGGTTTGCCCGGATATATTTTGTAATCCAATGGAGTTTACGTTTTGTTTTGGTATTAATAAAAAAACATTGTGCCGCAGCACGCGATTTTGGCTATCGTTGATACAGAGACAATCAGGCTATCGACACCGCTTCCGATATGACTGCCGCCGGCATAGCCAGTTTCCTTTCAAGCGAAAGCCGGAAGTCCGACAAAACATTCATGAAGTTGATGAATGCCTCGTAAGGCGATGGATAAGGGCTGAAGTACGCGTGGACCTGACCATCGTCACCCTGTTTCGTTGACATATAATAGAAGTGATCACTGGTTTGAAGCTTCCGCCAGACTTCCATTAGTTTCGGATCATCTATTTGCCTGAGCTTTTCGCGAAGAGAACAAAGCGTGTCGAAGGCATCCTGCTGAATGGGATTTCCCAGCCATGCACTGAGGTCGCGCTCGCGGTCCGCCCAGGAAATGTGAACGGGTACCGAGAGGTTCTCCCGGGGTTCTTCAAAGCGCAGTGCTTGCGATGGCGTTGCCAGCATCAGGTGTTTATCATCGCTGATCCTGACGAGAAGGTTCTCAAAGAAGCTGAATATACCTGTATCCTTCTTCTGATGTTCGCCGAACGTTTCATAGTCGAGCGCAATATTTACCAGTGACTGGTCAGACGGAATCGCCTTTAGCCACTGCATGTAGGTGTCGACATCAAGCTGTTGGTTTGCAAACCGGAACGCGATGTCATCGCTCAGGCGATAATTCCGAAGTAGTATTTTTATTCCGGATGCATCGTGTTTGTACAGATGATGAGGGCTTCTGTAACCAAGTATCTTCTCTATGCCATCACAAAAGATCGCCTTGAATCCGAGGGTGCGTACACGGGAAGCGATGTCGTCATTATAGATCAATTCAGTATTCCGGAATACAACCGGATATACTCCCAGATAATCAAAAACTTTTTCGCGGTGCCGGCGAACCTGTGTTTCGAATTCATCACCAGGAATCATGCATGCCAACGAATGGTCATGCGTCTCCCCGAGAAACTCGATGGATCCGGTGGCAGCCAGGTCCCGGAAGCTGTCCACGACTTCCGGCGCGACTTCGATGAGCTTGTCGAGTGTGATGCCTGATATAGAGAACGCAACCCGAATTTGGGGATTCTGCTTAATCAATCGCAGCAACATTGCGTTTGTGGGCAGATAGCATTCGCGTGCAACCCGGTCAATGATAGCATTATTCAACGCGTCGTCAAAGTAGGGACGTTCTGATCCTATGTCGAAAAACCTGAACTTCGCTAATCTCAGCGGCTGGTGTACCTGAAAGTATAGTACGATCTTCTTCTTCGCGATTTCCTGATTACACGACTTGTTCATAAACTTTTATTATGTTAGTAGCTGCCTTCGACCATGTTAATTGTCCGACTTCTGCTGTGCCTTCCTTGCGCAGCATAATAGCGAGACCTTTGTATCGCAATAGGCTGCAAATTGTTTCGGCCAGTTCGGTGGTATTCCAAAAGTCAACCTTCAGTGCATGTTCCATTACTTCTGCTACGCCGCTTTGACGTGATACGATCACAGGCACGCCTGCCTGCACGGCTTCAAGTGGGGTGATTCCAAAAGGTTCAGAAACCGAGGGCATCACATAGACATCTGACATTGACCAGATCCGCGCCATCCATTCGGACGTGACAAAGCCGGTAAAATGGAACCTGTCTGACAAGCGAAGTTGGGCAACCCGGTCGATAGTTTGTGGAAGAAGGTCCCCAGAGCCTGCCACAATAAAATGAGCCTTTGGAAACTGCTCGGCGACTTTTCGCGCAGCTTCGACAAAATACTTCGGACCTTTCTGGTAGGTGATCCTGCCAAGAAATGTGACTACTTCTGAACCAATTGGCGGACCCTCTTTCTTCAGAGAAGTTAGTCGGGCATTAATGCCGTTGTGAACAACAGTGATCTTCTCACCAGGTACACCATACTGATCAATCAGAATTTTTTTTGTCCAGTTGCTTACCGCGATGACGTGATCCGCGGCTTTCATCCCCGCTTTTTCGATTTTGAAAATGGCGCCTTCACAACGACCCGTCCTGTCGAATTCAGTTGCATGCACGTGAACTACGAGTGGTTTCTTACTCACTTTGCTGGCTTGTTCTCCGGCGGGGAAGGTCATCCAGTCGTGGGCGTGTATCACGTCATGGCTAGTAGTCATGGCAAGCTCGCGGGCTACTCGGGCATAGTTCTCGACTTCGTCCATCAGCGTTGTTCCGTAGCCTCCGTTGAATGAGAAACGGTAGCCCACGGGTTGTTTCTTTTCCTTCTTAAGAAGCTCTGCTCCAGTATATTCCGCACCAGCCGTTAGCGATGGTGAGTCAAAGACATAGTTCCATTGTTCAACTGTCCACGCAGTCTTTGATGGAGTTGATTCCGTGTAAGGCACCAGGTCTGAATCAACCTCAATTGTAGTGTACTTTTGTAAATAATTTCTGGTTGTCGTTGCCCGCGTTAGGGCTGTCGTCGTGCGTCTTTTAATAGAGCGTGTCGCCCGGGACTTATGCGCAATGCTTTTACCTTTTTCTATGGGTATGATAACCGATTCTGCGCTGACTAGCCTTACGGGGGCGTCCGAATCATTCTTGATTAACTTCGGAACGACAAACGTGACGTCCAAACCTTCGCTGACCAGAGAATGCGTTATCCCCTGACACGCTGTGCCCAAACCCCCGGTAATATGCGGAGGGAACTCCCAACCAAACATCAATACTTTCATAATAATGAGAATGGGTTGAAGCGTCTGGTATAAAAAAAACGAACGGAAAAATCACAAGTGCGGCGATTGTCTGGTGTGTTCAAGCTAATGGCGGTTGAGTGTCTTCTTAAGGTAAAATTCGGTGCCCGGTTTAACGCAAACTGTGTAGCTGATGTCTGTGGCATGATAAATTTGATAGATCAGTAAAAGCTTTTTGATGAGTTATATCTATCCGAGGATCGGCCCCTCTTTTCAATCGGACAATACCTGCACTTTCACCGTGTGGGCACCTCTGAAAAATAAGGTATCGTTGGTTCTGTTCATGACCGACGGCGAACAGGTCGTGGACATGGAATGCGATGAACGGGGTTTCTGGAGTGCCACCGTCACCGGGGTGGCGCCGGGTACGCGTTACAAATTTCAACTGGAAGGACGAGAGCGTTATCCCGACCCTGCGTCGCGGTTTCAGCCCGATGGTGTTCACGGACCGTCGGAATTGATTGATGATAAGTTTGAATGGAAGGACCAACAATGGAAGGGGCTTCCGTTAAAACAAATGGTGATTTACGAACTTCATACAGGGACATTTTCAAACAGCGGCGATTTTCAGGGAGTGATAGACAAGCTTGACTATCTCAGCGACCTTGGCGTGAATGCAATTGAATTAATGCCGGTGGCGCAGTTTCCCGGAAACCGAAACTGGGGTTATGACGGAGTGTATCCTTTTGCTGTTCAGAACTCGTATGGCGGCCCCGTTGGATTGAAGCAACTTGTCAACGCCGCGCACCAGAAGGGTATCGCAGTTATTCTCGATGTTGTGTACAACCACCAGGGGCCTGAGGGAAACTATTTTGAATCATTCGCCCCGTACTTCACTGATCGCTATAAAACATTCTGGGGCAAAGCCATCAACTTTGACGATGCATATTGTGACGGTGTTCGTCATTACTATTGGCAGAATGCTGTGATGTGGCTCGATGAGTTTCACATCGACGGACTTCGCCTTGATGCCGTACACGCTATATGGGATTTGAGCGCGGATCACTTCATCGCCGAACTTTCGCGCAAGGTTTCTTCTCTTGAGGATGAGTCAGGACGGGAAAAAGTGCTGATCGCGGAATTTGACCTCAACAATCCGCGTTACATTTCGCCACTGGAACGGGGAGGATATAATCTCGACGGACAATGGATTGACGAGTTTCATCATGCCCTTCACGCGTTGATCACCAATGAACGGGATGGTTACTACGAAGACTTTGGGGAGGCATGGCACTTGGCGAAGTCGCTTCAGCAATCTTATGTATATACAGGAGAGTACTCTGTCCATCGGAAGCGACATTTCGGCGTTCCGGCAGTTGAACGCTCCTTTGGACAGTTTGTAGTTTTTTCACAGAATCACGACCAGGTGGGGAACCGTCTGCTTGGCGACCGATTGACAAAAAGCCTGAGCTTTGACGCGCTGAAACTCGTAGCAGCAACTGTGCTTCTTGCTCCCCAGGTTCCTATGCTTTTTATGGGGGAGGAGTACGCGGAGAAAAATCCGTTTCAGTACTTCATCAGTCATACGGACCAAGCACTGGTGGAAGCAGTTCGCAAAGGAAGACATGATGAATTCTCCTATTTCAACTGGGATGGCCCGATACCTGATCCCCAAGCCGACGAAACGTTCCGGCAATGTATCCTGAACTGGGAGAGCCGCGACAAGTATCAGGAGCGGCTTCATGAATATTACAAATATTTGATTGCCTTTCGAAAGAAGCGCATTGCTTATCAAGGCCAGGCGCAGACTACTATGCGGGTTTTCGAGCCAGGGATTGCCAGGGTAATTGCATTCGAACGCATCTTTGGAACAGATCGCCTTCTCGTTGTACTAAACTTCGATGCATCGACAGCACCGTTCAAGCTTCCCTCAACAGCAACGTTGCCAAGTCGCAAAATATTTGACTCATCTTCACTGGAGTGGCTTGGCCCTGGTGAGATCACTTTTTCAAACTTCAATACAAACAACGAGATTCTGATGCACGGACATTCGGCCGTGATTTTCGAATATTAATTCAGCCATAAGAATGCAAATTCCTTCGTCTACATATCGTGTACAACTTCACCGTGAGTTTACATTTGAAGAATTAAAATCCATCGTTGAATACCTTCACGAGTTGGGTATCAGTACAATTTATGCCGCACCTATCGGCACTGCCACACCAGGAAGTACACATGGTTATGATGTCACTGACGCAAACCGGATAAACCCTGAAGTCGGTGATCGCCACGATCTGCAGGAACTTCGTCATGTCCTTCGCGAGAATGGCATGACATGGCTGCAGGACATCGTTCCCAATCACATGGCTTTCAGTACGCACAATCAGAAGCTGATGGATGTGTTTGAGCGCGGACAGGTTTCGCCGTACTACAACTACTTTGATATTAACTGGAACCATCCCGATCCGGAATTAAATGGAAAAGTAATGGTGCCGTTTCTTGGGGATGAACTCGATAATTGCATTGCGAGGGGAGAAGTCAAGCTTACGATTTCAGAAAATGGAATCCGACTGACTTACTTCCATGATCATTACCCAGTTTCAGCAGAAACGATTGCTTACATAGGAGAACATGCCGATGAGAAATTGCAAGGTGAGCTGTTTCTTCTGCAAAATCAGTTTAACAGACCAAGTACGCTTGAAGAGTGGAACCGTATAAAGGAAGATCACCAACGCGTCATATTTGCAGAATATGGAGATCAGCTTCGCGATATCATTAGGGAAATAAACGCAAATAAGGACAAGTTAGCGGAAGTCGCCGGACTACAATATTATCTCCTTACGTATTGGAAAAAGACCGAAAAGAAAATCAACTACAGGCGTTTTTTCACCGTGAACTCGTTGATATGTCTCCGAATGGAGGATCAGGATGTGTTCGATGATTATCATCGGATGATAAGTAAGATGTATGCTGATAAGCTGGTGCACGGCGTGCGGATTGATCACATCGATGGACTCAACGATCCGGCGGGATATCTCATTCGTCTGCGTGAACTGCTTGGAGAGGATTGCTACATTATCGCTGAGAAAATTCTGGAGGCATCAGAAACGCTGCCGCAGGATTGGCCCATTCAAGGGACAAGTGGTTATGAATTTCTTTCTGCGGTCAACAAACTCTTTACGGACGTCAAGGGGTCAAGAAAGCTTGTGTCCTTTTACAAGACGATTGTGCCCGGCAGCGGTGAATATGAGGACCTCGTATTGCAAAACAAAAAACTAATTCTCGAAAGCCATCTGGCCGGCGAGATGGACAATCTGCTTCATCACTTTATTGGATTAGGCTTGTTGTCGAAATTTGATCCGGAGCGGATGAAGAGAGCGATCTCATTATTCATGCTTTCGCTTTCTGTTTATCGTGTCTATCCCAATGAACTCCCGCTTCATGGATGGGAGCTGCGACTCGTTGAGGATGCATTTCGTCGTGCTCGCGACCTTGAAGCCGGACATGAAGATGAGCTGGGTTATTTGGAAAGGTTTTGCACCCACGGGAGCGATAGTGAAGATATGCGTGAAAGGTACTTGGAGTTTCTGAGGAGACTGATGCAATTTACAGGACCTCTCACTGCCAAGGGCGTCGAAGACACGACGTTCTATGTTTACAATCCTTTGATTTCGCATGATGAAGTCGGTGATGCTCCGGATGTTTTGGGAACTTCGGTTCGGGAGTTTCATGAAAAAATGGTTCGTCGTGCCATCACGAGCCCGCTTTCACTCAATGCCACAGCTACCCATGACACGAAACGTGGAGAAGATGCACGCATGCGTCTTAACCTTCTAAGTGAAGTGGCGGACGATTGGATTAACCTTGTTCGCCGCTGGATGAATGTGAACCGTGAATACAAAGTGTTAATCAACGATGTAGAAGCTCCGTCAATCAATGACGAATATTTCATATACCAGTCGATCGTCGGTGGTTTCCCAGAGAACTATCAGGCCGACGATGAATGGAAGGGACGTTTGAAAGAATATCTTGTCAAGGTTGTGCGTGAAGGGAAAATATTCAGCAGTTGGGAAACTCCGAATGAAATGTACGAGGATGCTTGCGGGCGGTTTATAGAGTCCATTCTTCAGCCCGGATCGGCATTTATGAAATCATTCCACCCTTTTATTAAAGACCTGATAAATCAGGCGAACCTCCATTCAGTCGGGCAGGTTGTGGTAAAGATGACTGCGCCAGGTATCCCCGATGTTTACCAGGGTTGTGAATTGTGGGATCTGAGTTTTGTTGATCCTGATAATAGACGTCCCGTTGATTATGACAAACGGATGAAATTTCTGCGGGAACTAAAAGCACAAGGCAATTTCGCAGGAATTTCAACGCTTCTTGAAAAACACAGGTCGTCAGGCATAATGAAGCTCTTTGCAACGTGGCGGATGTTAAACGCCAGGCGTGAACATGAAAGTCTTTTTCGCGAGGGAACGTACATCCCGCTTGTACATCTCGGTGAGTCGAGTGGTGTCTTTGGTTACGCGCGTAATTTTCAAGATGAGTGGTGCCTTGTCGTCGTTCCGTTAGGTGCAACCGTAAAAAAAGTTGTCAGAGGCATTGATTTAGAGAGGAATTTTATTTCTTTGCCAGCGACTTCTCCCGCACGGTGGAGAAATATATTCACCAACAAACAAATTATTGCTTCAGACAAAAAAGTTTCACTGCACGAGTTGCTTATGGATTTTCCAATAGCAGTACTGATAGCAGACTGATACTGATTGCGAGAACATAAGACGTTTTGAAATGGAAATTACCGGATCAATCCTGATCGTGGATGACGACGACGACGATCACTACATTCTGAGGAGAGTTTGTGAAAAGATTGGTGTCACAACGCCCATCATTTTCTTTACTGACGCGAGGCATGTGCTGGATTATCTGAAGACAACCAAGGAAAGGCCATTTCTTATCCTGTCGGATGTCAACATGCCGGTTGTTAACGGGCTGGAACTGAAGCGTCAAATCGATGCAGATCCCGAGCTAAGCCGTAAAGCAATACCATTTGTCTTTTTTTCAACCTCCGCTATGGCACAGGTTGTGCGCGAAGCCTTCGACATGGCTGCTAGCGGGTTCTTTATCAAAGGGCAAAACCTTGATGATCTTGAAGACACCTTACGAGTGATCTTCGAATACTGGACGCGCTGCGAGAGGCCACGGCCCTCCTGACTTCAGCGTTCCAGAATCGCCGCAACACCCATCCCGCCAGCGGTGCATATGGATATTAATCCCCGACCACTTCCTTTCTGATGTAACAGCTTTCCCAACGTTGCTGTGATGCGTGCTCCTGTCGCGCCGAACGGATGTCCGAGGGCAAGACTTCCACCCATCACATTGAGTTTATTTCTGTCTATGGCACCGAGTGCTCCGTCAAGTCCGAGCTCCTTGCGGCAGTATTCATCGCTTTCCCATGCACGAAGCGTGCATAAAACCTGGCCTGCAAAGGCTTCATGAATTTCGTAGAAATCGAAATCCTGTAACGTCAGCTTGTTTCTGCTTAGCAATGTAGCCACGGCATGGGTAGGCGCCATCAGAAGACCCGCTCCCCGCACGTAGTCCACTGCCGCGACAGCAGCATCTCTCATGTACGCCTGTACAGGAATATTGTTCTTTGCAGCGTAGTCTTCGGAGCAAAGAAACACGGCCGCCGCACCATCGGTAAGCGCCGTGCTGTTTCCCGCCGTCAGTGTTCCTGCTGGTGAGCGATCAAATGCTGTGCGCAGAACCCAGAGTTTTGCCAACGTAGTATCGCCGCGCACGATAGTATCCGCGCTGACATTCTTAAATGGAATAATCAAATCGCTATAGAATCCCGATTCATATCCCTTGGCCGCCTTTTGATGACTCTCGTACGCGAGCATATCCTGTTCTTCACGTGAGATCAGCCACGACTTCACCATCTCTTCAGCGTGCTGCCCCATGGAAAGACCCGTTCGAGGTTCTGTAATGCCCGGGTATTGGGGCTTTAACTCAGATGGCCTTATCTTCAGTATGGTGGCGATTCGTTCCGCCAGCGATTTCGCTCTCCCCAATTTGATCAGCTTCCACGCAAGACTCCGTTTGACCATAACGGGCAAATCGCTGTTGGAATCACTGCCAGCGCCGATACCGGAATCTATTTGACCCGTGGCGATTTTGGCTGCGATAATATCAATCGCTTCCATGCTTGTCCCGCAGGCCCGTTGTACATTGAATGCCGGAGTAGCGGGATGAAGGCTTGTGCCAAGCACGACCTCCCTGGCGAGGTTCCATTCGATCGAACTTTTCATGACGGCGCCAAGCGATACGTCGCCAACTAGTTTGCCGCTTAGGTCGAATTTATTCACAAGGCCCTCAATACAGGCGGTAAGCATCTCCTGATTCGTGACTTGGGCATATTCCCGGAAGGAGCGTACAAATGGAATTCGAACTCCTCCGGCGACGACAACGCGTCTGTTGCTGTTTAGCATGGTTCGTTATTGTTAATTGGGAATAATAGAAACCTGATCAACGTCATTTCAAAGATTTGATTGCCGGAAGAACCTTTTTTCCGAAATCATTAATGAATTTTTCCTGATTGCGATTCACATTGTGCAATATGATCCGTTCGAAGCCAAGTTCTATATCCTGCCGAAGCCAATCAATGTGAACATCCGGATCAGCTGAGATTCTAACGAATTTACTGAGGTCATTGGGGCGGACAAATTCCCCAACAGCATCAAATTGCTCAACCGTCCACAATTCACCTAATACGGTTCCGGAAAATATATTGGTGCGCCACTGGTCAAAAGCGCCAAGTTGTGCTGCCTCTTCGGTTTCATCGTATGAAAGTTGAACTTTAAGAAACATCGGTTTTCCTTTTCCTCCGTTGTTCCTGAATGCGTCGACAAGTTCCTTTAGCTCATTATATGGCTTATTTATAGTGATCAGTCCATCGGCCCAGCTGCCAAGCCACGCCGCCGTCTCTGTAGTTACAGCAGCACCAAGGACGAGTGGGTTTTTGTCAGGTCGCGTGTATAGCCGCGCTTCTTCGGTAGTGGTGTAACCGTGATGTGTTACTGACTCGCCATTCAGAAGTCGTTTAATGATTTCTGAGCATTCCTTTAATCTCGCATTGCGTTCATCCTTGACTGGCCATTTCATCCCGGTAATGCGTTCGTTAAGCGCCTCTCCACTTCCCAGTGATATCCAGAACCTTTCGGGAAACATTTCCGCGAGGGTTGCTGAAGCCTGAGCGACTATGGCCGGATGGTATCGGTACCCTGGAGTGCAAACCACGCCAAAGGATAGGGAGGTAGCTTGCATGGCGGCACCCAACCACGCAAACGAAAAACCACTTTGTCCCTGGCGTTCACTCCAAGGGTTGAAATGGTCTGAGCAGTTTATCGCTTCAAAGCCATTCTGCTCTGCAAGTTTAACCCATGTCAGCAATTCGCTGGGCTTAAATTGTTCATGTGATGCGTGATATCCTATCAATGCCATGAGTACGGTTCTTTTTTGTTTTTGTGGAGCATGTTGAAATTCGTTCGAGTTCTTCCGACGCAGATTTGCCAGCACTTTCATAGTGGGATTGACGATGAATGGAGTCACTGCTTTCACAACTCTGCCAGGAAACCAAAAAACTAATGCCGGATGGTCCCGACGTTTGGTTACACATAACGTGATTCTGTTGCGACCAGAGAGGCAACAAATTGTCCCGTCTCACCTCACTTTAACGCATGAAAAACCTAGTCAGAGCCTTTTCTGCTGCTGGCACTATCTTTTCTTTTGGATGGGCGTGCTCGGTGAACTCAAGAATATCATCACAAGAAATTGGACACGCCAATGTATCAACTGGTGGCTGGGATATGTATTGTCTCAACCGGTGGACATTGACCTGACTGTTTTATTCTACTTTGCACGATGCTACGTTGGCATGAATGAATCTCCCTCTGTTGATTCGATTCCCCCGTCTTTCTCACATGAGTCGGATACTATTTCCTAATACGCCGTTAAATTTCATATTGATCGTAACTTTGCTCCGCATCATGCGTAAATGTGGGTGAAGCATATGAAACATTTAATCACAACCTCTTTATCCCTGAAAGGATTTTCTACTGCTAAAGGTCTCAACTGACCAATTTTTTATTGCTTCACTATCAAAAAATTATCGGCTATTCTTTTGAACTTATGAATTGGACAACATTATATATTACCGGGCGAAGTGATTTTCGCGATGATGTACGGAAAAGGCTTGAAAATGGTAAACTGGATCTGATGAGCGGGTATCTCGAGAGCTCAACAGCCAAAGGTCATTGGGATCTCTACTGGATTAACGATAAATACACACTCCGCGACATTAAGGAGGTTATAGGAAGTAAACTCATCTGGAAATACAGGTTGCGTTTCTTTCAGGATCTGGAGCAATTTATCGAAGCCGAAAACGTTATCAGTGCCAGGATTCAGAAGAAAGAGGAAGATGAACAGATGGAGGAGGTGCTCCGTTCGATCAAGGTTTTATGACCTCCACGACGCTTCCAGTTTCGTTGAAATGAATGAAGCAAAATCTTCTGGGCCAACTACCTTTATCTCATCGATAAGCCCCATGACAAACCGCGCCACTCCTTCATAGCTCGCAACCGGCGCATGAAAGAAGTAGTGATCTTCTTTCTTCTCAATAAATGGAATAGAAAGGGGAAACTCCTCACGGATCAGCAGGAACGCCCGCATACTCAGTTTCAGGGAAACCCAATGTTTTGATTCGCCACCGAAGTGAAAAATATCGGTGGTCGTTTTTTTATGCTGATCTTCAAAGGCGAAGCTGGTTTCCAGTTCCACAACTTCCCCGATCCGGTCAAGTTTGAACTGCTTGCAGACCTTATCGTGTGTGTCGAGCGCCATCACGGAAAGGTAGTTGTCGCCAAAATGAATAGGTTCGACCAGGCGGTCGCGAACTTCATTGCTATTTGCGGAATGATAGTTCTTCAGTACCACCTGCTTCTTATTGCGGATTGCCTCCGACAACTGTTCGACAAATTTGCCCTGGCGAGCTTTGACAAACAGCCGCGGCATGGCGTCCATTTCGGAGTTCAGCGCAAGCTTTTTCAGTAGGGTGTTCTTCAGCGGATTGTCACCAGTGCCACCCTGTATTAGCTGCTTTATAAGCTTAGTTTCTTCAATGGTGAACTGCGCCTGCGAGGGGTCGTCTTCGGAGGTAGCAATGAAATACCGATTCTGGAAATCCTGTTCGATCAGAAAGTTGGCTTCTTCCAGCAGGGAGATATAGCGGTAAATCGTTCGCTCGCTGGAATCAAATCGTGCCGCCAACTGCTTAATGGTATAATGACCTGACTTAAGTACCGCAATAATCTGGAATAGCTTCAACAACCTTGCCTGCGGTATAATGGATTCGGTCGCCTTCTTTTTCTTCTTTTCCATGCTCCAAAGTAGCATTTTTTTCGTTTTGCCCAGCCTGACACTAGTTGTCACCAGCAGGAAGCCAAATTGCATGCAAACGAAATTGCCATGACAACAATCGCAAAACACCAGCTGATGATTAAGTGTCCACATTGCGGCGAAAGCATCTCACCTGAAGATGCACTAAGCCATGATCTCAGAACGCAGCTCCAGCACGACTTTGAACAACGCCTGAAGGAAATGTCTCTCAAAACAGAGCAGCGAATCCGGTTGCAGGAAAGCGAGAAGTTTTCGCGGCAACTCGAGGCCTTGAAACAAGAAACGCAGTTCAAAAATCAACGTTTGAAGGCACTTGAGGAGGAGTCGGTGAACCTGAGGCGCAAGGAAGCTGAGCTTCGTGATCGCGAGGAACGCCTTGACCTGGACATGAAGAACAAGTTGCTTGAGCGCGAAAAGCTTCTTCGTGAGCATGCAGAGAAGACAGCCCGCGAAAAGGCGCTGCTGGAGATTCGCGAACGTGAGCGCCGTCTTGAACTCGAACGCGAGCGGATGGAGCTCTTGCTCAGACAGCGCGTAAATGAGGAAGCAGAAAAGGCGCGGGAGGAGGAACGCATGAAGAACCTTGAATTACAGAAGAAGCTCGACGATCAAAGCAAGCTCATCAATGAGATGAAGCGGAAGTCAGACCAGGGTAGTATGCAGCTGCAGGGCGAAGTTCAGGAACTGGCGTTGGAGGAATTCCTACGGTCCAGCTTTCCTCGCGACGGTGTAGAAGAAATTGCAAAAGGTAAACGCGGCGGTGACTGTCTGCATGTCGTGAAAGACCCGTTTGACCGCATCTGTGGCCGGATTATGTACGAGAGCAAGAGAACAAAGCATTTCAGCAATGAATGGATTGGGAAGCTGAAGGAGGACATGCGCCTTAAGCAAGCCGACATCGGCGTTATTGTAACGGAAGCATTACCCGACGGAATGACCCGGTTTGGTGAAATCGACGGCGTCTGGATTTGTTCCTATCCTGAGTTCAAGGCTCTGGCGCACCTGTTTCGAGCAAATATGTCCCGAATTGGGGAAGTTGTCGCCTCTCAGGAAAACCGCGGCGAGAAGATGCACATGATCTACAGCTACGTGACAGGCGTGGAGTTCCGCCAGAAAATAGAGGCGGCATTCGATGCTTACCAGGAGATGCAGGAAGACTTGATCCGGGAAAAAACGCTGTTTGTAAGTCATTGGTCCCGGCGTGAAAAGCGGCTCCTCAAGGCCATGGAAAACCTTTCATCGTTATATGGTGATGTGCGAGGAATCGCTGGCGGCGCCGTTCAGGAAATCAGAAGTCTTGAGATGGGCGGTCATTTGCTGGACATGTCGGCCTGAACCCCGCAGAGCAGGAGGGCTTTCAGCCTCACGGCTGGGGCCTCTCTGAAAAGTTGGTGCGATTTTTTATATGAATAATAGGAGCCGGAATCGCGAATTTGCTTCGCCTTATGGAAGACAAACTTTCGTTAGGTAGAAAAAAAAATCCGATTCTGGCCGGCAATAGTTGACAAATAGAAAACTTTATCGTTTAATTTTGCATTTAGAAGTAGCAATAAGCAAAACTAAAACTCATACTGAATGACTTTCCTCTAGGTTTAACTATTAAACAACTAAGAAAGAAATTGAAAACATTGTTCACCATCTTTAAAGCAGCCACGGCAGCTTTCTCCCCTTCCGGAACAACCCCGTTCTTAGCCCATGCCTGCATGGTGACCAGGCGCCGCCGACCCGTACGCGTTGTGCGTATCTGATACTTACATCCCACATTCCAGCAATCCCGTGATGTCCAGGACATCCGCATCTGCTATTCGTCGTTTTCAATTCATTATCATTTAACGTCTGATTTACATTGCAAAATCAACATAATATTATTGTTAGGCTGGCTACAGCTGATGATAAACATTACGCTCCGGTGATTACTCAGGAAATGGAGGAGTCTGCGAAAGCGCGTGGTACCGGTATTGCCAAGCGTTCACCGGAATATCTCGTCAAGAAAATTGAAGAGGGGAAAGCCGTCATTGCCGTAACTCCGGATGGCACATGGGTGGGTTTCTGCTATATCGAAGCATGGCAACATGACAAGTACGTCGCAAACTCCGGCCTGATTGTGTCGCCGCCATTTCGCAAGACGGGTATCGCTACTGAAATCAAAAGGAAAATTTTCAACCTCTCCAGAGAGAAATATCCGCACGCCAAAATATTTGGATTGACCACCGGACTGGCCGTCATGAAGATCAACTCCGAACTCGGTTACGAGCCTGTAACCTATTCGGAACTTACTACCGACGAGGAGTTCTGGAAAGGCTGCCAGAGCTGTGTCAACTATGATATTTTGGTTGCCAAGGGACGGAAGAACTGTATGTGTACAGCTATGCTGTTCGACCCCGAGGAAGCCGAGGCCAAACTACGCGCTGCCAAAGAACGCGAGAACGCCAAGCCGGCGATGGTTACTCCACAGGGAGAATTGGTAACACCTCATCGCCACCGTCAGTTTAAAGGGAATTTCAAACTATTTGAGCGCTGGGTGCGCTTCAAGCAATTCGTTCTCCTCAAGAAATCCCGTAAGAAGGACGACGGCAACGGCAATTCAGAAAAGAAGAAGTCTATCTTTAGCTTATTCTTCTGGTAGCCTTATATTCGCACGAAGATCTTTAACACCTAATTTTAACCATTTCACGTGCGCCAGGACACTGGGCCTGGCCACGCGTTCCTGAACAAGATGAAGAAAAAAGTAGTTTTGGCCTTCAGTGGGGGGTTGGATACCTCTTACTGCGTGAAGTACCTCAGCGAGGAAAAAGGTTTTGAAGTACATACCCTCACTGTCAATACCGGAGGTTTCGATCAACAGGAAATCAGTGAAATCGAAAAACGCGCCCAATACCTTGGCGTGGCGTCCCACAAGACTGTCGACGAAACAAAAAACTATTACGATACCGTAATACGCTTCCTCATCTACGGAAATGTTCTCAAGAATAACACCTACCCTTTAAGCGTAAGCGCTGAACGAATGTCGCAGGCACTGGCTACTGCCAACTACGCCCGTGAAATAAATGCAGACGCTGTTGCTCATGGTAGCACCGGTGCAGGGAATGATCAGGTTCGCTTCGATATGATCCTTAACATACTTGTTCCGGGTATTGAAATAATCACACCGATACGTGAGATGAAACTTTCCCGCGAAGCCGAGATCGAATACCTGCGCGCAAAAGGCGTTGAGATGAACTTCACGAAGGCAATGTATTCAATCAACAAAGGTATCTGGGGCACGTCTGTCGGGGGCAAAGAAACGCTCAACTCCCTTGGAATGCTTCCTGAAGATGCATGGCCAACAAAAGTGACAAAAACCGGTGAAGAAACGGTAAAGCTTAGATTTGAGAAAGGTGAGCTGGTTGCAGTTAACGATCGCCGGTTTGATCATCCCACTCAAGCCATTCAGGAACTTCAGGCAATTGCAGGACCATACGGCGTAGGACGCGATATCCATGTTGGGGATACCATCATTGGAATCAAAGGCCGTGTTGGATTTGAAGCGGCTGCTCCTATGCTGATCATTAAGGCGCATCACGCGCTGGAGAAATACGTTCTCACGAAGTGGCAATTGTCATGGAAAGATCAGCTGGCCCAATTCTACGGCAACTGGCTCCACGAAGGCCAATATCTCGATCCTGTTATGCGCGACATGGAAGCGTTCTTAACCAGTACGCAGAAGCATGTCACTGGTGATGTACATATTCAATTGTACCCATACCGCTTCCAGGTCCTTGGCATAGAATCCCCCTTCGATCTGATGTCAGCCAAGTTTGGCAAATACGGCGAGATGAACCTTGGGTGGACTGGCGAGGATGTGAAAGGTTTCTCGAAGATATTCGGAAATCAGACCATGATTTACAATCAGGTCGCCAACGAAGGCGGAGACCAATAGGTTGTTTTTTCTCATCCACAAACGTCATCATCTACTTTGACGTTTGGCAAATATCTTTCAGATGGCAAAAAAAATTAAGGCAGGCATTGTTGGTGGCGCGGGTTACACCGGAGGCGAAACAACTCGACTGTTGTTGAATCACCCTAACGTCGATCTGGTTTTTGTTCATAGCCGCAGCAATGCAGGCAATCCACTGTATACCTCGCACCCCGATCTCGCAGGAGACACCGAGCTTACATTCACTGATTCGCTTGAACATGACGTGGATGTGGTATTCCTGTGTCTTGGTCACGGCGAGAGCAAGAAATTTCTACAAAACCACCCTTTTGCCGATAGCGTACGCATTATAGACCTCAGCCAGGATTTTCGGTTAGGGGAGACAGTAGGTAACCGTTCATTCGTATACGGATTGCCCGAGTTGAACAAAGATGCCATCCGCAAGGCGAATAACATCGCGAATCCGGGTTGCTTTGCGACTGGCATTCAGCTGGCGCTCCTTCCTGTAGCCTCACAAGGTAAACTTCCCGAAGTAAATATCACCGGAATAACAGGTGCCACAGGAGCGGGACAGAAACTGCAGGATACGACGCATTTCACATGGCGTGCGAATAACATATCTGCTTATAAAACACTGACTCATCAGCACCTCAGAGAAATCAAACGCACTCTGACGCAACTGCAGCCATCATTCGGGAATGCAGTTAATTTTATTCCATGGCGAGGTGATTTCCCCCGCGGAATTTTCGTTAGTGCCTGCTTCCGATATGATGGTTCCCTGGATGACGCAAAGACATTGTACAAAGAATTTTATAAGAGCCATCCATTTACAATTGTGTCCGACAAGAGTATTGATCTTAAACAGGTAGTGAATACCAACAAGTGTCTGATTGGGATTGAGAAGGAAGGCGACTTGCTTGTGGTACATACTGCCACTGATAACCTGCTTAAGGGAGCATCCGGTCAGGCCGTTCAAAATTTGAACCTGATGTTCGGGATTGACGAAACTGCAGGACTTAAACTGAAATCCATCGTCTTTTGAAAATGCCATCATGAAGTTATTCGACGTCTATCCACTTTTCGATATCAATCCCGTAAAAGCCGAAGGTTCCTGGTTGTGGGACGACAAAGACAGAAAGTACCTCGACCTCTATGGAGGTCATGCGGTCATATCAATAGGGCATTCACATCCGCATTACATAAAGCGAATAACGGATCAGTTAAACCGTATTGGCTTTTATTCAAACAGCGTATTGAATCCGCTGCAGGAGGAACTTGCCGAAAAGCTGGGCCGAATATCAGGGTACCCGCAGTACCAATTGTTCCTCTGTAACTCAGGTGCAGAGGCAAATGAGAATGCTCTCAAGCTTGCGTCGTTTGTAACGGGGCGTAAAAAGGTTATCGCTTTCAAAAAGGCATTTCACGGAAGGACATCGGGAGCGGTTGCCGCGACTGATAATCCCAAAATCGTTGCACCTTTCAATGCAGGTCACGATATCGAGTTCATTCCGCTTAACCAACATGGCGCCCTCGACGAGGCGCTCGACGATTCCGTTGCAGCAGTGATCATTGAAGGTATTCAGGGAGTAGGAGGTATCCAATTGCCTGACGACAGGTTTCTTAAATTCGTGCAGGAGCGTTGTGAAGAAAACGGGTCTCTTCTGATACTGGACGAAATACAATCCGGCTACGGTCGCACGGGAAAGTTTTTTGCGCACCAGTTCTCCTCTGTTAAACCGCATCTTATCACAATGGCTAAGGGAATGGGTAACGGATTCCCTATTGGTGGAGTGTTGATTCACCAAGACATAAAACCCTGGAGTGGTATGTTGGGTACCACTTTCGGCGGCAACTACCTCGCTTCGGCGGCGGCGCTTGCAGTACTCGAAGTTATGGAGAAGGAAGATCTGATGGCAAATGCCACCAAGGTGGGGGCCTATCTTATGGGTAGTCTTATAGACGTTCCCGGCATTGAAAAAGTAAGAGGCCGGGGGCTGATGATTGGCTTTGACTTGCCGGAATCGAAAAAATCTGTGAGAAAGGATTTACTTGTCAAGCATGGTATCTTCACAGGCGAAGCGAAACCAAATACCATCCGACTACTGCCTTCTCTGGCGGTGACTATGGATGAAGCGACTATCTTTCTGAATGCACTCAAAGAGGAATTGAAATGAAAAAGTTTATTTCCGTTGGTGATGTCACCGATATCCAGGCACTCGTTGCCAAGGCGCTCGAGTTTAAGAATGATCCATTCAGGGATAAATCGATGGGCAAAAATAAACGACTGGGGCTGTTGTTTCTGAATCCGAGTATGCGTACGCGTCTGAGTTCCCAGATCGCGGCTGCCAATCTCGGTATGGAGACGATTGTTTTTAATGTAGGAGCGGAGGGATGGACACTTGAATTTGAGGAGGAAGCCATCATGAGCGGTTCGACAGCGGAACACGTTAAAGAGGCTGCACCAATACTGGGCAACTATTTCGATGTACTTGGTATCCGCACATTTCCGGGACTTAAAAACAAGGCGGAGGATTATAGCGAACTATACATCAACCAGTTTGTAAAATATGCGGGTATCCCGATCGTTAGCCTCGAGAGTGCAACGCTACATCCACTGCAGAGCCTGACGGATATCATCACAATCACGGAAACATTTCGTGAGAAGCGCAAACCGAAGATTGTTCTTACCTGGGCTCCGCACGTGAAGGCGTTGCCCCAGTGTGTGGCGAACAGTTTTTCAGAGTGGGTTAACGCGTGGGGCCAGGCAGACTTTGTTATTACTCACCCGGAGGATTATGAGTTGGATCCCCGATTCACAAACGGCGCGACGATCACGCATGATCAGCAGGAAGCATTGAACGGGGCTGACTTCATTTATGTGAAAAACTGGAGTACTTACAACGACTACGGCAAGATCTATTGTAACGACCCTGAGTGGATGCTCACCAACGAGCAGTTGAAGGCGACAAATAATGCGCGCGTTATGCATTGCCTCCCGGTGAGGCGTAACGTTGAGCTAAGCGACGAAATTCTTGACGGTCCAAACAGCATTGTAACGCACCAGGCTTCAAATCGCGTGTGGGCCGCGCAGGCAGTTTTGCATGAATTATTGACGACGAGCTAAACTAATGTGATGAACCGACTTTTCATTATCAAAATTGGCGGCAACGTTCTTGACAATCCCGCGGCCCTGAAAAAGTTTCTCGCAGATTTTGCTGCCATCAAGGAACCGAAGATTCTCATTCATGGTGGAGGAAAACTGGCAACCCGCATTGGTGATCAATTGGGTATTGAATCCAAATATGTCAATGGCCGGCGCATCACTGATCAGGAGACGCTCAATGTTGTGACGATGGTATATGGTGGCCTTGTAAACAAACAACTCGTTGCAAGCCTTCAGGCTCTTGGTTGCCATGCAATCGGACTTACCGGTGCGGACGGAAACATTATCAAGGCTACCAAAAGACCCGTGAAGGAAATTGATTATGGCTTCGTTGGTGACGTGTCTCCCGAGAGTGTGAACAGTACGCTGTTATACTTGCTGCTCTCGCAAAACCTTGTTCCTGTATTCGCGCCGCTGACACATGCCGGCGGTTCGATGCTTAATACGAATGCCGATACAATAGCTTCGGTCGTCGCAGTTGCCATGAGCAAACATTTTGACGTTAGACTTATATTCTGTTTCGAGAAAAAAGGTGTACTGATAGATGTGAACGCCGAGGATTCAGTAATCACTCACCTTGATCGCGCGAAATATGCGGACCTGCTCACGAAGGGTGTCTTCGCTGATGGAATACTTCCTAAGCTTGAGAACGCGTACCGCGCAATAGACGCCGGTGTTAAGGAAGTATTGATAGGTGATGCTGTCGATCTGCTGACAAATGCCGGCATGAAAACTACCGGAACGCTAATAACCAAATAGGCAGGAACCCACAATTAACAATGGAATCAGAACTTGTTTCTTTCGCGGTTGAATTGCTAAAGCGAATGATCACCATTCCTTCATTCAGTCGTGAAGAACATGAAGTCGCATCCATGCTGGAGGCTGCATTGTCGGAGAGGGGACTATCTGTCCAACGTCGCGGTAACAACCTGTGGGTTAAGAATAAGTTCTTTGATCCTGCGAAGCCAACAATCCTGCTGAACTCTCATCACGACACGGTTAAACCCAATCCGAAATACACCCGTGATCCGTTTCATGCCGAGGTCGTGGATGGTAAACTTTTCGGACTTGGCAGCAACGATGCCGGCGGACCTCTGGTGTCGCTGATAAGCACCTTCCTGCATTATTATGAGGCGTCCGATCTGAAGTATAATTTAATATTATCCGCTACAGCGGAGGAGGAGATCTCCGGAACAGGTGGTATTGAGAGCATTTGGAATGATCTTCCTGAAATAGCTTTTGCAATTGTCGGCGAACCAACGCTGTGTCAGATGGCTACTGCAGAGAAAGGACTTATGGTTCTCGATTGTGTTGCCCATGGGAAAGCAGGCCACGCTGCCCGCGAAGAGGGTGTAAACGCCATCTATGAAGCCCTGGCTGATATTGAATGGTTTCGTTCGTTCAAATTCGAAAAAGTATCCGATACTTTAGGGCCAGTGAAGATGACCGTAACGATTATCAATGCAGGCAAACAACACAACGTTGTTCCTGCTGAATGTAGCTTTACTGTCGACGTGAGAGCGACAGACGCATATACCCTGGAGGAAATCCTTGATACGGTAACAAAGCATGTTAAAAGCGAAGTAAAGCCGCGGTCCGTTCGTATGCGTCCTTCAGGTATTCCTGACGATCACGTGCTTGTGGCTGCAGCGAAATCACTCGGCATCGCCCGCTATGGATCGCCAACGACTTCCGATCAGGCATTGATTCCGGTTCCAAGCATAAAGATGGGACCTGGAGATTCTGCGCGCTCCCACACCGCGGATGAATTCATCTGGGTTGACGAAATACACAAGGGAATTGAGACGTTCATAAACGTTCTGGATTATATCGTCAGGCGACCAGTGCTGTACAAATTCTAAAATTCTAATCTATCCGAAATGAAACTCTGGCAGAAAGATAAGGCATCACTTCAGGAAGTTGAGAAGTTTACCATCGGCCGCGACCAGGAGATGGATATGTATCTCGCTCCTTTCGACGTTATGGGATCGCTTGCTCATATCACGATGCTGGAATCCATAGGCCTCCTTGAAAAGGGCGAGCTGGATATTCTGCAGAAAGAGCTCAGAAACATTTACAAGCGAATCATATCGGGTGAGTTTCGCGTTGAGCCGGGCGTTGAGGATATCCACTCTCAGGTTGAACTTGAGCTTACGAAGGCTCTCGGCGACGTAGGAAAGAAGATACACAGCGGACGATCACGCAATGATCAGGTGCTTGTAGATCTTAAACTTTACCTCCGGCATGAAATCGAAGAGGTGACAGATGAAATACGACAAGTTTTCGATCTGTTGGTTATACAAAGTGATAAGTACAAGGCGCATTTGATGCCTGGCTATACGCATTTCCAGCTGGCAATGCCGTCGTCGTTTGGGCTCTGGTTTGGCGCGTATGCAGAGAGCCTTGTTGACGACGTGATTACGCTTCAGGCGGCATACCGCATTGTTAACAAGAACCCCCTGGGTTCCGCCGCCGGATACGGATCTTCGTTCCCTCTGAACAGAACGATGACCACCAGACTACTTGGCTTTGAAGAGCTGAATTACAACGTGGTGTATGCCCAGATGGGCCGGGGAAAAACTGAACGCATCGTGGCAGGGGCGCTTGCGAATGTCGCTGCGACGCTCGCAAAGCTCTCCATGGATGCATGCATATTTCTCAATCAACACTTTGCCTTCATCAGTTTTCCGGATGAGCTGACCACCGGGTCGAGCATCATGCCGCATAAAAAGAATCCTGACGTGTTTGAACTGGTGCGGGGTCGTTGCAATCAGATCATGGCCTTGCCAAACGAAATTGCTTTGGTTACAGCAAACCTGCCTTCAGGTTACCATCGCGAAATGCAGTTGCTGAAAGAAACGCTCTTTCCTGCCATTCAATCTTTAAAGGACTGCCTGCGAATGGTTCACCTTATGATTTCCAATATTGAAGTCAGGCAGAATATCCTGGACGACGATAAATTCAAATACATCTTCAGCGTTGAAGAGGTGAATCGCCTCGTTCTGGAAGGCGTTCCATTCCGCGATGCATATCGAAAAGTCGGATTCGAAATTGAAAACGGCACTTACAATCCGCCCCGAAATGTCGAACATTCCCATGAGGGAAGCATAGGAAACCTGAAACTGGCCGAGATCCGGGGGATGATGGAACAGGCCTTGTCGGACTTCCGTTTTGAGGCCCGCCATGAAGCCATACGGAAATTGTTGGGCGAATAAAAAAATCAAAAAGGGCGTAGGGGTACCGGGGAGATTGATTGTCCTGACAGAAAATCAATTAGTCCGGTATGAAAAAACTTCTTTTTACAACAGCACTTATTCTAGGCCTATTTGCCTCTTTTGACGGATATAGCCAGGAAATTCAGACATTATTTAAAAGTCCCCGCCCCTCAGGCGGATACGCAGCCATCTCAAACAAATTTACCACGATCGATGGCGAGTACGCAAATTTGGCCGAGATATATGGCGGTTGGTTTATTAAGCAGCGCCTCCTCGTAGGGGTGGGTGCAGCTGCAAGCACGAACGATATCCGTGTACCGCGGGAACACAGTATCAATCCCTTTACCCGTACAACCTGGCAGTATGGGCAGTTCGGTCTGATGACAGAATACGTCTTCTGGTCAAATAAGGCGATCCATTTCAATGTCACATTATTTGGGGGCGCTGGCTTTACGCTTCAGTATGAACGCGACAGAAGATATGACTGGGATCGTTGGGATGATGATTGGGATGACTTCGACGATGATCGTCACGACCTTGATTTCTTCCCTGTTCTTGAACCCGGTGTACAATTGGAAGTCAACTTGCTAAGGTGGCTCCGCCTTAGTCCGGGGGTATCTTATCGCAATACTTTTGGCAGCGACGGGAGAGGGCTGGGCGACAGCAAGCTCCGCGACTGGTCGTACAACGTAACCCTCAAGATTGGAAAATTCTGACAACGTACAGCCATAACGTTGCGGAATACTGGCACCGGTTTTTCACTTTCTTGTCTATCAGCGATACATCTCCGGGTGTATCGCTTCACTTAAAAGAAAGCAACATGAAAAATCGAGAAAATAAAGATAATTCGAAGGAAGAGGGACGGGCTTCGTCCGACACACCTTTTGAAAACAAACCACTGCCAGGGGAATATCCGGCGAATGAGGATATAATGAACCGAAGAGATGAAATGGAACGAGTGTCGCTCGATCCAGATGCGATCTCCAGAACTCCCGGAGCAAGAACAGCTGGACGCAGCGACAACGAAACTCCGGAACCTTTAAACGAATTTCCCCCCGCACAAAACGCGAAGGCAAACCCGACCTCGAAATCTGACCTGACAAAGGAAGACTATGAGGCGTTGGGGCCACGAGATCTTAGTCTTGATGGTGGAGACGATGAGCAGCTTAAGCATCGCGTTTGGCCGGTAGATTTCGCCGCCCGCGACCTGGATGTTCCCGCCGGCGATGAGGAACGGATTGATGCACTGGGCCAGGGCGATGAAGAAAATAACCACTATAGTCTCGGCGGAGATGCCAAAGATAACCTCGAGGATGATCCAACCCCAACCTTAGGATGATATCCTGGAAAGGCTGTCCCAAAAGGCAGCCTTTTTTCGTTAAGAAATTCCATCAGGGCTCTCGCGCGGATGTCTCAAGACTTCTTAAGCTAACCCCTCACCTGTGCCCAGTATGCATCCCGTACCTATATAAGGCCGGGACAAATACGGGGCAGATACGGGACAGATACGGGACAGATACGGGAGAAAGAGCAGTTTTGAATAAGTAAACATCCTCCTGCCGCCCGTTCATGTCAATCTGGTGGCGCCCCATATGGCAGCAAGAATCCTTTGCGGTGGCCGTAGTTTGGCCCTGTTATCCCGGCAAAAAAACGGACGATGAGATGTGTATTGACCTGGAATCCGAGAAGGCGTCTCTGGCGCAGTTAGCGTGCTTTCTGAGACATTCTGGATGTTACTGAATATGTATGATCATTTTACGTTATTTGTCAGAGCATTAAATCGGAAATGGAACCGCAGACCATTCTTTACATTATTATCGGGATAACCGTTCTCACCTATGTTTTTGAACAGGTCCTTGATCTTCTGAATTTAAAGGCGCGGCGTGCGGATTTGCCCGACGAAGTTGCCGCATTTTACGATCGTAATAAATATCTGCGATCACTCGATTACCATCGCGATCTTACCCGGTTCTCCTTCCTGACTTCAGCCTTAAGTGTAATCGCGTCGTTGGCCATGCTATGGCTTGGCGGATTCGGATGGATTGACAATGCGTTGAAGCCCCACATCGATCCGACAATACCCCGGGCGCTGGCGTTCTTTGGAGTACTCATGCTTGGAAGTGATATTCTGACCACGCCATTTCAACTGTACCGGACTTTCGTCATTGAGGAACGGTATGGGTTCAATAAGACGACGCTGCGAACGTTTTTCGCTGATAAGCTGAAGGGGTATTTGCTTGGAGCATTGATTGGCGGAGCATTGCTCTCTTTGTTAATTTATCTCATGATCCTCCTTGGTCAGGACTTCTGGATATGGTTTGCCATCATCGCAAGTGTGTTCGTGCTTTTTGTAAACATGTTCTACACGTCGCTTATTCTTCCATTATTCAACAAACTCACGCCTTTGCCGGATGGCGAACTCAAAGAGCAAATTGAAGTGTTTTCAGAAAAGGTTGATTTTCCTTTGGACAACATTTTTTTGATCGATGGGTCGCGACGATCAAGCAAGGCAAACGCTTTTTTTTCGGGAATTGGTCGCAAGAAGAAAATTATACTTTACGACACATTGATCAGCAACCATACTACTGAGGAACTCGTCGCAGTGCTTGCTCATGAGGTGGGGCATTTTAAGAAAAAACACATCGTCCAGAGTTATGTAATCGCCGTCGTCCAGATTGTCTTTACACTATTCATCCTGTCGCGAATGGTTTTCAGCGAGAATGTATCGCTTGCCCTCGGCGGAGATCAGCTATCCATTCCGTTGAACCTTATCGCTTTCGGTATATTGTTCTCGCCAATCTCCGGAATCACCGGACTTTTGATGTCAATGCTAAGCCGGAAAAACGAATACGAAGCCGACGCATACGCCAGGGCAACCCTCAGTGGAACTGCATTGGCTACGGCCCTTAAAAAGTTGTCCGTAGATAGTCTGAGCAATCTTTATCCCCATCCCTTATACGTATTCTTCTATTATTCGCATCCGCCATTGCTTGAACGCCTGAAGGCCCTTTCCGCACCGTCTTAGGAATTTTCCCATTTTGGGTCGCTGATTCTCTCGAAAATAGACCCTTTATACCACCAAAATATGTCAGATGCAAAATAAAATTATGTTTGTTTTAGGTTGGTAATATAAGATTTGGTAAGAATCAGCGAGGCAAGGGTTTTATTATTCTGACGTGTACTGGACCCATTTTTGAACTGTGCTACGCAGTTATCCATAAGACCTCCAACCGATATGACAAGCTTTTTTGAACACCAGCGCACCAGCTACAAACGCAATTACATGCGTAACCTGATTGCCCTTGCATCGACAGACGGTGCCCTTGATCCCGAGGAAACCAGACTTATTTACAGCATCGGCGCACGCCGGGGACTAAAAGATTGGCAGATAGCCGAACTTCTTGAGGATACATCGTCTCACATATTTTTCATCCCTGAGTCTGTTAACAACAGGATGAACCTGCTTTTCGATGTGATGCAGATTGTATTTGCCGATGGCATGGTCACATCTACCGAACATGTCTTTATAACGAACATCATTAAGGCACTTGACTTACAGCCGGACCTCGTTCACGAACTGATCACCCTGTTTGAGGCCCGCACTCCCACGATGTTGGAATGGAACGAATTCATCGAGAGCGTTGTGGAAATCGATTCACGCAAATTCTTAACTATTCTTTAGGCGTTCCAATAAGCTTTGTTTTACTGGCGGAAAAGCGAAATCGTCCTAATTTTGCCTTGTAAACAAAGACCTTATGGAAACAGTAGAGAAAATAACGCGCCCGGTAAGGAAATTCCTGCCGGAAGACTTCAAGGTGACAACATGGGAATCTCTAGAGTCATTCTTCAATGAGTTGCTCAATCGTTCCATCGGGTCGCCGGATGAGCTGAAGCAATGGTTCTCTGACCGCAGCGAACTAGAGTCAGTAATCAGTGAAGACCTCGCATGGCGTTACATCAGGATGACCTGCTACACAGAAAATAAAGAATACCTCCAGGCATACCAGGATTTCATTCAGCATATACAGCCAAAGATTTCTCCCGTCGTCGACGCATTGAACAAGAAGGCAGCCGCGTCTCCTTACCTGCCGGAACTGGAAAGATTAACAGGTTTTGATATCATGATTCGAAATCTGAAAAAGGAAATTGAAATCTTCCGGGAGCAGAATGTTCCGCTGTTTACGGAAATCAATACTGAGACACAAAAGTACGCGCAGATTGCCGGTGCCATGACGATTGAGCACGATGGCAAGGAATTGACGTTGCCCCAGGCCTCAGTACTGTTGATGTCGACAGACAGGAACCTCCGTAAATCTGTTTATGACAAAATAACTGAGCGCCGGCTCCGCGATAAGGATGAACTCGATTCGCTGTTTACCAAACTAATCGGGCTTCGGCATCAGGTTGCCGTAAACGCAGGATTTAAAAACTTCCGCGATTATATGTTCCGCGCTCTGGGCCGGTTCGATTACACTCCTCAGGATTGCTTTGATTTCCATCAGGCGATACAACGGGAAGTTGTTCCAATGCTGAATGATCTTTCGGTAGAGCGTAAAGCTGCGCTGAAAGTCGACACCCTTCGTCCGTGGGATAAGGCTGTTGACCCCGAGGGACGCGATGCGCTCAAGGCATTTTCCGATGGCAAGGAACTGGCGGAAAAAACTATTGAAGTATTTACTAAACTCGATCCCTATCTGGGGCAATGTCTTGCAATCATGCGTGAGATGGGCCACCTCGATCTGGAAAGCCGCAAGGGAAAAGCTCCGGGAGGATACAATTATCCGCTTGCAGAAATCGGCGTTCCGTTCATCTTCATGAATGCCACTTCTACACTTCGCGACATGGTTACCATCATGCACGAAGGCGGTCACGCAATTCACAATTTCCTTACGCGCGATCTGGAACTCAACGATTTCAAATCAACGCCTTCTGAAGTAGCTGAACTCGCATCAATGTCGATGGAGTTGATATCGATGGATCATTGGGATACATTCTTCTCCAATGACGAGGACCTCAAACGCGCCAAGCGCGAACATCTCGAAGATATTATCGAAACACTTCCCTGGGTGGCAACCATCGACAAGTTTCAGCATTGGATCTACGAACATCCCGGTCACTCCGAAGACGAACGGAAGTCGGCATGGAACCGAATATTTGCTGAATTCTCCGACAGTGAAACCGATTGGTCAGGACTTCAATCTGCGAAGGACTATCTGTGGCAAAAACAATTACACCTTTACGAAGTTCCATTTTACTATATCGAATATGGTATGGCCCAACTGGGAGCAATTGCTGTGTGGCGTAACTACCGCAAGGATCCGAAGCTTGGATTGCAAGGCTACCAAAACGCGCTCAAGTTAGGATACCTGAAATCAATACCGGAGATATATGCCGCAGCCAATATCAAATTTGATTTCAGCTCAGCATACATTAAAGAACTCATGGATTTTGTTAAAGCCGAACTGGCTGCAATCTGATCATGAAGCGAGTATTGCTGGTTACGGGAGGAAGCCGGGGTATTGGCGCGGCCATCGCGCGCCTCGCTGCTCACCGTGGTTATGCTGTAGCAATTAATTACGTTTCACGCGACGATGAAGCGAATACACTCGTTGGTGGAATAACCAGAAAAGGTGGAGAAGCAATTGCGGTAAAGGCAGATCTTGCTAACGAATCAGATATAGTGCGGATGTTTGCTGAAGTAGATGAGAAACTCGGCACTGTCACCGATCTCGTGAACAATGCCGGCATACTGGAGCGTCAATCAGAGGTGAAGAATATTTCTGCGGAAAGGATACGACGCATTTTCGCCGTGAACGCAATTGCACCCATGCTTTGTTCACAGGAAGCGATCCGGCGTATGGCGTTGAGCAACGGCGGGGGTGGGGGAAACATCGTGAATATTTCATCAACGGCGGTTAAACAAGGCGGTCCTTTTAACTACGTTGACTATGCAGCTTCCAAGGGAGCGCTTGAAGTTTTCACATTGGGATTAGCCAAAGAGCTTGCCGCTGATGGCATCCGGGTCAACGCAGTGCGTCCCGGAATGGTCTATACTGAAATTCATGCTTCAGGAGGCGATGCGCACCGCGTGGATAAGGTGAAGGATACGATTCCAATGAAGCGAGGAGGTAATCCTGATGAAATCGCGCAAGCTGCGCTTTGGCTGCTTTCAGAAGAAGCGTCCTACTGTACTGGATCTATCTTAGATGTCTCAGGCGGGAAGTAATCCGACTATTCAATAGTCTTAAAGTTCGTCAGGATATAACCAGTCGGCATCGCGCCAACGTCCACCATTTCCTGGAGGTCAACCTCAATTCGGCTTTCTTTCTTGGGCATCTCTCGCCCCGGAAGATGTACCAGCAGCTCGTCACCGAGAGCTGGCGTTAAATAGATTCCGCTTGAAAACGAAATCACTTCCTCAACTTCCAGAAGTACATAGTCTTCATCAAGATCTTTAACATGCGCGATTAAGCGTATGGAATGCGAAGAGACAGTGGGAAAAGAATCCGCAGAAAGCAGCGTGCCCTGTGAGTTTGATCCGAAACAGGGTAGAAAGAGATAAGCTATCAGTACGGCAACCTTCATACACAATGACACTTTGCCATCTCCGTGCAAATCTGTTGCCCGCGAATCCAGTCGCACTTTTGAGGTGAATGCGCTAATGTGTGGGATAATTACCCCCTTGCCCGATCGAGGAGATCGCTGAGGAGGGTAGCTTCTTCGCTGGACAATTTCAACAAATTGTCGAGCTCCTGCCGGTGAGGTTGCAGCTTTTCAAGAAGCGCCAAACCATCCGTTGTAATGAAGATATCGCTTGCCCGTTTGTCTACAGGGCAGACTTTTCGCTCGACGAGACCTTTTCCGGCCAGACGATCAAGTAGCCGCGATACATCAGAGTTTTTGTCGAGCATCCTGGACTTAATCTCGGTTCCCGATATGCCCTTTGGGTAGCAGCCTTTAAGAATACGGAGAATGTTGAATTGCTGCGAAGTGATGCCAAAGGGTTTGAAGAAATCCTGTTGCCGGCTCATCACCCAGTTGGAGGTGAAGATAAGATTGATCAACGCTTTCTGATGCGGTGACGAAAAACGCGGTTGTTTAATTTCTTCTTCGAGTTTCATTCCGTATAAAGCAAAAGCAGAAGAGTTTCCTCTTCTGCTTTCGTAAGATTTATGCTTTCTTATCCAACTCCACTTTAATATCCAGCTCTACTTCATCACCTACGACCAGCTCACCGCCGGGAGCTTTATTGCTCCAGGTAAGTCCGTAGTCCTGACGATTGATGGATCCTCTGAATTTGAAACCAGATTTAGTACCGCGGCCAGTATTTACAGTTTGTCCGCCTGTTACGTCGAATTCCACTTTCTTTGTAACTCCCTTCATCGTGAAGTCGCCTTTCAACTTGTATTTCGCACCGTTTTTAACCAGCGTACCTTTGAATGTGATTTCAGGATGTTTTTCAGCATCGAAAAAATCAGGTGATTTCAGGTGACCATCACGTCTTTCGTTGTCAGTATCGATAGAGGCTACTTTCGCTGTGAATGTTACTTCTGCGCCGTCGAAGTCGTTTTCAGACTTTGTAACGACAGTACCCTGATAGTCTTTGAACTTTCCTTCTGTTTCAGCTACCGCCATGTGGGTCACGCTAAAGCCAATTTTGGAGTGTACGTTGTCGATGGTCCAAGTAGTTTGTGCAAAAACGGCAGAGCTGCTGACCACCAGTGCGATTAGAAAGTTGATTTTTTTCATAAGTGTGTGTGTTTCTTTTTGTGCAAGTATATAGAAAAAAATCATGTGCATGTTTAAACATGTAAAAATTAACTTGTAAATACTTGATGATCAGATCAAAACATTTCGAATCCCCTTATTTCTCCGGGCTACAGTTTCAGATAAAAGTCCCGTGAAAGGGACTTGAAATCCTCCGTCCATTCGGTGCCGTCCGCATACATTATTAGTTCACTGCGGGAAGTCTCCGATTCATGAAACACAAACTCCATCAGCCAGCGCTCGATCGGTTTTCCTGCTCGTGGGCGGAATTCACAGAGACGTGAGCAAAACAGTCCTCGCTGGATGGCGTACTCGCGCAGTATCGCCCCTTCTACAGGTGGAATTATCAAACTGAATTTCCCATCGGCTTCCAGCAAGTCGACCACAGCGTCTATCAGATCCTTAAATGAAAGCGAAGCAGTATGTCGCGCCTCCTTGCGACGCTTGTCGGGGGGAAGGAAACTGTTAACAAAGAATGGCGGATTTGAAATGATGTGATCGAATTTGAAGTCTGGACGAAACTCCTGGATCCTGCCCGAATGAACCTTCACCTTATCCGGCCATGGAGAAGCGGCAACATTTCGCATCGCCTGGTCAGCGGCTTCGGGCTCTGCTTCTACGGCGTGTATAACAGCATCGGCGTCGGTACGTTGAGCAAGCATCAGTGCGATGACCCCCGAGCCGGTTCCGATATCTAATAATCGTTTTGCGCTAACAACCTCTACCCAGCATCCGACGAGCACACCATCAGTGCCTACTTTCATTGCTGCACCGGTGTGCTCAATTGAGAATTGCTTGAACTGGAAGTAAGGATTCTTTTTTTGCATGCTTGCAAATATGCTTATTTTACCATCATTAAGTCAAACAAACACTTTTATGGCCGAAAAGATCCGTTGGGGGATTCTTGGATGTGGAAACATCGCGAAAAAATTTGCCGCCGATTTGCCGAGAGTCAGAGAGGCAGAACTCGTGGCAGTAGCATCGCGCGATGAACAGCGTGCGAAGGATTTTGCGGAACAGTTTGGTGCATCGCAGTTCTATACAGACTACGAAGACCTCGTCAGGTCGTCGGTTGATGTGATCTACATTGCCACACCGCACGGGTTTCATTACGAACACGTGATGTTGTGCCTGAAGTACAGAAAGGCTGTGCTTTGTGAAAAAGCGTTTGCTATAAACTACCGGCAGGCTTCCGAAATGATCAATTATGCACGTGAGCACAACATCTTCATTATGGAGGCATTCTGGAGCAAGTTTCTGCCGCAGTATAAGAAAGTAATTGAACTTCTCGACGGCGGTGTTATTGGCGACATTCGATGGTTTCAGGCAGATTTTGGATTCAAGGCTCCTGATCCCTTGCCTCAGCGCCTATACGATCCGTTGCTTGGTGGAGGAGCTCTTCTCGATATTGGCATTTATCCCGTGTTCTTTGCTCAGTCGTTGTTTGGCAAGCCATTGCAAATATCCGCGTCAATGACACCTTATCCTTCGGGCGTAGACGAACAGATTTGCATGAGTCTTGTTCACCCCCAGAATATCATTTCTTCTCTCACGGGCACTTTCGCGGTCGAAACTCCCGTTCAGGCTGTGATATCAGGAACACTGGGACGCATTGAAATCCGGAACCGTTTTCACAATCCGGCATCAACGATCTGGCTGGTACTGGGAAAAGATGGGAAACCGGAGGAGCAGGAAGTTTACCGCGAAGACGGCTCTGGCTACCAGTTTGAAGCGCAGCATGTAACGGATTGCCTACTGCGCGGTGTCACTGAAAGCCCTGTTATGACGCATCAGGATACGCTCGACCTGATGGAAACACTGGATGCTATTCGCAAGGCATGTGGTATCCATTACGAGGCGGATCGCTAGAACAGGTGCAAAAGATTGGTCAGCAGCGCCGGCGTTTTACTTCGGTAGTGCTGATAGTACACCCTCGACCAATGCCGCGTGATCGAAGTTGCCATGGTGGGTGACGCCAAGTCTTACAATCACAACCTTCCTGGAGGGGATGACGGTAACGGAGTTTTCTTCAAAGCCATCGAAGAGATACGCATCGTTCGGCAGGCCAGGATACTTGACCAACGACGCATCACCTTTTTTTCCCGCATTTAGCCAGATTTGGGCACCATACTCCTGCAGGGGGGCGGCCTCTGCCGGTGTGATGGAGTACGTAACCCATCCCTCAGGAAGGATGCGCTCGCCGTTCCACATACCATCATTCAGATATAAGAATCCAAATCTGGCCCAGTCGCGGGCTGACGCGTACCCGTATGATGAACCAACAAACGTTCCGGATGCGTCTAACTCCAGCGTTGTATTAACCATGCCAATCCGGTGAAACAGCTTTTTGTACGGAAAACTGTAGTATGCTGTGTCGCTCACAACGTGGCGGATCATCCGTGACAGAATGTTGGTGGTTCCGCTGGAGTATTCGAAATGCGTTCCGGGTTCATACTCCAGTTTTCTTGACGCTGCGTATCGCCCCTTGTCGTCGCTTTTAATGAACATGTTATGAAAGTCGGACGTGGGTACAAAGTAGCTTTCCTGCCACGCCAGGCCACTGCTCGCCTGAAGGAGGTTATTAAGTGTTATGCGAGATCTTTCGTCGTCTTTCCACTCGGGAATGGGAGGAGCCTGATCCAGTTCAAGTTTTCCTTCCTTTACAAGGATGCCCACCAACGCGTTAATGATACTCTTGGTCATTGACCATCCCATATGTGGCGTGCGGTGATCGAATCCATCAGCGTATTGCTCAGCGACGAGTTTGCCATCGTATAGAACCACTACCGCATGCGTATTCACAGGTTTGTCCGGATCCGGTGATGCAAAAGCTTTATCGACGACCTGTTTGAGCAACGCATAGTCTATCTGCGGGTGCAGCTCCGTGGGAATCATATCGCCAGAAGGCCAGGAAATTGTATCAGGATTCAATCCCGCTATGGGGCGAGTCAGACTCTGACTGCGGACCTCCGGCTCAGGCTGTTCTGCCAGCAGGGTGCAGCCAAACCCATCGCGATATATTGCTTTGCTGGTCTTCCACAGTATTGTTGCAGATACAGTTGAATCCTCGTAATTGATGCGTATGTCCCCGGAGCTTAATCCCGGGAATACCTGCAGTTCTTTGCTGACTACACTTTCAGGTGTGCGCCCCGACAGGAAGACACAGGAACACATAATTTTTGCGTCCATACCCGCCATAACGGGAGGGAAAAACCATACGACATAACCAAATGCAACAACAAGGACCGCCAGAAACAGGACGAGGAGGGTACGAAATATCTTTTTCATAGGTTGAAGTCGTCCAAAATAGAAATATTTACGATCGAAGTCGAAAGATTCAGCGGACAAGATGTAACGTTGCGCCTATGGGATCGCCGAGAATGAGGAACGAAGCCTTGCTGGAATTCCTGGAATCAAAGGTCAGCCAGTACAACACGCCGGATTTTATTGAAAATGATCCGGTGAGCATTCCCCATAGTTTCTCGAAGCCTCAGGATATAGAGATTGCGGGTTTTTTCGCGGCCGTTTTTGCCTGGGGGCAGCGCCCCACGATAATCAAAAAGTGCCGTGAGCTCCTGGCAATGATGGACAACGACCCGCACAACTTCGTGCTGGGTCACTCTGAACGGGACCTGAGGCGACTTCTGTCTTTCCGTCATCGGACGTTCAACGCGACGGATACGCTTTATTTCGTGCGGTTCTTCAACTGGTTTTACAGCGCGCATACATCTCTGTCGGAAGCTTTTTTGGTGTCGCCGTCCGATCTGCATGTCGGGCCGGCCCTTACGAGTTTTCATAATCTGTTCTTCAGCCTCCCCGAATTTCCGGAACGGACAAAGAAGCACATTGCCACCCCCGAACGAAAATCAACCTGTAAACGGATCAATATGTACCTGCGGTGGATGGTCCGCCATGACAATCAAGGGGTTGACTTCGGACTTTGGCGCAATATCCGGCCCAATCAGCTGGTTTGCCCGTTCGACCTGCACGTTGACAGGATTTCACGCAGACTCCGGCTAATCCGCCGGAAGCAAACCGACTGGCTCACAGCGCTGGAGTTGACTGAAGCGCTCAGAAAGTTTGACCCTGATGATCCCGTAAAGTATGACTTCGCACTTTTCGGCCTGGGCGTGAATGAATTTTCCGGGCCTGTTGGACGGTCCCAGCTTCGCGGGTTGTTCAAAATGTCCCGGCGGCCGCGTTAGTTGGTCTGGTCAATAGGGCAGACGTTATTTTAATGATAGCGCACGGGGCGTCGCGATGGCGAAACAACCCGCTCGTCATGGCGCTTACACACAATGCCTTGTGCCTTATATATAAGGAGTCCTATAACGGAGAAAGTTAATTATAATGATTCTAAATTACTCAGGGCTATCATCGAGTTAATGTTCCATTTTTTACCTTTCGGCTCTTTTTGCAGAAGGTGCAAAATCGATCAGGATTTTAGTGTTACGACTTAAATTAAATTTGAAATAATGCGTTCCGATAGTAGATTTGCGCTGCTTGTTTTGAAAACGGACATTAATCCCATCATGACCAAGAAATCCATCTCCACAGTCAGCAAGTTCCTTCTTTTTGTCTTCGTTTTCGCATTTTCATTCACCTCTTATTCACAGGAAATTCCTACTGAACCAGAAGCAGTTAGCGCTGGTGAGGCGTTGTTTAATGCGAATTGTAAGGCATGCCACCGCGTGAAGCAGAAGTTGGTAGGACCAGCTCTGGCGGGAGTAGACGAACGCGCCCCTTCAATCGACTGGATTGTGCGTTTCGTAAGAAACTCCTCCGCAGTTATTGCGAGTGGAGATGATTATGCAGTCAATTTGTATAATCAGTACAACAAAATGCAGATGACGGCATTCTCTTCCTTTAAGGAGCAGGATGTACTGAATATTCTGGCTTATGTTAAGGCAGAGGCTGCAAAACCCGATGCTCCTCCTCCGGGAACTGGCGGCGCAGGTGCCGAAGTGGCAGGTGGAGGCGGTGGCGGCGTGTCCGACCAATATGTTACGATAATTCTTATCGGGATGGCTATCATCCTGGCGTTGTTGTTGATTATCCTCTTCTTCCTCGTATCAGCCCTCAAAAGATTCCTCGATCAAAAAGAACTCTCTGAAGAAGACCGTGAGGTTGTTCATTCTCCGATAACAGCTACATCGATTTTCAAAAGCAAAGGCTTCATTTTCATAGTTGTATTCCTGGTTACTGCACTCGTATTCAAAGCAGTAATTGGTGCGTTGTTCTCAATCGGTGTTCAGAAAGGCTATGCACCGAAGCAGCCGATTGCGTTTTCTCACAAGATCCACGCCGGCCAATATGAAATAGACTGTAAATACTGCCACACTGGCGTAATGAAAGGTAAGAACGCCGAAATCCCTTCGGTGAATGTTTGCTGGAACTGTCACAATCAGATCAGAGAAGGTTCGCTCACCGGAAGCAATGAGATTGCCAAAATTGTAAGGGCGTACGAAACGAACACGCCGATTCAATGGGTGCGTATTCACAACCTCCCGGATCTTGCATATTTTAACCACGCCCAGCACGTGAACGTAGGCGGTCAGGAATGCCAGACTTGCCACGGCCCCGTTGAAACAATGGATGTTGTTGGTCAGCATTCACTTCTCACAATGGGATGGTGTATCGATTGCCACCGTAAAACAGATGTCAACACCAAAGGCAATCAGTATTACGACAACCTTGTTGAGCTTCATCAGAAGAACGGCAAAGGATCTTTGAAAGTTGAGGACATTGGCGGGCTGGAATGCTCGAAGTGTCACTATTAATCCTGAAAAATAATTTCGATCAACGAGTCGCGATAAACGATTTATGGAAGAGTCTAAAAAGATATACTGGAAAGGTATTGAAGAGCTGGCAAACAGTCCTGAGTTTGTAAAGCATGCTCATAACGAATTTGCTCAGCCCGGCCCGGAAGAGGATCTCGGTCATTCGCGCCGTGATTTCCTCAAAATGATGGGATTCGGTGTGTCTGCCGCCGCACTTGCTGCATGCGAAGCACCTGTGAGAAAGGCCATACCTTACGTTAACAAACCTTTCGACGTTAATCCAAGTCTGCCGAACTACTACGCGACTTCGTACATTAACGGCGGTGAGTATTGCAGTATCGTCGTAAAAACGCGCGAAGGACGGCCTGTTAAAATCGAGCCGAACGCGCTGTCGTCGGTGAGCAAGGGCGGGATCAACGCACAGGTTGAAGCGTCGGTCCTTTCCCTCTATGACAACTCACGCCTCCGTGGTCCTAAAGACGGACAAAAAAGAACAAACTGGGAAGAGCTTGATCAGGCAGTAGTCGCTAAGCTAAATCAGATTAGCGGCCAGGGCGGACAGATCAGAATTGTAAGCAATTCTATCCTCAGCCCCAGCACGAAAGCTGTGATTGAGCGATTCAAAAGCAAATATCCAACTACACAGCACGTCCAGTATGATCAGTCTTCAGCATATGGAATGCTGAAGGCGAATGAGCAAAGCTTTGGCTCTGCTTTCATTCCTTCATACGACTTCAGCCAGGCAAACACTATCGTTAGCATTGCCGCTGATTTCCTGAACAGCTGGATCGCGCCGATTGAATCAACAGTTCAATATGCGAAGAGCCGCGAAATCAGTGAGACGAAGACTACTATGTCGCGCCACTATCAGTTCGAGTCAGTATTGACCCTTACCGGCGCGAACGCAGATTATAGAACTCAGATCAAACCTTCGCAGGAAGGACAGGTAGCCATTCAGTTGTACAACCTCATTGCTGCAAAAGCAGGACGTGCACAGGTAAGTGGCGGCGCTGAATTCCCTGAACTAGCAGAAGCTGCTGCTGATCTCTGGGCGTCACGTGGTAAGTCACTTGTTGTTGCTGGCTCGAATGACAAATCTGTACAGGTAATCGTCAACGCCATCAACGACATGCTCGGAAACTACGGTACAACCATTTTCCCGAACATGCCGGTTAATTACAAGCAAGGTGACGATCAGGCGATGGCCACTCTTGTAAATGATGCGGAAGCAGGTCGTATCGGAGCTATCATTTTCTATAACTGTAACCCGGTTTACGATCATCCGATGGGAGCGAAACTCGCTGCGGCAGTTGCCAAGGTTTCGCTGTCGGTTTCTACCAACTACAAGGAAGACGAGACAGGGGAACTGGCACAGTATCAGGCTCCTGACCACCATTATCTCGAAGCATGGAACGACGCAGAGCCGAAACGCGGGTTCTTCAGCGTCGCTCAGCCTACGATTACTCCAATTTTCAAATCCCGCGCTGCGCAGGAGAGCTTCCTGATCTGGGCTGGAGAATCGAATACAGATTACTTTGAATTTGTAAAGAATAACTGGATCACCCGTTTCGGCGGTGGAGCAACCGGTTTGTCTGCTCAGGCCTTCTGGGATAAATGCTTGTATGATGGCGTCTATGAGACTTCTTCTGAAGGTGGCTCGTCAGTTTCTTTCAGCGGCGACGTTGCTGCAGAAGCTGCTGCTATCGGAAGAAACTACAAGTCAGGCGGTTTTGAGGTTGTTGTTTACGAAAGCGGAAACATCGGTAACGGTTCTCAAGCCAACAACCCGCTGCTCCAGGAGTTGCCTGATCCGATCACAAAGGTGGTTTGGGATCACTATGTAACGGTGTCACCTGCTGACGCTAAAGAGATTTCCTTCGACGAGAGTATTTCGAAAAAAGCGACCATTACGGTTGGTGAAGTTTCGCTCAGCCTTCCAGTTATGGTTCAGCCTGGTCAGGCTCCTGGTACGATAGGCATTCCGTTGGGATACGGTCGCAAGAAAGCCGGTAAAGTAGCCAACGGCATAGGTGAGAACGCCTATCCGCTGCTCAGCATGGTTAATGGTTCGCTTTCATACAGCGCCGCTAATGTGAAATTTGAAATCACAAAAGATCGCTATCAACTGGCCCAGACTCAGACGCATAATACGCACATGGGCAGAAAGGCCGTCATCCAGGAAACTACGCTGAAGAAATTCAATGATGGTACCTTCCTGAATAAAGAAAAATTCATCCCTAAGATCCCTACCTGGTCTGACGTACGTAAGACTGGTAAAGATGCCGGTGGCAAAGGAGTGGAGCCTGAAAAGATGAACATCTGGAAAGGTCACGACTACAACCAGCACCACTGGGGCATGGCCATCGACCTTAACGCCTGTACCGGTTGCGGCGCGTGTGTGGTGGCATGTCACGTAGAAAACAACGTAGCTGTTGTAGGTCGCGAGGAGGTTATCAACCGCCGCGACATGCACTGGCTGAGAATTGACCGCTACTACAGCAGCGATGCAGCTCCTGATGATCGCGATGGTCTTGAGGTTGCAGCGACAAACCCTGAGGTTGTATTCCAGCCGATGCTTTGCCAGCACTGTAACAACGCACCTTGTGAAACGGTTTGTCCGGTTGCAGCGACGACCCACAGCACAGAAGGTGTAAACCAGATGACGTACAACCGCTGTATCGGAACACGTTATTGCGCAAACAACTGTCCATATAAAGTACGTCGCTTTAACTGGTTCAAATACCACGACAATAAACAGTTCGCAGATGTTAACCCTGCGATGAATACCGACCTTGGTAAAATGGTTCTGAACCCTGACGTGACAGTTCGTTCACGCGGTGTAATGGAGAAATGCTCGTTCTGTGTACAGCGTATCCAGGCTGGCAAATTGAACGCCAAGAAGGAGAGAAGACCTTTGAAAGACGGCGAAGTGGTAACGGCTTGCCAGGCGTCATGTTCGACAGGAGCTATTGTCTTCGGAGACATGAACAACCCGGAAAGCAAAGTTTCAAAACTTCTCAAGATCAGACCTTTGTACGAAGACAGACCGCACGTAAACGACAAGCAGTCGGATAACCCTCGCGCGTATACGGTACTCGAGGAAATCAACACACGTCCGAATATCTTCTATCTGGCGAAGGTGAGAAACAAGAGATCGGAAAACGCATAAGTTTTAGATAGTACAGAATAACGATAATATTAACGATACAATGCAGGTAAGTTCAGTTCGGAATCCGCTTGTAACCGGTGGTAAAACGGTGAAGGATGTTTCTCACGATATCAGCCGTCAGGTAGAGGGCAAGCCTACTATGCTGTGGTGGATCGCGATGGCGGTATCACTCTCATTGTTAGGTTTCGGTTTCTACTGCGTGGTAGTGCTGTTGTGGGAAGGCGTCGGTGTCTGGGGTCTTAACAAGACCGTAGGCTGGGCGTGGGATATCACAAACTTTGTCTGGTGGGTCGGTATCGGTCACGCTGGTACGCTGATTTCCGCGATCTTGTTGCTGTTCCGCCAGAAGTGGCGGATGTCGATCAACCGCGCAGCGGAAGCGATGACCATCTTCGCCGTTATCTGTGCGGCTTCGTTCCCTGGTCTTCACATGGGCCGTCTCTGGTTAGGATTCTATTGGGCATTACCCCTGCCAAACACTTTTGGTTCGCTTTGGGTAAACTTCAACTCACCACTTCTCTGGGACGTGTTCGCGATTTCGACATACTTTACCGTTTCGCTGGTGTTCTGGTATATCGGTCTTATCCCTGACTTTGCAACAATCCGCGACCGCGCTGTTGTTCAGGGCAATAAACTGAGAGCTACTATCTATAACGCGCTTAGCTTCGGCTGGCAGGGTGGAGCTAAAACATGGATGCGCTACGAATCTGTTGCGCTTATCCTCGCAGGTCTTTCTACACCACTCGTACTTTCGGTTCACACGATCGTATCGATGGACTTTGCCACATCGGTTATCCCTGGATGGCACACCACGATCTTCCCGCCGTACTTCGTTGCTGGTGCGATCTTCTCCGGCTTCGCGATGGTGTTAACGCTTCTTCTGATCACACGTGTGGTGTTTAAGCTTGAAGATTATATTACTATCTACCATATCGAATTGATGAACATCATCATCATTGTAACCGGTTCGATTGTAGGTATCGCTTATATCACTGAGCTCTTCATTTCCTGGTACTCAGGAGTAGAATACGAAAGCTATGCGTTCTATAACCGTATTCAGGGACCGTACGCATGGGCTTACTGGTCGATGATGACTTGTAACGTAATTTCGCCGCAGCTGTTCTGGATTAAGAAAATCAGAACCAGCATTGTCGCAACGTTCGTGCTTTCCATTATTGTGAACATCGGAATGTGGTTCGAGCGTTTCGTGATCATCGTTACTTCTCTGCACAGGGATTATCTCCCGTCGAGCTGGACGATGTTCCACCCGACGATGTACGACATCGGTGAATACATCTTCACTTTCGGATTGTTCTTCACTGCGTTCCTGTTATTCGCGAAGTTCTTCCCTGTGATCAACATGGCGGAAGTGAAAAGTATAGTTCGTTCAGATTCCGAGGCTGGTTTTTATAACCCCGGAACTCCAAGAGAAATTGAGCACAACAAATAGAAACAACGATTTAGGCATACTACCATGGAGGTAAACAAGAATTTTCTAGTAGGCGTCTTTGACAACGAGGAGTTGGTCCTCAACGGCGTGCGCACTGTACGCGGAGGAGGAGTGAAGATCCATGAGGTGTTCACGCCATTCCCGGTGCACGGTCTGGAAGAGGTCCTCGGTTATAAGCGGACTCGTCTGCCGATGGCCGCATTCTTCTTCGGAATGACGGGAACGACGCTGGCACTGGTAATGCAAATCTGGATGCTGGGATACGACTGGCCAATGATTATAGGTGGTAAGAACTACGTTTCGCTGGCCTCATTTATCCCGGTGACTTTTGAATTGACGGTCCTCCTTTCTGCTCTGGGAATGGTGGCTACCTTCATGATAATCAGCGACCTCAAACCATATCGCTGGCCACGTCAGTTTGATGTCAGAAGCACAGACGACAAACACGTAATGGCGATTGATCTAGCTGTGAACGCCAAGTTCAGCAAGGATCAGATTGCTGCACTCCTGAAAGAGGCTGGTGCATCTGAAGTAAACGAAAAGAACTTTTGATTAACTGAGTATACACACTATGGGATATATAAAGAATCTATTGATGGGGGTTTCCGCTGCAGCGTTACTCTCTGCGTGTAGCGCGGAGGGTGATAATCCGGGAAGAGAATATGCACCCAATATGTATCACTCTGTTGCTTACGAGCCGTATACTCAGATCACCGACTGGGAAGCAGGACGCTGGGTAACATCAATCGAATACCCGGCATTTGGTGACTATAAGGAAGGTCATGCAGAGTATTTCAACTCCAACATGCTAAACCCCCACGGTATGAATATGCGCACTCCGCCGCCGAATACCGTAAGCCGCAATCCTCAGGGATGGTTGCCTTACAGCCTCCCCAATGACACTGTAGGGTTGCGTCTTTCCAACAGATTGCAAAATCCATTGGAACAATCTGATGCAATTATCGCTCAGGGCAAGGTTCTGTATGACACCTACTGCGATCATTGCCACGGTCCTAAAGGTGGTGGCGATGGTAAAGTTGCCCAGGGTGTAACCGTAGACGGTGTTGAGAAGAAAGCATATGCCGGGGTTGCCAACCTTAACAGCGATGCACTCAAGAATATTTCCGAAGGACATATTTTCCACGTGATCACTTATGGAAAAGGACTGATGATGCCTCACGGTTCGCAGATCACTCCGGAAGAGCGGTGGAAAATCGCCCGGTATGTGAAGACTTTACAGAAATAAAAAGGAAGAAGAAACCTATAAGGATAACGATAACACAATGGCTCACCATCACGACGTAATAACGGAAGAGAGATACATTTTCAAGCCGGAGGCGAAGAAGAAGATTTATTATCTGTTGGGTGCAGGGATAGTCCTTTTCGTTCTCGGCCTCATATTCGCCATCAGCGGCGAGGGGCACAGTGATCACGGCGCTCATGGTTCCCTTCCGTCTCAGGAATTATTGGCCAGTGTTCAGCAAGACCAGGCTCATGCAGCTGAACATCATGAAGGGGAAGCTCATGGTCCGGTATGGGTTAAGCGGCTGAAGACAACCCTCTGGATGAACAACACATTCTTCCTCGGAATTGGAATTATAGGTTTGTTTTTCGTTGCGATCCAGTACGCAGCGATGGCAGGCTGGTCTGTGGGCGTAAAGCGCGTAGCATTCGCATTCGGTAACTGGATTCCGATCGCTGGCGTCCTCACGCTCGTGCTGTTCTTCGTAGGTGGTCATGACATTTTCCACTGGACACACGAATATCTGTATGATGAAGGAGGCGCCGAGTATGACCGAATCATTGCAAACAAAGCTCCTTACTTCTTCTGGCCATTGGCAGGAGGCAGTTTCCCATTGTTCTTTATCGTTCGTCTTGTGCTTTTCTTTGGATTGTGGTATTGGTTCTTCACCCTGATACGCAAGAACATGGAGGCTGAAGACATTAACGGAACTACTGCATACTGGTTCAAGAACCGTACGGTTTCTGCCTGGTTCCTGGTATTCTTTGCAGTTAGTTCATCCGTTGCAGCATGGGATTGGGTGATGAGTATAGACACACACTGGTTCTCGACAATGTACGGATGGTACATATTCGCCAGCTGGTGGGTAACAGGCCTTGCAATTCTCACGCTTGTTGTTGCGTATCTGAAAGGCGCAGGTTACCTGAAGATCGTTAATGCCAACCACATGCACGATCTTGGTAAATTCGTCTTCGCCTTCTCAATCTTCTGGACATACGTTTGGTTCGGCCAGTATCTGTTGATCTGGTATGCTAACATTCCTGAAGAGACCGTGTATTTCATTGAACGCCTTGAAACAAGTCCTTATAGCTGGGTATTCTACCTTTGCCTTATTCTGAACTTCGTGCTTCCGTTCCTTCTGCTGATGACGAGAGATGCGAAGCGTCAGCTGTCAATGCTCAAGGTGGTATGTCCGATTGTTATTGTCGGACACTGGTTCGATTTCTATCAAATGATAACCCCGGGTGTCATGCAGCAGAATGGCGGCGTGGGTCTGATGGAAATTGGGGTAGCGCTGATTTATGCGGCGGCCTTCCTGTTTGTTGTGCTGGCATCCCTTGGCAAACTTCCGTTGTTTGGCAAGAACCATCCTATGTTACAAGAAAGTCTGAACCACCATATTTAATCCCAACGTATCGATATGAATAGTTTGATTATTGTTATAAGTGTTGCCCTGATTCTGGGAATCCTGTACATGATCTTTCGTGTAGGGACCCTGGTCAGTATCGCGAAGGGAAGAAAAAAGGAAACTAGGGTGGAGCCCGACAACAGCATTCACGCTGTGCTCTTTGTCGTGTTTATGATTGTCAGCCTTGTCGGATTTTTCTGGTATTCATATGCGAATTTTGACAGATATCACCTGCCGATTGCATCCGAACATGGTGTAAGAACAGACGGACTCTTCTGGATTACAATGACGGTAACCGTCATTGCGTTTGTGCTCATCAGTATTGTGATGTTCGTCTTTGTGTACAAATATCAATATCAGGAAGGTAAACGCGCCAAGTTCTACCCTGATAACCATTATCTCGAACTTACCTGGACTATCGTCCCGGCGATTGTTCTCACGATCCTTATCATTACTGGTCTGCGTGCATGGAACGATATCACAAGCCCTGCATCTGAAAGCGCTGAAGTAATAGAGGTTATTGGTCAGCAGTTCGCATGGACTGCCCGCTACCCGGGTAAAGACAACCAACTCGGTGCATACGACTACAAACTGATAGACGCAATCAACGAATTCGGTCTCGACCTCGGACGGGATAAGAATACTTATGACGACTTTAAGTCACTGGAACTCCACTTACCGGTGAACAAGGAAATTCTGTTGAAGATCCGTGCGAAAGACGTTCTCCACAGCGTGTTCCTTCCTCACTTCCGTGTGAAGATGGATGCTGTTCCGGGAATGCCTACTCAGTTCAAGTTTAAGGCGACAAAGACAACGGAGCAGATGCGTACTGAAACGGGGAATCCCAATTTCAACTATGAACTTGCATGTACCGAGATTTGTGGACGCGGTCACTTCTCCATGAAGATGAACGTAATTGTAGAGGATGAAGAATCGTACAACCGCTGGAAAGCTTCGCAGGAATCATGGCTGAAACAGAATCCGGATTACCTCGACAAAGTTCCGGCCGAGTTGAAGGAAGCTGCTATGATTAAAGCAGGATTGCAGGAAGCGACAGGATCAGTAGCTGCGGTTCAGGAGTAAGGAGTAAAAAACGAAAAAAGATTTTTCCAAGATGGCAACCACCGATATTCACATTCACCACGACACCCATCACGATGACCATGCACATGAGCATCACGAAGGGAACTTCTGGACGAACTATATTTTCAGCCAGGATCACAAAGTAATTGCGAAACAGTTTCTGATCACCGGGATATTCTGGGCTCTGATCGGAGGCGTGCTTTCTGTGATCTTCCGTATTCAACTCGGATTTCCGGATGCGGATCTTTCGTGGTTGAAGCCGGTTCTGGGCGGCTGGATCAACGTTGACGCTGTAACGCAAAAGGGTTCACTGGACCCCGAGTTCTACCTCGCCCTCGTCACTATGCACGGTACTATCATGGTATTCTTCGTGCTAACGGCCGGGCTAAGCGGTACATTTTCCAACTTCCTTATCCCGCTGCAGATCGGTGCCCGTGATATGGCGTCAGGATTCATGAACATGCTTTCATACTGGTTCTTTTTCCTTGCCAGCGTGTTGATGTTCATTTCACTGTTCCTGGAAACAGGTCCCGCGGGTGGCGGATGGACAATCTATCCTCCGTTGAGCGCCCTGCCTCAGGCTATCAGTGGTTCAGGAATGGGTATGACGCTGTGGCTGATCTCTATGGCGCTCTTCATCGTGAGCCAGCTGCTGGGTGGTGTTAACTACATCACGACCGTAATCAATATGCGTACACGTGGTATGTCTTTCACAAGAATGCCTCTTACTATCTGGTCCTTCTTCTTTACCGCAATCATCGGTTTGCTTTCATTCCCGGTGCTGTTCGCAGCTGCACTGCTGCTGATTTTCGACCGTAGCTTTGGAACAAGTTTCTACCTTTCTGATATCTTCATCGGTGGTGAAGCACTTGCACACGAGGGTGGAAGCCCTATTCTGTTCCAGCACTTGTTCTGGTTCCTCGGTCACCCTGAAGTATACATCGTGCTTCTGCCGGCACTCGGTATTTCATCTGAGATCATTGCAACCAATTCGCGTAAGCCTATCTTTGGTTACAAGGCGATGATCGGATCAATGCTCTTCATCGCGATCCTTTCGTTCGTGGTTTGGGCGCACCATATGTTCGTAACTGGTATGAACCCGTTCCTTGGATCAGTGTTCATGCTGCTTACGCTGATTATCGCGGTTCCTTCTGCGGTTAAAATCTTTAACTATGTAACTACCCTGTGGAAAGGAAATATCCGATTCACTTCAGGTATGCTGTTCTCTATCGGTATGGTGTCGTTCTTCCTCACGGGAGGTATCACTGGTATCTTCCTCGGAAACGCCGCTATCGATATTCAGTTGCACGATACTTATTTCGTGGTAGCTCACTTCCACCTTGTAATGGGTAGTGCATCATTCTTCGGTATGCTGGCAGGTATCTATCACTGGTTCCCGAAAATGTTCGGCCGTATGATGGACGAGCGCCTGGGTGCTGTTCACTTCTGGTTGTCATTTGTTGGTGTATACATGGTGTTCTTCCCGATGCATTACATCGGTATCGCGGGCTTCCCCAGAAGATATTATTCGTTCACAAACTTCCAGACTTTCGATGGCTGGGCAGACCTTAATACGTTCGTGAGTGTGGCTGCGATATTCACACTTGGTGCGCAGTTCATCTTCCTGTTTAACTTCTTTTACAGCATGTTCCGGGGACGTCAGGCTTCTGCGAACCCCTGGTTCTCCAATACGTTGGAATGGACCACGCCTCCACTGCCTGGTCACGGAAACTGGCCTGGAGAGATTCCATCAGTGTATCGCTGGCCTTACGATTACAGCAAGCCCGGCGCGGCTGATGACTTCATCCCGCAGAATATTCCGTACTCCGAAACGCCGGAGTCTAACCTGCCTCATGAGAATGAGTTGATCAAACTGGAAACTTCCAACGGGGAAGGGGCCATTATCATAGAAGGTAAACATTGATTGTTCAGGTTTCGCGATTACTGATTCGACTTGCGAACATGAAATCCGAAACCTGAATCCTAGTCTTTATGGGTTTCAGGACGCTGACGATTTCCACCCTGGTGGCGGTATATGTGTTGATTCTGGTAGGTGGCATCGTTCGTAGCACCGGCTCGGGGATGGGGTGTCCCGATTGGCCCAGGTGTTTTGGCAGCTGGGTGCCCCCAACTTCGGTAGAGGAGCTGCCGTCGGACTACAAAGAGATTTACGCAGAATTTCGTAATAAGAAGAACCAGCGATTCGCAAAGGTTCTTTCTGGGTTGGGGATGAAAGAAACCGCCCACGAAATTCTCAACGATCCCTCGGTTCTGGTTGAAAATGATTTCAATCCTACGAAAACCTGGATCGAATATATCAACCGTATCGTCGGTGTGATAATAGGGTTTATGATTATTGGCGTTTTCGTCGCATCTCTCCGGTTCTGGAAGGAACAACGAAAACTGACCATTGTGGCGTTCTTAACATTGGTGCTCGTGATTTTTCAGGGATGGATTGGATCCATCGTGGTGTCGACGAATCTTACGCCGTGGACGATTACCGTTCACATGTTCCTGGCACTCGTGCTGGTGGCGATGCTGATCTGGCTGGTTAATGCAACGTCATCCGGACGCAGAATCTCTTCATCGCTTGGGTTCTGGTGGCTTATTGCAGCTATGGCGACCCTGCTGGTGCAGATACTGCTAGGGACACACGTACGCGAGGCGATAGATGAGGTAGCAACAACACTTCCGCGAGAGGGCTGGATTGAGGGTATTGAAAGTACGTTCAGTATTCACCGTTCCTTTTCATGGATGGTGGTGCTGGTTCACCTGGGATTGATTTTCAGGCTGTTTAAAGCAGAAGGATTCAAATCCCTGTCGATGGTGCTGATTGTATTGATCCTCGCCACAATACTGACCGGCGCGGGGATGGCGTACTTTGCGGTTCCAGCGTTTCTGCAGCCGATCCACTTGTTACTCGCAACAGTAACGTTTGGTATCCAGTTTCTGATGCTCCTGAAGATCAGCCCAAAAGAACATTTTGAGATTACAACAGGATGATTGCAAGTGAGGTAAATAGTCTTTCGATTTTCACCGTGGCTTCCGCCAGGGCTAAAGCATTTTCAGAAATGCTGAAGTTCAGGCTATCGCTGCTGGTGGCCTTTTCGTGTGCGTTTGGGTTTGTGCTCGCTTCACCTGAGTTTCAGTGGAGCACATTGATCATGCTGTTCCTCGGAGGCTTTCTGCTCTCCGGCGCATCTATCGTTATTAATCAGATCAAGGAACGCGAGTTCGATAAACTGATGTCGCGTACAAAGAACCGACCCCTGCCAACGGAGCGCGTAACGGTTCAGGAAGCTGCAATATTCGGCGTTATCTGTGCCATCGCTGCAGTGGTTATCCTCTGGGTTTTTACTAACCCATTGACTACTGGTCTTTCAATCATATCGATGGTGCTATACAGTTTTGTATACACTCCGCTTAAGCGGGTTGGCCCCATTGCTGTACTCGTAGGCGCAATTCCCGGCGCTCTTCCACCACTACTTGGATGGACCGCCGCGACCGGAGTTATTTCTCATGAAGCATTAATCATCTTTGGAATCCAGTTTATCTGGCAATTTCCCCATTTCTGGGCAATCGCCTGGGTGGCTGATGAAGACTATCGGAAGGCGGGATTCAAGTTATTGCCTTCCGGAGGAACCAAAGATATTAACACGGCAATTCAGATCATGATCTATACGATGTTTCTGATTCCACTGGGATTACTTCCCGCGACTTTCGGTATCACCGGAATTACTTCCGCCGTGGTTGCCACAGTATGTGGTGTGCTGTTTTTCTCGCAGACTTTCTCGCTTCTAAAAACGGGAGATCGAAAGTCAGCGCTGAAAATTATGTTTGGATCATTTCTATATCTGCCGATCGTACAGATCGCGTATTTGTTGGACAAAGTTTAAAGTGGAGGAGAATAAGGATATGGATGCAGAATTAAAGTTAGTCGAAGAGGCCCGCAAGCCATTGTCGATGAACCCGAAGAAGTTTGCCCTGTGGCTGTTCATAGTTACTGTGATCATGCTTTTCGGTGCCTGGACAAGTGCCTATATCGTAAAGCGTGCAGATACTGGCTGGGCGGAAATTAACCTGCCCTGGCATTTCTGGCTGAACACCTGGATCATCATTACGAGTAGTGCGACGCTGTTCTTCGCAACGCGTGCGGCGCGCCGCGATAATCTGGAGTTACTCAAGGTGATGATGATACTCACCGTGATCCTGGGGGGTGCATTTCTGGTGGGGCAGTACCTTGCATTTGGTGAGCTGATTGCGTTAAGCCAGCACTTCACCGGCGGGAATGTTTCACATTCGTTTATTTACGTCCTGACGGGGGCTCACGGCGTGCACGTCATCAGCGGAGTGATCGTTTTGATCGTGTCACTGGTCAATGCATTCCGGTATAAGATACATTCGCAAAACATGGATGGCATCGAAATGTGCGCAACGTACTGGCACTTTTTGGGCATACTTTGGCTATATTTGTTCATATTTTTAATAGTGAACCGATAGGCCGGCAGGGTCTGGACTGAATACCAGATTTAGAAGCATAGATTAATTTTAAACCGACTATACAAAACAAATGGCAAGTACTCCTGTGACACCGGCTCCGGGCCGCAGCGTTTGGGATGGTGGCGTTTCACCGCTGGGCGCCAGCTATGGGAAGCTAATGATGTGGTTTTTCCTTCTGTCCGATGCGTTCACATTCTCCGCATTACTGATAACATATGGTCTGGTGCGTTCTGCACACGTGGCGTACGCCGGCCCCGTTGACGAATTTGTATTCTCTCCTGAATACTGGCCGATACCGGAAATGGTGTTCGACGCCATTCCTTTCGTGCACGGTGGGCACTACCCACTGGTGTTCGTAGGTATCATGACCTTCATCCTCATCATGAGCTCCGTAACCATGGTACTGGCTGTTGAAGCTGGCCATCGTATGGATCGCGCAGCTGTGGAAAAATGGATGCTCTGGACTATTCTCGGAGGACTTACCTTCCTTGGTTGCCAGGCATGGGAGTGGACTCACTTTATCGTGGGAACAGACGCAGGTACCACATTAGCAGATGGAACGAAAATCTTCGGCGCCAGCCTGAAACAAAACCAATATGGACCGCCTGACTTCGCGGGATTCTTTTTCTTCATTACAGGGTTCCACGGATTCCACGTATTCTCCGGTGTATGTCTGAACTTCATGGTGTACTACAACACGGTCATGGGTGTCTATGATCGCAGAGGCCACTATGAAATGGTCGAAAAGGTCGGTCTGTACTGGCACTTTGTTGACCTTGTATGGGTATTCGTGTTCACTTTCTTTTATCTGGTTTAATCGATCAATATTTAATAGTCATTCGCATGGCACATACGGAAGAACAAGTTCAGATTAATGTGATACCGCCTGACAAGGCAAAAATCCGGAAACTCTGGACAGTAGCCGGCATCCTGCTGTTTGTAACAATAATCGAATTTATCATTGCCTTCACACTCGACGCAGGGGTGTCCAAAACTACGATATTCATCCTGCTCACAATTGTGAAAGCTGCTTATATCGTTGGTGAATTCATGCACCTTAAGTATGAAGTAAAGGTATTGTTCTGGTCTATCATGATTCCGCTGGTGTTTATCATCTGGATGCTGGTGGCCTTCATCTATGAAGGATTCGCTATTGCCGAAGCCCTGGGAAATTGACCATGTTAACAAATTTCACGAAAGGCTTAAGGGACAATCTTAAGCCTTTTGTTTTTTATCGATGAGGTGAATTCCGGCGTAATGAAATCCAAAAAAATTATCTTCCTGTTTGTTGCTCTCCTGGTTCCCAGTATCGTTTTTGTCTTTCTGAAGATGTTTGGGAAGAACCAGTTCGATGTCGACGTTCTTTACACAGACAACATGCCTGAGTTTACGGATAAATGCAATGCGTCCTATACCCTTCCATATCATATCCCTGACTCCGTGTTCACCGGGTTAAACAAGGGCGATTCTGCCGTATTTGTCTATTTCGGTGATGCGAATACTAACTTTATCAATCGCGTGCTTTCACGCTATTCCAGTGATCCCGTAGGGCATAAGGTGTTCGATAAAAGCAATGCGGTTCTCAGGGAATGTATTTTCATTCTGGAGGAACCTTTTGACGTAGCTTTGGTTGATACAAAAGGAAGAATACGTGGTCAGTACAACTCATCCGAAAGGGAGGAAGTAGACAGACTCATTACTGAACTGGCAATTCTTTTAAGAAAATATTAAATGGAAACTGCTACAGGATCAACGGCTGCGAAGGAACCTTATCGCAAACTCATCATCGGATTGTCGGTCATCCTGCCTTTGGCCGTGGCGGTATTGTTTCGCGTAAAAATCCCAGGCTACGATTTCTCTTTTCTTCCCCCCATATATGCGACAATTAACGGTCTGACAGCGTTGCTTCTGGTCACCGCGGTGATTGCTATCAAACAAGGTAAACGCTCGCTGCACGAAGCACTTGTTAAAACCTGCCTCGGGTTGTCGTTGACCTTTCTGATAATGTATGTCGCCTATCATATGACGAGTGATTCAACACCGTTTGGCGGAACCGGTATGATAAGATATGTGTATTTCTTCATATTAATCACACACATCGTGCTTTCTGTAGTCATTATTCCTATTGTTCTTTTTACGTATGCAAGAGGTCTTGCCGGCAATTTTGAGCGCCACAGAAGACTGGCAAAATGGGCCTTTCCATTATGGCTGTATGTTGCCATTACGGGCGTAGTTGTTTACCTTATGATAAGTCCATATTATTCGTAGATCTATGGCAAGACGAGTTCTGATATTATCCCTGGTATTTCTGACGGTACACGCTGGCGACATTTTCGCGCAGTGTGCCATGTGCAGGACGCAGCTTGAAAACAACGTCTCAAATGGTAATCCCGGAATAGCGGCGGGGATAAACACCGGAATCCTTTATCTGTTGTCAATGCCTTATCTGGCCGCGGTTGTCATTGGATACTTGTGGATTAAATCAAGCAAGAATGCGCGCAAAAACGTATCTGGGGGCGCTGCTTAAGGGACGCTGCCCGCGATGCCGCGAAGGAGTGATGTTTTCTCACGGCGCCTATAATCTGAAGCGTTTCAGCCTGATGAACGAGTATTGCCCGCACTGCGGTGTGCGCCTCGAACCCGAGCCAGGCTTCTATCAGGGGGCAATGTATGTCAGTTACGCATTCACCGTAGCCACTCTCGTTGTTCTCAGCGTTATCCTGTTTTTTGCGGGTAATCCATCAGAATGGACAACGATTTCAATCATAATCGCGGTGATGTTTCTGTTGGCGCCGCTGAACTATCGTTATTCCCGCATCCTTTATCTCTACCTTTTCGGCGGATTAAGCCGCAAAGCAAAGCGGCGGGACTAACCCTTGGCCACTTTTGCACAATCTTTGTTAACTTTAAACTATTCACCTTCGAAGATTGGATTCATATATCAGGGTCTTGGCAATTCTTACTGTCCTGCTTCTTGCGTCAGGATTAGCAACCCTGTATTGGTCCGGCAAACACGACTTGCCCGAACGCGTAGCCGAAAGGGTCGCTGAACGACTGGAAAGCCAGCTTATCTCGATGGATGAAACTGCCTCTGGACTGGCCGAGGAGTTCAAGACAAACCCTGCTTATGAATTACCGCCGAATGCCGACTTCTCGTTCTACGTAATTGCCAACTATCGCGTGGTTCGCTGGAACGATCATCACTTTGTTCCCTCGGTAGCCTCCGTGCAAGACGAATTCAGCATACGTTTTCTTAAAGACGGCAACAGCGATTACGTTGCGCGCAAATGGAACATCAGCCAGGGACGCTTTCTGGTGGGCGTGATCACGCTGTCGCGGAAATTTCCAATCACGAACAACTACCTCAAACCGGAGTGGAACAGGAAGATATTCCCCCGGGGTAACCTCACGATCCTTGATCCTTCAGCGGATGCGGGATTCCCGGTTTGCGTGAACGGAATCTGCCCGTTCAAAATCAACTTTGTTCCAGGAGAACTTAACTCGAACGAAGGAGGCAGGTTAGCAGGCAGTGCCCTGATGTTACTCGGGATCATCGCTTCGCTGATGCTGCTTTATGAAATGCTGAAACGTTACTTCATACCTGATGTCGTCTTCGTCGGTTTGTTGGCTGCGATGGTAATCAGCAGGCTTCTGATGGCTGCAGCGGATTTCCCCGCAGGAGTGATCTCGGGGGAGCTCTTTAACCATCAGGTGTTCGCGTCGTCGGACTTCAATGCCTCGTTGGGTGACCTGCTGATCAATGAAGTCGCCTTGTTCTTCCTGTGCTACTACCTATTTAAAAATTTCTTTCGATTCCGTTCCATTCGATTCATGTTATCACGGCCGCAGCTGCGCTGGGTCTTGTCTGTCGCGTCCGCATGGATTGTTTTCTTTGCGTTGCTCTTTCCTTTTGTTGTAGTTCAGACCATCTACAATAACTCGACAATACCACTCGCGATTTCTGAAACCCTGCAGTTCGATGGACTTCGCATCGCAGCTACAGTCGCAGTAGTGCTGTCTGGCCTGTGCACGTTTCTCTTTTCCCATTGCTTTATTCGATTGCTTATAGGCGATGGAAATCGAATTCGGATATTTGTTTCGATAATTTTTGGACTGCTGGGATTCATTGTTGCAAACATCATCAGTGGGCAGTTGTTCTGGTCTACTGTTATCGTTACGCTTGTCTATTTTGTCGTAGTGTATGTGCTTCGTCTTACTGCAAGCCTTCGCCGTCTCTCTTTTGCAACCTTTACATACTTGTTCGTCAGCGTGTTTGTAATGGCTGTCAACGCGGGATATGCGATGCATTACTTCAGCTGGCAGGAAAAGATTTCCAACATGTTCAGGTTCGGATCCAATTACATCGTTGACCGGGATTACTTCGCAGAATACTTGCTGGATGAACTTTCCAACAGGATATCAAACGATGCTTTTATCAAGAGCCGGGTAGCCACCCCATTCCTGGGTAAAGACGCCGTTAAACAGAAAATTCGTCAGGTGTTTCTTCCCAGCTACTTCAATAAGTTTGATGTAGAGATATTCACATTCAATGCTTCCGGTCAGGCAACAGACAATCGCGCCGGCCTAACCATTACGGAGCTGCTGGCGAGTTATCAGGGCGAGGCGTCACAAACTGATTACGAAGGTGTGTATATTATGAACAGCCCCAGCGTTGATGTGACACAAAAGTATCTTGTGACTGTGCCCATAACCTGGATGAGGGCAGTTGCCGGTTATGTCGTCGTAGAGTTTTCGCTGAAGAAGGTAATCCCTGAAAACGTGTATCCGGAACTTCTGGTCGACAACCGGTTTCTCGAAAGTTTTCGTGCTGAAGAAATCAGTTATGGTGTCTTTGCCAACAATAAACTTGTATATAGTTCCGGACCTTTTAATTACGAAGCGCTGTTCAATACAGAATGGTTCGGTGATCCCGCTTTGCACACACAAGGTATTCAGGCTAATGGTTTTGACCATATCGCCGAAGAAGATGATGGGGGGAGAATTGCTATTGTTTCTTCGAGGCAAACTCCGGTAGAATACTCAATCGCGAACTTTTCATTTCTCCTTGTTATCGGATTAGGCGCGATCCTGATCTTTATTCTTATCCAGAGTATAACAAGCTTCTGGCGACGTGGTAACCTATACTTCTCGGCCCGCATTCAGTTATTCCTTAACCTCGCATTCTTCCTCCCGCTCATCATTGTTAGCCTCATGAGCCTGCGTCTGACCAACAGGTCGTCTGAGAATCAAATCCTCGAGGAATACCTTGACAAGTCACGGAATTTTGCAGCGCAGGTGTCGGAAGGACTCCACCGTCACCTTGTATCTTCCTTCGAGCCCCTTGAAAATTTTTCCGGTCAACTGACTGAACTGACGCAACTGGCAGATCTGGAGGCGAATGTCTACTACGTCACAGGAACGCTGCTGGCAACGAGTCAGCCACTTATCTTTGAAAACAAATTGTTGTCAGAGTATATCAATCCCGTTGCGTTTCGCAATATGAAAAACGGCGCTAATCAGTTTATTGAAACTGAACATGTCGGAACGCTGGAGTATTTCACCGCCTATGCTGCCCTTAAGGCACCCTCAAGCGGGGCAGTGATTGGTATTGTAGGGATTCCTTTTTTTCAATCCGTGTATTCGACGGAGCGTATTCAAATCAGCGTGCTGGCTAACATTTTGAATATCTTCTCGCTCATTTTCATTGTACTCGTTGCGCTGTCGTATTTTGTTACGCAATGGCTCACGTTTCCGCTGACGTTCATTACACAGTCGTTACGCAGGACATCGCTTACGAGAACAAATGAACCTCTGGTGTGGAAGGCAGATGATGAGATTGGTCTCATGGTGAAGGAATACAATCAAATGCTTTACTCGTTGAGCGAAAGCAAAGCTGAACTTGAACAAACGCAACGCGAACGCGCCTGGCGGGATATGGCTCAGCAGGTTGCCCATGAGATCAAGAACCCGCTGACGCCTATGAAGCTGACGTTGCAGCAACTCGAACGAAATCTGGAGAACGGTAAAGCAGGGCCGGAGAAGATTCAAAAAGCTATTGCGTCGTTACTCATCCAGGTGAACACGTTGAACGACATCGCGTCGTCATTCAGCGCATTTGCAAAGATGCCGGAGCCCGTCATGAAGCCGTTGGAACTGGTGTCATTGCTCAGGCGAATAGTAGACCTTCACAGTCAGTCGGGAGAACTTAAAACGGATATCCCGGTGCGTGAACTCTGGGTGGTTGGTGATGAACAAATGCTCGGAAGGACATTCAGCAATCTTATACTTAATGCCCTGCAATCTGCCATACCGGGAGAAGCGATCCGTGTAATTATCAGCATTAATCCGGGTGTTGAAAATGTAACGATTGTCGTTCAGGACAACGGCAAAGGTATAGAGCCAGAGTTGGCTGAAAGGATTTTTATCCCGCATTTCACCACGAAGAAATCCGGCTCCGGTCTTGGGTTGGCAATTGCGCGTCAGTCTATCGAACACATGCGCGGGAAACTTTGGTTTACTACAGAAGTTGGCAAAGGTACCACATTCTTCGTTCAGCTTCCTCGCAGGCCAGAAGAGAAGTAATCTTTGACTTAAGAATTATACCTTTCGTTCAGGAACCGGTCTCAGGTAACTCGTTGCCTACATAAATATTGCCTTTAAGCAGTCCTGGGCTTTCAGTGAGTTTAATGTCTTTGTACGTAGTGATGATCGTATCTTCAGAAGCGTTTTGTCTTACCTTTAACGCTTCCGTTACTTCCTTGCGCTCGTCAGGAGAAAGAACAATGTACAATGGTGCTTCTCCCTTGTGGTTTTTCCTGTATTTCTCAATCAGGCCATCGATGTGTTGTAGCAGCGGTGTTTCCATTCTTTCTTGCGTTTTTTTGGTTACTAAAAAATTCTGGTGCCCGGTCTCTTTTCGTTTTGGTTGATAGCTCTGGCATTCAATTTTCGTTTAAGCCGGTAATACCAACAAACTACAGAATTATGAAATTAGCAGCAGCAATAGGGGGTCTTGCAGGTGCATGTGCTCTGACACTAATAAATCAATTAGTATCAAAAATTGACCGAAAGGCTCCACGTCTGGATCTTTTGGGGATGAATGCAGTCGCGAAATTTGTGAAGAGCCCCGCGGGTACCCCACAGCTAGTGCAGAATTTATTCCCGATGTCACTGGCCGGTGATCTTTTCAGCAACACGCTTTATTATGCTATGGCCGGCGGCGGTTCCAGGAAGAGTACGCTTGTTAAGGGAGCTCTATTAGGGCTTGGTGCAGGGCTTGGCGCCGTTGCGTTACCTAAACCGATGGGGCTTGATGAAACGCCAACAAACCTGACCACGAAAACCCAAGCGATGACGGTATGCTACTACGTACTTGGTGGATTGGTGGCCGCGGCCACCATGAATGCGATTGAGGAAAACAGAGAAGAATATCCATTGGACAAGCCCGTCGCAAAGAAGAAGGTGGCATATGCCGTGTAACGAAATTCAATCATTCGTTGGTGAATGCAAAGCAGATATGCTAACTTATACGGGTACCTGAAAAAGTTGAACTATCCGGTATCAGCCGGCTCGCCATACTTGACACCGTTAAGATGCCAGAAGAAATCTTTATTCCAGCCCCAATTGTCATAGTCGAAGACGATCTTGATGATCAGTTCCTGATGCAAAAGATATTTGAAAGAATCGGAGCAAACATCGAACTGATTTTTTTCAACAATGGAAGGGAAGCGTTCTCTTATCTCAAGGCAACGGAACGCGACACCTTCCTCATTCTTTGTGACATCAACATGCCTGTGATGAATGGGCTTGAACTCAGAGCTCAGATCAATGCCGACGAATCCCTCCGACGAAAGAGCATACCGTTTATCTTCCTGTCAACGGCGACCCGCGAAAGCGATATACAACAGGCTTACGATATGACGGTGCAGGGATTTTTCCGAAAAGAAAATTCCCTAGAAAAGATGCAGGAGGTGATTTTCAGTATAGTGAAATACTGGAACAAGAGCCAGCATCCGAGCATGCTTAAGCGCAAGTAGAGGAGGCGGTAGAAGCGTTTCGGCACGCTGTCTGACATCTGGGTGTATTAATTTTTCAGAGGCAATTGGATTCTCTTCCCTTCCCGTGCTGACCTTTGTGCGGCATCAAGGATTTCCATTACCAGCATATTGTTCTCCAGTGAAGAGGGACTGAACCTTTCAACGACTATTTCATTCCTTATTACGGCAGCGAGATACGTGAACGGGTCGTGATAGGGTGGGGGATATGCATTGGACAACTTCCTGACCTCTGGAGCGTCCGGACCTGGTTTTACCCTGAAGCCTTCTCTGTCGGAGATGATATATCCCTGCTGTCCATAGACTTCCATGTCTTTTCGATTGTAAGGCCAATTCCAGGAGGCCTGTATGATTCCTTGTGCTTTTCGATATACAACAATGATTGTAGCTTCGTCGTCAATTTTCGGGTAAACCTCCGGCTTCAGTTGCTGGGTAACAGCAAAGACAGATTCAGGTCGCTCACCCTTCATCAGCCATGTCATGAGATTCGCACCATAGCACCCGAAGTCTGTTATTGCACCACCTCCGTTCTGGACGGGATCCGTCAGCCAATCCAGAAACTCTTTGTTTACGCCGATTTCCATTGGTCCCTGGTGTCCATCATGGACGACTACTTTGACAATCCTGCCCAGCGAACCCAGATTACTCAATATATCCTGGTTGCTGCCATACCAGGTTGTCTCGTAATTTGTAAGCAGATAGATATTATGCTTCCGCGCAAGCGTTTCCATTTCAATTGCATGATGCAGACTCACCGCAAGAGGTTTCTCGACCATTACATGTATCTTGCGCGGCGCACAGGCTTTGACCACACCAAGATGTTCATGGATACTGTTAAACGCCGTAACGGCCTCAGGTCGCGTTTTGTCCAGCATCTCTTCCAGCGAGCTGTATATAAGATCCATTGGCAGGTTGTGCTGTCGAAGGAAGCGCTCCGCGAGATCGCGATTGGGTTCAGCAATTCCCACAATTTGAATGTCGCCATCATGAGCGCGTCCCAGAATCCAATGAACATGAGAATGCGTCAGGCCGGCAATCCCGACACGAAGCGGATTTTTCTCCTGAGCAACCGAAAGCATCGCTGATATCATCATCACAGTCAGAAAAAGCGTTATCTTCATTCCTTGTATTAAAATTGTTACAAGTAATTTAATCTTTAATTCAATCATTCCATAATATGGCGGAGGTCAACGATGAACAAATGCAGGCAGTGGCTGCACAGCTTCGAAAACCTCATGGCGAATACGCCAACGAGGTGGCGCGGAAGATGAACGAAGCGAACGCACATTTGCATGAATCGGTAATTGCCGCTCTCCAATTGAAGTCGCGAGACTTCGCGGTGGAAGTTGGGATGGGAAACGGATACCACGTCCCTCAGCTTATGGCAATGGGCGAATCCATCCGTTATGCGGGATATGACTATTCGCAAGAGATGGTCTCCGCAGCAAGGCAATTGAATGAATCGTACGTTCGCGATGGACAGGCAGCTTTCTTTTTAGCCGCCGCGGACGCATTGCCGCTGCGCGATGGAGAAGCTGACACTCTTTTTACAATTAATACCATATACTTCTGGGAAGACCTGAAAGCTACGCTCACTGAATTTCGCAGGGTGCTTAAGAAGAATGGAAGACTCGTCATTGGCATGCGCCCCAAACGTACTATGGTGGCTTATCCGTTTACGCGGTTTGGATTTAATATGTATTCGCGCGAGGATGTCGTCGCGCTCGTGGCGGATGCAGGGTTTCAGGTGATCGACGTAATTGAGAAAGAGGAACCCGGACAGGAAATTAATGGCTCCCGCATTGTCGTTGAATCGTTGATTATTGTGGGGACGAATGGAAAGCAATGAAGTTAAAATAGACTAACTGAAATGAGCAGGGCAGAAGCCGACACAACGGTATGGCCACAGGATGTAAGGAAGTATCTTGATGCGATATCAAAACCCGAACGCAAGCAGGACTGTACAGAACTGGCAAAAATCATTAGCGAGGTGACAGGGTACTCACCCGAAATGTGGGGAAATGCGATCATAGGGTTCGGAAGCTATCACTATAAGTACGATAGCGGTCACGAAGGCGACGCATGTATTATAGGACTGTCATCGCGCAAGACTAGTATCTCAGTCTATCTTGCTGGAGGAATTCTCGATGACGAATTACTCCTGAAGCGACTGGGGAAGGTCAAAGCGGGAAAAGGATGTTTGTATATCAACCGCCTTGGGCAGGTTGATTTGAAAACGCTCCGGGAGATAATCGCTTATTCCCTCGACGTTATACGTAAGCGCTTTGGAGACTGATTATTAACGCAAGGTTTTTTGTTCACGGGGGAATACGCTCTTAAAGCTGTTCCATGGAGTGTTGTCTCCCGTGTCCGGATCTTTGACATTTTCATAAAACCCATCCAGAAATGTGCCAGGATCAGACCACACTGTTTGAACGATACCTTGAAACCTATCACGCATTTCCGGAGTAGAAGTTTTTCGGAATGAATGCATGTCAGCAGCCTGTATCATCGCCACTTCAGGATTTCTCCAGGGACACGTAACTACGTTGAAGCCTTTCATGGCAAAATACACCGCGGTCTTGTCCGCACGTTCATAGTGCCAGTCACAGATCACAACATCTTTAGGGATCATATCTACCGCGCGATGTGTGTTGTTCATGCTGGCCTCCCACATGCCCAGTCCTGTTGTCTTTCCATCGAGCAGACGATCCCCCCAAATCCACAACGTCCGTTGCTTTTGATGAAGGTGATTATGAATTTTGGTTACCTCATTAGCAAACAACTCTGCCTTGTCGCGTCCGGCGCACCGCGGGCATTTGTCGTCCCCAATATAGAACACCTCATCCATTCCCGCATGAAATGCCGTAGCTTCGAACGCATCGCAGACTTCGTCGACGAGGGAAAACACTACTTTGTGGACGTCGGGATGAAGTGGACAATAACTTTTGCAATACAATCCGTCAGGGTTTGGCCATACGTATTTCTCCGGCATCTTCACATGAGGAGTCTCATCAAACTGGGGATATACCCGCAATAGTGCCATTGTCGTTTCCGCCCAGGACTGATGTCCCAATAAATTAATCTGAGGAATAATATGGATCCCGTTCGAACGCGCTGCTTGAACAAGTTTTTTTACGTCTGCCTTTGAAAGAGCATTGCTGTCGCGGAGTTCGGGATGACTTTCATATTGGTAATTGAAATCCACGCGTAAAATCAGGATATTAATCTTACGCGGTCCGAGTTCATCATTGATGAACTTGATGAACCTATCAAGATCTGTGGGTTTGGGGGCTGCAATGCAAAATCCTCTAACGGGAAGGTCAGTACTCTTCTCAGTTTGCCCCATCGCCAACAGGGCTACTGAAAACACAACTGTCAGTAGAAAATATTGTCTCATAATTATAACTGAAGTCTGATCTTTAGTCTGTTAAGAAGAATCACGATTCCCATAACTAGCAGTGAGAATACAATTGCCCATATGATTCCCGAGATGCCCTCATAAAAGACAGCTGGCCAGCCTGTGCCTGTTACACGCATCAGGTGGTAAATGATTGACGGGATGATATACGCAAGCAAAGGATTTGAAGCAGCGGGTTGAATGAAAGTCGCCCAGGATTTGCGCTTCGCAATGTCGGTGATCAGGAAGAGCAGCAGGAAAACAAGAATGCATGAGGCAACACTCAGGAATGCCCACGAGGGTGTAGCATAGATTTTTGAAATTCCGAAGTTGGGTCGCAGCAGAAAACCTGCAAGACCAAATATTACAACGAGCATAAGTGCAGACAGAATTTTCTTATTTGTGCTTGTTGACTCATCCCGGAGAAATATTAACGTGAGCAATGTTCCTGAAAGCACGATGCTGGTGTGCGTCGCATGCCCTCCCATGCCGTCGAAAAACTGGAATATTCTCTGAGTGCCCATTGACGGCAACGCAAATATAAGACAGCAAATTGCTATGGCGATCGAAATTCCGACGATTGATCCCCTGGTAATGAAGTAGATGCCCGTAGAAAAAAGATAAGCCCAACCAATAAGCCCAAGGATACCCCACCATTGTGGCGTCATATATTCGTCACCACTTTCGCCCCCGCGGTATATCAGTGCCAGCGCGATAAGGCCAATTACGCCGACAATGCGGATGAGGTTTTTTATTTTCGCGTTGTCTATTGCATGCTGGTTCCAAACCAGAATAACACAGAAGTAGAAGAGCAATGCCCACAAATGAATCGAAATGCCCATAGTAGCCTCGTTGTATCCTCCGTCGGAGTTCACCATGAACACGCCAAGTATCAGCAATCCAATGGTTCGGGAGAGAATATGACTGGCGAGTTGTGCAGGACCATCGCCTTTTTCGAGTCTGCGCGTAATGGCAAACGGGATAGACATTCCTACTATAAAAAGGAAACCGGGAAAGACAACATCAACGAACGTCATCGCATCCGCGTCAGCCTCCGCGTGCTTCATCCATCCGGGAAGACCTGAAACACCGGCAAGTTCGTTCACAAAGATCATGACGAAGATCGTGAACCCTCGCATTACGTCAATTGAAAAGACGCGCTGCGATTGTGATTGGATTCGTGGTATAGAAAAGAACATAGGATAGACAACGCGTAAAAGATATACAATTTTGCGCCGCTACCCTATGAAAAATATCAGTGTTTGAATGTGTGTGATGTGCCCTCTGTCTTAGAGGCACATAGCCGCACTACGCAACATAACATTTTACTATTTTGGAGGTAAACTTGGCCTGACTTCGATTTTGCTGGGCAATGTGCGCGGATTCAACTTTAGTAAATCTGCTATGATCTGCCCGATGTCTTCAGGCTGAATTTTCCAGTCATCGCTGGAGTTAGGTGAAGCGCCGTTGAATTCGGTGGCTACTGATCCTGGCATTATCGTCGAGACCTTGACACCACTTGCGCGGAGGTCAAGCATGATCGCCTGGGTGAAACCAACAACACCAAACTTGCTGGCGTTGTATGCAGCGCCTCCGGCAAAGAAGTTCGTTCCTGCAAGACTTGCGATGGTAATGATGTAGCCTTTGGAATCTTTCAGAGCAGGAATGCTTGCCTTTACACTGTAGAACACACCGGTCAGATTCGTATCAATGGTTTCCTGCCATTGCGCAGCGGTAAGGTTCTCGATCGAACCGAAATAGCCGAGGCCGGCATTGGCGACGAGTACGTCGAGGCGACCCCATTCCTGAAGCACGCGGTCTACCGCTTTTTGTTGTGATGATTCGTCGCGAACATCGGCGGCGATGCCCAGCACCTGTCCTCCACTTGATGAAAGCGATTTTGCGGCTTCATCGGCTGATGACTGCGTGCGACTAGTGATCGCAACTTTTGCGCCTTCTTTCAACAACACCTCCGCGACGCCGTAGCCAATTCCCTTGCTACCGCCGGTGATTAGTATGACTTTGTCTTTCAATGATTCCATTTTTTTTCGTTATGTTAAAATCTAATCTATCTTTAAAATGTATTCCTCTTCCGTAAAGCAAACTAAAATCCCCGATTCTTCATCACTGTTAACTAGTGTGTTTTCTGCCGGCCTCCGAAAGATAATCCCTTCACTTGTCTTTGCCATGCTTACTGGTCTTTGCATTCCCTTAAGCGGACAAAATCAGTCATGGACGCTTTCAGATAGTCTGACTGTAGTTCAGCTGACACCAAATGTGTGGGAGCACATCACATTGCAATATTATCCCGCCTTTGGAACCTTCACCAGTAACGGACTTATCTATCGATCGGGCAGCGAAGCGGTGATTATGGACACGCCGGCATCGAACAGTCAGTCGAGGGTGTTGCTCGAATGGTGGAACAATACCTACCCTGAAACTAAGGTAACATCGGTCATCGTAAACCACTTTCACGAAGATGCACTTGGGGGTCTGGAAGTCTTTCATAGCGCCGGGGTGAAATCGTATGGGCATCGACGAACGAAGCGACTTCTGCGGACAGATGATCCAAAAGCGACGCCACCGCAACACACCTTTCGCCGCACTCAAACGATTCGGGTAGGGGAGAGGGTGGTCGTGAACTTTTATCCCGGTCCGGCGCATACTGCTGATAATATTGTTACCTGGATCCCGGATGAGAAGGTGCTGTTCGGTGGCTGCATGGTGAAATCACTCGGTGCCAATAAAGGCAATATTGCCGATGCTGATGTGAAAAACTGGCCTGCAGCGATCCGCCTTGTAATGGCAAAGTTTCCTGACGTTCGGATAGTGATTCCAGGTCATGGCGACAGCGGCGATAAGGAGTTACTTCAATACACGGCTGAACTGTTTAAAAATTGACCTGATACGTTTTTTCTTACACCAGCTGACCGGTTTAGTTTGCAAAAGGCTTTCTATCTCCTTCGCTTCGCCTTATCTTTACCATCAGCACATTTTTTTATGAAGACTAACCGACTTTTTTGGAACAGCATAATTGCTGTCGTGCTTCTTTGTAACATCGGATGCGATCAGATTTCAAAGACGATCGTCAGAAGCCACCTGAACTTCCACGAACAAATTAACCTGTTCGATAATCGGGTCATGCTCACAAGGGTGGAAAACTCAGGTGCGTTCCTGAGTCTGGGAGATTCTCTTTCATCCGGAGTCAAATTCACAGTCCTGATCTTCATTCCTTTTCTGTCATTGTTGGCTGGGCTTTACTTCCTCTTTTCGAAAAGTGCTCTGTCGCGTAGTACCCTCGTTGCGCTGAGCTTTGTTGTCGGGGGCGGTATTGGCAATATCATGGACAGATACCTCTACGGATCGGTGACGGATTTTTTACACGTTGATTTCGGCATCTTGCGCACGGGTATCTTCAACATGGCGGATGTGTCAATAATGACGGGTGTTTTCATCATTGTCGGAACATATCTGGTTCGTCGAAACAACCCGCTGAACGGAATGGAGCCCTGACTCCGGCTAAAATCATACATTCTTACTTTTCTTCAGATAATTCTGTGGCTGAGCCCTCCGCTCATCGGTGCACTATTTTTACCTTACTCCCGTTGTGATATGGATCAGATCACACGAGTCGCCCTGTGCGGCGCGTTTACATCTCGTTATCTTCCTTCGACAAATGAGATCATCCCGGGCTGGAACATAAATTACCTGGTATCAGTAACGTTTGTCACGATACATTGAATTACGGCATCTGGCCCAATTACTCAATAAGCTGTTGAATTTTGGATATAAAAGACTACATATCGTCAGAAATACTTGAGTCGTACATCGTTGGTACTATTTCCGAAGAAGACCGGCAAAAGATTGAACATAATCTTGGCAGATATCCTGAATTGAGGCGGGAGTTGATGCGGATTGAAAAGATTCGCCAGTCACGGGTGATGAAGCCGGGCGATAGTTCAGCGGCGAATGCCAGGATAACAGTGACTCCGACGATCTCGCTCAAATCAGATCCGGTTGCCAGGGTTAGAAACCTGAATCCTGAGAGTTCAGTTCTGTTTTGGCGTATTGCAGCAGCCGCAGCAGTTTGCCTCGCAATATTTGCATGTTTCTTCGTTGTTGACTTCCGCTCCACGTTACAGGAGACACAGGCGGCATTAAGGGAACAACTTGACCGGAATCAGGAGCTTGCGACGGAATTATCCATTGTTCAAAACCGGCTTGAGCGAACTACCGGATCTGTCACGCTCCTGGACGATCCCACATACATGCGCGTTGTCTTGTCCGGAACTCCTTCCGCTCCGGAAGCAAGGGCTACCGTTTTCTGGGATCCCCGAAGCTTGCAGGTCTATCTAAGCATCCAGAATCTACCCCCGCTGAAGGACGATGAGCAATATCAGTTGTGGGCGATCTCCGGCAGCGATGCCCTAAACGCGGGAGTTTTCCGCGACCGGGGTGAGATACTCAGAATGAGTGATGTCCCTTCTGCTGATGCATATGCGATATCCCTTGCACCTTCCGGTGGACGTGATTCTTTTGATCCGTCAGGAGCGTTGCTCGTCGGCGAAATAAGTCGGTAACGTTTTATTTTGCCGCCCCGTCGCCGAATGCCTTCAGCATATCGGGATTAATGACCAGATAGACGATGGCTGCAATCATCCCCAATAACATGAATGCTACAAACGAAGCAACTGAGACGTGAAAGCCTTTAATGAAGCGGGATACTTTGCTACCATAGTTATAGAATCCGACACATGCATAAC
>JAEZGH010000196.1 GCA_023417065.1 Bacteroidota bacterium
TGCACCGTAAACTACTCTAAACGAAACCGCCGTATACGCAAGTACGTCCGGTGGTGTGAGAGGACGGCAGCCCAATTTAATCATTGGAACTGCCTCCTACTTTAATTGGAATTGGTTTTAATATTCAGCCCAATCTTAAACGTCAGGGCAGAACTGTGAATGAATACATTGTATTCGGTCGAAGTAACGGCAAGGTCCGCTCAAACGACCTAATGCCTGTCCAGGTTTACTTTTTCTTCTTTAAAAGACCTTTAATCGCATCCTTGGCTGCGTCAAGTTGCTGGGTAGTGTTCGTTGTGGTTTTCGTCGTATCCGATGGCGCAGCTGTCGAATCAGACTTTCCTAAGATTTTCCCTACGATCTTTTCCGCGTCCGTGCCCTTAACCGCTTCCTGAATTGCTTTCGTGCCTTCCTCTTTTACCGCTTCTTTTACCGCTTCCTTAACCTGCTCTTTCTGCTCCGTGGATACGAGACTGAAATTAGGATTGTTGAAGGCGCCCGTAATGCCAATGTTCAGCGGGATGTTCGAATTCGGATCATTCTTTCCGCCAGTGTACTGTGCTACAAGACTATTGAACTGTGTTCCAAGTTTTCCTGCAGGTACATCCATCTTTAACGCATAGTCAAGGGTTCCGTCAAGACTTGTATTTCCTACGACGGTGGTCTTGTATTTTCCAAAACTCACATCGAAAGGCTTGACGCTCAGTTTTCCATTATTGATAGACGCAGACATCAGTACATCTTTCAGCGTTACTTCATTTGTATCATCAAGCTTGGTAAGCGACGTGATGCCTGAAATAAGTTTGGATTCTTTCAGGGCGGCCTGCGCAATCTTGATCAAGCCGGAACCATTAACGGTGGCAAGGTTCGGCATCATGTTCTGCAGCAACTCGCCGGAGATCTTGAAGTCGGTGGAGAAGTTGCCATTAACCATACCGGCTATCGGTGCATAGGATTGCACCAGCGAGCTTGCACTTGCGGCTTGTTTTATCGATACGTTTTCGATATTCAGCGCGAAGTCGTATTTCGGATGATTGATATCCTTCGTATCGTACGTCCCATTGACAACAAACTGACCTCCCAGCATATTGAAGCGCAATCCGCTGAGGTTAGCTACGCCATTTCTCACAATAACATCACCACGTGCATTGGTGAGGTTCAAATCCATTACATTCACGCGCTTCACATCAGACTTCAATACAAAATCAATGTTCGCAGGAATAGGAATCACACCAAATGAAGTAGTATCGGCCGTTGTGGTTTCCTCTGTGTCGGTCATGAATTCGTTAAGGTCGAGGAGGTTCGAACTGAAGGTCATTACACCTTTGATAGTTTCCTTGCCAAACAAATAGCCGATGTAGTTGTTGATGGCCCCATTGACGTGGAAGTCACTGCGTCCTACCTTTCCTTTAACATCTTTCACTTCAATCTTCCTGGGATCGAAGACCATTGATGCCTGACTCAGAGTGACCTCAGGAAGGTCGGTAGTCGTGTACTTGAAGTTTGTAAGCGATGCACTTCCTGAGGTAGGAAGACGGTCATACCGTTCAGCTTCCAGATCAGAATACTTCCCCTTCGTCTGAAGGTCTGCTTTCACCTTTCCTGCAAGGGTCATGCCCTCCAACGGGAAGATCTTCGTAATCTTTTCGAGGTCGATACCTCCGTTAGCTTTCAAATCCCAGGTGTAGTCATTCAGATTTTGTAGTATCAGGTCGGCGCGAAACTTCTCATTGTCCATCATCATGCTGAAGTCATTGACGTGAATAACGGTTTCTGCCATCTTGCCCGAAGTGTTCTTAATGTTGGAGGTAAACCGAAGGTCTTCCATCGGAATGGGGAAGTCCGCCGACTTCACATAACCGTTGGCAAGGGACATGGCGGCATCGATTGCCGGGATGGTATTCTTCAGGCTGTCATAAACACCCTTTGCCTTAAGGCTCACGCTGTAGTTACCCTTCATCGTAAGGCCCTCCATCGGGAACATCTGATTCAATTCCGCGAGATTGAGTTTTGCATCCACCGCCGCATCGACGTTGGTAGGGTAAATGCGTGTGATCAACGCGCGTGCATCCACAGGGTTGTTTCCAAAATCGACGTGAAGCTTTTTGAGATCAATAACGGTGTTGTCAATCACGCCGTCCTTGTTGTCAACCACCAGGTCCATGTTGATGTTGCGGACTGCGGTCGGAAGATCAGGATATTGGAACATGGCATTGTCAACCTTCAGGTTCAGGTTGAATGCCGGCATCTGATTGTCACTGTAGGTTCCTTTGACAAAGCCGTTGAATGCAAGGTCCCCTTCTGTCTTTATCTTTTCGAAATCTTTTGTATACACTCCGGGAACCAGCGAGAGCAGACTCTTGAAGCTGTTTTCAGGACTCTTAAATGTCAGGTCCATACCGAAGTCGTTCTCATTCATCTTCAGCCATCCATCGAAGCTCATGGCGAAGTCGTTTACCTTGACGTTGTTTTCCTTGAACGTATACCGGGAATACTCTTCACTGATGCTGATGACAGCGTCGATTTCAGCGCGCTTGTTGGTCAGGTATTCGGTTCCATCGAACGCGGTGGACACCGAATCAGCTACGGTTCTGGTTGTGAGGTCAAATACGTCTTGCGTAAAATCTCCGCTTCCAGTGTGATTGAGGCCCTTGATTGTCAGGCTGTAGGGAATGGTCTGATCATCATAGGTGAGGTCGCCGTCGATGATTTCCCAATGATCAATTCCGAAGGAAAAGTCGCCGCTTTCTGTGGTGGTCTCCGTTTCCTCCGACGGAATGGCAATATCATAATTCGCCTGACCGTCCTTGTTGACCTTTACATTGATCACCGGTCGGATCAGCGAGATTCCTTTAACACGCATCTGATCCCCGAACAGGATATCGAATAGGTTTACCTCTACTTCAAAACGTTCAGTCGCAAAAAGAACTTCACCGGCAAAAGGCGCGCGATTCACGACACCGAGATCTTCCATGGAAGCTGTGATGTTCGGGAAGTTCCGGAATATGCTCAGATCGAATTTATCAGTTTCAAAAATTACATCTGCGTTGACCGACTTGGCAATCTCCTTGTCAATGGCAGCTTTGATATCGTCCTTGAAAATGGGCGGTAAAATGATTCCCGCAAGCACAAAGAGTGCAAACAGACCGCCAAAAACAATAAGAATCCATTTCAAAACTTTTTTCATATACTCTCTTAATGTAGAATTCCGTAAAAAAATTACCGACCTAAAATAATGCTCGCCCGAACACTTTTTTTGAGGTTTGCGGGCTTTATGTTACATCCGCCCATCTTTCAAAAGAACTTCAAAAACCAGTCCATCACGCGGCGGCTCGACGCCGAATATGGTGGATAAAAGAATTTAACGGATGTCATTCCCCGTCTCTGGATTAATACCGGCTTCTCGTTCGAGAACGCCAGAAAGCCGTAATGCCCGTGAGACTTCCCGATCCCGCTCGTGTTCACCCCACCAAAGGGCAAGCCCTCGTGGAGGAAATGGATGGCGCAATCCCTGACGCAAACACCACCAGATGAAGTCTCCGCAACGATTCGGTGCACCTCTTTCTTATTACCCGGGAATATATAAAGCGCCAACGGCTTGGGCCTTCTGTTTATAAAATCAACTGCCTCGTCCAGCGTTTCGAAAGATACTACCGGTAGAATGGGACCAAAAATCTCCTCCTGGAGCAAGCGTGCCTCCTCAGGAAGGTCGGAAACAATCACGGGGGGAAAGAATGTCGGATCCGACGATGCTGATCCGAGATGTTGAATCCTGGCACCGCGTTCCTTTGCATCTTCAAGAACTTCCATCAGCCTTCTATGATGTCGCTCGTTTACGATTCTGCAATAGTCACCCGACGCCGCAAAGTCGCTTCCCCCTCGTGCGAAATAATGGGAAACCTTGTCAGCCAGAGCGGTTATGAATTCGGCAGCGACAGACTTATGCACTAGGATATAGTCAGGCGCAATGCAGGTTTGGCCGTTGTTCACAAACTTGGCAACAGCAATTCGCCCGGCAGCTTCCTGCAGATTGGAACCGCGACTAACAATACACGGCGACTTTCCACCGAGTTCCAGCGTAACAGAGGTGAGGTTCGCGGCAGCTGCCTTCATCACCACTTTTCCAACTTCCGGACTACCCGTAAAGAAGATGTGATCGAATGGAAGGCTTAGCAACGACTGCGATACATCAACACCGCCCTCCACCACGGCAACCTCATTATCCGGGAAAAGTTCACGCACCATATCCCTCAATAACGCCGAAACATTCGCCGTCATCTCTGATGGTTTAACGATAGCCGTATTTCCTGCCGCAAGCGCAGAAACCAAAGGTCCCAGTGCAAGAGAAAATGGATAGTTCCAGGGAGCAATGATCAACACAACGCCTTTTGGCTCATAGCGGATGGACGACTGGGTGCCAAGCATGGTGAATGGAGCATCGACCTTCTTAGGCGCTGTCCACGAATCAAGTGACTTCAGCGCAAGCTTGATTTCGCTCAGCACGTGAAAAACCTCGATGGCATCAACCTCTACGGCAGGCTTCTTAAAATCTTTGTACGCGGACTCGTGAATGCGCGGACGATTGTCCTTAATCCAGCGCCGGATCTTTTGGAGCCGTTCCCGACGTAGCGAAATACTTTCGGTACGAAGCTGAAGCGATCGCGTCCGTTGGCGCGAAAACAGTTCCTCAATGTTAATTTGATCGGTCACCATATGTTGCCTTGTCTTCTGCAAAGGTCATAAATCCTGAAATACATCCGATACAATATTTCAGGAATGACCTGCGTATCCCTACAAGGCAGGAATTTGGCGCGTTTGGAATGCACCTTACGTACTGTAGCACAGCACGTCTGCGGATATCCTAATTTGAAAGGATGCGAAGTTCAACGCGACGGTTAAGGCTGTGACCTTCAGGAGTTTCATCCCTCGACAGGGGCATGGTTCCGCCAAACGCTTTTGTTTTTATCCGGCTGGAAGATATTCCGCGACTGGTGAGAAACTTCTTGACAGCATCGACACGATCCTTGGAAAGCTTCATATTCTCACGCGCGTTACCCAGGTAATCCGTATGGCCTTCGAGTTGTATCACCATCTTGCTGTTGTCTTTCATCATCTTCAGCACAACCTCGAGCTCACCAAATGATTCCGGGCTGATCTTCGATTTTCCCATTTGGAAAATCAGGTTATTGAGACGCAGAACCTGTCCCGCAGCATGTGTTGCACGATTGCCCGCTGTAAGCTCAATGTTCATAATCACTTTGCCGGAATCATTCGCCTCTGAAGGATCAAGCATATACTTCGCAGGTAGAAATCCTTCAGCCTCAACCATGATCGCATACTTCTCGTTGTCGAACATCGGGAATGAATATTTCGAATTGTTCAATGTCCCGATTCTGTTCCCATAAGGAAGACTCTGATATTGGATGCGAGCTTCCACGGGCTCTCTCGTAGCGGCATTGATAATTCTGCCTTCGGCAATGACCAGGGAATCGGAATATTGTCCAAAGGCTGCGAAGGAACCTGTTAGGATTACTAAAGAGGCGTAGAATTTTTTCATACGTCAGGAGTTAAAATTTGGTCAGTTTGAACTCAACACGTCTGTTTCTCTCTCTTCCCTTCTCCGTATCGTTCGTATCGAGAGGCATCTTTGATCCGTAATGTTTTGTGTGCATACGCTGCGGCGATATACCATGCTTCGCCAGGTAGTCGTATACAGCCTGAACCCTCTTTTGTGAAAGGGCAAGGTTTTGTTCGTCGGAGCCCTGATTATCACTATGGCCAGAAATCTCGACCTCGGCTGAAGGGCGTTCTTTAAGGATTGACAACAGTTTGTTCAATTCAGCGATTGCGTCCGCACTAAGCGTCGCCTTGTTTACAGCAAAATATATCGGTCGAAGCTCCGCGTTGGACTTGCCAGCGGCGGGCTTTAGCACAAAGTTCTTGTCTTTAATGACGCGGTTTGGCTCAACTTTTCTCAGATCGACTTCAATAGTTTCAGACTTTCTGCCATCGGCTTCCGCGCGGATTTTGTAGCGCTCGCCAGCGGCGAATTGAATTTCATAAAAGCCCGTTTCCGGATTCGACGTTGCAATACCACTCTCCTTGCCTGCGGGAATTTTTTCGTACACAAGCCTCGCCGCCAGGGGTTCAAAGGTCTTGTCAGCAGCAACTTTGCCCGATACCGTCACCCATGGTTCGGCAGTCTTCAGAATGGGCAAGCGTACGCGGAATATATCTGTATTTGTTTCACTCACGCCGCGTGAATAATATGCGTACTCCCCCGAAAGAGGGATGTTGAAAAACAGATCTTCCAAAGGTGAATTGATCGTAGGACCAAGGTTTTCCGGATCAGACCAGTTCGTCCAGGTGTCGTCCAGCCGTCGCGTTACGTAGATGTCGCTACCACCATACCCACTGAATCCCCTCGAAGAAAAATAAAGGGTACGGTTGTCGGTGTCGAGGAATGGCGTTGACTCCATCGCAGCCGTGTTGACCACATTTCCCAGGTTCAGTGGCTCTGTCCACGTGCTGTCGGGATTCATGAAGGATACATACAGGTCGCGGTCCCCATAACTGTCGTCGCGTTCCACCGACATGAGCAACGTAAGCCTGTTGTTGGTAAGGAAGTAATTTGCCTTCGACTGTTTGTTGTAGTGGTTGGCAATCTTCAGAGGAACCGGCTTGCTCCACGTGCCTGATACGTTGGAGCTGATGCTCACCGTCGACTCTTTCCCATCGACAGGCTTGTTGTCTAAAAGCATGATGGCCGACTTTCCATCGGGAGTGATTGCCTGTATGGCATTCAGCGAATTTGAACCTTCAGTGTTGAAGTCCGTGCCCATGTTCTTGGCAAGCTCCCATTTGCCGTCGGAGTCCAGTTGTGAAAACCAGATGTCCTCATCATCATTCACGCCGCCTACGTTGCCAGGGTGATTGGTTCGGCTGAAGTAAAGTGTCTTCCCGTCAGGTGAAAGAACAGGGCTGAGTTCGTTGTATTCGCTGTTGACGTTCTTGTCGAGATTTTCGATCAGGATACCAGATGCCAGCAATTGCATCGTTGGAATGTCGGCGATGATGGGATATGACGAATCGGAAATAGCTACGGCGTCAAGACCGAAATAGTCAGGAAGAGCCGATCCGTCGAATTCAAGCTTCACGGCTGCAACCTTGAAGGATGTAGGTTCCATGAAGATATTCAGCATTCTACCCTTCAGCGGCACGACCATCGGGTTGAGTGAATTGGTATGGTACTCCTTCCCGGCTTCGTCGTAGATGTAAACCTCCTTGAGCGCGGACGGATTGTGCGATTCAGCGATGGCGATCTGACGGATGCTCATCGGCTTCTCGAATCCCACCTTGATAAATTCTTGTTGCTTCGGCATGTCCGGAGACCATGCGTTCGGACTTTGACCTCCTGCAGGCAACACATTGGGCTTGCCTAAAGCCTGCTGCGCCGAATACTGAACCGGGGTGAGCTCAGATGAAAATTCAAGCACCTTCGATGCCCATTGAACAACCTGGCCATTGAGTCTGACAACGGAAAAAGCACAGAAAAAAACGAAAAGTACAAGTCGCAGCATAGTGCCCAGTCGGGTGATTTTGGGGATTAAACTTAAATAAAAATGAAAACAGAACAGGTTAGGTGTATAAAAACCTCAACTTTTCAACAATGACGATCAGAAGGCGTCGAATGCCCTCTGAATCATACGCGAATATCACTCCATGGGATGAGGTTGGAACAACAAAAATCCTACGTGAACCAGGATACCAAGGTTGTGTCTCTCATCGTCGTAGTAATTCAGACTTGCACTTACCGGACCAATGGGTGAGTGATAAACCAGTGATGCAGATCCGGCGAAGAAAACTTTACTGAAATCATTTACAACCACAGTTTCCTGCTTGTTGTTTTCCGTCAAAAAATCAAAAGGTTTGAAGACATAAACTTCTGCGCGAAAGTCAAGTTTTCTTCTGAGATTGAAGACGTTTTTCGATCCTGCCCCTACGAAGTTGAACGATCTGAAGCTGGGCGTAAACAGTGTTCTGCTGTCCTGAAGTGGGTAGAATGCCGGTGCGTTGATCAGCGTGCCAAAGTGGTTTTGGAACACGGGCTGATTTGATGCCACCGCCTCCAGGAAATAGCCCGGTCTGAATCGGCCGTAGCCAAAGTATTGCTCCACGCGCACACGGGCGCGAAACCAATCGTAACGGCCTCTGTTCCTCTCGCGAAGCATGGCAGTACTGCCCGGATTTAATGTCGCCGTCGTGTTGTAATACTGCGCGGTGAGCGAGAACGACCGCCCCGATGACGGGTATTGCTTCCGGTCAAGTGAATTCGATTCAATTCCAATCCCTGTATGAAAGCCCTGAAGCTTGAGGTCGTCCAGCGTATCCGTTGATACAAAGTAGGTGTTGTTTGAATAGCGATCCTTGTTATTATAACCTTCGAAAAATGCAAACGCCTTCATCGAATGCTTGAGCGGTACCCCTAACGTTACACCAGCCCTGCGGTTGTTGCGGATCAGTATTGTTGGCGATACATCGGGCGTTACGCCTTTAAAAACGTCTTCGCTTTCCAGGTAGTCTCTTCGGTCAAATGCAATATAAGGCTCCAGATAGAACGGCGTCGCAAAGTCCATCCTCACTTTGCCGATCCCCGCGCGATAGAAGCTTCCGGTTTGTACGCCGAGATGAGCGTGTCCGAGGAAGTGATTGAACCAGTAATAGTTCAGCCCCAGGTAAATGTTGCTGATGTCGCGTGTCGCGATCACTCCGCCGAAGTCGACAAGAAAGTTCTGTTGCGGCCTTTGTGTCAGGTGAAGCCGGAACAGACTGTCAAGCGGATCATAATATATCTTTGGAAAGACATTCATGAAGTAACTTTCCGACACGAGTCTGAAGTAACCTTTTTTAATTTGAGAGTAATGAACAGGCCCTGTATATGACCGCGGTGTCTTGAATACCTGACGGATATAACCACGCTGTTTGGAGTTAAACCCATCGAAGCTCAGTTTCCCAAAAACAAAAGGCATGCTTCTGTCCCTGAACACATTCCGCTGATGGCAGATGCTGTCGCATGTAACGCGGCGCTCCACTTTCTGTTTGATCTCATCCATCTGTCGCATCGTCTGGACATACCCGCTGTCAATCAGGCTCTTCGCGCGACCGAAGTCAAACGACGTAAAGCCTTTCAGGTCCGGCTGAATATACACGCCGTTCTCAGGAATGCGACTTGGGTCACTCTTGTCAAGCAGCATGAACAACAACGATTTTGAAATAAGCTTGTCATCGCTGTCGAAAGGATACTCGTCAAAGATTTTGGTCGACACGTTTACACCGATGATGACATCAGGGTTGAAGCTCGTCTGGGCGACGTCGACCGGAAAGTTATTATACACCCCGCCATCGAAGAGGTATTTTCCATCGACTCGTATTGGATTATAGAAAAACGGTACGCTTTGTGTCGCGCGAAGGGCTTCGCTCAACGATCCCTTTGAAAGGATTACTTCATTCTGCGTGAATATGTCTGACGCGACGACGCGGAACGGTACGAATAAGCTGTCGAAGTTATTGCCAGATATCGCCGACGCCTGCGCCATCTTTTCAGAAAGCGCAAAATTCAGGCTTACATCATTCGCAATGCTCGAGTTGAATTGCAGGTTGAGCGTTGAATCCACCGCGAGTGTTAAGGCAAGAAAACCGGGGTTGACGTCGCGCTGGTGGTAGAAGTAGTTGTAGCCGGTTTCGCTGGCGCCGTTCACCCAGCGCAGGAACTGCTCTGACAACACCATGCGTTCAATTTCCTCGGGACTCATTCCCGCGGCGTAACATCCGCCGATGATCCCGCCCATCGATGTGCCTACGATGTAGTCGATGGGAATTTCATTCTCCTCCAGCGCTTTCAGCACGCCGACGTGCGCTATACCTTTCGCTGCACCCCCACTCAGCACCACGCCAACTTTCTGGCTGTAACCGAACATGGGAGTGAAAATGAACAGATAGAATAGTAAACGCCTCATCAGTGCAAAAATAAATAAGTCCGGCTTCAATTGGCCGGACTAACATTCAACGAAGCACCGTCGAAAAGATTATAGTCGAGCCATCGGATCCTGTTGATCAGGGAACGGAATCGCGTCCAGTTTGCTGACAATGTCCTGTTTTACGGCTTCGAATGCTGCAAGGTTTTCTTCTTTGATCGGCTCTGACGGCGGAAGGTCAACGGCAAGTGCATCTACCTGTACGCCATTCTTCCAGAATCGGTAACAAAGGTGCGGACCAGTAGCGAGTCCGGTGCTGCCCACGTATCCGATCGTTTGCCCTTGTGTAACCCGCGTACCCGCGCGAACACCGTTTGCGATGCGCGACATGTGAAGGTATTGCGTGGTATACGTGGCGTTGTGACGGATCTTCACATAATTGCCATTGTTCGATTTGAACTGCGCTTCTTCAACAGTACCATCGCCAACTGCGCGTATAGGTGTACCGGTAGGAGCAGCGAAGTCGGTACCCAGGTGAGCTTTCCATACTTTACGCACAGGATGAAAGCGGTTCTGGGAATAACGTGAACTTATCCGCGTAAACTCGATGGGATACCTCAGCAGCGCCTTTCTTAAGCTCTTGCCATCTGCATTGAAGAAGCTCACGCCATCTCCCTGATCAAATGGGATCGCATAATAAGGCTGACCCATATGCTCAAAGTATATCGCGTTGATCTTATGAATGCCTACGTAGTTGCCATCAACCTGTTTCTCCTCGTAGATGAGTTTGAATTTGTCACCGCGCTGAAGACGCTGGAAATCAACCTGCCATCCGAAGATGTCGACAAACTTGTTGGTAAGCTCGTGGGAGATGCCCTTCTCATCAAGAGTTGCGGAAAGGTTGGAAAAGATTTCTCCGGTCACGGTCTTTTCCACGGTAGTGACTTCTCTCTGATAAACATTGACTGAAAGTGAATCCTGAAGACTGAATACGACATAGTCAATTGCGTTTGGCTCATATACAAGAGCCTTTGCGGTTTTCAGTGAATCCTGTTCACATATCAGTGTATACTTTTTGTCGGCCGCAATTTTACGGACATCAAACACTTTTTTCGAAATCTGCGATATTTCATGGATGCGCTGATACGGCACGTTGTAAGGCTGCAGAATATCGCTCAGGCGCTGGTTACGCTTGATTTTATCCTCAATGACCAGATGATCATCTATGACCATGCCGTAAAGCATGTTGGGTTCCTTCACCTCTTCGACCTGAGCAACAGTATCAACGGGTTGGATACCCGCAAGTTCATCCTGCTGCGGCTGCGTGAAGTAGTCGCGATTCATGAATAATACGGCAGCAACAAGAACAAGAAAGGCGAGAATTCCGAGAAAGCTTTTTTTCATGGGTCTTTCAGCGAGGTTAAAAAATTGAGCGATTCAAATATACACGGTTAGCAAAAACTTTCCCCGTCCAAAGGAAGCTATTGTGTTTTCAAATATACCGCAATGTGCAGAAAATCAAAATACTGCGGGTTGCTTGTTAAAGCGCGGTGGAGGTAAGGATCAAGTCAAAAGCTCGCGAAAACGCGACGTTCTTCCAACCGTCTTTTCCCGGCTCGCTACTTCTAATACAATTCCCGGAAGCGCTTCTTCCCCTCGTCGAGAAACTTCGCAAACTTCGACGGATCGCGGTCATAACCATACGGAGATGCCAAAACGCGCTCGTCCCTGCCTACGAGCACATAAAATGGCTGGGCGTTATTGTTGAGCTTAGTGATCTGTAAATCAGCGTTTTGCTTGCCAATGGTCTTCTTAACCTTGCCGTCCTGCGCAGTATACCACTCCGACTCCGGCTTCTCTGTCTTGTCGTCAACGTATAAAGCCACGACAACATAGTCCTCGCGAAGGCGCTGCAAAACCTGCGGATCTGACCAAACCACGGCCTCCATCTCCCGACAATTCGTACATCCGTGACCGGTGAAATCGATAAACAACGGTTTGTTCAATTTTCTTGCACAGGCAATAGCCTGATCGTAATCAAAGTAACCCTGCAAGCCGTGTGGCAGATGCAGGAAATCGGCATACTTAGGATCCTCACACAAAGTGGATTCGGAATCTTCGCGGGCTTTTGAAATCAGGTCAAAGTCGTGCGTATACAGTGGTGGCAGATATCCGGCGAGGGCCTTCAGCGGCGCGCCCCACATCCCTGGAATCAGATATACGGCGAACGTAAATGCGGTCATGGCAAGCACCAGCCTCGGAATGCCAACACGCTTGTCTTCAATGTCTTTGCCTGTGTCGCCAGGAAGCCTGAAGAATTTCATCAGGTACGCGCCTATCAGGATGGTTATGACAATCCATATCGCGATGTTGATCTCCCGGTCCAGAAGGCGCCAGTGAAAAGCCTGATCGGCGATGCTGAGAAATTTGAACGCAAGAGCAATCTCGATGAATCCCAACACTACTTTCACGGAGTTCAACCATCCGCCAGACTTGGGTAGCGAGCTCAGCCACCGTGGAAAGAAGGCGAACGTGGTGAACGGAATGGCAAATGCGAGGGAGAACCCAAGCATCCCAACAATGGGCTTAATGAACTCGCCGCCGGCAGACGAAACAAGAATACTTCCGACGATAGGGCCAGTACATGAGAATGAAACCAGTACGAGCGTAAAGGCCATAAAGAACACGCCGATCAGCCCGCCACGGTCCGCCTGACGGTCGACCTTCGTGACGAATGTCCCGGGAAGCGTGATGTCAAACAATCCCAAAAAAGAGAGACCGAAAACCATGAAAACGAGGAAGAATATGATGTTCGGCAGCCATTCCGTCGAAAGATGGTTGGCCGTCTCCGGACCCATAAGGGGGGCGAGCGCCGCGCCGATGAGTGTATAAATGATGACGATGGATAATCCATATAGGATAGCCTGTGCCCGCGTCCTTCCAGGCGCTGTGAAGTAGCTGACGGTCATAGGTATCATGGGAAACACACACGGGGTGAGTAACGCCGCCAGCCCCGCAAGAAAAGCAAGCAGGAAAAATCCCCAGAATGACGTCCCTTCAGCGGTCTGCTGCACAAGTGACGGATCGAGGATCGGTCCGTGATTTTTGGCTCCGGTACCTGTTTGTTCAGCAGAGAGCGCCACAGTTGCAGTGTCAGGCGGAAGGGGATTCAGCAGGTTCTTTTCGTCCGAAACCGGCTGCTGACCCATATTTAAGGGCGCCTGGCTTGTTTCCAGCTTTTTCACAGGTTCAGCGGTCTTCGGTTCTGTCGCTTTTGCCGCTGGTTTTTCGGCCGTGCCCGAAACGGCAATTTCTCTGAATACGAGATCGCCGAGAATCTGCACACACTGACCATCTATGTTGGAGCACGATTGTCCTTCATACGAAGCCTTTACGGTCAGCGGACCCGGCTTCAAAAGCTTGATCTTCTGCCGTAATTCACCCTTAACTTCAAAATAGCGGACATCACACTCAAAGTTCTTGTCGAATTTGCCCTGATCTTTTATCGCCACCAGGCCGCCGACAACCTCAAAGGCATCGTCAGGCTCGTATATGATTTCCAGCGGAATTGGCCCGCATTCGGGGTCAAAACCATTGGTATACATATACCAGTTATTGATAATAGTGGGCCTGAATATCAGTTCAACTTCATCACCCGCACGGGCGGATTCAGAAGAAACATCGGTGGAAAATGTTACAGGCTTAAGGATCTGCGAGTAGGAGAACAACGGAACCAGAACCAGAAGAAAGAAAAAAGTGATTTTCCGCATCATTAGAATTTCGGTTCCAAAAGTAACAAAGGAATTCTCAAAAAAGTTAAACGCAATGTTAACAGAAGGTTCAAGGCTCAGATTTCAAGTCTCAAGGCTGATTCCTATCCATAAAGCCACTTTGCAGACCAATTGGCCATCTTGCTACTCAGCCTCCCAGCCACCCGGCCAACCTGAAAGCTGAGCCGACTAGCCGTCCTGCCCCTGTCAAATGTCCAGCTCAACCTGATTATTCAGCAGGTCTTCAAAACGCTCGCGCCGGCGGATCAGGTGAGCTTTCCCATCCAGGATCAGCACCTCTGCAGGGCGAAGCCGTGAATTGTAGTTCGACGACATCGAGAAACAGTACGCACCGGCATTTTTCATGGCCAGAATATCGCCCTCGCGGACCTCATTCAGCTGGCGGTCCGCACCAAACGTGTCCGTTTCACAGATATAGCCAACGACGGAATAGGTCTTCTCCTCACCACCAGGATTGGACACATTAATAATGTGGTGATAGGCATCGTACATCATCGGACGGATCAGGTGATTCAATCCGGAATTCACCCCTACGAAGCTCGTAGACGCTGTCTGCTTAACAACGTTTACCTGTACCAGAAACGTCCCGGATTCGCTCACCAGAAACTTCCCAGGCTCTACCCACAACTCGAGAGGGGCACCGTACTGATCACAGAATTTATTGAACGCCGCCGACAAACGCCCACCCAGTTCTTCGATGTCGGTAACCTTGTCGCCTTCCTTATACGCGACCTTAAAACCACTTCCGAAGTCGATAAACTTCAGATTCCTGAAATGTTGGGCAGCATCGAAAAGAATGTCCGCCATCTGAAGAAATACACCCGAATCAGTAATGTCCGAACCTGTATGAATATGAAGACCCAGAACAGGGATATTATACTTCTCCACAACTTCAATAATAGACGGAAGTTGTTCAATCGAAATACCAAACTTCGAATTGGCATGCCCTGTTGAGATCTTGAGATTTCCTCCTGCCAGGATATGAGGATTCAGGCGGATACCACATCCATATGTGTTGCCGTACTTCTCACCAAATTTCTTTAAAGAGGAAAGGTTGTCGAGATTGACGGCGAACCCTTGCGAAACCGCTTCCTCGATTTCGCTGAAGTGAACACCACTCGGAGTAAAGGTTATCTGATCGGGCCTGAATCCGGCGCGGAGCGCGAGGCCACCCTCCTGGAGTGATACAACTTCGATGTCAGCTCCCGCCTTTCGGATGACTTTCAGAATGGAAATTGTGGTCAGTGCCTTGGCGGCATACTTAACCCTTATACGCGTCTCCCGAAAAGCGTTTTTCAACCGCTGCACTTGCGACTGAATCCGTTCCGCGTCATACACATAAAGAGGTGTTCCGAATTCCTTTACCAAATCAGTGACAGGAATTCCCTGGATGCGATAAGTACCTTCGTTGAAGTCCATTTTCAGATAAACCGCCAAATATAGCGGATCAGACTTCGTTTGCGAAACCTCGCGCGCCTGAATTGCAGTTTTTACTCCTCAACGCTGAACAGGTTGTTCAGTTCGAAGTCAACCCGGTTTACGATAAAGGCAAAATCTTCAACGTTCGCCACAAAGTCCAGATTGTTTACATCGATGATGAGCAACTTGCCAAGGTTGTACTGGCTGATCCACTCTTCATAATGCTCGTTCAGATTCTTGAGGTATTCGAGTTTAATTGAATACTCATAGTCACGTCCACGTTTGGCAATCTGTCCCACAAGCTTCGGAATATCGGACTTGAGATAGATCAGCAGGTCCGGGGGCTTGACGAAGTTGATCATTGAATTGAACAGATCGAGATAACTCTGGTATTCCCGGTCTGTGATAAACCCACTGCGGTGGAGATTTGATGCAAAGATGTACGCATCTTCGTAAATGGTGCGATCCTGAATCGTCGTCCTGCCACTCGTGCGGATCTCATTGACCTGCTTGAAGCGCGTGTTCAGAAAGAAAATCTGGACGTGAAATGACCACCGGTTCATGTCCTCATAGAAATCGCGGAGGTAGGGATTTTCATCCACCGCTTCGAAGAGGGCTTGCCAGCCGTAGTGCTTGGCCAGCTTCGCAGTCAACGTCGTCTTCCCCGATCCAATATTCCCGCATACCGCGATGTGTTGTGGCTTCGTCATTATGAATTGTTATTTAGTGCTTTGTTTTACCCAAAAGGCAAGCTTCGAATCCGAAGCCGATGTATGCAACGCTGTCATATCCCCCGTAAAGTCACCTTCGCAGGCAATCCACCGGCCCGACTTTGCTTCGTAACGGTGAAGCTGGCCTTCATACCAAGCAATCGGAATTCCCGCAGCGGTGAAACTGAATATATCAGCCTCGGGAAGCGTCTCTGCAACTATCGACACCGACCCATCCTGGGCGATAACTTTAATGCTCCACGAGTCGACAGCGAGCTTATGCACAAAGGCAAAGGAACCTGACTTCCTGTCGCGTGTCAACGTGCGCCCTACATGCCTGCCGACAGAAATTTGCCGCTGCGGACGAACCGTCATCAGGTTCAGCGCATTAGGATTACCCGGAGCCACAGCCAGAAGGTTGTTGTCGTCCATCCATAAGTAGTTTTCAACCGGGCTCTGGAGTTTGATCGAAGGGTCCGGACCTCCCTCAACTGTAATCCGCCGAAGGTTATCCGAGGGAAGCTGATCCATAAAAGTAAGCGACTTCCCATCTGACATCAGCCGAAGACCAACGACGCGTGCATTGCTCGTGAAAACGACAGCCCGTTCTCCCGTGGATAAATCGAACCCGATGATGTCGTTACCTTTTGCGTAATAAATCACCGGTGTTGCTTCATGAAAGACCGGTCCGGCAACCGATCCGTTGGCACTGTCAACTAACTGAACAGAGGTCACAGAAGCGTTATTCATTTCTGCAACATAGAGCTTGAACGATTGGGCATCAGCGATGATGACCGGAATCAACAGAAGGGTATATGCTGCTATCCGACGAAGCAGAACAAATGCTAGAGCCATTTTTTCCGCCTGAAGTACCAAAGGAAAGTCAGCGAAGACAATATCATCAGGACAATAGCGAGGGGATATCCATACGGCCAGTTTAACTCCGGCATGAACGTAAAGTTCATTCCATAAATGGATGCTATCAGCGTCGGCGGCATGAACACCACAGTCACAACCGTGAATATTTTTATCACCGTGTTCTGTTCGATGTTGGCAAGACCGAGGAACGTATTCTGCAAGTATTCAAGTCGTTCAGCGCTGAACTGTGAGTGCTGGAGCAGCGACCCGATGTCATTCAAAATGATTTTAAACCGTTCGTTTTCGAGCCGGTTGAATTCCTGTATCCTGATAAGCGAACTCACGATGCGCTGTTTCTCCGTGATAGTCTGATGCAGCAACATTGTGTTTTCCTGCAACTGAGCAATCCCGAGGAGGAGGTCTTCACTCAGCGACTGCCGCGCAATGAGTTCCTTACTGATCACGTTTACCTTGCGGTTGATGCCCTCGATAAGGTCGGCGTCGCTGTCAATCCGCGTTTCGAGAATGGTCAGGAAGATGTTCAGACCCGATTGCCGGCTATCGATCGTGGCCGACGAACTCGCCGTTTTCAGCTTGCGCACCGACTCGGCGAATATTTTCAACTCGCTTTGTCTGTAGGTGAAAAGCATATTTTCCTTCAGAATGAACGTAACGTTCTGAACGTTCATTTCACCCGATTCAATAGCGATAAAACCAAGGTTAATCTCAACGGTCTCGTCCGTCTCAATGAAACGCGAACTGCTCTCGATCTCCTGCACTTCCTGCGAGGTAAAGAACTCGATTTTATAGTTCCTCTCGACAAATTCGCGTTCCTGCTGGGTGGGTGACTGGAGGTCAAGCCATACGACGTTACTGATATTCATAACTTCATTGAGCTGCGGACTCTTGTATTGCTGCAACCTGTTGTTCTGAATATTGTAAACCCTGATCATCGTATAAAATTCGCGTGCAATTTATCATCATAAATTAAAATACCAGCACGCCGATCTGGTTCTTTGCAAATCCCGCAAACTTTCTTACAAGGGAGCTCCGGCCCCGGAGTTCTTAAGACACTTTTTTTTATATATTTTCGTTGTTCCGGTTACACCGGCAGCGCTTATGATAAAGCATTTCTTAATTTTCTTCCTAGCCATATTTGCGATTTCAACGGAGCTGGCCGCCCAGGATACCGGACAACAGGATGATGAGCCACAGGATCAGCAGTTTACCGTTGATGCCCCGAGTCTTGACTTCAATAAACAGGACGAGCCCGAGGAGCCTAAGAAGAAGAAGGTAAAGAAAAAAGTCTTCTACGGAATCAAGACAAAAAAAGGATTTACCCGGAAGGGTCAGGGGAACCGCATTACGTTCGAAACGTTCTATTACCTCAAGAAGTCTGAAAACCCCCAGGGATTCGTTAGGGACATCTATTGGTACGACTTCGCACGAAAAGAAATCCGGAAGACCCAGAAGTTCGACCCCACCAAAGGCGTGCTGCTTCACGGACCCTATGAAAAACGCCAGGGAGAGATCGTCCTCGAAAAAGGAATATTCTATAAGGGAACCAAGCATGGCCGATGGATGCAATACTCCCGCGACAGCGTCCTCCTCGACAAGGAAAAATACTTCCGTGGCTGGCCTAAAGAATCAATCGTGACTTTCTACGACCCCGTCGAACGCAAGCGGATGAAGGAAATGACGCCAATTGAATACGGTGAAAAAGAAGGGTACTACTATTACTTCCATGAGAATGGTACCCTCGCGGTGCACGGCGAATACCGGTGGGATCAACGCGTTGGCGACTGGGTAGAGTATTACCCCAACGGGCGACGAAAAAAAATCATCGCCTATCCGAAAGAAGCCTTCGATAAGTCCATGACGCCCTACATCAAGGCCGAATGGAATGAAAAGGGAAAAGAAATTTACCGGAATAACAAGATGGCGCGCCGCTAGCTTAGTTGATGGCGTCCTCCAAATGTTCAATTTCGGGTTCGCCCTCCGGATCGTCGCTAAGCTTCACCGACACGATGTCAAACCGGATGTGCCCCTTCCAGTCTGTTGAAAAAATCCATTCCTCAGCGGCATCGTAAATCCGGCTAACCTGTCCGGGAAGAACAAATTCTTCCGGTTCCCCGAAGTCGGTTGACTGACGTGTTTTCACCTCAACGAAAAGAACCCAGTCATCCTTTCTGACTATCAGATCAATTTCGGCCCGTCCATGACGGAAGTTTCGCGCAATGATTTCATAACCTTTCGACTTAAAGTAACGCGCTGCCAACGTTTCCCCTTTGTTTCCTGTTTTGATTTTATCGCTCACAATTATGTTCTACATTTGAAAGGGAATTTAGCACTATGTCGATTACGAAAAAAAATATTGAAGGATTTACTCGCCAGCTTTCGGAAGCATTGAAGATCGGCCAGACGCTGGACCTCGACCGCCCCGGTAGTGATATACGCAATATCGTTATTGCCGGCATGGGTGGCTCCGGGATTGTAGCCAACCTCGTGGAGTCGCTCACCTTCGGAAGAATCCCCATTCCCATCACGATCTGCAAAAGCTACAACATCCCACAGTTCGTAAGCCCACATACACTGTTCATCGCATGCTCCTATAGGGGAAATACCGAAGAAACCGTCGCCGCATTGAACAAGGCACTCCTGAAAAGAGCTCATGTGATCGGCGTATCCTCGGGAGGAAAGCTGCTGGAAATCTGCCGCGAATACAACCTCTTCTATATCCAGCTCCCGTCAGGCTCCGACAGCCCACGGTCGATGATCGGTTTCAACCTCATCGCATTGATGTATGTCCTGTATCACACAAATCTCATCGGCGCAGCCTTCATAAAGGAAACGGAAAACGCTATTGAGTTCCTCGACCGCGGTTCAAAAGGAATTCAGAACGAAGCTGAGATTATTGCCAAAAAACTCAAAGGTCGCCTTCCGGTGATCTACTGCGATAACAGACTGTACGCGATCGCCCTGCGTTTCCAGCAACAGCTGAATGAGAACGCGCAGCAGATGGCCCACGTCAACACCTTTCCGGAAATGAACCATAATGAACTCTCAGGATGGAGGTTCCCGGAAAATCTTATTTCCATGCTGCAGCCTATCTACATGTATTCGGATCACGATCATGAACGCGTAGAAAAACGAATGGAAATCTGCAGGGAAATCTTTGAAAAGAAATCCAACCCGATAATTGATATCATCGGTGAAGGCGCGTCTCTCCTGGAGCAGTACTACTACCTTATTCACCTGACAGACTGGATATCTTATTTCCTCGCCCGGGAAAATGGCGTGGAACCTGCCGATAGCGATTCGGTGAATTATTTGAGAACAGAGCTGGGGAAAGTAAAGTGAATCGCAAACCAAATAAAAGCATAAAGTACATTGACCTGGGCCTGGTTGATTACAAACAAGCTTGGGATTATCAAACGTCGTTGTTCGAGAAGAATATTGCCATTAAGACCGGTAATCGTTCATTGCCGGATGAGGAACAAATACCAACCGAAAACTTCCTCTTGTTCTGTGAACATCCCCATGTCTATACGCTGGGGAAAAGCGGCAAACCGGAACATCTTCTTGTCAATGACGAAGAACTCGCGGCGCTGAATGCGTCCTACTATCACATCAATCGCGGGGGCGACATCACCTATCATGGACCCGGACAGATTGTCGTGTATCCGGTAATCGATCTGGAGAATTTCTTTACGGATATCCACCGGTATATGAGGTTCCTCGAGGAAAGTGTCATCCGCACTTGTGAAGTTTATGGGGTGTCCGCCGGAAGAGTGCCGGGCCTGACTGGCGTCTGGGTCGACTACAACGACGCTGATCGCGCAAGAAAAATCTGCGCGATGGGCGTCAAGACCAGCAGGTGGGTTACGATGCACGGACTGGCATTTAACGTAAACACTAACCTGGATTACTTTCGCCATATTGTACCCTGCGGCATCCAGGACAAGGCGGTAACTTCACTCGCCCTGGAAACAGGTAGTACGCCTGATATAAAAGCCGTGGCCGACGTGCTCAGAAAGAACCTGGTGGAAGTGTTTGAAATGGAGATGGCATGATCAGAGACATAAACATTCCTGAAGTAAAAAACGTCACGCTGGCGGTGGCCCGCGAAAACAGTTCCGATTCACAATGGAAAGTGTATCTGCTGAACAATAACGACACGGCAATTGAAAATACGCTTGTATCCAGCAAGGGATATGGATCAAAGGACGGTGAACAGCAACGTACTTCGGTACTAAGACACTTCCTGGATTCGGTGCCGCCCCACAGCGCGGCACTGATCGAACCCATCGACCCCGCAGTATTTCACCTTAACAACGAGTACTGGGTTAGCTATTATATCGGGCGCGAGATATTCGACAAAAGGTTTGTCTTCGTCCCCGATGCGATACGCGATGAAAATGTTACCTTCATAAAGGAGTTGAATATGCAGGGCGTGCTCCATTCCTGACGATGAAGCTCCGCCGGTTGAAACCGTTATGTACTACCAACGTCAAACATTAACCATGAGCAATTAATTAATTAAGCTTTTTTACCCCGCCAGTAAACAAGACCATAACAAAAAATTGAAAAGACATGTCTCCGGAAATACGTGATGTTGTTTTCCTCGATATCGAAACCGTTGCCCACCAATATGAATACGCCGACCTTGATGAACGCTTGAAGAGCCAATGGGCCCGAAAGGCGAGCTTCCTCAAACGCGACTCGGGATTGACAGATGAAGAAATATACCGCGACCGCGCAGGAATCTATGCCGAGTTCGGCCGGATTATTTGTGTCGCCGTGGGGAAGTTTACCGAAAATGAAAATGGTGAGCTCGTCCTAAGAACCAAAGCGTTCTATGGCGACGACGAAAAAGCCCTCCTGTTGGACTTTAAGAAATTGCTTGAAAGGCTGGACCAGTCAGCCACCCGCCTGTGTGCACACAACGGCAAGGAGTTCGACTTCCCTTATCTGTGCCGACGCATGCTGATAAACTGTATCCCTCTTCCGCAGCTGCTGAATCTCAGCGGAAGAAAATCATGGGAAGTGCCGCACCTGGATACAATGGAAATGTGGAAATTTGGTGACTACAAACATTATACGTCACTGGATCTACTGGCTGCCATCTTCAACATACCCTCCAGTAAGAGCGATTTCGATGGTAGTCAGGTGAACAACCTGTATCACAAGCAAAACGGACTTGAACGCATCAAGGATTACTGCCTGCGTGACGTGGCCGTTCTGGCACAATTATTTTTGAAAATGAAGTGCATCAATCCAGAAAAGGAAATTGTAATCAGCTACCCTTCCTGACCTGCACCCTACTTATTACCCCGCATGAAAAAACCCACTAAAAGAACGAAGCGCGAGCAAAGCAAAAAGTCCCGGACCAAATCCCTTAAATCTGTCATGCAGGACTCAATCCTGCAGATCCTGAATGAAAACCCGGGTCGTTCTATAAGCGCAAAGCAAATTAACAGGAAGCTCGGCCTGAAGAAGCGCGAGGACATCAAGCAGGCTACCCTGCTTCTGTATCGCCTCGAAGACGATGGCGTCATCGCTTCCGACGACCGTGGAAACTACGGCCTCGCAACGGGAAGCACGGAAGGCGAAATCACCGGCGTTGTAGACCACGTAAGCTCAAGGTTCGCCTATGTGAAGATCGGCGAAGACCGTCAGGATGTGTTTATCAAATCCAAAGACCTTGGTTCCGCCGTCGACGGCGACGTCGTCAAGATCGTGGTCTTTGCAACCCGCCATGGCGATCACCCCGAAGGGAAAGTAGTGGAGGTGGTGCGAAGGAACCGGAACCGCTATGTCGGCAAAATCGAAGTGTCGAAGAGCTACGCATTTGTCATCCCTGATCATAAAAAAATGCATCAGGATTTCTACGTCTACCCTGAGAATATCTCCGGCGCACGCTCGGGTGATAAAGTAATCGTTGAGGTTGTGTCGTGGGGTGAAAACGACAAAAAGCCTGAAGCAAAAGTTGTGGAAGTACTCGGCAAAGCCGGAGAGAACGAAGCCGAAATACATTCCATCATGGCTGAATTCGGCCTGCCATTCAAATTTGATCCGCGGGTGGAACACGAAGCCAACCAGATAGAGGAAGGTATCACCGACAAGGAAATCAAACGCCGCCGTGACTTCCGCGGAATTACAACTTTTACAATTGACCCTTACGACGCGAAAGACTTCGACGACGCAATATCCTTTCAGGTTCTCGAGAACGGCAACTATGAAGTCGGTGTCCACATTGCCGACGTAACCCACTATGTTACGCCGAAGTCTCTGCTCGAACAGGAAGCTTTCGACCGCGCGACGTCGGTATACCTTGTCGACAGAACCATCCCTATGCTGCCCGAGCGCCTGTCAAACCAGTTGTGCTCCCTCCGGCCCAACGAAGACAAGCTCACGTTTGCGGCAGTATTTGAAATGGACAGCAAAGGAAAGGTTATCAATGAGTGGTTTGGCCGAACAATCATTCATTCCAACGTGCGCTTTACGTACGAAGAAGCGCAGACTATTCTTGAAGAGGGAAAGGGAGAACTCGCTGATGAACTGCGCATACTCAACAACATCGCCAAGTCGCTGAGAAAGGAACGCTTTAAAAAGGGTGCCGTTAATTTTGAGACTACGGAAGTAAAATTCAAACTCGACGCGAAAGGCAGACCGTTGGCCATCATTCCCAAAATAAGGAAGGATGCCCACAAGCTCATCGAGGAATTCATGCTCCTTGCAAACAAACGCGTAGCAACCTTTGTCTACAACATCAACAAAGGAAAGGAGAAAAATACCTTTGTGTATCGTATCCACGACGCCCCCGATCCTGAAAAGGTAAAGGACTTTTCAGTACTCGCCCGTCAATTTGGTCATAAGATGGAGGTCGACGAAAAGTCCATCAGCAAATCGCTGAACAAGCTGATGGAAACGATCGAAGGGAAGCCAGAGCAGAACATCCTTGAACAACTTGCTATCCGAACAATGGCGAAAGCGAAATACACAACGGATGCGAAAGGACACTTTGGTCTGGCATTCGAGCACTATACGCACTTTACTTCGCCAATACGCCGTTATCCCGATATGATGGTGCACCGCTTGCTGCAACATTATCTTGATTCGGGCAAGCCGCTGAATAAGACCGAGTATGAAGACCGTTGTGTTCACTCATCCGAACGCGAGAAAAGAGCCGCCGATGCAGAACGTGCTTCGATAAAATACAAGCAGGTTGAATTCATGGCGAAGGCCGAAGACCGCGTGTACGAAGGATTAATCTCCGGCGTTACCGAATGGGGCATTTACGTTGAAATTACCGATACGAAATGCGAAGGCATGGTTAAACTGGCCGACCTGACTGACGACTTCTACGAATTTGAAGAACGTCACTATCGCGTAGTAGGCCGTCGCAAAAAGAAAGTATATACCCTGGGTGACAAGGTGAAAGTACGCGTAAAGAAAACCGACATCGACAAACGCCTTATCGACCTTATATTCGCAGATCAGAACGAACGTGGCCAACGCGGAGGCAGTCGTCGCGAGAAGTGGATTGATGAAGACGAATGGGGCGACTAAGTCTTTACCCCTGATGAAGTAATTTGAGTCCGACCTAACAATAAGAATTCAGTGCTGTCAAGCTACCTAAGTATCATCGAAAAGGAAATCCGGAAACAACCCTTCGGAAAAGAACCTCAATCACTTTATGAACCGATCCGATACCTCATGGGGTTGGGTGGAAAAAGGCTCAGACCAATGCTTACGTTGCTGAGTTACAGCCTTTATAAAAGCAATCCACGGGATGTTGCGAGGTACGCTATCGCTGTTGAAGCTTTTCATAACTTTACACTGATGCACGACGACATCATGGACAACGCACCCCTTAGGCGCGGACATGCTACTGTGCATGAAAAGTGGAACGTAAACACCGCCATCCTCAGTGGAGACGTCATGCTGGTAAAAGTGTATGAACTATTTCATGCACTCGATGCTCCTGAATTTAAATCAGTAATCGGATCCTTCAACAAGTGCGCTGCCGAAGTGTGTGAAGGTCAGCAATGGGACATGGAGTTCGAAAGGCTCACCAACGTAACGGAGGCCCAGTACATTAAGATGATCAGGCTGAAGACAGCGGTGCTGCTGGGTTTTAGCCTTGAACTTGGCGGAATCCTCGGTGGCGCGTCGCCGGAAGACAGAAAAGCTCTTTATGACTTCGGTGTAAATATCGGCATCGGATTTCAACTCAAAGACGACCTGCTCGATGCCTTTGCTGATCCGAAAAAGTTCGGCAAACAAGTAGGCGGCGACATCATCGCAAACAAGAAAACGTTCCTGCTCATTAAAGCCCTGGAAGCCGCCCCGCCAAAATTGAAACGTGAACTCAACCGCTGGATCTCAGCCACGCGTTTCAATAAGAAGGAAAAGGTTCAGGCAGTTAAACAGATTTATGAGGATCTTAACATTCCGGCGATCACGGAAAAGAAAATCAATAGCTATTTCCAAAAGGGATTCAAAAGCCTGCAGAAGGTGGCCGGCGATGCAGAGGCAAAAGAAAGGTTGAAGAACTTTGCCGAAGCATTGATCGCACGGCAGTCATAATACCTTCGTAAAGCAGCGTGCCCAATATTATTGGAACAGTCTCCTGGATTTTCGCGGGCCATCATGTATGCGCGCATACCCGTTTATCATTATTCTCTGAAAAATAGTGACGCGCTGCTGGTAGCAAAAACCGGATAAATGTATATTTCTACAACAATATACACCATGGACGCGCGCATCTTCACCCGGCTTTCGATTATGATGCTCCTCGAATACTTCGTTTGGGGTGCATGGTACGTCACCATGAGTACATACATGGACACCTTCCTTGGATCGTCAGGTATTCAAATCGGAGCGGCTTATAGTGCGCTGGCGATAGCCACAATGATCTCACCCTTTTTCGTGGGAATGGTGGCTGACCGTTTCTTCGCTGCACAAAAAATTATGGGATTATTCCACCTCATGGGTGGCGCCCTGCTGTTCTTTGCAACATTCATCGACAACAACACCGCATTCTACTGGCTCATACTCCTGTATTCCCTCATGTACATGCCGACAATCGCGCTTTCCAACAGTATCGCATTTCACCAAATGAACGATCCTGCAAAGCAATTTCCCTGGATACGCGTTTTCGGAACGATTGGCTGGATCATCGCCGGCGTCATGATAACTGTCCTCAATATCGAGAAGACTCCCTACACGTTTCATATGGCGGCTATCGCCTCCGTTGTACTCGGAGTATTCAGTTTCATGCTCCCCAATACACCACCAAAAGGGAACACCGCCAACACATCAGCATCGGGTGCCCTTGGCAGCGACGCCTTCGTGCTCTTCCGCGACAAGCCGTATTTGGTGTTCTTCATTGCGGCAGTACTGGTTTGTATTCCCCTTTCCTTCTACTATGGTTTCGCAAACTTGTTCCTCAACGCAGTAGGAATGGAAGACGCCGCCGGCAAGATGGTACTCGGTCAGATCTCAGAGGCTGTGTTCATCCTTGCCATCCCTTTTCTGTTTTATCGCATTGGCGTTAAGAACATGCTGCTTCTCGGCATGGTCGCGTGGATCCTTCGGTACGTGTGCTTTGCCTACGGCGACGCCGGCGAAGGTATCTGGATGCTTTACGCAGGGATCATACTTCATGGTATCTGTTACGACTTCTTTTTCGTAACCGGATATATGTACACCGAGAAGAAGGCCGGTGAGAAAATCAAGAACGCCGCACAAGGTCTGTTCACCTTTGCCACGTATGGATTGGGTATGTACATCGGAACCCAGTTCTCAGGATTTACAACAGACTATTACACCGTGGATGGTGAACGTCAGTGGACCTATATCTGGTACGTGCCGGCTTTCATCGCTGTGGCGGTTCTCTTTTACTTCATCATTTTCTTCCGCGAAAAGCGTGAGACAAAAGAGATGACAGCCAAATAACCACGTTCTGCATTTAACCTAAACAAACATACAACTATGAATATCGCCATGCTCGGTTCCGGGTTCATCGCACGGTTCTATGCTGAGTCACTACAAGGCTATCGAAGCAAAGACAAAATCGTTTCCATTTATTCCCGCCGGGATTCAAGCGCCAGGAGCTTTGCAGAACATTATAAGGTTCCATTTGTCACCACCAGTATGGAAGACGCCATCAACCGCCCCGAAGTGGACGTGGTTTGTATTTCGCTTCCAAATAACATTCACGAAGAGGCTGTAATGCTGTGCTGCAAACACAAGAAGCCTGTCATCGTCACCAAACCCCTCGGTCGTAATGCTGAAGAAGCGAAACGCATGCTTGATGCCGTCGAGAAAGCAGGAATATTCAATGGCTATCTCGAAGACCTCGTTTACGCGCCGAAGTTTTTGAAGGCTCATCAAAGCATTCAGGAAGGTGCTCTGGGCCGGATACTCTGGGCGAAGTCACGCGAAACACATCCTGGCCCACACAGTGACTGGTTCTGGGATATCGAACAGGCTGGTGGCGGATGTATCCTCGACCTCGGCTGCCACTGCGTAGAGATCACCCGAACATATATCGGTAAGGATATACGCCCGGTGGAGGTGATGTGCTGGGCGGATACTCAGGTGAAACCCATAGATGCGGAAGACCACGCCATCGCGCTCATCAAATATGAAAACGGTGCCATCGGACAATTCGAAGTGAGCTGGACGTTCCGCGGAGGACTCGACCTTCGCGATGAGGTCATGGGCACCGAAGGCACTATCTGGATTAACAACTTTCTCAGGACTGGGTTTGAAATGTTCACCACCGGCAAGGGCGCAAACTACGTCGCTGAAAAAGCCGAAAGCAATCAGGGCTGGCAGTTCCCGGTAGGCGATGAAGTCAATGAACTTGGTTACAACCATATGTTCATGGATATGTTCAACGCGATGGAAGAAGGTCGGGAGCCGAAGGAAACTTTCTACGATGGTTATGTCGTGAACGCTATCCTCGATGCCGCGTACCGCTCTGCGAAGTCGAAGAACTGGGAACCCGTTCAACTTGACATCTGGCGTGGAAAAACTGGTGTCACCAAAGACAGCCACCTCCAGGAATACGACCAGGATCATTACCTGGTCAAGGAAGAGGTGACGCACTACGGTGCGAAAAAGGTGATCCTGAAGGATAAGAAAACCGGGAAAATTATAGAGAGGACCCTCCACTAGTAGAAGATTCTGCCTGGAACAGGCGCACGTACTTCTGACTCAGTTCGCGCCGTGAATATTTGCGTTCCGCCAGGGCACGTGCATGCGACTGGTATTCGCGAAGGAGATTGGCGTCGCCAAGAAAGGGCTTGATTGCTTCGGTGAAAGTGTGCGGGTGTCGCGGGTCGAGCGCGATGCCGCACTGCGCCTCTTCAATCTCGCTTTTCATCCAACCCTTGAAATTCACGATGATAAGCTTACCTGCTGCAAGGCCGTCGAAGTATTTGTGTGGTGAGCCTGTTTCCAGGATAGGAAAAGGGCGATAACAGATGAAGGCCGCATCTGTGACGTTCAGAATTTCTTTGACCTCGGTGCGTATCGCTGGCGGCAGTATCGTCAGGTTCTTCAGCCCCAGTGTTTGTACCACTGTTTTGAATTGCTGGCGCATAGCTCCTTCGCCACACATCAGAAATTTCACAGGAAGGTCGGCCTGCTGGCTCGCGCGGGCACACTCGATAAAATAGTCGAGCCCGTTCGCGAAACCAATCGCGCCGACGTAGGAAACCACGAAATGTTCTTTCACTCCGTATTTGTCTTCCAGTTTTGTGTCCTTGAGGGTAGGTGAGAAGAACTCCGTGTCAGCCATATTGGGGATGACGTCGACGTGTGTCGCGGGTGACTTGCGAGCAATGGCTGCTGCTATCGGTTCAGAAAGTGCCACGACAGTGCGGGCGTTGGAATAAATCCGTTTTTCAAGCCAGTAAAGAGATTCCTTCAGCACAGGATTTCGGACGAAGCCGAGCTGCACCGGCGCATCCGGCCAGAGGTCGCCGACTTCAAAGATGAAGGGTATTTTCAGGAAGCGCCGGATCCAGATTGCGCTCTGCCCTACCGTTATAGGTACGGAGATGGCGTAGCAGATGCCGATGTTTTCGATTGTCCGGGCAACACGAACTGCGCCCAGGGCATATTGAACAAAGGAAATCCCGCGCTTGTAAAAGCCAAACCGGTTTTCGTAGGCGACGGGAAGGTGGTGGATTTCTATCCCGTCACAATTGGTGACCTGGTATTTTTTTCCCTTGCCGCCGGTGATCACGGCCACTTCGAATCCTGCGTCCAGCAATGCAGTTGCAAGGTAATACGAGCGCAACGGTCCACCCGAGTCGGGCGTGTTGAAGTGCTGGTGCAGAATGAGGACTTTCACTTTACAAATAAAACAATTGAAAGCACCCAGTCTGACATGCACAGACTTTTTTCTCGCCGCGACATGGACGTAGCAGGTACCGCCTTATGGGCGATAAGAAACCAGGTATGCTGAATGGCAAACACGCTGCGACACGATCGCAACGCCCTGCCCGATCATCAGCTTCTTGTATTCCGGGAATAGGACAGGATGTTCTGAACGGTCTTGTCCGAAGGATTGAGGGTTGCGCAATCCAGGTCTGTCATCACAGCGGAGAGTTCTGTGAACAGGGAATTCAGCTCGGGATCGCGTTTCAGTGCTTTGTCAATCTCCTTCCTCTCCTCCTCCGTTGTCTCCTGGTATAAATACCGTATCAAATCCGTTTGCGTAAAAACTTTTATCATAGGCTCTGTTTTTCGTCATCTTTTTACGCAGGTTGATCAAAGCATACCGCATCCTTCCCAAAGCCGTATTAATACTAACGCCTGTGCGATCTGCTATCTCCTGGAAACTCATGCGCAGGTAATGCCTCATGATAAGGACATGCTTCTGCTCATCAGGTAGCTCCCTGATGTAATCCCGTAAACGGGACCGGGTTTCCCGGAAAACCTGTTTTGCTTCTGCCGAACTTTCGGCAAATTCCATTGAGTTGAAAAGGCGGCTTCCGTCTTCCAACACAACTTCAGGGTAACGTCTGTCTTTGCGGAACTGGTCGATGGCCAAATTATGTGCAATCCGGCTGATCCATGGAAGGAATTTCCCCTCTTCGTTATACCGTCCTCCCCGAATGGTATTGATGGCTTTAATGAATGTTTCCTGTAACAAGTCCTCGGCGGTATACCGATCCTTTACGATCATATAAATCGCGGTGTAAAGTTTGGACTTATGTCGGTTTAGGAGCATTTCGAAAGCTTCTTCATTACCGTTTTGATAGAGCGACACCAACTGGCTGTCGCTTAATCTGCTGTCAATCATTCTGCTTCTCTTTTAGGTAACGTAGAAGTCTCTTTCGATATTGTGAGGGGTTTAGTGAAACAATTGGTTTGAAAAGATAGAAACTTTCCGGAATAGCGCAAAAAAATTTTTCAATATTTCTTGCCACAACAAATTTTTCTTCACCTATTTGCCCGAAGAAATTAGCTATTAATGGTCTATGGCAGTTGATAAAAAGAGAGTAATAAAGAGCCTGGAAAACCTCACGGAAGAGTTGAAAGACCTGCTTCGCGAGCAGTACCCCAATGGCTACGAGGGAAGCATTACCCGCATCACAAATGCGAAAAGAGAGCCGATTTTTGTCTTCCCCCTCGAAACCGCCGATGCTACGTACCTCATTAAAGTACCTGCAACCAAGAATAGCGAAGGAGAATACGACGTCGAATCCAAGCCTGAAGACGAATTCGACAACAGCGACGACACCGACGACGCAATCCCAACCGCCGGCTATGGATCCGATGACGACGACGATGATGACTACGGCGGAAAATCCAGGGAAGCCAGCTACGATCCCGACTTCGACAGCTGATCGTCCGGAAATAACATATGCCAAGGTGTTCCCCCACGAACACCTTTCTTGTTTTCCGGGTCGGCAAACTTTCTTAGGCTGATCGAAGTTTATTGAGTATTATTTCATTTTACGAACAAACGTGAATCAAATTACCTCGACGGATACCTTTCTCGACGAACTCGATCCTAAGGAATATATCATCATCAAACGGGCAAGGGTCAATAACCTTAAAAACCTGTCCGTTGCAATCCCACGAAACAAACTCGTTGTGGTCACCGGCCTCTCCGGCTCCGGAAAGTCCTCCCTCGCCTTCGATACCCTCTTTGCGGAAGGCCAGCGCATGTACGTCGAAAGCCTAAGCTCGTACGCCCGGCAATTCCTCGGCCGCATGGAAAAACCCGAAGTCGACTACATCCGCGGTGTCTCCCCCGCCATAGCCATCGAACAAAAGGTGAACACCCGGAATCCGCGCTCTACGGTAGGAACGACAACAGAAATCTATGACTACCTCAAGCTGCTCTTCGCCCGGATCGGCAAAACCTATTCGCCTATCAGCGGCAATGAGGTGACCCGCGACACGGTGACCTCCGTAGTCGATAAGATCAACAAACTCAAGGAAGGAACCAGAATCATGGTGGCCTGCCCCCTTCATGTAAAAAAGGGGCGCAAGCTTCAGGAAGAATTAAACCTGCTGCTCAGCAAAGGCTTCGCCCGTATCCTCGTCGACGGCGAGATGAAATTCATTGAGGAAGTCCTCGGAAACCCTGAAGGAAAGAAAAAGAAATCAGCCAAAATTGACGGCGAAATAGAAATACTCATCGACCGCACCACGGTTAACCCCACCGACGAAGACACAACGTTCCGCCTGGGCGACTCTGTTCAAACGGCATTCTTCGAAGGCGAAGGCGATTGCGTAGTCTATGCGGAAAACAAGTCGAAGCTGCGTTTCTCCGACCGCTTCGAACTCGATGGAATGAAGTTCACTGAGCCCTCGATAAACTTCTTCAGCTTCAACAACCCCTACGGTGCCTGCCAGACGTGTGAAGGTTTCGGCAAGGTATTGGGCATTGACGAAGATCTGGTGATCCCCGACAAGTCCCTTTCCGTGTACGAAGGAGCTATCGCCCCGTGGCGAAGTGAAACGATGGGCGAATGGCTGAAGCCGCTTCTGAAAAACGGTATCAAGTTCGACTTCCCGATTCATCGTCCGTACAACGAACTGACACCGGCACAGCAACAACTGTTGTGGGACGGCAACGATTACTTCGAAGGAATTAACGACTTTTTCCGGTACCTCGAATCAAAGCTGCACAAGATTCAGTACCGCGTTCTGCTGTCGCGCTACCGCGGACGGACGAACTGCCCTGATTGCAAGGGGACCCGGCTGCGCAAGGATGCTCAATATGTGAAGATCGCGGGCACCTCGATAACGGACCTGGTGCTGCTTCCCATTGAAGAAGCGCTGGCATTCTTCAACAGACTGAAACTGCCTCCGTATGAAAAGCAGGTGTCGGACCGGATCATCACTGAAATCACATCACGCCTCTCCTATCTCACGAAAGTGGGACTGGGATACCTTAACCTGAATCGCCTTACGTCGACGCTTTCCGGAGGCGAATACCAGCGAATCAAACTGGCTACCTCACTCGGTAGCGCGCTCGTTGGTTCGATGTACATCCTTGATGAACCAAGTATTGGATTGCATCCGAAGGATACGGAGCGAATGGTAAGCGTTCTCCAGCAGCTTCGCGACCTCGGCAATACAGTCATTGTTGTCGAACATGAAGAAGAAATCATGCGCGCTGCCGACCAGATCATAGATATCGGTCCGGACGCAGGTATCCACGGAGGGAATCTCGTTTTCCAGGGTACCATCAGGGACGTGAACGGCAAGGTTCAGTCGCACACGACCAACTACCTCACGGGCCGGGAAGAGATTCCCGTTCCAAAGACGCGAAGGAAGTGGCGCGATTCAATTGTCGTTGCCGGGGCGCGTGAAAACAACCTGAAGAACCTTACGGTGAAGTTTCCATTAGGGGTGCTTACCGTCGTCACCGGCGTGAGTGGCTCCGGAAAGTCAACACTCATCAAGAAGATTCTTTATCCTGCCGTAGGCCGGCTTTCAGGATCAGTAACCGAATCACCGGGTAAGTACGACAAGCTTGAAGGTGATTTCGGCAAAATCACACAGGTTGAGTTCGTCGACCAGAATCCCATAGGAAAATCCTCGCGTTCCAACCCCGTGAGTTACGTGAAAGCATATGATGCGATACGCAATCTGTATGCCGATCAACCGCTCGCGAAGCAACGCGGATACAAGCCGTCGCACTTTTCATTTAACGTAGAGGGTGGACGCTGTGAGACCTGTGAAGGGGAAGGTGAAATCCGCGTGGAGATGCAGTTCATGGCCGACATCTTCCTGCGTTGTGAAAGTTGTCACGGCAAGCGCTTCAAACAGGAGGTACTCGAAGTTGAATACAACGGCAAGAACATCGCCGACGTCCTGGATATGACCATCGAAGAAGCGCTGGAATTCTTCCGCGACAAGAAACCGGTGCTGGATAAGATTCAACCCCTGTACGACGTCGGACTTGGTTACGTCAAGATGGGCCAGTCGTCCAACTCGCTGAGTGGTGGTGAAGCGCAGCGCGTGAAGCTGGCTTCGTTCCTCGGAAAGAATTCACCGGATGGACGAATACTTTTCATTTTCGATGAGCCCACTACCGGATTGCACTTCCATGACATTTCAAAACTCCTGAAAGCTGTCAACGCCCTGGTGGATCAGGGTCACACCGTCATCATCATCGAACACAACCTGGAAGTCATCAAGTGCGCCGACTGGATTATTGACCTCGGCGAAGAAGGTGGCGAAAAGAAAGGTGGCAAGCTGATGTTTGAGGGCACACCTGAGCAAATGGTGAAGAAAGGTAAAGGCTATACGGCCGAATTTCTCCGCACGAAGATTAAGGGTTAACACAACGGATAATCTTGCCGGCTTTGGGTTTGCGTCAGCCGTGATCCCCAGACTTCGGCCATTAAATACAGAACGCACTCCAGGAGCGACTACCTACCCTGTTTCATTTTTTCGAGTTGCCGCCACTCCATGGCTCGCGCGACGAGCGTTTCCATGTCCTGTGTTTCTAACCTCCCCGCCACCTCACGTCGACGGTAGGCCCACCCATTTCTATTTCATCAAATCCAGCCCGCTTTGATGGGACGGTAAAAGTCGGTCGCTCCGTGGCTCGAGCCGGCGACCCCGAATCCCCAAAAATCAAAGGAAACGTCACGGCCAATTGGACCAACGGTGAAACGGTCGTTAAGATTAAGGTATTGATAAAGGGGAATTGAAGCATAAATGAGGCAGAGATAAAGCAGTCCTTTAAAGGACCGCCTTATCACTGCTTTATCACCGCCTTATCACCGCCTTATCACCGCTTTATCTCACAAGAATTGTCCACTTCAGGTACAACATCGAATACCTGGCAGTTAAAGAACCGGAACCTTCAAATGTACCAGTGAACGCCGGCCGCCAGCCTGGTTAGGCTCTTCCGGGAAAGATCAGGCTGGTTTGTGGCTTGAATAAAAAAAGTGGTTTTGCCCATGAGGCGGGCATGGCAGGATTTAGGGGTCACCGTCCCCCGCGTTGTTATTGAGGAAGGTTATTTTGGCAGCAGGCAGCCAGAAATAAGCATTATTTTGCCGGTCGCCATGATTACTTCGCGATCTTCTCGTACGAGGCGCCTATGCCCTTGATGAGGGATGAACTGAACCCCTGGTGCTCCATCTCATTAAGACCCACAATGGTGCAACCCTTCGGCGTCGTAACTTTGTCGATCTCTTCTTCGGGGTGACGGTTCAGCTTAAGCAGAAGTTCTGCAGCGCCCTTAACCGTCTGGGCGGCAATCAGGTTAGCCGTACGTGCATCGAAGCCGATTTCGATACCGCCTTGTGTGGAAGCCCGGATGAAACGCAGTGCGTACGCGATGCCACACGCACCCAGCACCGTGGCCGCATCCATCAGCTTTTCATCAATAGGAATACTTACGCCCATCTGGCTGAAAAGCTCCGTCACATAATCGACTTGCTCCGGCGTCGCGCCCTGATGGCACAAACACGTTACTGATTCCTGTATCGCGATCGCCGTGTTGGGCATCGCACGGAAAATGGGCACACCATGATCGATAATGCCACCGAGATCTTTTAACGACACGCCCGTGACCACACTGATGACGATGTGTCGCGCGGGATCAAAGTGCTGCTTCAGCCCTTCAAGTATGTCTACCACGTTATATGGTTTTACAGCAATAAGGATAACGTCATTCTGACGTATTGCCTCTGCGTTATCGGAAGTGACGTTGACACCAAGATTCCTTAGCGGGAGAAGTGCATCCACGTTCCTTCGTGTAACCGTTATCATCTCCGGAGTAACGAACTTGCTCTTCACCAGCCCTTCCGCGATTGAGGCGCCGAGGTTTCCACCTCCGATTATTGCAATGCGACTATTCTTCATATCATCCATTAACGTGTAGCCGGTGAAATTAAGACACTTTTTCCGGACTTCATTACCCACGGTTACGTTTGTGTAAAAACTGACGTATTCAGCTCGCCATTTTGTAGGTATGTGACCCTGCTTATTTTATTTTTGCGGCACGTAATTCAGAACCGGCTAACCACTTTTATGGCACATATCGAGATCCTCGAACAGACGAAGAAAAAAAATCCCCACGAACCGGAATTCCTGCAGGCCGCAGAGGAGGTCATCTATTCTGTGGTTCCCGTCCTGGAAAAGAACCCCGAGTTCATCAGAGAGAGGTTGCTCGAACGCATGCTGGAGCCCGAGCGTATCATTTCCTTCCGCGTAACGTGGGTCGACGATCAGGGACGCGTGCAGATCAATCGCGGGTATCGCGTGCAGATGAACAGTGCCATCGGTCCATACAAAGGTGGATTGCGATTCCACCCTTCAGTAAACCAAAGTGTGTTGAAGTTTCTGGGTTTTGAGCAAACGTTTAAGAATGCACTTACCGGCATCCCGATGGGTGGAGGTAAGGGCGGCAGCGACTTCGATCCCAAAGGCAAATCCGACGCTGAGGTGATGCGTTTTTGTCAGGCATTTATGCTTGAGCTGTACCGCCACATCGGCCACCGCCTCGATATCCCTGCAGGAGATATAGGCGTTGGTGCCCGCGAGATCGGTTACATGTTCGGGATCTTCAAAAAGATTCAGAATGAATTCACCGGCGTCATCACCGGCAAGGGCATTGGCTGGGGGGGTAGCCTCATCCGTACTGAAGCAACGGGGTACGGCCTTATCTACTTCGCTGAATACATGCTGCAGGAAAAAGGCGAATCACTAAAAGGAAAAACGTGTCTCGTTTCCGGTTCAGGCAACGTCTCACAATATGCCATTGAGAAAATTCTTCAACTAGGCGGAAAGCCTGTGACCGCGTCTGACTCATCTGGATTTGTTTACGATGAGGCTGGCTTCGACGAAGAGAAACTTGAATTCCTGAAAGATCTTAAGAACAATCGTCGCGGACGTATCAAGGAATATGCGGAGCGTTTTCCGGGAGTTGTGTACCAGGAAACCGGCAACGACGAGGATCACAATCCTCTCTGGAATATCCCGGCGTATTGCGCATTCCCATGTGCGACGCAAAATGAGGTGAATGAAAAAGACGCGCAGAACCTTGTTCGCAACGGCGTGAAACTTCTTGCCGAGGGTGCGAACATGCCTACTACCATTGACGGGATCAACGTACTTATTGACAGCGGCGTTATGTACGCACCTGGCAAAGCTGCGAATGCAGGTGGTGTTGCTACGTCAGGGTTGGAGATGACCCAAAACTATATGGGTTCACACTGGACGCGTGCAGAAGTGGACAAAAGACTGCACGGCATCATGAAAGACATCCATCATATTTCACTCGCAGCGGCCAAAGAATACGGCAAGCCCGGCAATTATCTGCACGGTGCCAACATCGCAGGATTTCTCCGGGTAGCGAGGGCTATGCAGGCCCAGGGCGTCGTTTAAGATACTACTGGTCTATTTTGTTAAAGTTTTTTTTCCCGCAGCGGGGAGTGATACTTTTATACCCATTTTAAAAATTACGGTGACGTTGTATGGAGCTGCGGCTGCAAACTTCCTATAGGCAGATTCTGGGGATGGGGATGCCGATTGCACTCGCGATGCTGGTGCCTCAGATAAACTTTATAACCAACAATATATTCCTGAGCGGCCTCGGCGAAACGGAGCTTGCCAGCGCGGGAATAACGGGAGTATATTATCTTACTTTCGCGGTAATCGGCAACGGACTTAACAACGGCCTTCAGGCCCTGATCGCGCGGCGCGCAGGTGAGAACCGGCCATCGGAAATAGGAAGACTTTTTATTCATTCGATCTGGCTCGCGCTTGGCATTGCCGGTATCGGGATAGCCATAACGTACTACTTCGCGCCCATCCTCATGCCGCGGGTCCTGCACAACCAGGAGATCGCAAATCAGGTAGTTGATTTTCTGCTGATCCGAATCTGGGGTCTGCCCATTTTGTATTTGTATGTCATGCGCAATGCACTCCTCGTCGGAACGAATAATACGCGTTTCCTGGTATGGGGGACGTTGAGTGAAGCCGTGGTCAATATCGTACTTGACTCGGGATTGATCTACGGCCATTTTGGATTGCCAAGACTGGGTTTCAACGGAGCTGCATACGCATCCATCATTGCCGAAGCCACCGGATTGATTGTTATCTATGCAATCATCCATAAGAAAGGATTTCATCGGTCCTTCTCGTTTTTCGCTGACAAGCGCGTCGACTTCTCCCTCATTAAGCTGATCTTCGTTTTTTCATCGCCGCTGATTCTTCAGTATTCGATGAGTATCGCCAGCTGGGAATACTTCTACATTCTTATCGAGCACCATGGTCAGCGGGCACTGGCTGTGTCCAACGCGATGCGCAACATCTTCGGACTGTTCGGAATCTTCTCGTGGGCTTTCGCGGCCACGGCCAACACAATGGTGAGTAACATCAATGGGCAGGACCGCCGTGAAGAGGTCTTTTCACTCGTTACGCGGATCGCCTTCATGAGCTTTTTCATCTCCCTTGCTATTGCCACGATTCTGAATCTGTTCCCCGAATGGTTCCTCTCTTTTTACGGACGCGGAGAAGAATTCATCGCCGACGGCATACCGGTCGTAAGGGTAGTATCACTGGGTCTGCTGATGATGTCGTTTTCAACGGTGTGGCTGAACGCCGTAACGGGTACGGCAAATACACGTATTAATCTGCAGATAGAAATCATTACGCTGATAATCTACTGTATCTATGTCTACGTAGTGCTGGAGTTTTTGAACAAACCCATTACCTGGGGCTGGGCTTCGGAATGGATTTACTGGCTAAGCACGTTCCTGATGGCCTACTTCTATATGAGGTCGGGAAAATGGAAGGCGAAGTCGGTGTGACCCGCGAACTTTACTCGGTGCGTTGACGATCTGATTCTTTGTAGTCGTAGTAGTACAGGAAGGTTTTCTTCCCCACGTTCTTTTCGCTGAGGGTATAAAAACCCGCGTTGTCATGAGCCCACGTCAGTGCTTCGCCCTGCGGCTCTATTTCGTAGGGAACTTCGAAGGCGGTTGTTTTCAAAAGCTCACCAACGGTCATCGCAGAGTCGGCGCGCCAGTAGTAAACGTGCTCATAATTCTTCAAAAGAATTTGTCTGCCGTCACTCCTTACGTCGCCGCCCACAATCTGCGTAAACGGTATTGACGTCACCTTGCGGGCCGTGAGTGTATCGCGGGTTGAGTGAGGAAATGGAAGTTCGTACAGCCACACAGGCTCTTCCCTTTTGGAAATCACGAACAGGCTTTTTGTGATCGGGTCAATAAGCAACGTTTCTGTGTCTTTTGTTTTGTCTTCAAGGCGAAAGGTAATCGTGTCGAAAGTTTGAATGGTCAGTTTCTTTCCGCCGGCAGCGAGAACAGGTTCCTCAAAGCGATAGATATGTTTGAATGGATATCGCGCCCTGTTGTCTCCGATCTCTCCCACGTACACATACCAGGTGCTGTCTGCGGGCCCGGGGCCGACAGCGATATCTTCCCAGTCGCGGTTTTCCACTTCACCGATGCGACAGGTGAGATGAATAGTAAGCAGGGAATCGATGAGAAAGATTTCGGGGTCGTTGCCGCTGTCGTTGTGGACCCAGAACATTCCGGGATTGCGTCGGCTGGCCGCGATGCCGGAAATCTCCGTCAGTTTCTTGTTATCCAGTTCGGCCACGCGTTGTGCGGTAGCGAAGGCATCAGTTGGGTTCTCGAGGTCGGGACTCATACAGCTGAAACAGACCAGCATGAGGACCACCACAATCCAGGGATTTTTCATTTGGCGGGCAAGAAAAGCAAATTTTGAAGGAAATTGAAGGTTTCGAAAACCTATTCCGTATACGGGTGAGCCTATTGGCGGGTTGACTTGCAGAACTGGATAGAATCGCCGTTTTTCTTCGAGCGTATCTTTCCTTCCTTTACGAGCACTGACGCCACGAAGCCGACCTGATCGATCAGCACCTGCCAGTTTTCGTGATCAATGCGCTGAGCTACGTCCGCCGGTCTGAAACTCTTCTCGGGGCCGCGTTCGTCGGCAAGTTTCAGGATTGTCTTTCGGATGTCTTCGGCGAATACCATAGTAACCAGTATCTGTGTACTGGTAGAAATTAAAACTTTCATGCCAGGTGAGGCGTGCTGCGCGGTTCAGAAATTGTAGCCGGCTTTACACAGGCGCTATCCAATGACTTCGCGGACGGTAGTCCAGACAAGGTCGGGCTCGAACCCCTTTTGAATAGCATAGGTGGCCACCTTGTCGCGTTTCACAAAATTGTTTTCTTCGTCTACCTGGGCGGCTTTCTTCGAGAGAAGTTCGCGAAGAGTGTTGAGGTAGTCGTCGTCCTCAACTTCGGACAGGGCCATCCGGATGCAGTACGGCGAAATATCGCGGGCTTCCAACTCGCGGGTTATACGCACGCGCCCCCATTTCTTCATGCGGAATTTTCCCCCTGCGTAACTGCGGGCGAAACGTTCTTCGTTGAGGTATCCCTCAGTGATGAGATCGGTAATCAGCTCCTCCACGTCGTTGCGAGTGAGGCCGTATTCAAACAGCTTGCTGCGAACTTCATTATGACACCGTTCCTGGTAGGCGCAATACCTGTAGATCTTTGCGCGGGCTTCGGGGAGCGATATAGGTTTGACGGAGGCCATCGCGTAAAAATAAAGAAGTCAGCGGGGTGGCGCTGACTTCAAAGCATACTTTTATTTAATCTGTTACTTCACAAGACCTTTCGTTTTCAAAATGCTTGTAACGAATTTCCGCTCATTTTCGGTGTTGAAGATTTTAAACGGCCAATGGATAAGCTGAGCCTTGTTCACAAAAAGGACAAAGTAATCGTCACCGATCTTTGCACTTTTTATCTGATCCCACTTGATCGGCATCCCTTCCCGCGCATTTAGCTTCATAAGGATTTGCTGGCTGTTGATTTCATAAGAGAATTTTTCAAACAGCATCTTGCCCTGTTCCAGCTGCGTAACGCCGTAGAACTGGATATACCAGAAGAGCAGATAAATGCCGACACCTATTGCTGCTGCTATGAACCACCAGATACTGGCGATCCAGAAGTATAGTAGACAGATGGCGACGGCGGCCACGGCGGCGATCCATCCCTGCTTTATCATGATACTTTTGAATGCGAGGTTGATATACGTCTTCTTGTCGAGCTTGTAGTTTTTTGTCTTGACGACCATACATTTTATTAAGTTAATTCGCTAGAACGCCTTGAGGCTCAGATCCATGCTGGTTACACCGTGGGTTAGTGCGCCCACCGAAATGTAGTCTACACCGGTTTCTGCAACCGCGCGTATCGTGGTTTCGGTTATGCCTCCACTGGCTTCGGTCTCGAATCTTCCTCCGATAAGATTCACGGCTTCCTTCATCATTTCCGGGCTCATGTTATCGAGCATGATGATGTCGACGCCGCCGACCCTGAGCACTTCTTCTACCTCTCCGAGGTTGCGGGTTTCGATTTCGATCCGCAGGTTCTTATTTTGGCTGCGAAGATAATCTTTTGTTCGAATGATTGCCTGTTCAATTCCGCCGGCCATGTCGATATGATTGTCTTTGAGCATGATCATGTCGAAAAGGCCGATTCTGTGGTTATGGCCGCCCCCGATCAGCACGGCCCATTTTTCCGGCAGTCTGAAGTTTGGCGTCGTTTTACGGGTATCGAGGATCTTTGCCTTCGTGCCTTCAACGAGTTTCTGGTAGTGTGCGGCTTTCGTAGCGATGGCGCTCATGCGCTGCATACAATTGAGAACCAGGCGTTCTGACGTGAGGATTGAGCGGCTCGGGCCGCCGACGATGAAGGCAACAGCCCCGTTTTCGACACGCGTGCCGTCGGGGATCAGTATTTCCACGGAGAGCGTAGCATCGACGACGCGGAAAATCTCCTCAGCGAGTGAAACGCCTGCAATGAGGCCTTCTTGCTTAACCAGAAGGCGCGCGCGGCTTTCAGAATCTTTGGGAATAGCCGCAAGCGTAGAGTGGTCGCCGTCGCCGACATCTTCAGCCAGGGCCGACTGAACGAAGTGCCTGATGTATTCAGGGGTGATATAATAGGGTTTCACCGTGCAAAAATAGGATAACACGGCCTAAAATGACGCAGAAAGCGGGGTGTTATTCTCTGGTAAAGCGGATATCGTCGAGAAACTGGGTGTTGCCGTGGCTCTTGACTTTCATAAACAGGCGGTAGGTATTGCTGCCGCTCTTATATTGAAGAATCGCAAATGGTTGCCCGCCTTTCGATTTACCCTGGTGGATGATGTTCACTTCATTAGGAGGGTTTTGCTTGAAAAAATCCCGGAGGACAAATTCAGCCTGGGCTTTACTGTAGGACTGAACGTTTCCGTCGAGTGTAACGTCTACGTTAGTGTTAAGGTATCTGGACAGTTCTTTCGCACTTCCTGCCTTGATTGTCTCCTTTACCTGACTTATGACGTCAGCCGACTGGGCGAGGGCCCCCGTTACGGCGAGGAAGAAGAACAAATTGACCGCAATTAATTTCCGTCTCATAGCAACAATAGAGTGAGGCCAAAACTATGCCATAACCGAAAGATAGCGAAATTATGAAAGGATGGCTGTTTACCGCAATCGATGACACGTAGGGTTTCAGACGAAATCACGACATTTTACGCGGGCCGTAGCTGTAAACCTCCTTATATTTGCGCGCCATGTGAAAAGGCCTTACTACTATGAAAAAGAAAGTTTTACTCATGATTCTGGATGGGTGGGGAATCGCAAAAAACAAGTCTGTGTCTGCTATCGATCAGGCCAAAACTCCCTTTGTTGACTCCCTTTACGGCAAATATTCAAACAGTACGCTCGAAGCGTCGGGCCTTGCGGTGGGGCTGCCGGCCGGACAAATGGGTAATTCAGAAGTAGGGCATATGAACATCGGCGCCGGCCGGATCGTATACCAGGACCTTGTAAGAATTAACAAGGCAATTGAAGAAAAAGAGCTCGATTCCAACCCGGTTCTTAACGACGCATTCGCTTATGCCATCCGCGAGAACAAAAAAATTCACTTCATCGGCCTTCTTTCTGACGGCGGCGTTCACTCACATATTGACCACCTGAAAGGGCTGGTCACGATCGCTGCAAACAAAGGTGTTAAAGATCTTTTCATCCACGCTTTCCTGGACGGTCGCGATACCGATCCCAAAGCGGGAGTTGACTATACCAAAAGTCTGATCGACCACCTTTCCACGACAACCGGAAAAGTTGCCAGCATTATAGGACGCTACTACGCGATGGACCGCGACAAGCGATGGGAGCGCGTGAAGCTGGCGTATGACCTGCTGGTGCACGGTACTGGAGAGGCAGCCACAGATCCACTGGCAGCAATCCGCGCATCTTACGATGCCGGTGTCACTGACGAATTCGTGAAACCAATCGTCATCCAGGAAAACGGTAAGCCGTTGGCAACCATCAGCGAAGGGGACGTAGTACTTTGCTTCAACTTCAGAACCGACCGCGGACGTCAGATCACGCAGGTACTTACGCAGCAGGACTTCCCCGACTTCGGGATGAAGACTATTCCGCTGAACTACATTACGCTGACCAGCTACGACGATACATTCAAAGGTGTTAAGGTGATCTTCGAGAAAGACAACCTCGAGATGACGCTGGGCGAAGTGCTGGCAAAGGCAGGAAAAAAACAGATCCGCATCGCGGAAACAGAAAAGTATCCTCACGTGACATTCTTCTTCTCCGGTGGTCGCGAACAGGTTTTCGAAGGTGAAAGCCGCATCCTGTGTCCTTCGCCGAAGGTCGCGACCTACGACCTTGCCCCTGAGATGAGCGCCAATGACATCAAAGACAAGATCATTCCGGAACTCAACAAACGCGAAGCCGACTTCATCTGTCTGAACTTTGCAAACCCGGACATGGTAGGTCACACAGGTGTTTTCGAAGCTGCGGTGAAAGCCTGTGAAACGGTGGACGCCTGCGCCAAGGCAGTAGCGGAAGCTGCGCTGAACAACGACTACGCGACGATCATCATCGCCGACCACGGAAACGCAGACATGATGGTCAACGACGATGGTTCACCCAATACGGCACATACTACGAACCTTGTGCCCTGCATTCTCGTTGATCAGCAACTGAGACCGAAAATGAAGAATGGCAAGCTTGGAGATCTTGCACCAACAATCCTTACGCTGATGGGAGTTGAAATCCCCCGACAAATGACAGGGAATGTCCTTTTTGAACAATAGAGCGAAACCCGGCATAGATCGTTTCTATCGGATACTCGGATTTGTATTCATCATGGCGACTGTAGTCTCCTGTTATGAATACAAACCTGTCGCCGGCGGATACTATAACCTCGACAGTCTGCTCGACGGGCAAATCAGGCTTCTCGTTGACAGGGCCGCGACGCTGGAGAAGAATGCCGTTGTCGGTGAGCAGGATTCACACGTGGTGCTCGTCCCTGGAGACAGCGCAGCCTGGGCAGAAGAATTGGACATATTCCGGAACCTCAGCGTAATCAACAAACCTGTTAATTGGGGATTGTATATCGATTCGGTGTACAAAGACAGAAGCAGCAATCTTAGCATCAGGGGATTTTCTGCGCTTGACGATGACCTTCCCCTGGAACGCCTGGAAATATATTATTTGAACACTCCCCGGGATATACGAAAGATCGAAGCCACTGTCCGGGAAAAAAACCTGATGTTTAAAACGAAACGGACTTTGAGAATGGACTTCAGAAAGAAGGACACCGAATCAATTCTTTCGGCGTATAGCATCAAAGGTGGTCAAAAAATGCTGATGGGTGACAGCGTACGCTATTTCGTATCAGCGAGAATATCAACACCTCAGAATTAGTATGGCAAAGAGAAGAAGGAAAGAGGGAAGCGAACCTGAAGAAAAAAAGCCACTCAACAGGGAATCGTTTAAGCATCTGATGGCCTTGTTTCGGTTCATGCTTCCGTACAAGGGCCTTTTCACCATTGGTGTCATTTCATTGTTTTTGTCTACGTTCACAATCCTTGCCTTTCCCCGGCTGGCAGGCGAACTTCTTGACATCGCCAATGGCAAGCCGACTTACTTCTCCACGATCAACGAGGCAACGGTGGCACTATTGGCGGTGCTCATCATTCAAAGTGTGTTTTCGTTTGTCAGAGTTTTTACCTTCTCCATCGTAAGTGAAAAGGGAATCGCTGATCTTCGCAGAAAGGTCTACCAGAAGGTGATATGGTTACCGCTTTCGTTCTTTGACTCGCGAAGAGTAGGCGAGCTGATGAGCCGGCTTACTTCTGATATCGCCATCCTTCAGGATACCTTCAGCTTTACCCTGGCGGAAGCGTTACGGCAAGTACTTACACTCATTTTTGGAACAGCCTTTCTATTTTACTTCGCACCGCAGCTGACTGTGTTTATGCTGCTGACTTTCCCGGTTATCGTTATTTCGGCCATCATCTTTGGAAAGTTCATCCGGAAGATGTCGCGACGCACGCAGGATAAGATTGCAGAATCAAATGTCATCATAGAAGAATCGTTTCAATCCATTTCGGTAGTGAAAGCCTTCACAAATGAGCTTTTCGAAATAAAACGTTTTGAAAAAGCGATTCATGAGGTTGTGGGCATTGCCATACGGGGAGCGAAGTATCGCGCACTGTTTGTTGCCTTCATCATTTTTGTGATTTTCGGTGGCATCGTGGCCGTAGGCTGGTATGGAGCGACACTGGTCCTTTCAGGAGAACTGCAAACGGGTGGCCTGTTTTCATTCGTGATCTATACATCGTTAATCGGGTTCAGCATACAGGGGCTCGGAGAAATTTACGCGCAGCTCCAGCGTTCCGTTGGTGCGTCTGAACGCGTCCTGAACATCCTTCAGGAGCAGGATGAGGCGGAAAAAGAGCGCAAGGAGTTCCGGCTGAAAGGAGGCATACAGTTCAGAGATGTGTCATTCTCATACCCAACGCGAAAAGAGGTGGATGTACTTAGCGGGCTCGACTTCACGGTGCGGCCGGGCGAAAAGGTTGCCCTCGTCGGGCAGAGTGGCGCGGGCAAGTCGACGATAATCAACCTGCTGATGCGGTTCTATCCGGTGAGCTCAGGCGAGATCCTGGTTGACGATGTGAACATCAACTCGTTTAACCTGATGGCGTATCGTCAGAACCTTGGAATCGTACCGCAGGAAATCATTCTGTTTGGTGGAACGATAGAGGAAAACATAGCTTACGGCAAGCCTGGAGCGACGGAGGAGGAGATCAGAGACGCGGCGCGGAAGGCTAATGCACTGGAGTTTATAGAAAGTTTTCCGGAAGGCTTCAAAACGCGCGTTGGCGAACGCGGTGTCAAACTTTCGGGTGGCCAGCGTCAGCGTGTTGCTATTGCGCGGGCGATACTGAAAGACCCGGCAATTCTGATTCTCGATGAAGCGACAAGCTCTCTCGACCTGAAGTCGGAGGTGCTGGTTCAGGAGGCGCTCGAGAAGCTGATGGAAGGCCGCACAACGATAATAATTGCCCATCGCCTCAGCACGATAAAGAAGGTCGACAGGATATTTGTGATCCAGGAGGGCAAGCTTGCGGAGACGGGATCACATGCGGAACTTAGTGTGGCAGATAATGGTATTTATAGTAACTTACTGAAGCTTCAGGTACACTAAAATATCATGACGTCTTCGACAGACCGGCTGCTGAAATCCTTTGATATGCGCTCCACCCCGAGTCGCCTGGAAATTCTTACGCTTTTCCTGAAAACGCAGTATGCGCTTTCGCACGGCGACATCGAAAAAGAGGTGAGCAACACGCTTGACAGGGTGACGGTATACCGCACGTTGCGGACATTTCTCGACAAGGGGTTGATCCACAAAGTATTGGATGACGAGGGCAGTTTAAAATACGCGTTGTGTACGGAAGCGTGTTCTTCAGCCGGGCATCACCACGACCACGTACACTTCAAATGCACCGTCTGCGGCCAGACAAATTGTCTCGATATTGAACTTCCCGGCCTCCGGCTGCCAAAAGGTTACAGACCGCAGGAAATCAACATTCTGGTTCAGGGAATATGCGAAAGGTGTTCGGCAGCCTAACCGGATAAATTCCTGTTAATCGTCAATATAATTCATTTGCCTTTCATTTTTGGTGTGATAATATATTTGTAGTTTTGAGATTGTGGGAAGTAGATGGCATCGATTGAATGCATTGATTTCCCTTGAATAAACGCTCTAACCGCACTTGCTTTTTTTGCAAAACATACCTGCGATTTCACTTTTTACGAATCTGAGCGAAAGGGAAACGATTCTATTCGGAGTATTTGCCGCGATCATAATCGTATTTTTAGCCGTTGACCTGGGGATTTTCAACAAGAAGGCACACAAGATTTCTGCGAAATCGGCCTTGTATCAATCAATCTTCTGGGTTGCCATCAGTGCCGCTTTCGGGTATCTGATCTACATTGAAGGCCCTTACGAGCATGTCGTTTCCGGAAAAGTAGAAATCCTCACCGGGTCAGATGCCGCCGTGCTTTACTTCTCCGCCTACCTTACGGAGAAAGCTCTTTCAGTTGACAATATTTTTGTAATTCTGCTCATCCTGAAGTACTTCAAGGTGAAGGAGGAGTATTTTCACAATGTTCTTTTCTGGGGTATTCTGGGGGCTATCGTATTCCGTGCGGTATTCATTTTCGTCGGAGCATACCTTATCCATCAGTTCCACTGGCTGCTGTACATCTTCGGTGTATTCCTGATCTATTCCGGAATCCGGATCTATTTCGAGGACGATGACGAGAAGATTGAGCCCGAAAAGAATCCGATCATGCGATTCTGCCGCAAGTATCTTCCTATCACAAAGGAAGACTCCGACGGCAAATTCCTGCTAAGGAAAGATGGTAAGCTTATGTTTACGCCGCTTTTCCTGGTGATTGTACTGATTGAAACAACGGACCTGATTTTCGCTGTTGACTCTATTCCCGCTGCGTTTGCCATAACACAGAACGAGTTTCTCATTTACACGTCAAACATATTTGCGGTAATGGGTCTGCGTGCGATGTTCTTCCTCCTTGCCGGAATAATCGACAGGTTCTACCTGCTCCAGAAGGGGTTGAGCATAATTCTGTTCTTCATCGGCGCGAAGATGCTTCTTGAAATCTTTGATATTGACATCGGTGTATACGCGTCGTTCTCGGTTATTATTGCCACGTTGACGCTCTCGATTATTTTCTCTGTCATCGTGCCGAGAAAGCAATCACAGGATGAAAAGGAAACGCATTCGCCGGAGTTGTAGCTAGGTTGCGAAAACGCTCTTCGGCAGGATCTTCATCAGTATCGGCAGCGTCAGAAATTTCTGCGGCAGCGAAGTGACTGCAAATGTTGGAACACTTCTGAGAATCTCAAGTAACCCGGTCCTTATGCGCTCGTTTTCATCGGGTGAAAGCTCCTGCGTTCTGCCTTTGCGGATCAGCGAAAACAACTCATCGCGATTGCGCAGGTCGCGGGCAATCCACGATCTGTTCTTCTCAACCAATTGACTCACCCTGTCGATATAGCGTTGACTCACGTCTTCAAACGTCTTCTGAGAATCCTGCAGATGTTCCAGGTAGCTCCAGTTTTCCAGCACGAAGCCTTCGATGGATACCATGCTGCTCATCAGTTCATCCTCGGTAAAGTCAAAGTACCTGCAAAACGCCTTAAGAAATTCGATCTCCTCGTCTTCAACAAGTTTGTCCGCCCAAATGGTGAGGATCGCGATTTCAAGGAAGAACTTCTTAAGTATCCACGAATTTTCGGTTGGCAGATTAATGTCTTCTATAGCGATACCTTCTGCGAAAATGCGCATAGCCTCGCGTTTGCGTTCCGACGGAAGTTCTGTCGTTTGGAGGAAGAACTCAAAAAGTCTCTGTTCTTCCGGTGCGATAACTTTGTTTGCATGAGCCGCAGCGGCGATGACTTTCACCATTGAAAAGCGCAGCTCATCGCGTTCATAGCGGAAGAAGTCGGCGACAATCTTATCGGCGTTTGTGTGAATCCACTGACCGAAGATAAACACGTCGAGGAAGAGCAGACTGTTATGGAAGAACGTCGTCCAGAAGTTTCCCTGGTAGGTGGCGGTGTGGTTGATTCGCTTTTCGAGAATCTTTTCCGCGACTTCGAGTGCAGACTTTTTCCTACCGAAGAATGTCTTCGCGGGTATCGAGATTTCAGGGAAGATATTGTTGTAGAAGTTGCCGATGCTTTCGACGGTTTTCATGATTGCCTCTGTAAACTCGTCTTCACTTTGCACGGGCTTTTCATGAAAGAGCAGTGAGCTGCTGATCAGGCTTTCGGCAAGCAGAATCTTCATCCTGTCGCGTTCACTCCACGTACCGTTGTGAGAGCTGTCAATCACGGAGAGCGATTCACCATACATCAAACCCGTAGGTTGAACGAGACGATACAGGGAGTAATCGGGATGGGAGGATTTGTGCTCCGTTTCAGAGGCAAGCCCGAGAAACAAATTCTTGCGATAGTCAAGATATGCTTTGAGCCATCCTTTGTCGTGCGGGGTCATTTTCGGGGAATGTAAGAAGATGAAATTACAGAATTGTAATCAAATTCCGCCGGGACTGTCTAAAAATTGTCCTTCCACCCTTTTTCCTCCAGCGTTTTGACGGCGAGTTCTACTTTGTTTTTTAGCGAGGTCTTAAACCGTTCCAGGTCCTGCTGGACGCGTTCATCTGATGTTCCGATGATCTGCGCAGCGAGGATGCCCGCATTTTGGGCTCCATCGAGAGCCACGGTTGCTACAGGCACTCCTGATGGCATTTGAAGTATGCTTAGCACTGAATCCCAGCCGTCGATGGAGTTTGATGATTTCACCGGCACGCCAATAACGGGAAGGGTAGTAAGCGATGCAACCATGCCTGGCAAGTGGGCCGCGCCACCGGCTCCGGCGATGATCACTTTCAATCCCCGTTCGCGGGCTGTAGTTGCGAAATCCACCATTCGCAGGGGCGTGCGATGGGCTGACACGATAGTGATCTCGTAGGAGACTTTCAGCACATCAAGAATATCCGCAGCGTCCTTCATAATACGAAGGTCCGATTGGCTGCCCATGATGATTCCTACAACCGGTTGGGTTTTCATAGTGAAATTACTTTAAGGGTCTGTTTTACAAATTCGGTATTTTGTCTGAGTGTGGCGACGTCGTCACCAACGATGGTAACGTGCCCCATTTTCCGGAACGGCTTGGTGATCTCTTTCCCGTACAGGTGAACATGTATACCTGCGCGGCTTACGACCTCCCGGAACCCCTGATAACAAGCCGGGCCTTCGTATCCAGGTTCGCCGAGGAGGTTTACCATTGCGGCTGGTTGAACCGTGTCGGTATCGCCCAGAGGAAGATTGAGGATTGCGCGGAGGTGTTGCTCGTACTGTGACGTGATGTTGCCTTCGATGGTCTGGTGACCACTGTTGTGAGGTCGCGGTGCAATCTCATTTACGAGTACGTCGCCTGTTTTAGTAACGAACATCTCAACAGCAAGCAGTCCGACCATGTCGAGTTTGCTGATGATAGTTCGCGCAATGTCTTCGGCGCGCGTGGCAACTTCAGAAGTTACTTCAGCCGGAGAGAAAAGATATTCGACGAGGTTTTGAACGGGATGGAAAACCATCTCCACCACTGGGAAAGCTTTGATTTCGCCGGCTTCATTTCGCCCGACGATGACGGCGATTTCCTTTTCGAAATCGATGAGTTTTTCAAGAAGGCCGGGAGCATCAAAGGCACCTGTCAGATCATCCTTTGTCCGGAGGATTTTTACACCGCGGCCATCGTATCCTTCACGCCCAAGTTTGTTCACGGCAGGGAGAAAGGCGGCGTGTTTCCTGACGTCGTCGGCGTTTTCCGTGAGAATGAATTCGGCGGTAGGGATCGCGTTTTCTTTGTAGAACGTCTTTTGCACGCGCTTGTCCTGAATGAGTTCGATCACTTCAGGCTGGGGATAAACCTTTTTGCCCTGACGGGCGAGGTCCTTGAGTGCAGCGACGTTTACGTTTTCAATTTCAATGGTGATGATGTCGCATCCCTGACCAAACTTCATGACCGTGTCATAATCGGTGAGTTTGCCGTGTGTGAAATCAGCAAGGCGCGAACAGGGCGCGTTTGCGTCGGGGTCGAGGACAGCAAAGGGAATGTTGAAATCAATACCAGACTGGATCAGCATTCTGCCGAGTTGTCCACCTCCGAGGATGCCCAGTTTGAAATTCTGTTGGAATGTTTTCAATGAGAATGTGAATAGGACGCCAAATTAAATAAAAACCCCGAAAAGCATGACGGGCGTTACTTACGAGAAGGCGTTGAATACGATGAAGGCGGAGACGTACGCCAGCACAGTCATGTACACCAATTGAATCATCGGCCACTTCCAGCCTCTGGTCTCGCGATAGACAACCGCGAGTGTACTCATACACTGCATGGCGAAGGTGTAGAACACCAGCAGGGACAGGCCTACTGCCGGAGTGAAACGAGGCTGACCGGTCACGGCGTCAACTTCTTCGCGCATGCGTTGTTTGATGGTGCTGTCGTCTTCGGCGCTGCTTCCGATACTGTATATGGTAGCCATAGTTCCCACGAAGACTTCACGAGCTGCGAATGAGGTGATGAGGGCGATACCGATTTTCCAATCGTAGCCGAGAGGTCTGATAACAGGCTCAATGGATTTGCCGATGATACCGGCGTAGGAATTCTCAAGTTTAAGCGATGCGACGCGGTCTTCCAATTCTTCTTCTGACAGATCCGCGGGAGCAGTTTTCCGAACTTCCTCTTCAGCGAGGTCCATGCGGTCGCCGGGGCCATAGCTTGCGAGTACCCATAGGATTATCGAGATCGCCAGGATGATTTTCCCCGCCTCAAAGACAAACGCTTTGGTTTTTTCGACGATGGTAAAACCTACGTTCGACCATTTCGGTACGCGGTAAGCGGGAAGCTCCATGATCAGGAAGCTGCGTTCTTTCACTTTGATGATGAGTTTCATCACCCACGCCGACGCAATGGCAGCGACGAATCCCAGCAAGTAGAGTCCCATCAGGGCAAGACCCTGAAGGTTGAAAAATCCGAGCACCTTTTCTTCAGGTACGATGAGCGCAATGAGTATCGTGAAGATGGGCAGGCGGGCGGAACAACTCATCAGTGGAGTGACCATGATGGTGATGGTGCGTTCCTTCCAGTTGTCGATGGTGCGTGTTGCCATGATTGCCGGAATCGCACAGGCAACGCCTGACATCAACGGAACAACACTCTTCCCGTTAAGGCCGAATTTGCGCATGATCTTATCCATAAGGAAGACAACGCGGGCCATATATCCCGATTCTTCAAGGATGGAGATAAAGGCAAATAGAATGGCAATCTGCGGAACGAAGATGACGATGCCACCGATGCCGGGGACAATTCCTTCTGCGATAAGACTTGCCAACGGTCCTTCAGGAAGTGTTCTGCCCAGGTACGAACTAAGTGAAGCAAAGGACGCGTCGATAAAATCCATCGGAACCGTAGCCCACGGAAATATCGCCTGAAAGATCAGGAAGAGTACTCCGAAGAAGATCACGTAGCCCCAAACTTTGTGGGTGACGATGCGGTCGATGAGTGTAGTATTTTTCTTCCAGGCGGGATCTGATGCTTTAAGTGTTATTGCAGTCAGCAGCGTCTGAATGTAGCTGTACCGTTGTATTGTTTCTGCACCCTGAAACTTCCCCGGGAAGAATTGATGTTTTTCACGAATGCCGGCGACCTGGTTTCTTTTATCCTCGGGCAGGAACTTCAATGATTCGGGTTGTTCGAGGAAGAGGTACGCCTCGTAGTCGTTGTCGACGCCGAGTTGGTGCCTTAGTTCCTGAACGGGTTGTTCGACCTCTTTCCACACCGGAAACACGGGTGTGGCAGCGGGTGCGTGCTGCTTCAGCAGTTCAGCTTTGAGTAACTCTATGCCGTCGCCTTTCCGGGCATTAACGGGCACCACGGGAACGCCCAGGCGTTTTGACAGTGTGTTGAGGTCGTAGCTTATTCCGGCCTTTGCCGCGAGATCCATCATGTTCAACACGAGGATCGTGGGCAGCCCCAGATCGATAACCTGGGTAAGCAATAGCAGCCCGCGTTTCAGATTCGTGGCATCGGCAACTACTACGACTTTTTCAGGAGTCTGGGGTGAATTGTGATTAAGCAGGTATTCTGAAACGATGCGCTCGTCGATACTGCGTGGATATATGCTGTAAATTCCCGGGAGGTCGGTTATTTCGGCTGAAACGCCATTGCCGAGGCTGGTCAGGCCGGTTTTCTTATCGACGGTGACGCCGGGAAAGTTGCCGATCTTCTGATTCAGTCCCGTAAGGTGATTGAAGAGGGAAGATTTACCCGAGTTAGGGTTTCCAACAAGCGCAATTCGTAACCTGCTCCCCGACATTAATTCATAATTGAAATAGTAGCAGCTTCTTCCAGTCGCAGGGAGAGTTCGTAACCAGAAACGCTGATACAGATTGGATCCCCAAGGGGCGCTGAGAAATTGAACTTTACCGGAGCTCCGGGCAGGCAACCCATTTCCATCAGTTTGATAGACAGATAATCGTCAGTAAAACCCGTCACAATCCCTACTTCCCCCGGCTGCATTTGCGCGACATTTCTACCCGTGGTTGCCATCAGTCCTTAATTAGATTAATTTTAAACAAGGCAAATATATGGGTGGTTCCTTTGGATTCCAATGATTTATATCAGATTAAACCTCGAACAACACCTATGGCAAAAAAGGATATAAAACAGGTAAAGAAAGACGGCAAGCGGTCGAAGAAGGCCAAACCTGCAGCTCCTGCGCCGCAGAAGGTGGAAGCCGAGAATGCCTCCGAAGACTTCGGCGGGATGAACATGGACAACTTCCGCCGGAACCTGGGAGGATGTGGCTAGAGGCTTTCGGCCACGAAAACACGCTTGATACGTTCACTTGTCGAGGTCAGGATTTCGTAGGGGATTGTTCCGATCCAGTCGGCTACGTGCTGAATGGGCAGATCCCGGCCGAAGATGATGACCTCGTCTCCTTCGGCTACCTCGAGTCCTGTGACGTCGACCATCGTCATGTCCATACAGACATTTCCTACTACGGGAGCCAGCGCTCCGTTTATCAGTACCTTTCCCTTGCCGCGGCTGAACGCGCGGCTGAAACCATCGGCATAACCGATAGCGATGGTGGCGATGGCCATATCGTGTTTTGCTACGCCGCGCCGGCCATAGCCAATCGTTTCGCCTGCCGGAATATGTTTAATCTGGGATACGATGGTTTTTAATGTAGCCACGGGTCTGAGATCCGTTCCCGACATGGCGGTGGGATCCACGCCGTATAGCCCGATACCCAGGCGCACCATATCGAACTGCAGTTCCGGGAAGCGGAGGATACCTGAAGAGTTCAGGATGTGGAACAGAGGCTTGTATCCGATTGCCCGGGCAATGCGTTCCGCACCGTCGCGGAAAAGGGTTGCCTGCCTTTCCGAAAAAGCGTCCTGCGATGCCTCATCGGCCGCAGCGAGATGCGTGAATATAGAAACTACTTCTATGTTGGGATTTGCTGCCAGTACACGGATGAGTTCGTCGACCTGATGGGGCTCAAAACCGAGGCGTCGCATGCCGGTATCCAGCTTTACGTGAACACGGCATTTCCTGCCGTCGAGGAAGGTAATCAGGCTTCTGAGGAATCTGAAGCTGTATACCTCCGGCTCCAGCCGGTAGGCCAGGAGTTGTTCGAAGCTTTCTTCCGCGGCGTTCATCACCATAATGGGAAGGCTGATATTGCTTTTTCGCAAGTCCACTCCTTCGTCGGGATAAGCGACACCGAGGTAGTCGGCCCGATGGTATTGAAGGAGGCTGGCGATCTCGTTGCTTCCGCTACCGTAAGCAAAAGCTTTTACCATCACCATTACGCGGGTCGTTTTATGTAAACGTGATTTCGCCGCATTGAAATTATTCACCAGCGCACCCAGGTCGATTTCCATGACGGTGCCGTGAATCTTCCGTTGAAGTTTGCTGGTGATCTTTTCAAATCCGAATACTCTGGCGCCTTTTACGAGGATGACTTCGTTGCCGAAATCATCCGGTTTGAGCTGCTCCAGAAACGCCTCCGTATGCTGAAAGAAACGGCTGTCAGTTCCGGTAGCAAAAGCATCCTTGTGCTCGTACAGTGCCGGACCGATACCGATGATACGGTCAATATGCGATTCCCGGATTAGGGCAGCGATATTCCTGACGAGTTCGTGGGGCTCAAGGCCGGACTCATGTATGTCGGACAGAATTACTGTCTTTTTCTTTTTCTGAACCTGATTGGAAAGAAACTGAAGGCTTATTTCTAGTCCGGCGAGGTCGTTGTTGTAGCTGTCATCAATGATCTGGCATTGGTTGATGCCATCCTTGAGTTCGAGGCGCATAGGCACCGACTTCAGGCTCCTGACGTCCTTCTGGATAGTTTCAGGTGAGACTCCCAGATGCAGGAGGGTGCTGACGACATGAAAGCAGTTTTCCACCGAAGCGGCATCCTGAAAGGGGAGTTCCAATTCAAAGGAGGTCTCCTTTGATGTAAGCGTATACGTGTTTCCGGCTTTGCTGAGCTTCAAGTCGGCGCTCGCCGAAAAGCCCCACGAAAAGGATGGGATTCCGCTTTGCACAACGGCACTATGTATGGGCTGGTGGTCGGCGCAATAGATCAGCCGCCGGACATTCCGGAACAGCTTCAATTTCTCATTCACCTTGGATTCCCGGTTTGGAAATCCTTCATTATGAGCGGGACCAATATTTGTGAAGATGCCTATTGATGGCTTGATGATGGCCTCCAGCTTTTCCATTTCACCAACGGTGGAGATGCCCGCTTCGAAGATCCCAATGGTGTGGTACGGCTGAATCTGCCAGACCGACAACGGTACGCCTACTTGTGAATTATAGCTCCCCGGGTTTTTTGCGACGACTTCAGTCCGCGACAAGACCTGGAACAGCCATTCCTTGATGATGGTCTTGCCATTGCTTCCGGTGATTCCTATTACGGGAATGTCAAAAGCGGAGCGGTGGTAGGCAGCAATTGCCTGGAGTGCGGCGACTCCACTGGGCACCTCAAGAAAACCTGCGCCGGGGTAGTTCTGATACTCCGGGAGGGTTTCGACCACGAAGAAGCGTACGCCCTGGTCATAAAGGGCGTGGATATATTGGTGTCCGTCGTGGCGGGCGCCGCGAATGGCAAAAAACAATCCTCCGGACGAGACCACCGCCTTTCGGCTATCGAGTATGAGCGCGGAGATGGTGCGGTCCTCGTAATCGCCAAAAATGCTCCCCTGGGTAATCTCAGGCAGCAGGGAAAACCTGATCCGCGCTTTAGTGGAGTCTTGAACCATTGGGAACGGGTTTATCGACGATGGAGAGAACAATTTTTCCGTCTGAGTCTGCAAACCCTGTTACCAGGACCTCGGATTTGAATCCGGCGATCTTCTTTGGGGGAAAGTTGGTAACGCAGATAACTTGTTTTCCGATGAGTGTTTCGGGGGTATAGTGACCCGTGATCTGGGCGCTGGACTGCTTAATGCCGATTTCGCCAAGGTCGACCCAGACTTTGATCGCCGGTTTGCGGGCCTCGGGGAAGGGTTCAGCCTTTATTATCGTACCGGCGCGAAGCTCAACCTTCAAAAAATCATCAAATGACAGCATGGGCGAAAGATAAATCACAGACCTACCGGATTACTATGTTGGAAAAAATTTCTTAAACCGGGTAGCTGTTCCAACAATCTCTTGTTAAAAATGTGTTAATAGTACATAAATTGTGTACTTTTCGGAAACAAAAAATTTAATTCGGCCGTTTGACATTAACCACCACCTGAGCCCGGCTCCTATGAAGAACGCCCTTCATTTAACGCTTCTGATCCTGATGCTGTCCGGCGCAGCAAGTGCAGCTTATGGACAGGAATCCGGATCTCCGAGCTTCGAAAGCTATGATTTGGAAAACCTGGTTGAGCGTGACAGGGTTCTTCCATCAGGAGGTGCCGGCGATCCTCCCCGCCAAACCGTCAGGCCTCAGCGCGATTCGGTGGAAATTCTAACGCCAAAGCGAAATATCTTCAAGCCTTCCGCGGTTGTCCCCAAAGACGAAAGCAAGCCCAAGAATCAAAGCGACGATTCAATTCTATCCTTCAACTTCCTCTATTACCTGATCCAGAAATATAAGATGCAGGATATTCTGGAGTAGGAATTCCTTTTTACTCTCCAATTTCTATATTTGCAACCATGTTGCAAGTAGGGGTTCCGGCGTGGATACTATTATTTTCATTCACCTTTCTGACCGCCCATTCACAGGATTGTGATCATGTGTTGCGGGGGCTGGTAGAAGACACTCAGGGAGAGAAGCTTCCCGGAGCCACAGTGATGTTGGTCGGCTCCGACAGAGGCACCGTCACGCAGGCGGATGGGACGTTTGAACTTACACACCTGTGTGCAGGCCAATACACCATTCGCGTCCGGTATGTAGGCTATGAAGATCAGCAGATCACTGTTCGCATTCCATCGACCCGCCTGTATATTATCCAGCTGAAACCAGCAGTCAGTGTATTGCACGACATTGTTATCGAGGGTTCGCATTCGCGGACACACGCACTGAGTCAATCGATCAGCATAGTATCAGACGCTGAACTGATGCCGCATCGCGGGAAATCACTTGGCGAAATGCTTCAGAATGTTCAGGGAGTTACGAACATTATGTCGGGACCCGGAATCTTCAAGCCCGTGATACAGGGCCTGCACAGTCAACGTGTATTAGTGCTCAACAATGGATTACGGCAGGAAGGGCAGCAATGGGGCGTTGATCATGCCCCCGAGATAGACCCATTTGTCGCATCGGAAATTGAAGTCGTTCGCGGAGCGGAAGCCGTGCGATATGGATCAGAAGCTATGGGCGGAGTAATCATCGTGAACGCTGCTCCACTGCATTATTCTCCGGGGTTCGGAGGCGAGTTGTCCGCCCCGGTTGCGTCTAACAACCGCATGGGAGCCTTCTCAGGTATGCTGGAAGGGGGTCTCAAAGGCAGACAATCGCTGGCATGGCGTATACAGGGTACGTTGAAGCGCGGCGGAGATTATCACAGTCCCGACTACCAATTGTCGAATACAGGCACCCGCGAGTACAACGCCAGCGCAGCCATAGGATGGAAAAAGGGGTCTACTGAAGCAAGCCTTTTCATGAGCAGCTTCAACACAAGTCTTGGAATCCTGCGCAGCGCTCACAGCGGAAACCTCAACGACTTGCAAAGTTCTATTGAAAACAAAAAACCGTGGTACATCCGCGATTTCACATATGACATCGAAAACCCGCGTCAGAAAGTCGGGCACCATCTTGTGAAAGCAGTACTTGAAAGCAAGCTTGAAAACATTGGCAACCTCAAGGTCGTGTACGGGGGTCAATTCAATGACCGCGAAGAATATGATATCCGCCGCGACAAGCAGAACATACCAGCGCTTTCGCTTGACCTTTTTACGCATTCCGTCGACGTGACGCTTGATCATGATAAAGATCGCTGGAGCGGCACAGTAGGGTTAAGTGGAATTGCTCGTGACAATCGGAATAAGACGGGAATCGGCCTTCTGCCAACGTACAGCCAGTACGCAGGAGGGATTTTCATATTTGAGAAATACCGCAAGGGCAAATGGATCCACGAATTTGGTGCGCGACTCGACCATCAGAATCTTCAGCCGAGGATGTACCAGGATCGTGTTCTTCTGGAGCCGTCATACAACTTCACCTTTGGGTCGGCGACTGTGGGAAGCGCTGTTTATATTGGCGATCACTCGCGCCTTTCTTCCAACCTGGGCGTATCAACGCGTGCACCACAGGTTAACGAACTGTTTAGTCAGGGTTTACATCACGGTTCAGCCGCTATTGAGGAAGGCCTGCTCCTGAAGAACGGAGTCATCGATCCTGATGCCTCTTCAATTGCTACTGAGCGCTCATGGAAATGGTCGACGAGCCTGCAGCATTTCCGTGACAGGTTTTCATTTGAGCTGACCGGGTACCTGAATTATTTCAACAACTACATCTACCTTACGCCGTATGAGAGTCGCCTGACCATTCGCGGGTATTTCCCGGTATTTCACTATTTGCAGACGACAGCATTGCTCGCGGGCGGTGACTTTTCCGCCGAGGTGAAACTCACAGACCGGTGGAGCTGGTCAGGAAAGGCATCTTATGTGATGGCAGAAGATCGTGAAACGTCGGATCGTTTGCCCCTTATTCCACCGGCTGAAATCGAAAATCAAATATCCTACGCGTTTCCGCGAATTGGAAACTGGAAGAGTATTGAAGCGCGAATCTTTTCACGCACCGCCTTGAAGCAGACCCGTGCCCCGCAGACCATTTATCCTGCCGATATCGCGGAGAGCCCTGTCAGCGGAACGTTTGATTTTATGGCACCACCTGATGGCTATACGCTTATTGGCATAGATCTCACGGCCCACCTTACTTTGGGTAACCGGGAATTCACACTGAATGCAAGTGTTGACAACCTCCTGAATACGGCATATAGGAACTATTTGAACCGGCTTCGGTACTTTGCGGATGAGCCCGGACGAAATTTCAGCATTCGCGTAAACTATAAATTCCACTCACATGACTAGGCATTTTGGAAAAGCACTTTCATTCCTCCTTCTTTCAGCGTTCATTTTTATCGCGGGATGCAACGACAGCGATCCCGTTCCCGCAAATGAAAACGAGCTGATCACGATGCTGAAGCTCACCTTTCGAATGCGGGAACACGATGGGACGCCGGTGGATGCGGATCCTGTGACGTTCACCTGGCGGGACGCAGACGGCCCTGGGCCCGGCGCACCGATGGCAGACGAAATACATCTTGAAGCAAATGCAACGTATGCGCTGGAGCTACAGGTCCTGGACGAGTCAAAAAATCCTGTTGAAGACATCAGCGCGGAGATCCGCGAAGAGGACGAGGAGCATCAGTTCTTCTTTGTAATCAGTGGAGTTGACGCGGCGGTAGTTTACGACGATGAAGACGGTAACGGAAATCCGGTTGGCCTGACCAGCGTAGTCGAAACCGGTGCCGCGGGAGCGGGGTCGCTGAATGTAATCCTGCGTCACGAACTGAATAAAAGCGGTGCGGGTGTGCGTTCCGGAAACCCCGCCAATGCAGGTGGCGAAACTGACCTTGATGTTACGTTCGACGTAACCATTCAGTAAGGGTCAGCGGATCGAGGAGGCGTCAGGCTTCCTTCTTCACCAGGAATTGTTCGAGGTCTTTCAGGCTAAGGATACCTTCATAGTAGGCCTTTCCAAATATTACAGCAAAGATACCCATGTCGTTGAGGCGTTTGATGTCGTCGATGCCACGAACGCCTCCGCTGGCAAGGACACACAGGTCGGGGAATCGCTCACGGATATCCTGATAAAAATCGAAAGCGGGTCCTTCAAGTACGCCGTCGCGGCTTACGTCGGTAGACTTGACGTATTTGAGACCTTTTGAATAGAAGTAGTCGAGGTGTTCATACAATCGCAGATGTGATCTGCGTTGCCATCCGCGGAAGAGTAGTTCTTTTGTTTCACGATTTACCACATCAGCGCCCAGCGTCATTTTCTCGCGACCATAGGAAATGATCCATGAAGCAAAAAGTTCGGGATCCGTGACAGCGATACTTGCTGCGGTGATGTAGAAGGCTCCGTATTCGTAAGCCTTGATAATGTCGCCATCTGTGCTGATTCCCCCGGTGAAATCCACCTTGAGGTTAGTATGGCCTGCAATGGCTTCGAGGACGTGCCAGTTTTTCGGAGAACCTTTTTCCGCGCCGTCGAGGTCGACCAGGTGAACCACATCGATACCGTGGTCTTCAAACCGGCGGGCCAGGTCAAGAGGATTCTCATCATACGCCTTTTCACTCGAGGGATCACCTTTGCGCATCTTAACTACTTTGCCCTTTCGGATTGCGATTGACGGAATAACCTGGATCATACTGACATCATTTGGTCGTGTTTGCAGCGAAGTTACTATGCAAAGGCGAAAATCCCTTACCGCCGGCGAAAAACCGGCAAATTTAATGGCCCCCTTTTTGGTGATCGGTCTTCGGGCAGAAATGCGTACTTTAGCACAAAGCCAGCAGCATGAAATTACCTTTTTTGACCAGTTTAATTGCTTTTTTTGCGGCCTATCACCTTATGGCTCAACAGCCTGTCAGGCGCCTTCCGGGAATAATAAATCACCCTTCAATAAACCTTTTTGCGCCGTTTATGAGCATGGACGGCAATGCCATTGTCTTTATTTCCGACAATGGACGCGAGGGGGAATACTCCATTTCCTATACCTCCAGGGAAACAGACTGGGTGGCGCCCGTGGAGTTGCCAAAGCACATCAATACGCGGCTGAACTTTACACGCGGGTATGCGCTAAGCGCTGACGGTAAGAGACTTTACTATACCTCAGCAAAGTCGCCGGTCATCGGAGGCTACGACATTATGATTTCCGAACTCAAAGGGAACACGTGGTCAACTCCCGTGAATATGGCGATGCCGATAAATTCAAAGACGAATGATGGTTGCCCATCTGTTTCCGCCGACGAAAACACGCTCTATTTCATGCGGTGCGATCGGATGACGGCGACGAAGGCAGAGGGCTGCAAAATCTTCCGCGCGACAAAAAAGCCGAATGGGCAGTGGAATGAGCCTGAGGAGCTGCCGGCCCATATCAATACGGGAAATTCGCAGACGCCGCGCATTATGGCGGATGGTGAAACGTTGATTTTTTCATCGGATAAATTCCCCGGTAACAAAGGCGGAATGGACCTCTACCTCACAAGGTTAGTTGACGGTCAATGGCAGGAGCCCGTCGCTATGGATTTTATCAATTCGGAGAAGGATGATCAATACGTTTCCGTAAACGCGTTGGGACGGTATCTGCTGACGGAAGCCATGGGCTCACGCAATAATTGGGAGCTGACAGAATTTCTGATCCCGGCTCACCTTCGGCCGAAAGGCATGATGAAAGTCGAAGGCACGGTAAAAGGTGCGCCGGCTTACATTTCGGTAAGGGATATCCAGAGCGGAAAGCGGGTTTACTCCGGCAGACCCGCGGCCGACGGTGCGTATTTTTTTTACCTGAAGGAAGGCTCTGTTTATGAAGTAGCGTTTGATCCTGAGGACGGTCAAAGGACCTTTTTGCTGAAATCATACGACCTCACGGGTGACAAGATCGCGCAGCGTGAACGGGTTGATGTGGTGATTAAGACCCCCGACGCCGGTGATGAACTTGACCTTAGCGGTGTGGCTTTTGAGCCTTATTCGTCTCGTTTAGCAACAGTGTCGCAGGAGCTTCTGAAACGCGTGGCCCGAATGATAAAGGCGAACCCGAATCTGGGCTTTGAAGTGCAGGTACTGATGGCTGGCTATCGGGAATCTGAGGCGAACGCTGATCCGGACCTCACGGAGAATTTTGTGGTGGTAGATTCTGTGGATCAGTACGATGTGGTAACCGCGGACAGTGTAACCATCGTCGAGGAACCGGATTCCGTCTCTACCGCTGACGAAGCCGAATCGCGATCGAGGAAGGCTGTTGAACGGGTAATCTATCACAATGACCGGACGCAGAAACAATCGGAGGAGATCGCAAACTATCTGATTGCCAATGGTGTGGCGGCGTCGCAACTTACGACGATGGTGAATGCGATACCTTCGGAGGAACCCGCACTAACGGTACGTCTGCGGGTTTATCGTCTGAAATAAGACTACCAGGAAAACGGCATCGCCACCAGGGTTCGATCCCAAAGCAGGACCATTTCTGCATCTTCGCCGATTTTTTCGAAGGCAATGGTGAACTGCTCGAATTCGTGTTCCTGCTGCACGGAGCGCACGGCGACGGCAAGGACATCGCGGGCGGGATTTCGGTTAGGCTCACCCTTTGAATTTATGCCCCATTGGCCATATTCGCGGTTGAAAATGATGGTCCAGTGGTCTTCGTAAGGAATCGTCCAGAGTGAATATTTGCCGCGTGGCAGGGTTTTGCCTTCGATAACGAGCTCTTTATTGGTCTCAAAAGTTGTGGCTTCGTTCGCACCGGTGCGCCATACTTCGTTATAAGGCACAAGATTGCCGAAGATTTCGCGGTTATTTTTCTTTGGGCGATTATAGAATACGCGAATGGAAAGGTCGCCGTTGCTGAATTCTACCTGATCTTCAGGACTTCGGGATTTTTCCTGACGCATGTTGAAAATAGACACGCCCCACCCCAGAATAATCAGCAGAACAAGTGCAATACCGACAAATATCAGAAACCTTCGCATTGGTGGCTGGAAAATTAAAAAAACAATATTTTTGTGCTACTTGCAAAAAATATCGTATTGAGTCTATTTTTACGTTCTTAAATTAAAATAGTTATGGATTTGTCATGGTGGCCTTTCTGGGTTGTAGTGTTTCTCTTCATTCTTGCGATTATTTCTCCCTGGGTCTTCCCTAACAAATCGGTTAGCAAGAACAAGCACGACAACAAGTTCTAGCATCTATTTCCTGTTCGTGAACCCGATTGAATTATTTGCCGGGTTTTCCAAAAAAGTTCAGCCATTCGCTTGACCACTTCCGTTTAAGAGGGAAAACTTAATCAGCATCGTTGCAACGTTTGCTGAGTATTTTTCTTAGTATATTCGAAAGGTGGGAAAGCGTCTTAAGCATTTGTGTATCATTTTATTTTTTGGTCTGGGCGTTGCCATCAGCGGCAAAGGCCAGGGACTTGGCTTCACCATTACGGGTGGAAAAGATAAAGTACAGATTCCGATAGAGGTTTATAATAACCTGGTCGTTGTGCCGGTGGTTCTGAATGGCACGCTGCCCCTTAAATTCATTCTGGATACCGGCGTACGCACGGCAATCCTAACTCAAAAGTCCTTTAGCGATATCCTCAACCTCGCGTATACGCGCAAGTACTCAATCACAGGTCCGGGCGGAGAAAAAATGGTGGATGCTTACGTCACCAACAACGTTTCCCTTACACTGCCAGGTGTACAGGGACGTGGCCACGCCCTGCTTGTATTGGAAGAAGATTATCTTGAATTACGGAACTACCTCGGCACCGATGTCCACGGAATTCTCGGCTACGAGCTATTCAGTCGCTTTATTGTAGAGGTTGATTATGAGAAAAAGCTCCTGACGCTTTACGCGCCTCAGGCGTTCAGGAAACGCCGGAAATTCCATCCGTTGCAGATTACCATTGAGGATACCAAGCCATACGCCACGGTGCCGCTGGTGCTTCCGGGAGGTGTTCGGGTTGAAGCAAAGCTTTTGATGGACTCTGGCGCCAGCCATGCACTTCTGCTCGACCCACTCACCGATGAGCGAATCAGCGTTCCTGCAAGCACGGTGAGCAGTTCCATCGGGCGGGGGCTGGGTGGTGAAATCATGGGCAAAGCTGGCAGGATAGAATCAATTTCGCTGGGCCACTTCAAGCTGCCTCGTGTCGTGACCAATTTCCCAGACCCCAATAGCTACAGCGATACCTCGAGTTACAAGATTTTCCGCAACGGCACCATTGGCGGCGAGATCATGAGCCGTTTTACTATCGTCTATGATTTTCCAAACGAAAAAGTTTATCTCAAAAAAAACAGCTCCTTCAAGAAAGCCTTTCACTACAATCTGAGCGGGCTTACCATTAAATCCAAAGGAGCAAAACTGAATGTCTTCGAGATTACGGGCGTACGCGGCGGTTCATCGGCCGACAAAGCAGGGGTTCAGGCAGGCGATATACTCGTTTCAATTAATGGCGTTGATCTCAAAGAGGTTGATCTGAACTTTGTGCTGGGCCTGCTAAACCGAAAACCGGGGAAGAAAATCCGTATGGAGGTTTCCCGCGATGGTGAACGTATAAAAAAAGAATTCGTCTTAGCTGACCAGATCTAGTCCTTTCGGAGTCAGTTTGCTGAACAGACCGCTTTTTTGCTGATAAAATTTCCTGAGCAGTGCCTGCGTTTTTTTGAGGCGAAACGAATTTTTGATGGCGCTGTAAAGCGACTCGGTGGACAGGTTTTGTTTCAGCAGATAATCCAATATCCCTGCCGACGGCAACGTCTCGCGATAGTTTGAATTCTTCAAGACCGTAATCGGAACGTGACGCGTTTTCTTTGTTGCACTTAACGTATTGATCGTTTCGAGGAGTTCGGAATTCCCCAGGTTGTCATCGATAAGAATAAAATTCGGGTTAAACGTATTGAGTCGTTCAACCGTCGAGCGAATGTCGAATGCAATTTCGGTGACGATTTTTCTTTTCTTAACCCGATGCAGTTTTTCCAATACCGTACTCATTTCAATTGGATTGTTACCTACAACCAGAACGTGTAACGGTTGATGTGACGATTTTGAGAACATGGATTTCATAGCCAACTCCAGGATTTAAAGGTATATTGAAACGTTGTGTTGAACGTGGTATTGCTTTGGTAGAAAATGTTGTGCCACCGGCAGTTTCAGCCCGGAGGGCTCTTACTCTTAACGAGAAAAAATGAAATCCGTTTCAATTGTTGGCGGTGGAGTGGCGGGATTAGTCGCCGCAATTCAATTAGCCAGGGCCGGGATATCATGTACACTGTTCGAGCGGAAGAGTTATCCTTTTCATCGTGTTTGTGGCGAATACATTTCAAACGAAGCAGCGCCGTTCCTTCGGTCAACAGCGCTCTACCCTTCCAGCCATAGTCCGGCGAGGGTCAACAGGTTCATGCTGAGTTCGATCGATGGATCAAGTCAGTCCGTCCCGCTTGATCTGGGCGGTTTTGGTATCAGCAGGTTTACATTCGACAATTTTCTATTTGAAAAGGCAATCGAGGCCGGTGCAACGGTCAGACTAAACACAACGGTTGAAAGTGTTGAGTTTTTGGGGCAGTCGTTCCGGGTATCGACGGGAAGTGAGATACACGAATGTGATGTGGTTATCGCCGCTCACGGTAAACGTTCCGCTCTGGATGTAAAGATGAAACGCGCCTTTACCCACAAACGCTCACCATTTTTGGGTGTCAAATATCATGTTCGGTATAATCATCCGACTGACCTTGTTGCGCTTCACAATTTCCCGGGCGGATACTGTGGCGTTAACCGCGTAGAAAATAACGTAGTGAATCTGTGCTACCTCGTTCAACGCGATCACCTTAAGAAGTACGGATCGATTGCTGCGATGGAGGAAAACGTGTTGTTTCAAAATCCCATACTAGAGAAGGTTTTCAGCGAATCAGAATTTCTTTTCACGAAGCCTGAGACTATCAACGAAGTTTCCTTTGAAACGAAGCAGCCTGTGGAAGATCATCTGCTTATGATTGGCGATTCTGCAGGAATGATTGCTCCCCTCTGCGGGAATGGAATGGCCATGGCGATTCATTCATCATTGCTCGTGAGTCGCGTGGTCAGGCGCTTCTGTTCTGACGACAGCTATTCACGTGCTCAGATGGAACAGGATTATATCCGGGAGTGGTCGCGCAATTTCAAAACACGCCTTTGGGTCGGTCGGCAAATTCAGCGTCTGTTCGGCAGCAACGGAAGTTCTTCTCTGGCTGTCAGGCTCCTGAGTAGCCGCAGGATCGCCAACATCATTATCAGGAATACACACGGGAAGCCCTTTGAGTAAAATGGATTTTGCTTGTACGGTTAAAGTAGTATATTCCATTCTAACTCTAAACTTAAACTACCGCCATGAATCAGGAAAAAAACAGGAGGGACTTCTTACGGACACTCGGGCTACTCACATTTGGGGCAACCGCGGGGTCAGCTTTTTTGTCCTCGTGCAGCACCAAATCAGGTGAATCAACAGCGAGCAATGACTCGACTTCAGCTCAGAGTTCTTCGTCGGCATCGCCTTTCTTCAAGATTTCCTTAGCGGAATGGTCACTGAACAAGGCATTGTTCGGCGGACAACTCACCAACCTTGATTTTCCGCTTAAAGCAAAAAATGACTTTGGCATCACTGGTGTGGAATATGTAAATCAGTTCTTCAAGGATAAAGCCCAGGATCAGCAATACCTCGCAGATCTCAAGCAGCGCTGTGACGACAATGGCATTGCGAGTGTTCTCATCATGATCGATGGCGAAGGAAATCTCGGGGAGCTTGATGCGAAAAAACGCAACGCTGCCGTTGACAATCACAAGAAGTGGGTGGATGCTGCCAAATTTCTCGGCTGCCATTCCATTCGCGTAAACGCCTATGGTGAGGGTTCGGCAGAAGACGTTGCCCGCGCTGCAACTGATGGGCTACGCGCCTTGTCGGAATTTGCAAAACAACACGACATAAATGTGATCGTTGAAAACCACGGCGGATTTTCTTCCAATGGCGAATGGCTCGCTTCTGTGATCACCAACACGCAGATGGACAACTGTGGTACCCTTCCCGACTTTGGCAACTTCTGCATCCGATACGGAGAAGGCTACAGTTGCCAGGAATGGTACGACCGTTACAAAGGCACGCGTGAGATGATGCCCTTCGCCAAAGGTGTAAGTGCCAAGACCCATGAATTCGACGAAAACGGCAATTGTGTAGAAACGGATTACGACAAAATGCTCAGGATCGTCAAAGAAGCAGGTTATACAGGATGGGTCGGAATTGAATACGAAGGCAGCAAGCTTTCGGAAGATGAAGGCATCAGAGCAACGAAAGCTTTGCTTGAGCGCGTCGGTGCTGCCATCGCATAATCACTGGATGAGCTGAAGCAGGTAGTTCCTGTCGATCAGGAAATAAATAAAGAAAATATTCAGACATGTGGCTGACAGTGTGGTCAGCCACATTGTTTTTGAGTAGTCAGCTTCCCGGGGATTTTTGTATACACGGATTAGCCAGAAGACAAAGTAGGCGACCACCGGCAGCAATGCCAACAGGAATCTAAAGCTGTATTCAACCTTGAAGAAGGTCATGAAGTAAAGGAAGAATCCGGCCGCAACAACGATGAATACCGTTCCCGCAAAGAGGAACGTTCCTCGTATTCCCAGTAGGATACTCAGCGTCCGATCACCCCGTGCGGCGTCTTCTGCGTGCTGGTAAACCTGTGTCAGAGGATAGTTGGCCCATAGCATGAAGGTGGCCAATGTGCCACCGATGATGACCTGGCTTTTCACGGCGCTTTCTATCGCGAAGTTATTCAGCCCGATGTAACACATCACGAACGTAAAGAACCCCTGGAAAACACCCGTTACCAACCAGGCAGTAATGGCATATTTTTTTAACCGTATTGAAGGATGGCTGTAAGCCTTCGATATCAGCCCGTAGATCAACAGCATTATTGTGAACTCCACATTAATGAAAACAAGGCCGAGTATCAGGGCGATCAAATCGAAAAGGAGCGCGAGGTAGTACAATTCCCTTCTCACCGGAGGTGGGTTTTTCAGTATTCCAATACTGCCTTTGTCTTTGTCGAAGTAGCTGTTATAGGCATTGCTGGCGGGATAAAGGAAGAAGTGCAGAATCACAAATGTCCAGAGAATGTTACCTGCAATGAGGTTCGGCGATATCGACAAGCTGAACAGGAAGATAGGGAGCAGAAACCAGGAGAATGGTATTCGCAAATGCAGCCATGACGATTTAGAGAGCATAGTTTTCGGGTAATGGAAAGCTACCCAATATAGAACTTAAACCGAACATCGCCCGAATGAGTTATATCACGGCAATAGGCACAGCCACACCTCCAAACCGTTTTGATCAGGGAACGCTGGCGGATTTCATGGTAAACGTGATGCACACGAACGGGAGCGAGGAACGGAAGATCAAAGCAATTTTCAGGGCAAGCGGGATCAGGTATCGGTATTCTGTTCTTGATGATTTTGGTAAACAGAACGGATTTACCACTTACCCCAGCAATGGAGCGGGTTCTTTCCCTGGCACTTCCCTGCGAATGAAGTTATACAGGGAGCATGCATTGCCGCTGAGTATTGCCGCGGTGGAAGACCTGAATAACTCGACATTAGATTTTCAACTCAGCGAAGTCACACATCTCGTCGTCATATCGTGTACGGGAATGTACGCACCCGGACTGGATATTGACATCATCAAACACTTCAAGCTATCAACAGACACGGAGCGAATGTGCATTAACTTCATGGGTTGCTATGCGGCGTTCAACGGAATCAAGGCAGCTGACGCCATCTGCAAGAGCAATCCTGCGGCGAAGGTCCTGGTAGTATGTACCGAGTTGTGCAGCCTGCACTTTCAGCCTCAGGGTGATGATGATAATATTCTGGCAAATGCGCTGTTTGGCGACGGCGCCGCAGCACTGCTTGTGGAATCCGCCCCGCGTGGGGAGAAAAACCTTTCGCTCGAGCACTTCCACAGTGATCTGGCGCTGACAGGTGAACGCGAGATGGCGTGGCTGGTGGCCGATTCGGGATTTGAAATGAGGCTATCGTCGTATGTGCCAGACTTGCTGAAAAACAGTATCGGTAATTTTTTTGAAGCCCTGCTTCGGAAGGGAAGGCTTGAAGCTCAAGGTGTAAAATACTTCGCTATTCATCCCGGAGGAAAGAAAATACTTGAAGCCATAGAGAAGGAGCTTGCCCTGACCAAAGATCAGAACCGCTTTGCATATGAGGTATTGGAGAACTTTGGAAACATGAGTAGTCCAACCGTTGTATTCGTGCTGAAGGGTATTCTTGAACAATTGACGTCAGCGGATAACAATGCGATGATATGGTCTGCTGCATTTGGCCCGGGGCTTACATTGGAGAGTATGTTATTAAAAGCACATGTTTATGCCTGACCTTGCCTCCCGATCGACCGGAATTGAATTGATGGACGATTTGAATTGTTCAGGCGAGGTTGTCAGCCAGACGCTGAAGGAACTCGAGTTCATCAACAAGTGGTTGGGTGGGAACGCGGTTACCGTGTCGGCTATAAAGAAACTGATTCGCAATTGGCCCCGGGAGAAGACGCTTCACATTGCCGATCTCGGTTGTGGTGGTGGCGATATGCTGCGCGTAATTCATTCCCTTGCATCGCGGAAAGGTATCAGGGTGCATCTGACCGGTATTGATGCAAATCCTGAAATCATCAGCTATGCGCGGGAAAACCTCAGCGATATTCCGGAGGCCGAGTTCCTTGCACTTGACGTCTTCTCGGACGCCTTTCGCAACCTGAAGTTTGACGTTGTTATCGGAACGCTGTTCTTTCATCATTTCAGCTCACCGGATCTTATCCGGTTCTTTTCAGACCTGAAATCCCGCGTTTCTCTCGGTATCGTAATCAATGACATTCACCGCCACTTTCTCGCGTATCATTCAATCCGGTTACTCACCCGCGCATTTTCAAAGTCGTATATGGTTAAGCATGATGCCCCCCTGTCAGTGGCCCGCGCCTTCACAAGGGAAGAATTCACAGAAACGCTGAAAAAGGCCGGATTTCAAGACTTTTCCATTCAATGGAAGTGGGCCTTCCGATGGCAGATTATCATCCGGACGGACAAATAGCATCGCGATTATGGCATAGTTTTTAGTACTTTAGTTGCCATTTCAACAGCAGAAAGTATGAAACTACGAAACTTGTTTACCTGCCTGGGAATGGCCCTGATCGTAGTGGCCTGTTCACCAAAACCGTATGGCTCAAAAGTTAAAGAACCTTTTCAGGGCAATGCGTATGAATCCAATAACAGATTCTGGAGAGCCTCCGGCAAAGGTGAAAGCTCAAAAGACAATATCGCCAGAAGCAAAGCCGATCTCGATGCCAAGGCCATGCTTGCCGGTCAGGTTAACACAACGATGAAACAAGTTGCGGATCAATACCTGGGACAAACGGAAAATGAAAGGGCTGCCGATGTAGCCGACAAGTTTCAGAGCCTCGTAAGACAGGTGATGAATACCGAAATTGCCGACCTCAGAAAGATTGGAGAACGCAAATTCTACAATGACAAAACCAGGGAATACACGGTGTTCATCGCATATGAGATTAAAAAAAATGCGATGCTCCGCTTTATGAAGAAACAGGCGAAGGTGGATAAAACCATCAATGAGCGCCAACGTGAGCTGATTGAAAAGATCATCGATGAGGAAATTGGAAAACTCGGTGACGATGACTGAGTTGACTGTGTGATGAAGTGCAAAGAAAAAGTCATCCCGAAAGAGATGACTTTTTTACTTTATAGATAATTCTCAAGCCTGCTCCTGAGAAGCGAGCTCCACGCTGCGTTTGATAAAGTTGGTAAGGTCGGATCCCGTAAGCATGTTCTGCGAAAGTCGGGCGAGGTCGCAAGCCTGTTTGGCAAGGCGCACCTTTTGATCTTCATTATCCGCCTTCAGAATTTTCTGCGTAATGGCGTGGTTGGCGTTCACAGAGAGCGTGTAATTGTCGGGCATGGATCCCATGAAACCAAATCCACTTCCGCCGGTCTTCGCCATATCCTTCATACGACGCATGAATTCGCTCATGGTTATGATCACGGGTAACTCTTCCGGCGACATTGATTCAACTGATACGGAGAACGCCTTGTTGTCGATAGCCTTTTCAAAGATCGCCTTCACGCTTTCCTCCTCTTCTTTGCTGAGAACGCTGTCGATTTTTGAATCCTTGTCAATGAGTTTCTCAGTGGTGTCGCTGTCGACGCGTTTAAGTTGCGTTTTCTCGAGCTTTTGTTCGAGCGTGTTGATGAAGTGGCTGTCGAGAATGCCATCAAGCAGAAGAACATCGTACGCCTTGTTTTTAGCGCCCTGGATGAAGCTGTCCTGCTTGCCGGCATCCGATGCGTAAAGGTAGATCACCTGTCCTTCCTTGTCAGTCTGCGTCGGCGACACCTTATCCTTGTATTCGTTGAACGTGAAATATTGTTTGTCGACGTTCTTCAACAAGGCGAAGTCTTTGGCTTTATCGTAAAACTTCTCGTCGCTGATCATACCGTATTTCACGAATATGTTGATGTCGTCCCACTTTTTCTCGAAGTCGGGGCGGTCTTTCTTGAACAGCTCAGCGAGCTTATCGGCAACCTTCTTGGTGATATGCTGACTGATCTTCTTAACGCTGGCATCGCTTTGCAGATAGCTGCGCGACACGTTGAGGGGAATATCGGGCGAGTCGAGAACACCGTGCAGAAGCATGAGAAAATCAGGCACTACATCTTTGACTTCATCCGTAATGAATACCTGTCTTGAATAGAGCTGGATCTTGTTCTTCTGAAGTTCAAAATCGTTTTTCACCTTCGGGAAGTACAGCACTCCTGTGAGGTTGAAAGGATAGTCAACGTTCAGGTGGATCCAGAACAGCGGATCTTCGGAGAATGGATATAACTCTTTATAGAATGCCAGATAATCTTCGTCTTTGAGTTCTGACGGTGACTTCGTCCAGATCGGCGACGGATTGTTTATGATCCGGTCTTTCTTTTCAGTCTTGTATTTCGGCTTACCCTCATCGTCGACGCCATCTTCGACGCTCTCGTCTTTGGTACCGAATTTAATTTCAACAGGCAGAAACTTGCAGTATTTTTCGAGGATGCCCTTGAGTCTCCATTCATCGACGAATTCCTCTGAATCTTTGTTGACGTGGAGGGTGATTACCGTTCCGCGCTCATCTTTCGTGGCGGGTGCCAGGGCGAACTCGGTAGAGCCGTCGCATTCCCAGTGGGCGGCTTCATCGGCTCCTGCTTTGTAAGACCGCGAGAGAATCTCCACCTTGTCGGCAACCATAAACGCCGAATAGAAGCCGAGCCCGAACTTTCCTATGATATCTTTTGCGTCGCCTTTGTCTTTGAACTTCTCAACGAACTCAGCGGCGCCGGAGAACGCGATTTGGTTGATGTACTTCTTGATCTCGTCGCCTGTCATGCCCAACCCTTTATCGGCGACGGTAATGGTCTTCTTTTCTTTGTCGAACGACACCTCAATCTTGAGGTCACCAAGTTCTTCGTTGTATTCACCGAGGGCAGCGAGCTTCTTCAGTTTTTGGGTGGCGTCAACGGCGTTTGAGACGAGCTCCCGCAGAAAGATCTCGTGGTCGGAATAGAGGAATTTTTTGATGATGGGAAAAATATTCTCGGTATGGATGCTGATCGTACCTTTCTCAAGTGTTTCTGCCATAATTGTCAGTTTTAAGAATTTAATCGTTCGTTTTTTTCGTCAGCCCCTGCATTCAAAAGGCATTCCATGCGGGAAAAGGTGTCATGATGACAGTCCAGAGGCCTGCCGTAGCGGGTTTAACTTAACAGCGAATCGTCCTATCTGAGGCGGTTGGCGTCGCGGACCGTTTTTTCGTCTCGCCGGATAAAACGGAGGGCGAGCCAGTTGTTGAATACGGCCAGAGCCGGAAGCCAGATGCCAAATCCGTAGGTGCCGCCCAGGTCGCGTGCGAAGGTTGATCCAAAGTAGACTGCGGCACCGTAACCGCCAACAAGCAGTAAGGAATTAAAGGAGCCGAGTTTGATCTGAGTCAGGCGGTCCTTGTATTTACCGATCTGAATAAAAGCCACAGTTATCGCCGCCACGAATAGTATAGCGGTAATTGCGTAGGGCATGTATTGATGCGTCTTGTTGCCGGATTCGCTGGTCATATAATGCAGCGCATATAATCTGTGCGTCACCTCGCCTTGCTGTAACATCCACAGCGGGAACAGGATGGCACCTATCAGGCTAATGATTACGATGACCAGAAATACCGTTTGAATTCTTTGCCACATGTGCGTGTTCCGTTAAATTGCTGGCAAAAGTATAAAGAAAATCCCAAGGAAACCGGTTCAGAACGGCGATGAAGTCTGCTTTTATCATTGATATCCTTCGAACGCCGGTCGGAAAATACGGTGGCAGTTTGTCGTCGATCCGACCTGACGACCTGGCCGCGGAAGTAATACGCAGACTCATCCAACGAAATCCGGAGGTAGATCCTGAAAGAATCGAGGACGTTATCTTTGGCGCGGCCAATCAGGCTGGTGAAGATAATCGCAATGTTGCCCGCATGGCACTACTGCTTGCAGGCTTACCCCCTTCCATTGCCGGCATGACTGTTAACCGTCTTTGTGCTTCGGGCCTGGAAGCAATTATCCAGTCAGCTCAGGGCATCCAGACCGGAAACGGTGAAGTGTTTATTGCCGGCGGCGTGGAGAGCATGTCGCGTGCGCCTTTCGTTATGGCCAAACCGGCAGCACCTTTTGCCCGTGATCCGCAGATGTTCGACACGACCATGGGCTGGCGCTTCGTCAACAAAACCCTCGCCTCGATGTATCCTCCCTATTCCATGGGAGAGACAGCCGAGAACGTGGCAGAGAAATTCAACATTACGCGGGAAGACCAGGACCGGTTCGCACTGCGTTCACAGCAGAATTATGCTGAAGCAGAAGGCGCGGGCAAGTTTTCGGAAGAGCGGATCGGCATAGAAAAGATTGACCAGGGTAAGCCTGTTTTTGTAGATACCGACGAGCATCCACGGCAAACGACGCTGGAGAAACTTTCCACCCTGAAACCGGTGTTCAGGCAAAACGGCACCGTAACAGCCGGAAATTCGTCCGGCATCAATGATGGCGCGGCAGCATGTCTGCTTGCCA
>JAEZGH010000022.1 GCA_023417065.1 Bacteroidota bacterium
GCCTGCCTGGGACTGTTTGGGCTGGCTACCTTCAACACCCTGCAACGCGTCAAGGAAATCGGCATTCGTAAAGTATTGGGCGCCTCTGTGCCCAGCTTACTGGCGCTGCTATCAAAAGAGGTCATTGGCCTCGTGCTGGTAGCAAGCCTGATGGCATGGCCTGTGGCCTGGTACCTCATGTCCAAATGGCTGAATTCCTTCGCCTATCGCATCGAAATGAGCATACTCACTTATACATTGGCTGCAATTGCTGCCGTCGCGCTCGCGCTGCTCACTGTCAGTCTTCAAACAGTAAAAGCCGCACTAACGAACCCATCGAATAGCCTGCGCTACGAATAAGGGTGGCTGGCTGGCAGCCTTTCTGGCACATTTGAACCTGATTCGAACCGCAAGCTCAATCCCGTCCGGCTGCCTGGAATTATTCAATCGGAACAGGTCACGCAAATCCAGAAAAATTCAGGATTGGGCTAGGCGGAATCTTTGTTTTAGCACAATTTTGAAGGATTTTCCCAAATCTTTCCAGAATCAATGAATAGTTTTGGATCGGATTTGAAGGAATGACCGCCGTAATCACATGAAAATACTGGTGATAGAAGACGAAAAAGACCTGCGCGACGTGATCGTAAAATCACTCGAAAAGGAATTGTTTGTGGTTGAAACAGCAGGGGACTTCTCGTCGGCGTCTGACAAAATCAATGACTACGACTACGACTGCATTTTGCTTGACATCATGCTGCCCGGAGGAAGCGGCTTGTCTCTTTTGGAAGACCTGAAAAAAATGAAGAAGAGCGAAAGCGTCATCATCATCTCAGCAAAGAACTCCGTCGACGACAAGGTGACGGGGCTCAACCTTGGTGCCGATGATTACCTCGCGAAACCCTTCCACCTGGCAGAACTCACCGCACGGGTAAAGTCCGTAATCAGAAGAAAAAAACTCGATGGTCAGCTCGTCGTCGAAATCAAAAATATCCGGCTTAACCTCGACGATCGCACGGTGACGGTGGACGGCAATCAGCTCGCTCTCAACAGAAAGGAGTTTGATATCCTCTCATATTTTGCCGCAAACAAAAACAGACTAATCAATAAAAACGCGCTGGCGGAAGAAATCTGGGGCGATAACATTGATCAATCAGATGATTTTGATTTTATCTATTCCCAAATCAAAAACCTCAGAAAAAAGCTGAAGGATTCCGGGGCGCAGGCAGAGATCAACGCTGTCTACGGACTGGGATATAAATTCGTTGAGATTTGAAACTGCTGAATCATACACTTTCCTATATGTCGATCGTCTTTTTCCTGGTGATCGGCATCTGGGCTGCATTCTTCTATGTCAACCTGCTTGATGAAATATATGACAGCATCGACGACGGCCTGGAGAATTCAAAAATCCTCATCATACAAAAAGCACATACCGACAGCACAATCCTGCATAAGACAAGTTTTTTTGAAAGCAATTATGCTATCCACGAAATCGCTTTAGAGCGCGCGCTGAGACTTCGCGATACGTATGTCGACTCAACGCTTTATTCGGTCAGCGAAGAAGATTATGAACCGGTGCGCATCCTGAAAACTGCGTTCCGCGCCAACGACGGAAAATACTACGAGCTGCACGTGGTTTCGTCGATGGTTGAAGAAGATGATCTCATTGAAGACATCTCATATTCCATCCTGTGGCTGTATATCATACTCCTGGTGAGCACGCTGGTGATCAACAACGTACTATTGAAAAGAATCTGGAAACCTTTTTACCAAATCCTGGATCGATTGAAAAACTTCAGCGTCGAATCACCGGAAACTGAAACACCCGTGCAGACAAAAGTCACGGAGTTTCAAATGCTGAATGAATCCGTGAACTCACTTCTTCATCGTACGGTAGAGACGTTCACGAGTCAGAAGCAATTTATCGAAAATGCATCCCATGAGATGCAGACGCCACTCGCCATCAGCCTGAACAAACTCGAGTTGCTTGCCGAAAAAGAGTCGCTGTCTGATGCCGAAGCGCAGGAGATAGGTTCTATTGTCCAAACGCTGGAGCGGCTTACACGCCTGAATAAAGCACTATTGCTTCTTTCGAAAATCGAAAACCGGCAGTTTGACGGATCTTCGCCTGTAAACATGAATGAGATCGCGGATCGCGTGGTCTCAGAACTCACGGATTTTGCCGAATACAAGTCCGTACAGATTGAAAAACATTATAGTGACACGCTCACCATTCAGATGAATCCGCAATTAGCGTCAATCATGATTTCAAACCTGGTGAAGAATGCCATTGTACATAACGTTGAAGGCGGAACCGTTTCATTGATAATTGACGCCACGTCGATCGCGGTAGCCAATACCGGGAAGCCGCAGCCGCTGGACCCATCACAAGTCTTCAAGCGTTTCTACAAAGCGTCGGACTCATCAAATTCAACAGGCCTCGGACTGGCAATCGTTAAATCCATCGTGGACTCAAACAGCCTTTCCGTTGAATACACCTTCAATCAAAAACATTTTTTCACTATCCGGAAAAAATAAACCTATTCCCAAGTCTTTCCAGATTGCTGCTGTTCCTTGAAGAAAAATTGGACGACATGAAGGCAAAGGCTTTACTTCTTATAACAATACTTGCTACAGGCACAATAGGTTCACTGGCACAGACTGATGACAAATCCCAGTTACCCGTTAAAGTTTCTCACGCAGAGCCGATATACTTCGATCTGATACGCGACCTGGGCGCAAGAAAAGGGGAGAAGGAACTAAACGTCGGCATGGGCGTCGCTGGCCACGGTGGCCGTTCTGAATACGCTTATCTGGTAGAATACGAGTTTGCCCCCGTAAACCGCCTGGGGCTCGAAATTGAAGTACCCATCGCCTTCCGGCAACCTGTCTCCTCTGACCCGAAGCAGGAAGCACACCGCGGCGTTGAAGGAATCAAGGCCGCTGCTCAATACTCATTCTTTGTTTCTGAAAAGCTGAGAACAACTATGGCTGTTGGTTACATCTTCGAAAAGGGACAATCAAAGAACGGCTTCGCATCAGCGCACAATCCTTTTTTCATTGTAGCCAAGCGTTGGGGGCGGCAATTTCATTCACTCCTCTACACCGGACCGATGTATGAATTTGATCAAAACCACCGTGTAACACAATGCGCGCTTATCAACGCCAGTGTTCATTATGTCATCACTGGCACGAGAAATTGTATTGGTGTGGAAGTGAACAGCGAATGTACAAAACAACGCAGCGCGGTGGCAGTACGGCCACAAATCAAGATGGGACTGTCGCCTCTGTCTTCCCTGGGGCTGGCTGTCGGTATGTCAAACCGCCATAGCGACCAATCCGTTGACTTTCTCATTCGCTGGATCTATGAATTTAAAAAGAAAGCTTAATTAAATCAGGTACGCGTAATTCCAGAATCTTTACGGAATCGCATCATACCTTTAGGAAAACTTGAATACCAAATATTAAAGAATATGAAAACGACAATTTTTGCACTTTGTATGACAGCTCTTACCACAATGGCAGCTGCACAAGATATCCCTCAGTCACAAGTACCTTCTGTGGTTCTGAACGCATTCCAATCCAAATACTCAAATGCAACTGACGTAGAGTGGGAGATGGAAGGCGATCTTTACAAAGTAGAGTTCGAGATTGGAAGATACGATCACGATCTCTGGATCGACAAGAATGGAGTGATAAAGCGTCACAAGGAAGAGATTTCCAAATCGGATCTCCCTGCTGCCATCACTGACAAAATAAGGACCCAATACAGCGAGTACCGCATTGACGACGTTGAGAAAATTGAAATCGATGGCAAAGTGACCTACAAAGTAGAGCTCGATGGCAAGGGTGGCGATCGCGATGTGTTTTTTGCACCGGATGGAACGATCTCTGATTTCTGAGGGAGAGTTGATTGCCGTTCCAAATTTCAGGGTTCAAGGGTGACGCTCGCCAGTAACTCTGGGCGCGGGATCTGGAGCGCCCGACTTTCTGATTGACAACGAGCTGAACCCCATCCGTTATTTTGGAAACTCAGAACTTGCCCTTTTATTAACCAATCACATGTTTAAACTTCATTTTGTTCATTGAGATAAGCTGTATATAAGCTGTATATAACCCGTATATAAGCTGTATATAAGCTGTACCTATAAAGGTACGGCTTATGTACTTTTGAATTTTGGGCGAGACATTGTAAATTCATGCTGGTATAATAACCGTTATCAAAATTTATCGTTATGGCAATACTTGAATCATCAGTCCGGTTTACGGGCTCGCTGGGCGACCTTTCTGCATACATCCGAAGAGGTTCCGACAAAGTCATTTTACGCCGGAAGGGCGGGGCATCAAAAAAGCGAATTATGACAGCGCCCGCATTTGAAAACACCCGACGGATCAATTCCGAGTTCTCAGGGCGCTCAATGGCCACAAAATGGCTAATGCGGGCACTGCAACATCATCGCCCCCTTGCAGATCATTCGTTCACAGGAAAGATCAACGCGCTTCTAAAGCCAATACAAGAGCTGGATACCGTGAGTCCCTGGGGCAAACGCGCCATCATTCTCACAGCGAATCCATCGCTGCTGGAAGGATTTCCCCTCAACATGGGAACAACCTTCGAAGCGATAGTACGCGCGCCCCTGATATGCGACATCTCACACGACACACACAAAGTCACGGCGCAACTGCCCCAACTCGTTCCGGACATCAACTTCTTTCCACCGTCACACCACCCGGTGTTCAGCCTGGTGATCGGCGCAGGCATTATGCCTGATCTTCACTTTAGTGGTAATGCATATCGGCCAGTTAACGAATCGATCCATGAGTTCCCTCCGGTGGCCATTGAAACACCCTGGCATCCCACGAACGAATCAATGGAACCCCTCACGCTGAATCTTCAGCTCCCGGATGAGTTCTTTCAGGAGAACACTTCCATAGTGATCACGGTCGGCATAAAGTACGGATGGATTCTACCTGACGGTACTGCACAACAAATCAAGCATACCGGAGCGGCGACGATTAAAAAGATTTCTAATTCTTGATTTTAGTCTGATTCGGGAGTGATGTTGCTCCGATTGCAGCACTCCGTAGATGGGAGGCTCAAGGTTCAAATTTCAACTTTCAAGGCTGAACCGTGTGCTGTTACCTGGCACGCATGGCGCTTCGTGAAGGCTCTCAGTACCAGTTGCAGGTTTCGGGCTACCGGTAACATCATAACCCGTTGTTCTACCTCTGGATCTGCGAGAGGCGGGGAGCTTGTCAGGCCGCCTCCTTATAAAAAAGGATAAAAATATCTTTTATTACCAGGCTTCGCGGCGTACATTTGTTTCAACAACTCGGCAATGTTTTCAAAGGCATGTGAATACGCAATCCGTGGCATGCTTTATATAGCGCGGTCCTCGAAGGAGGGAGTACGCGTTGGTATAAAGGAAATCGCCCGCGCCATCGACTCACCAGAGCCGTTTATGGCCAAGATCCTTCAGGATTTGAGCCGCAAAGGATTGGTACTCTCGATTAAAGGACCAAACGGAGGATTTTATATGGATGCCAGACACCTCAAAATTTCCCTCGCCGACATTGTTACTGCAATCGACGGCGATCAGCTCTTTAACGGCTGTGGGCTGGGGCTGAAAGCCTGTAACGAAAAGAAACCTTGTCCCATACATTACGAATTCAAGGAAATTCGCTCCCAGCTCAAGGCAATGCTGCAGTCCACCGCACTGGAGGACTTTACCGGTGACCTTGAACGAGGAGTGTTCCATTTGAAACGGGCCTAAAGAAAATTTTTTGCTTAAATAAAAGACTAAAACATCCTTTATTATCAAATCAATGATAAACCGACAAATGAGTTATTTCCTTACGGGCATCCTTACGTTGCTATTCGTTATTTCCTGTCAGGCGAAAAACGCAGGACCAGATACGGCTTACACATGGATCGCGTGGATGATGCTTGCACTAATAGCGTTGATCAGTGCAGCCTTATGGACAGTGCTGAAAGCACGAAACTTCTTTATAAATCGTCTGAGATCATCGAATCACGCCGATAGATTGAATAAATGCCTCGTCGATTTAGATGCAAATCAAATAGCTTTGCTAAAGGAAACCCGCGAATTAAGAAGCCACCTTCAATCCGGTTCTCTGAAAAAACACATCCTGCTACTGATCGGCTTATTTGTTTCCAATACGTTATTGGCCCAGGCTCCCGAAAGCAATGACACCTTGTTCACTCAGCCGGGCGTCATAATCACTATTGTATTGATTCTTATCCCACTAACCATAGCCGTTTTGTTCCTCCTGGCTATGATCAACAGAATGATCAATCGTCGCATAAACAAGGAGAAGGAACTCGAAGCACAGCAACTGGCAGACCATCTACTGCAGATGGACGAAGATGAAATTGATGCTTTGCTCCCGAGTGACGCAAAAGACAAGTCATTGAGAAATGTCACCGGTATGATTCAGGGAGCCACGACAAAAACGACCATACGCTTCGTTGCTACCAAGAAGAAAGCAATGAAGCGTCCCAATATTGACCCGCAGCTTTCAAAACTCATTATATGGTATCTGGGATGCGCGGCATTCTGGTTGGTATTTGGCACTACTATCGGTGAATATCTGGGGATCAAATTCGTTGCGCCGGATGTCGACCATCAAAGCTGGCTTAGCTTCGGGCGACTTCGTCCCGTCCACACCAATGCGGTTTTCTGGGGCTGGTCTTCGTTAGCCATGCTTGGTCTTGGTCATTATGTGGTGACTGTCGTAAGCAATACACCACTGGCAAGCCTGAAGAAAGGATGGATCGCCCTTTGGCTGATCAATGCGGCTGTTGTTCTTGGAACCGCTAGTCTGATGATGGGAATCAACAACGGCGGTGGGGAATACAGGGAGTATGTCTGGCCCGTGATGGCACTCTTCGGCGGCGGACTCCTCCTTTCGTTGATCAATTTCATACAGACAGTGGCGAAGCGAATCACTCGCGAAATCTATATTTCTAACTGGTATATAATTTCAGCGTTAATGTTTACGCTGGTGATCACAGTCATTGCTTACTGGCCAACCTGGCAAAACGGATTGGGCGAGACCATAGTTCAAGGCTACTATATGCATCAGGGGGTCGGCATGTGGTTCATGTTGTTCAGCCTCGGTATCGTGTATTATTTCCTTCCGCAGCAGCTGAACAAGCCAATCTATTCATACAGCCTCGGTATCCTCGCTTTCTGGACACAAATTATTTTCTATACCGTCATTGGTACACATCACTTTGTATTCAGTTCAATACCCTGGACGTTGCAGACGATTGCTATTGTCGGAAGTATGGGAATGGTAATACCTGTCATTGCCGGGACTACAAATTTTCTGATGACGTTCAAAGGTGACTTCAACAAGATTGCCGGGAGCTACACACTTCCGTTTTATCTGGTCGGCATTGTTTTCTATTTCACGGGTTCATTTCAAGGTACTGCAGAAGCGTTTCGATACACAAACCTGCTTTGGCATTTCACGGATTTTACCGTGGCACATTCGCATATCACCATGTATGGAATCATCGCTTTCCTGTTATGGGGTAGTATTTACGCCTTGATACCGCGGCTCACAGGCAAAGAACCGTCACAGGTTATGGTTGGCGCACATTTCTGGATGGCGTTTATCGGTCTGTTATTCTATTCCGTGCCGCTCATGATTGGAGGTACACTGAGGGGACAGATGTGGATGGAAGGTAGACCTTTTATGGAAAGCGTTACCATGATGTTTCCCTACTGGTTGTGGCGCGCTATCGGAGGAACCATGATGTGGCTGTCGCATTTGATTTTTGCTTATAATTTTTATCGTATGGTCAGTGTTACGCGAAAATCTGATATCAAAAGCATGGCCTTTGAAAAAATAAAGGCTGTCAACAATGAAATGAAGCAGCCGGTCTCGGTCAACTAAAAGAGCTTATGGAAATATTTAATGATCATCGCAAACTATTTGGCATCGCGTTGCTGCTGTTTGTTGTGTTGTCAATCTTCGTCGCGGTCCTTCCTGCGATAAACAACCAATTGAACAATGCACCGCTACCCGGGAGCGAAGCATTGACGGGCAATGCCCTGGCAGGTAAACATGTCTTTATCGCCAATGGTTGCGTTTCGTGCCACTCACAACAGGTTAGAAATGTTGACATGGACCAAACCTGGGGAACACGACCTGGCGTTGCAGCAGATTATGCAAACAACAAAAGAATGAACTGGTGGATGAATACAGCCACCCTGATGGGAACAGAACGTACAGGTCCCGATCTCACAAACATAGGCAACCGGTTGCCCAGTGCAGATTGGCACTTACTGCATTTGTACAACCCACGCATTGTGGAAGAGAATTCAATAATGCCGGCGTATCCCTGGCTATTTGAATGGAAAGAACACGCGGCCGAAGGCGACAAGGTTGTCAATGTTCCCGACGAATTTGCAAAGGGGAAACTTCTCATTGCACGGCGGGAAGCTTTGCAACTGGTTGCCTATCTGCAGTCCCTGAAGCAAACACCCCTGCCCGACGGAACATCATCTCCCGAATTTCTCTACAAAAAGGACGGCACACTGGCTGACAGTCAAAGTAATAATGGTACCATACCTGGGGAAGGCGAGATTAAGCTTGATGGAGCACAACTTTATGCTGCCAATTGCCAGGCGTGTCACCAGGCGAATGGCGAGGGTTTGAAAGGAGCATTTCCGCCGCTGAAAAACAGCTCAATAGTTCTGGATAATAACCCTGAAACACTAATTGAGATTATTATGAAGGGATACAACGGTCGCGAAGAATATGGCGACATGCCCGCCGTTGGAAAAAACAATGGACTGAAACCGGAAGAAGTAGCAGCGATTATTAATCATGAACGTTCAAGCTGGGGGAATGACGCACGTGCGATTTCCGTCGAAGAGGTTTATAAGATTCTTGAGTCCCTGGAACGTCAAAAAACAAATCTATGAAAGCCAAAAGAATATCGTTAATAACTGTAGCTGCATCAGTGCTTACCATGGTAGAAGCGCTGGCTTGTGAGGTATGCAAAAAACAGCAGCCAAAGGTATTGAGAGGAATCACACACGGGGCTGGGCCGCAGAGCGATTGGGATTATGTGGTGGTAGGCTGCGCTGTTATCCTGGTGCTGATTTCTCTCTTTTACGCAGTCAAGTGGATTATGCATCCCGGAGAGAAAGAACGGGAGCATGTAAAGAATAGCATTTTCAATTAATATGAACATAGATCCGAAAAGCAGGGTGACCGTATATCTCGACGGGGGCCGGCAGCCTATCGGCGAGTTTGATGTACCTGTACAATTTGAGCTCGACACCCGCAGGCTCACCGATGGCGAACATACGCTCAGGATTATAGGCAAAGATCCCACAGGAAAAGAGGGAATTCGTATCATTCCCTTTACCGTTCGCAACGGTCCGGCTATTGCCGTGGAAGGATTGAAAAACAATGACCTGGTGGACGGAGTAATTCCCGTTATGATCAACGCATACGGCAAGGGGGATCAAACGCAATTTCTAATCTCCGGGAGCGAAACTCCACGAAGCGTACCGTCGTGGCTGTGGGTAACTATCATACTGTTCGCGGGATGGGCCGTGTATTACGTAATCAGCAATTTTAATCCATGATCCTTTGAATACAATGAAAACCGACATCTGCAACATAGACGATATCCGGCGCCTGGTAGATAGTTTCTACGGAAGGGTCCGGCAGGATAACCTCCTGAAAGACATATTCAACGACAAGATACAGGACAGGTGGCCCGAGCATCTTGAAAAGATGTACCGGTTCTGGCAAACGGTATTGCTGGAAGAACACACATACCACGGAAGCCCCTTTATTCCGCATGCCCAACTCCCCGTCGAAACAGACCATTTTGAACAATGGGTGAACCTCTTCCGGCAGACCGTCGATGAACTATTCGCAGGTGAAAAGGCAACCCGGGCCAAATGGCAGGGGGAACGTATGGCAGAAATGTTCCATTACAAGATCCAGTATTACCGAAACAATTCAATAACACCAATTCTGTAAATGGTGGAATAAAATAAAAAAATCCCAATGAACAACATGCCACAGATGAAAATACTCCATTTGGGAAATTCATTTAAAGTATTTCAGGTAAATGGGATCAAAGACATGAGCATGCCAGAACACGTAAGCACCAGGGAGGCAGTCATAGCCGTACAAAAAGGATCAGCGGTTTTGAAAATGAAAGGGGAGGAGTATTTATTGAGCCAGGACCAGTCATTCATCATACCCGGAGGAGTGGGTCATAACCTGAGCATAAAAGAAGAATTCCAGGCCCTCGTAACAATGGCTGTCGATTCCGAAATAATATTTGTTAACCAATAAGATAAAAGCAATGAGTCAAAATCAAATAATAGGGGAATTGGTAGCACATGACTATCGTACCGCTTCTGTGTTTAAGAAACACGGTATCGACTTCTGTTGCCAGGGCAATCGAACTATTCAGGAAGCCTGTGAAAAGAAAAACATTGACGCGAAGATCGTGTTGCACGATTTGGCGCAAATCAGTGAGTCGCCGGCGGATACTTCAACCGACTACCAGTCATGGCCATTGGATTTGCTAACCGACTATATTGAGAAAAAGCACCATCGATATGTCGAAGAGAAAATTCTTGAAATAAAACCATTCCTAAACAAGATTTGCAGCGTGCACGGACGACGTCACCCGGAGCTGCTCGAAATACAGGAGGAGTTCTCAGCCGCGGCAGGAGAATTGGCAGCACATATGAAAAAGGAAGAATTTATTTTGTTTCCCTTTATCCGAAAAATCGCGAAAGTCAGGCACGAGGGATTAAAGATCGATCCACCTCGTTTTGGTACCGTGCAGCACCCTGTTCAAATGATGATGGATGAACACACGACCGAGGGTGATCGCTTCAGCAGAATCGAAGAGTTAAGTAACCAGTATACTCCACCCGAAGATGGATGCAGCACATACAGAGTAACCTTTGCATTGCTTAAAGAATTTGAGCAGGATTTACATCTCCACATACACCTGGAAAACAACATTCTCTTCCCAAAAGCGATCGCACTGGAAAAAGAATTGATGTCATAGACCTGCATAGGTAATTCCTTGCCGATAGATACTCGCATCATAAAAAATTTGCTTTATGCCAATCAGGAGAAATGAAATACTCGCACCCCTAAGTCGGGAGCACCATCATGGCCTATTGCTTTGCTGGAAAATCAGGGCCGGCTACCGGAAAAATATTGAAGTCAGTCGCATGCAGTCTTATGCCACCTGGTTTTATAGGCGCTTTCTGTTGGAACACTTCGATACGGAGGAAAAGTACGTCTTTTCTGTTTTAGGAAATAAACACGAATTGGTGAAGCAGGCACTTACAGAACATCGCAGGCTTAGAAGACTCTTTGAGAACATACAGGAGAATGACAAGAACCTTGGACTAATCGAGGAAAAGCTTGAGGCTCACATTCGTTTCGAAGAAAGGGTTTTGTTTAATGAAATCCAGCACGTTGCATTACCTGAGCAGCTGAAAGAACTGACGGCTATGCATTCAGACCAAAGCACCATGCAGCAGATGGATGAGTGGGATGATGAGTTCTGGAAATAGGTTGGGAGTGAATATTTCCGATTTCTGAACTCTGATTGGGGGTACTCCACTTGCATCACTCCGTAGTTGAGAAGGTTCAAATTCAGGGCTCAAGGATGACGCTCTCAGCCGATTCAGCCAATTCTCTGTAATCGTCTGTGCGATCCTTCGGATAGGTGAGTGATTGCAACTAATGGTTCCCGGAAAAGGTTAGTGATGTTACACGCAGAAACAATAAAGCCGGGCTGCACCCGGCCTTATTCGTATTCGGCTCAATCAATGTATCTTTCAGTCTGCCGCTGTCGGGATTGCAATGGGCCTCATAGGCGCAGCACTCGCTCCACGCAACTTCAGCGAAGCGGCGATGAAAGCAAATTCCCATACCTTGTCTTCCGCGAGTTCCTCGAGGTTCATCTGCTCAATGAACATCACACCCTTTTCCGCTAGCAAATATGTATGAACAGGCACCCAGTTATCCGTCCGTTCAGGAGGAAACGCTTCGAAGCTTAAGTTGTCTGCACCGAGTAGCATAACACCCTGATCTTCCACCAGCCATCGCACCGCCTCCAGGTTGATTCCCGCATACTGATCAAGAAACTTTCCGGCGTCATCGTAGTATCGCGCCTGGCCTGTACGAATCAATACTACATCCCCTTTCCTGAGACTTACCTTTTGGGCATCGAGCGCTTTGACCAGGTCATCTTTGTTGATCCGATAATTGGGTGGCAACTGCTGAACCTTCTTGTAACCCAGGACGTCAATCAGGACGCCTCTTGCAATGATGGGAGGTATGACTTCCGCACCCGTTTTTTTCCAGCCTTTGTCACCCAGGTGTTCATCAGCAGAAAACCCATTCCATATCCTTCCGTTTAATCCGAAGTGGTTCAGCGCGTCGATGTGCGTCCCCATGTGCGTATACATGGATATGGCGTCACCCGTATAGCTGACCTTTTCATTCATTTCCCGTCCAAGGCCATTAGGGTTTTCGACCACATTTCCCCGGGGCGTGTGGGTGAGCCAATACTGATAGGGGGGATCGCCCAGAACGTGAAAGCTGGGCATCCCTACGTAGTACTCCACGCTCAGATCATACGTTTTTCCGCTCTTGATTTTGCTGAGGATAAGTGCCTTCGAGTTTTCGTCCATCATATTGAGCGTTCCGATTTCATCGGACGGTCCCCAGGGACTAACCCCAACTTCTTCTTTTTGCTGCGCTTCAGCTACATGCAATGATGCAATTGCTATCATCAGCGATGCGATTCGTTTCATAATGTGATTTTGATTTATTATTTGTGACGCCGGGCCGCCGGAATGGTGGTACCGAAGCATTTTAATTCAAAATTGCGTGCTGCAAACACGAACAAAAATGAACTACTTCATGAAATGACATTGAACTAGTTCAAGTCATCACTCGCGCGCTCATACCTCAGAGGGTGCGTTGGTGAGGCGGTTGGTCGTCGTACTTTTGCCTTCTCTTATGCATGTAAGGTCCAGGCCCGCTTAAAAAAATTTAGATTGGTCTGCCGCCTACCTTTGCATAAAACCGTTATTCATGATGTTCTAACCATTTTGTCAAACCAACTACTCCCGTAACCTAGGTTTTCTTTTTGCAATGATCAGTTGTTTGTCGCTGGTATTATTGCAGTCATGTGGTTCCTCTGAAGAACCGGAACCTGCTGTAACACCTCCGCTTACAGAGAAGCAACTCATATCCATGACGTTGGAATTCGGCATTCCGTCAACGACATCGATAGAGGGTGTTGTAAATGAAAACGACAAGACCATTACCTTCACTATTGGTCTGTATCATGATTTAGCGTTTGTTTCGGTTAAAGAACTTGCAATTTCACCTAAGGCTCAGATCTTTCCGGACCCATCATACCACCAAATCGACTTCCGCAATCCGGTCACATTTGAAGTTACCGCAGAAGACGGAAGCAGCGTCGAATACACCGTAAACCTGGTACGCAGCAAATTTGAGGCTACAGGTACAGAAAAATCAATCTACGAACCGGGTGAAGTGGTAACTGTTAACGGCAGCAATTTCTGGTCGAGGTTGCAGAAAGCAACAATCGTTACCGATGATGAAGAGATGCTACTAATGGAGTATGGCGGTAGTGTGGATGCCCATTCGACCTATATAAAATATAAATTACCAGAATATCTCGAACTTGGTGACTATGTAATTAAAGTTTACCACCGCGAAGGTGAAGACGAGCCTTGGGGCGATCCAGTGTCACTACCCACGATCACCGTAGATCTTGCTGATAAGAGCACAAAAATTACGGCGCTGGGCTATAACAGACAGGATATAAATGACCGTTCCAGTCCTCTGCAGTACGAGTACTACATCAGCGTTTACGGCCAGTTCTTGGGAAATGCTTCGGCCGAAGATATCAAAACCAATGCAAAACTGTTCCTCACCAAAGTCGGGGAGCCAGACAACAAAACCGAGTTGGAAATTTCAACGGCAACAACGAGTTCAAAGCTCACCTTCTTCTCCATTGCATCGGCTAAATTACCAAGCTTTTTTCCCCACGGAAAATATTATCTCAGCGTTGAATACAACGGCAATGTGCTACAATCGGATGAGGAAGTTAACTATCCATTCTTCGAATAAGCCGTAGTAGCCAGATCAGGCAAAACATTGAAACTCTTTCCGGACAGGTCTCCAGAATTAAGTGGCTAATCGAAGCTGTCGTTTTTTGATAGCGACCAGAGCAGCAGAACGCCATTGCATGAACGAGGTAATTTCTGACAGGCTCTACAGACACATAACGCGCCAGCCTTCAATTCATTCACCATCAAGAGCCACTGCAATCGAACATCCTCAAAAAGAGTAAGATGCCCATCGGTTCAGAGTCCGTCTCTTACCGTATCTTGGCTCAAATTTCCAGATGTCGGATTCAATATTTGAGTGCGATGAAGTGGGATTCCTGACGTTCATGACACAACCGAATTTTCATTACACCAGCGATTTCTCGGCCGGATACCTCAATACAGAAGAAAGAGAGTTTCTTAATGAAGTGGCAATAGAAAAGTCCTTCCGGAAAGACTCAGAAATTTTCCTAGAGGGAGCCTACCCGACCGGGGTGTATATCCTGAAGCAAGGCAAAGTAAAGCTTTATCATATGACCTCGGGCGGATCAGAACAAATTCTGGACATCCATACTGTTGGCGAGATCTTCGGCTACCGTCCGGTTTTATGCAATGAATCATATCCCGTCAGCGCAAAAACCATTGAAGACTCCCAGACTATTTTTATACCCAGGCAAGATTTCCTGACACTGCTATCGCGCTCGACTAATCTGGCTAACTCGCTGCTGCGGCTTCTGAGTCATGAATTCACAGTTTGGGCGAATACGATTTCAAATCTTGCACATCGTACCGTTCGCGATCGGCTGCTTATTAATTTGCTGGTCCTAACTGAAAAATATCGCGTCAAAGACGCCTGGCCGGTAGAGATTACGTTGTCGAGAAGAGACCTGGCCGCGCTGATTGGAACCTCCATTGAAACACTGGCGCGGACTTTAAGCAAACTTAAGAAGGAGAAGCTCATCGCTGTACAGGGAAGGACAATCGTGATCACAGCCAATCGATGGGACCGCATCTTCAAGTCAATCCCACCCCGCTGACTACTCCTGAAATTTGACTTAAGTCAAAGGCGATCGTCACTTCAATTCCGAAATTCGCGGAATTTATTCCCGATAGGCAAATGGATTCGGAACACCGTAAGAAGACGAGGCGAACGATTTTTATTTCTATTCTCGCCCTCGTCAATTCTATTCTCGTTGGTTTCATTGCGAAAGCACTGATCTTGCTGATAAATCTTTGCACCAGCATCTTCTTTTTCGGACAGTTTACAACGCATGAGATCACACCGGCTGAAAACAGGCTGGGGCTATGGGTCATTGGAATTCCTGTGCTTGGAGGATTGATCGTTGGTATACTGGCCAGATTTGGTTCGACTGCTATTCGTGGTCACGGGATTCCGGAGGCAATGGAGAAAATATTCAAAGACGAGAGCAAAATTCATCCCCTGATCACGATACTCAAACCGCTCTCTGCGGCCATTTCGATCGGCACAGGGGGACCTTTCGGAGCTGAGGGCCCAATCATATCTACTGGCGGAGCGCTGGGTTCATTCTGTGGGCAGACATTGCACATCACCACTCAGGAACGGAAAGTTTTACTCGCAGCCGGTGCAACAGCGGGAATGGCAGCAATTTTCGGGACACCATTCGCTGCCATCCTTCTTGCAATCGAATTGCTGTTGTTTGAATTCGCGTATCGTAGCTTCGTGCCCGTAATGATTGCGTGCGTAGGCGGCGCGTGCATGCATGTAATTCTCTTCGGGACCACAGCAACTTTTCCTATCCCGGAAGTCTCGCAGGCAACAACAACTGCTATCGCTGGATACGCCATTATTGGCCTTATCGTTGGATTCGTTTCAGTGTTCGTTACGAAGTCCATTTATGTCATCGAGGACCTGTTTGAAAAACTTCCAATACATTGGATGTGGTGGCCCGCCATCGGAGGAATTGCGGTGGGCGTCATTGGCTACTTTGCCCCTGAGACTTTGGGGGTCGGTTATTCTAATATCACATCAGCACTCTCGGGAGGACTCCCAGGGTACATTTTAATGAACCTGTGTTTATGGAAATTTGCTTCATGGGCCATTGCACTCGGAAGCGGAACTTCAGGAGGCACGCTAGCACCACTATTAACCATCGGGAGTGCCGTTGGCTGCCTTCTCGGCATCGTTGCTCAGAAATACTTCCCTGAGGCAGGGATCGACCTTCCCATCGCAGCACTTGTCGGCATGGCTGCGCTATTTGCAGGATCGGCACGCGCTCTGCTCACATCAATAGTCTTCGCCATGGAAACAACAATGGAAGAAAGCACCCTGCTGCCCTTGATGGCCGGATGTGTAACAGCATACATCGTTTCCTTCCTGATGATGAAAACCACTATCATGACCGAGAAAATCTATCGCCGCGGCATCCGGCTTCCTGACAGCTATCAACCTGATTTGCTCGACATTCAAACCATCCGTGATGTACTTGCCTGGAATAAGAAAGAGGCCGTCGCAACAGTAAAAGCGTCGACAAGCATCCGGGACCTCCTGGAATCGTTGCACACAGACGAAAAAAAGTACAGTCACAATACAATACCCGTCGTGAACAATGAGGGCACACACGTCATAGGTGCCATCAACATTCGCAAGCTGGTAGGGGAAGCCGGGCCTGCAGGAAAAATGGCATCAGATGTAATCTCTGACAAAGTATATACTGTGTACGATGACAACCCTTTACAGCTTGCAGTTGAGTTCCTGATCAAAATGAAGCAGGACTATATCCCTGTTTTAGACAGACAATCCAAGACGTTAACAGGTATTATCTCGGGACGCGATATACTTAAGTTGTATGAACAGCGTTTCCGCGATGAGAACGAGAGGACAAAACATATTTCACTCTCACAATCGTCCAGGAAGATGGCATTGAGGGGGAGGAGGATGATTCGGCGGTCAGGACGATAAACAAGCTTGCGGTGATGCATGGCGATCATCAGTGATGCGATCCGTTTGCCTAATGCGTGATTTGAATTACTATTTGTGACGCTGGTCCCCGGAATGGTCGTACCCAAACGAAATAATTCAAAAATTGCGTGTTGCAAACACGAGCAAAAATGAACTACTTCACGAAATGAGGTTGAACTAGTTCCCAGATGAATATTGACTTACTACTAGAAAGCATTTCGAAGTTCGTGCCGCTTACCACGTCCGAAAAGACATTGATTGAAAAAAGTGTACGCGAAAAAACAATCAGGAAAGGTCAGTTCCTGCTGCACGAGGGCGCCGTATGCAAGGCAACGGCCTTTGTGACGGAGGGTAGTCTGAGAACGTTTCATACGGACCTGAACGGTCAGGAACATATCGTGCAGTTTGCCATAGAAGGGTGGTGGATCAGCGACCTCAACAGCTTTATCATGCAGGTCCCTGCGACATTCAATGTTCAGGCTATCGAAGACAGCGTCGTGCTTGAGATTCCGTTTGAGGCTCTTGAGCGACTTTACGTTGAAATCCCTTCGCTAGAGCGGTACTTCAGAATCATCACCCAACGCGCGTTCATAGCCTTTCAACAACGGGCGATTCAGAATATCAGCATGACTGCGGAAGACCGCTACCTTTCTTTCCAGGAGAAGTTTCCTAAGCTTGAGCTTCGTATTCCTCAGAAGCTTGTGGCGTCGTACCTCGGGGTTTCTGCGGAGTTTCTGAGTAAAATCAAGAAGCGGCTACGTGAGGAGAAGAAGGGTTTGTAGTAAAGAGCGTGAGCCTG
>JAEZGH010000069.1 GCA_023417065.1 Bacteroidota bacterium
ATTTCGCGCTGGACCACGATGTCGATTGGATCGGATTGAGCTTCGTGCGCAGCGCAAAGGACATCGTGGAATTGAAGGAGATCATCCGCCAGCGCGAGAAACCTGCGCGTGTGGTGGCCAAGATCGAGAAGCCGGAAGCATTGCTGGAGATCGATGCGATCATCCGCGAGAGCGATGCGTTGATGGTGGCACGCGGTGATCTGGGTGTGGAGATCCCGATGGAAAAAGTGCCGTTGATCCAGAAGGACCTCATCCAACGCTGCCTTGCCATGCACCGCCCGGTGATCGTGGCCACGCAGATGATGGAGAGCATGATCACCAACATCACACCCACACGGGCGGAAGTGAACGACGTGGCCAACGCCGTGCTCGATCACGCCGATGCGGTGATGTTGAGCGCCGAGACCAGCGTAGGCAGGCATCCTGTGGAAGTGGTGAAGACCATGCACAAGATCCTGGTGGAGATGGAAAAGAGCGACGACATGTTCAATGTGCCGTCAGCACCGCTGGAGGAGAACGAGCGCATGGTGACCGACGCGATCTGCACCGCCAGCGTGCGTATGGCCGCAGCGATCGACATCAAGGCGATCGTAACGATGACGCATAGTGGTTACACGGCGTTCAAGATCAGCAGCATGCGGCCCAAGGCCCACATCTTCGCCTTCACCAGCAACCGATCGATCCTCACCATGCTCAACCTGGTGTGGGGCGTGCGGGCACAGTATTACGACAAGACCGTAAGCACCGATCACACGATCGCGGACATCAAGCACATCCTGCGCGCCAAGGAATTCGTGGAGAAAGGCGACCTGATCGTGAACGTTGCCAGCATGCCGATCGCCGAACAAGGCATGGCGAACATGCTGAAGTTGAGCCCGGCGTAGTTATTCCAGCACCAACCGCTGCGTGGAAATGCCTTGATCGGTCTGCAACGTGACAAGGTAGAAGCCTTTCGGCTGATCGGAAAGATCGAGCTGGTGGTGGTTGCCGTTGATCGGACTCTGCACCAACTGCCGGCCCAAAGCATCGTGTATGGTGATCGAGCCTGTGGCATGGGAAGCAAGCCTGATGTTCAGCTGGCCCGTGGTCGGGTTCGGGAACATTTGGAAGGTGGCGGTGGAATGATCGGAAATTCCGGTCGTATTCTCGATCACCGTGTAGGCTGTGTTGGTGATCACTGGCGCATTAAAGTCGAAGAAGATAGAGGCCTGGTTGAGGATAGAATCGCCAGGCAATAGCGTTGTCAGCGGCTGTATGCGGTAACGGACGAAGCCATGGCTGGCGGCTTCGTTGACATTGGAATCCGGGAGCTGGATCCCGTAGAATCGGAACTGCATCATCCCTTCTTCATTATCGTAGTCGAGGACGACTTCGTGCGATGCATCGACGAAGGAAAAGGAGCTGCGATCCACATTGGTCGGGAGCGGATTGTTGATCAATACATTGAAAGCCGTGTCATTCCCGGTGTTCTGGAAACGGATCAGGTAGTCGAGTGGGTCGGTGGTCGGAAGATCCGTATCCAAGATCGAATCCCGATCGACAAGAATGTCGTTGGGGTCCCATCCGAGAGTAACGGTGTCGTGTCGGACGACCAGATTGTTCGACGGAATCTCATCCGTTGCGATCGGCTCGACCCAAGCAGAAGTAACTACTTCGTACCCTATGATCGCCTGCTGATCCACTGTGAAATGGATGTTCAGGCTTCCAGATTCGAACGGTCCGATCTCTGGCATCGACCAAACAAGAGAATCGCCATTGATGTTGGTTGGCGTAACACTCGCTTGATCGAATTGAAGGATAGGGTCGTGTTCCACTGTGAGCAGTGGCGTTAGTGATGTCGTACCGACATTCCGCCATGTCAGCTCGTATTGAGCAGGGAACCCCGATCGAAACGCCGTCATTGGGGTAAGTTCGATCTGAAGGTCATCTATCACACCAAGTGGTTGAAATGCGAAATCAACACCGGTCTGCTCCTCCCAAAGCCCTGCGAAGTTTATTGTTTGTTCAAGTGGCACGGCAACATAATGCGTCAGTGGAGCTGGGCTTGTAGGAAAACTGCCCGGAGAGAGGACGGACAATTCATACTCTCCTGTTGACGGTAGAGAGAATGTGATTCTTTGTGAGAGGGATTCTGAAACCATGTGATGTTCCAGAACAGGTTCATTGGGACTATGAATCAGATCGTTGTTCATATCAGCGAAGACGGAGCCTTGAATAAGGTTATAATTGTGGGTTAATCTAACGACCCAAACATCTTCGTCACCATGAAGACCTGAGACATCACCATCGTTAGAAGTTGTTCCTCCCGCTATGAAATAGTCGCCGCTCTCTGTAATGTCAAGATAGTAATCCCTTTCTGCTCCCGTCCCGCCGTATGTGCGTTGCCATTCCACATTCCCAGCCATATCGAGCTTCATCAACCACGCATCCTCCGCACCTTGATTATTTGTGATATCACCATCAATTGATCTAGTATCTCCTGAGATAAGAAGTCCTCCGTCAGAAGTTTCTTTCATATCACGCAACCAATCGATGTGCGAGCCCCCAAAACTATGTTCCGATAAAAGACTACCAGCTGTATCAAATCTTACAATCCAAAAATCTGACATGCCATAATTGAATGTAACATCTCCATTGTATGAAGTTGAAAGTCCTGCTAACACAAAACTTCCATCGAGCAGTCGTGCCACCTTATATCCATCATCTTGTGCAGGTCCACCATAAAAATTCTGCCACTGCATGGTGCCAAATTGATCGATCTTCACAACCCAATAGTCACTCATCCCTGATCCGAAGGAACGAGTATAACCCACTAATAGAAACCCATCGTCAACTTCCAGTACATCACCAAAATGGTCGTTAAGACTACCCCCATAATTCATCTCCCATTGAAGATTGCCAACTGAGTCTACTACAATTATCCATCCGTCGTTTCCTCCGTTATTCCCTGAAACATCTCCATCGACCGAGGTGGAAAATCCTGTTACAATGAAACCTCCATTGCTAATACTTATAACCGATGAGGGAAAATCATACCCGCTGCCTCCATATTGCTTTTGCCATTGAATACTTCCCGATGAATCGATCTTCACCAGCCAATAACCCGGATTGCCAATTACATCAGTCAAATCTCCATCCGTTGAATTTGACACTCCTACCATTAAGAAACCACCATCCCCAACCTGAATAATATCGTCTGCCCAGTCATTTTCCGACCCGCCAATGCACTTCTGCCAGTCAATGTTTCCTGAAGCATTCAACTTCACGATCCATGCATCAGCCCCGCCGTGATGACCAACAACATCCCCATTATTTGAACCTGTTGACCCAACGAAAATTGCCCCTCCATCAGCAGTCGCCACAATAGAGTTAGGCGCCTCTCCAAAACTCCCTCCTAAGCATTGCTGCCATTCGATGACAGGTGCTTGAGCTGGCGCAAGCGCAGGCAGTACCAAAAGAAATAGCACAGTGTTTTTCATAATCCATTAATTACAACGAATGTATATGATCTGAGATCACCGCCCCAAAACCAAATCTAAATAAAACCCCGGCTTCTTCAGCCGCGCCCGAATGTCCAGATCGGTGAACATGCAGCTGATCGTATCGGCCAGCGCAGGATTCTTGTTCGCACGATCGACGACGAAGTCGAAAAGCCAGGCCTTGTCCGCGAGTTGTTGTAGGCGTGTGCTGATCGAGAGTTCCTGGCCCAGTCGTTTCCACACACGCCGATCGTATTCCTTCAGCCTT
>JAEZGH010000204.1 GCA_023417065.1 Bacteroidota bacterium
GTCGTCGCGATCACGAGCCTCGGCGCGGCCTCGGACCCCGGGTTCGCGTCGGCCCAGAGCGCGGCGCTCGCCACGACGTTCCTTGCCGGCGCACTGCTGGCGATCCTGTCGACCCCGGCCGACCCCCAGGCCCGGACCGCCTCGTGGTGCATGGCTGCGGCGCTGCTGACCTGGTCGACCGGGTTCGTGGTGTGGACCACAGACGCCGAGACGCCGACCACGGCCGTCGCGTGGTCCGACGCGATCTTCCTGCCGATCTACCCGTTGCTCGCCGCATCGGTGTGGCTGCGGTTCCGACGTGTCTTCCCCCGTCGGGCGGCCCTGCTGTGGCTCGAGGGTGTCGTGGTGGGGCTCGGCACGGCGACCGTCGGCTCCCTGCCCTTCGCCCACCAGCCGGCCAGCGGGCTGCTCGGCTCGGCCTACGCCGTGCTCGACATCGTTCTGGTCGCCGTGCTCATCGGCGCGGCGGTCGCCATGCGCGACCGTTCCGGCGCGGCGATCTGGTTGGTGATCGCCGGGACCGCGATCATCGCCGTCGGCGACGTGAACTACCGGATCGGCTTCGTCGCCGGTGGCTACCAGCAGGGCCACCCGACCGCCGTCACGTGGGCGGTCGGCGCGCTGCTGCTGGGCGGCTCGACGCTGGTCGAGCACTGGGACCCCTCGCCGGTCACACGCCTGCGGTCGTCGGCCGGCCTGCCCATCGCGTTCGCCTCGATCGCGCTCGGGGTGCTGGCCTGGCCCGGCTCGTTCGGTTCGGTGACCAGCACGTTGGCGGTGCTCACCATCGCGTGCAGCCTGCTGCGCATGGTGATCGCAACCCGCGAGCTCTCGGGGCTGCTCGTGGCGCGCCACGAAGCCCGTACCGACGACCTCACCGGCCTGGCGAACCGACGGCACTTCAACGCGGAGCTCGAGCTGGTGGTCCGCGATCCGCAGGGGCGCTGCACGGTGCTGCTGATGGACCTCGACCGCTTCAAGGAGGTGAACGACAGCCTGGGCCACGAGTCGGGTGACCGGGTGCTGCGCATGGTCGCCGCCCGACTGGAGTCGATCCTGCCCGACGGCTCGTTGCTGGCCCGCTTCGGCGGCGACGAGTTCGTCTGGCTGCTGCGCGACATCGACGGCGCCGCGGCCCGCGCCTACGCCGAGCGGATCCTCGCCGAGGTCCGTCGTCCCTTCGACCTGGGCGTGGCGGTGGTCGACCTCGATGCGTCGCTGGGGCTGGTCGAGCACCCGCGCCACGGCGACGAGGGCCCGACCCTGCTGCGCCACGCCGACATCGCCATGTACCACGCCAAGTCCGGCGCGAGAGGACTCGTCGAGTACGACGAGTCGTTCGACCCGGTGCTCAACGGCGACTACCAGCTGGCCGCCGACGTGCGGCGCATGGACCCGGCCGAGTCGCTGGTGGTGCACTACCAGCCGCTCGTGTCGATCTCCGATGGCGTGCTGCTCGGCGTCGAGGCCCTCGTCCGCTGGGACCACCCACGCCTCGGGCTGCTGGCACCCGACGTGTTCATGCCGGCCGTCGTCGCCGCCGGCCGGAGCCGCGACCTGACCGATGCCGTGCTGTCGGCATCGCTGCGATCCTGCGCCGTGTGGAGGGTCGAGCAGCCCGACCTGTGGGTGGCGGTCAACCTCACGGCCGAGGATCTGGTCGACGTGTCCCTGGTCGCTCGTCTGGACCTCCTCCTGGCCGAGCACCACCTGACCCGCGACGCGCTGCACGTCGAGATCCCCGAGACGCTCGCCGTCCAGGAGCGCGAGCGCATCAACCAGGCGGTGAGGCGGTTGAGCAGTGCCGGCTTCGTCGTCGCGCTGGACGACTTCGGCACGGGCTCGTCGTCGCTCGCCCAGCTCTGCGAGCTCGGCCCCGCAGTGCTCAAGATCGACAAGGTCTTCGGCATGAGAGCGCGCACCGACCCCGCGATCGCCACGATCCTCGAAGCGTCGGTCGAGCTGGGTCATGCCCTCGGCATGGAGGTGACCGTCGAAGGGGTCGACCATCCCGACACCCTCGAGCTGCTGTCCAGCATCGGTTGTGAGGTCGCACAGGGCTACCTCCTGGGTCGCCCCGTGCCGGCCGAGCGGATCGGCGAGGGGATCCTGACCGTCTCCTCTGTCGATCGGCTCCGCGCCGTGAGCGACCGGAGCGCGAGCGGATCGTTCGACGCGTCGAAAAGCCTCAGTTGAGCAGCGTCCGCGCCGACCACCACGACGATGGGCCGGCGCATCCGCGTGCGGCTCGCTCCCAGCCGCCCGAGACCCAGCGTCACCACGGACATCCATGACGACCCACGACACGCTCCCGATCGATGACCAGCTCGCCGAGTCCACGTCGCTCGGCGTGCCCACGCTGGAGCGCTTCATGTCCGCCGCGCGTGGTGGGCTGCCACGGCGTGCCGGCAGATCGGACGGTGCCGGACGCTCGGGAGAGGCGGGCGCGACCCGATCCGCCGGGCTCCTCGAGGCACTGACCAGGGCCGAGGCGCTCTTCGTCCACGCCACCGACGTCCTCATCATCTTCGCCGAGGACGGAACGGTCGAATGGGTCAGCGCCGCCTCGCGCAACTTCGCCGGCCTGGATCCCGACCAGCTCATCGGGCGCAACGGCTTCGCCATGATCCACCCCGACGACCGCGAGCGAGTCGTCGCCGAGTTCGCCGCCATCACGTCGCTCGGCGATTCGGTCCGCTCGGAGTTCCGAATCCTCGACGCCGACGGAGGAGTGCGGTGGGTCGAGCAGGCCGCGACCAATCTGCTCGACGAGCCCGACGTCGGTGCAGTCGTGGGCAACCTGCGCGACATCACCGAACGGAAGGAGGC
>JAEZGH010000096.1 GCA_023417065.1 Bacteroidota bacterium
AGGGTCTGGGAGAGCGTCTGGGACAGGTTGTCGACGTCGTTGGTGACCCGGCTGAGCAGGTCGCCGCGCGGCTGCTCGTCGAAGTACCGCAGCGGAAGCCGGGGCAGTTTGGCCTGCGCCTGGTCGCGCAGCCGGTACATCGAGCGCTGCACCAGCCTGCTCAGCACGCGGCCCTGGAGCAGCAGGAAGAACGCGGAGGTCAGGTAGAGGGCCAGGAGCCACAGCAGCACGTCGCGGATTCCCGCGAAGTCGATGGGGCTGCCGGTGGTGACTCCGTCGTAGATGAGGTCGGTCGCCCTGCCCAGGACCTTCGGGGCGGCCACAGCGCAGACGACACTCGCCAGGGTGGAGAGCAGCGCCAGCCCGATCAGCTTGCTCTCGGGACGTAGCAGGCCCAGCAGACGGCGGCCCGTACGTGCCGCGTCACGGGACTTCTCGCCGGGCGCGTTCAAGAACGCCGCCGGGCCGCGGAAGGCGGGCGTCTTCTCGGTCATGCCGCCTCGCTCTCGGTCAGCTGGGAAAGGACGATCTCGCGGTAGGTGGCATCGGCCGCCATCAACTCGTGGTGGGTGCCCGTACCGACGACCGTGCCGCGGTCCAGGACGACGATCCGGTCGGCGTGACGGATCGTGCTGACGCGCTGCGCCACGATCAGGACGGTCGCGCCGTCCGTGTACGCCGGCAGAGCGGTGCGCAGTGCCGCGTCCGTGGCGTAGTCGAGTGCGGAGAAGGAGTCGTCGAAGAGGTAGATGTCAGGCCGGACGACGAGCGTGCGCGCGATCGCGAGCCGTTGCTTCTGTCCGCCTGAGAGGTTGCTTCCGCCCTGGCTGACGGGGGCGTCCAGTCCCTCGGGGAGTTCCGCCACGAAGTCACGCGCCTGGGCGACTTCGAGTGCCTGCCAGAGCTCGGCGTCGGTCGCGTCCGGACGGCCGTAACGCAGGTTGGAGGCGATGGTCCCGGAGAACAGGAAGGGCTTCTGCGGGATGTAGCCGACCGTGCTGGAGAGCAGGGACGGTTCGAGTTCCCTTACGTCGACGCCGCCGACGAGCACGCTTCCGTCCGTCGCGTCGAACAGCCTCGGAATCAGGTTGAGCAGTGTCGTCTTGCCGCTTCCGGTGCTGCCGACGATCGCGACGACCTCTCCCGGCGCGATCTCCAGCTCGACGTTACGCAGGACCGCCTGCTCCGCTCCCGGATAGCCGAACCCCACTCCGCGCAGCTCCACACGTCCCCGCGACGGAAGCTCACGGACCGGACGGGCGGGCAGAACGACGCTGGAGGAGGTGTCGAGCACTTCACGGATGCGCTGGGCCGACACCTCCGCACGCGGCATCATCAGCACCGTGAAGGCGGCCAGCATCACCGTCATCAAAATCATCATCAGATAGGTGAGGAAGGCCGTCAGCGACCCGACGCCCATCGCCCCCTCGTCCACCCGGTGAGCGCCGAACCAGAGCACCACGATGCTGCAGAGGTTCGCGAGCAGCATGACCAGCGGGAACATCATCGCGATGAGGAAGCCGACGCGCGTCGAGACGCCCCGCAGCTCCCGGTTGGTGCGGCGGAAGCGCTCCCGTTCCGCGTCTTCCTTCACGAACGCCCGGACGACCCGCACACCGGTGATCTGCTCGCGCAGGATGCGGTTGACGGTGTCGAGATAGTCCTGCGCCCGCCGGTAGAGCGGCGCCATACGCCGCAGGATCAGCGCGAAGACGGCGGCCATCGCGGGAAGCGCGAACAGCAGCACCGCGGACAGCTCCGTGTTCTCGCGCAGCGCCATGACGGCGCCGCCCAGGCACATGACGGGGGCGGTGACGAGCATGGTGAACGTCAGCAGCGCCACCATCTGCACCTGCTGGACGTCGTTCGTGATGCGGGTGATCAGTGACGGCGTGCCGAAGCGGCCCACCTCCCGTCCGGAGAAGGACTGCACCTTCTCGAAGAGGTCGGCACGCAGGTCCCGTCCGACGGCCATGGCGGCACGGGAGGCGTAGTAGGTGGCGCCGACGGAGCTGACGGCGCCCGCCAGGGTCACCGCCAGCATCACCAGGCCGAGTTCGAGGATCCTTCCGGTGTCCCCGGCGACCAGGCCTTCGTCGATGATGTCGGCGTTGAGGGCGGGCATGAGGAGCATGCCGGCGACGACCAGGAGCTGCGTCAGCAGGATCAGGACGAGATCCCGCGGATAGGGGCGGAGGTAGCCGCGGAGCAGGCGGACCAGCATGGTCGCTCCCCGTCAGCTGCCGTAGGGGGCGCGTCGCTTGGCGTCGCGCAGGGCGTTCGCCCACCAGACGAGCTGGTCCAGCATCGTCCGTGCGGCCTGCCCGCAGCCGTCGGGCTCGACGGGGAACTCGCCGTCCGGGCCGACGTGGCCCCACACGTTGTGGAAGCTGACGCCGTCGCGGATGGACACCATGTGCAACTCTGCGAAGATCTGGCGGAGCTGCTCGACGGCCCGCAGGCCGCCGGACATGCCTCCGTAGGAGACGAAACCGACGGGCTTGGCCTGCCACTCCTTGTAGAAGGAGTCGACGGCCGTCTTGATGGGAGCGGGGAAGCTGTGGTTGTACTCGGGTACGACGACCACGAACGCGTCCGCGTCTTCGATGCGCGGACGCACGGCGGCGACGGCGGGGTCCGCGCCGTCCAGTGATTCGGGCAGCCCGAGCTCGGCCAGGTCCAGGACGTCGACCTTCACGTTCCCGTACTGCTCGGCCTGCTCGACGAACCATCGCGACACCTGGGGAGCCCTCCGGCCCTGACGGGTGCTCCCGACCAGCACGGCGAGTCTGATCTGCTCGTTCATCGCTTTTCCTTCCGGTGAGTGGATCGATCACCGGAAGACTAGAAGTTGAAGTTAACTTCAAGTCAATGCGTCCGAGTCTGTGCCGCGCGCCTCACCCCCGAGGCCTTGACCTGAAGTGAACTTCAAGTTTCAGGATGGCCTCGACGAAAGGGGATCACGATGATCCTGGTCACCGGAGCGACCGGAAACGTCGGCCGCCACGTAGCCGCCCACCTGCACGACCTGGAGATCCGCCAGCTGTCCCGATCCGCGAGCGGCCCCGGAGCCGTCGCGGGAGATCTGACCGACCCGGAGTCTGTGAAGAAGGCCCTGGAC
>JAEZGH010000156.1 GCA_023417065.1 Bacteroidota bacterium
GACCTGCGAAGCCAGGCAGAAAGGTATACCATCATAAAAATCTGATTGAACACCGGCCAGAGCCACGGCACCCAAACACTCTTCAACCCGTAAACAAACATGAGTGTTACCATCCACATTGTTCCCGAGATATCAAACATCCCGGAGGCGTTAGACAACCCCAGCATATACCACGGCAAAGTGTTGCTGCCAAGAAAGTAACTCTTGATGTTCTGGGATGCCTTTTTCTTGAGGATAAATCCGATCACAATCGTTGCCATGAGATAGCCGACTATGATGGAAATATCTAACAGTGACATTTTCATTTATTAATCAGATTTTTGTTGAGCTGATAGATATTCTGGATATCCGATTCAAAGAAGGTCGTTTCGTCGCTGAAGAAGGTCAGGAAATCTGCCTCTGAAGCGTGTCCCTTATAAGGAGCGTAATGATGATCTTCGCGCCCGTTTCGCCAAACCAGCACCCAGGCAAGTTTAATTGCGGGGTCTGACTTGATGGGATCGAGTAGGACTTGCGTAAACCACGTAGGATCTGTAACGGCTTCAAGGCCAGTTTCGGTCAGTGCAGCAACTTTGTTTTTTTCTGCCGCAATCGCCGTAATGTTTTTCAGACCCGTAATCAGGTCGTTGCGTCTGGAATCGGCATTCTGACGGTTGTATTTGGAACCTACATCCCAGTAGTTGTCATATCCAATTATGTCGACGTAGTCATCGCCGGGATACGCATACAGATATGATTTTTTGAAGTTCTTCATATCAATCCGGCTGCGATCAGGGGAAAACGAATAGATAAGGTTGTGCAGATTCTTTTCGTTTCGAAGGTAGTCGACCGTATAACGCCAGAGCTTGATGTAATCCTCTTCTTTGGCGATACCTTTGCCCCACCAAAACCAATCGCCATTGTGTTCGTGCAGGGGGCGGAAGATTATGGGAATAGCGGTGTTACCAACTTTGCATTTCGAAATGAAATCCGCGAGGAGGTCGAGGTCTCTGCGATATTGCCCGTGAGCTTTTCCACCGGGGAGGCTTTCCTTTACGGCCTCTCCTTTCGACCAGGTGCTTTCACCCGTTAAGGGGTTGTCCTGATGCCACGAAATAGTGTTAACACCGCCGCGCTGATACGTAGCTTTTATCCATTCGAGCATCCTGTCGAAGGGAACGCTGTCGAGATTGTGGGTCTGACCTACCTTGCCGAGGTCCCAGCCGTGGACGGCGGGATAAGCGCCGGTAACATCCTTGACATCGGAGCGGTTGGCGTCTCCTTTCCACTTCACGCCATAAGCATCGGTATCCTGGTGGCCAAACATGAATCCCTGCTCTGCAATCCTGAACAGATTTGCGTACAGAGCTTTGGTTTCCTTTGTGGCCTTCTTATCGATCAGCGTCTGGGCGTCGGCGAATTGTATACCCGGACCAGCAACTGCGAGCGTAAGTGTTATCCACCGGATGACGGCGTTCATGTAGTTTTGCAATTTCATAGCTGATAATGTCATGTCAGATCAATCTAGGAAAATTCTGAGCATAAGGTATTGGAAAGAGAGAATGCAAATCGCGATCAATATCTCGATCCACAATAACGCGCGTCGTCGCGTGAAAAGCCTTCTGATCCGTCCCCGGAGCCACCCTTCCTTACCCATATGCTGCCAATCCAACAATTCCGCGTAGGCGAACTTCCGCGGGATTTCATTATTCAGGGCGTAAAAAAGCCCTTTTCCATCGGATAGAAAAGGGCGTTCGTCATTGGTGGACTATAGTACTATTTATCCGTACTCCATTTCCATTGATCCGTCTTAAACGACGACGCAGGGAGGCCCTCCTTGTTGAATAAGTTCGCATCATCCGGGTTATCGGCCCAGGCGTACCGCACCGCAACAGGATTTTTCACATCCTCATGAAATACCACCACCTTTTCGCCCTGAACAAAAGCCCTGGCCCAACGGAATTTCTGATCTTCCCCGGCAATGGCAAATCCGTTCAGATAGCCATACCGGTTACCCTTCGAGACAAGTCCCGAACCCACATGATCGAAGGAAAGTATTGCTTTGCCATCCTTTACTTCCATGGATTTGTAGACGGGGCCTGAATAAACCAGATCTTTGCCATATTCGATGGCGAGGGCATTGTACGCCAGGCGAATACCTACGTCTCTTTTGTTGCGTGGATGTATGTCATTGGCGTCGCCGATGTCGAGAAGAACAGCCTGTCCCGTTTTTGGCAACGCCAGTGTCAGGCGCTGAGCCTCACGCAGTTCTGCCCAGCCACTCTCTCCGGGCTCCTCGGCAGCGCGCATGAAGTTGGCAAGCTGCGCCCACAGGAAGGGAAATTCGTAGCCCCATTTTTCCCGCCAGTTGCGAATCAGCAAGGGAAACAACTCGCGATAGCGGTAAGATTCGCCCGCATTGGATTCCCCCTGATACCAGATTACCCCTCGAATAGGGAAATTTATGATCGGGGCGATCATCGCGTTATACAAGTGGGATGGATAGGCATTCGGACCTACTTCACGTATGCCGAAATCAGTATTGAGTACGGAAGTCTTCCACTCCCACTGCCCGTCGAGACGAATTTTGATGTCGTTGGCGTCGATAAACATTTGCTCAGGTTTGCCGACGAGTCCGCCGCCACCCTGGAAATCGGTCACCTTTATCGCAATGAGGTTTTTGCCTTCCTTAAGTATACCGGGTTGAATCTTGTAAACCCGTTCTCTGCTGTAATCGTTGGTCGACCCTACCTTCACACCATTAATATATGTCTCGTCGGCATCGTCGATCTGCCCCAGGCTAAGCGTCGCTTCGCCACTCGGTGCACCCGGGAGGTTAATTTCACGGCGGAACCACACAATTCCATCGGCATTGCCAATCTCTGTTCGCGTCCAGTCCTGCGGTATGTCCATTGTTTTCCAACCAGTGATTTTCGCGTCCGAGTCAAACCAACGCTCCGAAATACCCTTGTCATTTCTCAGCGCATCTATGTATTTCTGTTGGTTTTTAGCGTTCTGAGATGCAGTTTTTTCGAGTTGTTCCAACTTCAGATTGCGGTATTCCGGTTCCTTCTGAGCCCAGTCCCAGCTGATCCACGGCTCTACGCGCGTTCCACCCCACGACGAGTTGATCAGTCCGATAGGTACGTCCAGTTCTTCCTGAAGTTTCTTGCCGAAGTAATATGCGACTGCAGAGAAGCTGCGAACGTTCTGGGAGTTGCATTCCAGCCACTCACCCTGCTTGACATCATCTTTAAGGACGAAGCTCATGTCGCGGCCTACGGTAAAAAGGCGAAGGCGCGGAAAATTGGCTGAAGCAATTTCGGTTTGTGAATCCGCAGTCGTTTCGAGAGGCCACTCCATATTCGACTGGCCACTTCCAAACCACACGTCGCCGATAAGGATATCCTTCAGGACAATCGTGTTTGACTTTCCGGAGATCTGCATTTCAAAGGGACCGCCGTGCTCCATGGGTTTGAGTGTTACAAGCCAGGTGCCTTTTTTCGATGCTTTGGTTTCGGCAGTTTGTCCGTTGAACGAGACTTTCACCGATTCACCCGACTTTGCCCATCCCCAGATTTTCACTTCCTTCTGGCGTTGTAATACCATGTGGTCGCCGAAGATTTTGGGGAGCGTTACCTCTGCAGAGAGGCTCAGAAAAGAGAAGAAGAGTAGTGCGAGTGTGAGAATGAGAGACCGAAAGAACATAGTTTAACAGGTTGTAATTAAAGGTGGACAAAAGATAATGGGATTTTGGGGATTAAGGGATTGGGGGATTCGAAATTTAAAGAGGTTAAGGTATTTGGGACAGGATTAGGGGATCAGGGGACTGGGGAGATCAGGGGATGGGATAGGTCTGTGCAAAGGGTTGGAGTAATAAAAAGTGCACTTTCTCCCGTATCTGTCCCGTATCTGCCTCGTATCTGGGCTGTATCTGCCCCGTCCTTAAATAGGTACGGAAAATCAGGGTGGCGGAGGTGGGAGAAACTCCTTATATTGGTCTTGTAAACTTAACGTTGTTTGAATTATGGGAAAACTAAAATCAGGGATCCTGTTTACGGGATCATTGGGCGATTTCACGGCCTACCGCCGAAAGGACTCGAATGAGATCCACATTCGGGTAAAAACCGGTCCCTCCAGAAAGACCATCAAAACCGCTCGCAACTACGAGAACACCCGTCGGAACAATGCCGAATTTGGCGCCAGGTCTTCGACCACACGGGATTTCCGGCAGGCGCTGATGTACCACTGGCACGTTGCCGATTACAACCCTACTGGCCCGTTGAATGCGTTGCTGCATCCAATCCAGAAATTAGACACGAATCCATGGGGGCAGCGAAGCGTGTGCCTGTCGCGGTATCCGAAACTCGTCGAAGGGTTCACTTTGAATCAGCGATTCGGGCTGGACCACTATGTGCGGGCGCAGTTCTCCTCATCGCTGAGTCGGGATACTGGTGAGGCGTTCGTGGTAATTCCGGCACTTTATGCTGATGTAAATCTCTTTTCTCCTCAGCCGCAGGCGTGGTTTCGGTTTGTGGTCTCCGTAGGCACAATTGCGGACCGGATTTACGATGCAAACCGGAAGAAATTCGTACCAGCTGCGCAAGTCACTGATACCGTCGCAGCCACTACGGCCTGGCACTTCTGGGGTCAGCCTTTTGAAGAAACGAGGCTGGCTCTTGCCTTTCCGGCATCACCACCTGACGCATTGACGCTTATCCTGACCGTCGGCATTGAGTTCGGCAAGCTAGGCATTCTGGGCGGAGTTGAGCCGGTAAGGAAAGGTGCTGCGAGGATTGTGGCGGCCGTGTAGGAATGTGGCGTGGGACATGTACGACACGAGCAACACCGGGGAATAGGTTTCCAACCATAGAAAAAAAGCCACCGATTTTGTCGGTGGCTTTTGCTCCTCCTCTATCCCGAACTAACGGGATATCCCGAATGACGGGACTGATTAACAGTCAGGTGCTCTTACCCGCCCGAAACTGATCAATCAAACCAGGC
>JAEZGH010000162.1 GCA_023417065.1 Bacteroidota bacterium
TTATCTACCGCACTGAAGACTCTTGTTCTTCCGTTCTCCAGCGGCTGGACCTCCAGCTTCGAACTCTCTACAGGTACAGGTGTGAGCAGCTTTCCGGATTTGTCGTACACATAACCTAACTCCTGACTTTCGTCGACCACGGTAATGTAATTACGGCCATTGCCGAACAGCGTATAATTTACATAAGCCTTATCGTTACCAATGTAATCGCTCTTGATCACTTCGTTGAGTTTCTCGTCAAACACCGTAAAGTGCGCAGCTTCCTGACGGACAATGAGGTACGATTTCCCATCGCTCTCAGAACATAATGAGAACTTTGCGTCGAGCGATGTCTTGACGAGCACTTCGCGGGAGAGGACTTTACCCTGAAGGTTGAAGGTAATTCGCCATCCATCCCTGGCTACAACAGTTATTGTAGTCTCCGCAGCAGTTCTTCCACGGGTGATATAATAATCTCCGGCCAGACGCGCATCGAGGTCAAGCGGAAAATTCGGCAGGAGTTCACCACGCCTGTTCATAAGATAAACTTTTCCATCCGCCCGAATGGCAAACATATAGTCTTTTCCGAGAAGTCTGTGGTGACGTGGAGGTGTCATCAACCTCCCTTCAACACGTCGGGGTTGCCAGCCTTCAAGGTTGGTACCTGACTTGTCGTAGATCCAAAGATTTCCGTCTCTTGAGGCAACCAGAAACCTGTAATTTCTGCTGTTGTCGTAGTCAAGGAGGCTGACGTGTTCAATATTCTTTTCTTCAATTTGAAGAGGGAATGGTTTCACGTAATTCCCCAAACGATCGACGACGTGCATCATCCCGGGAGTACAGAAGAAGTATTGAAGTTTGCCATTTCGGAGGAAATCCACCTGATGTATTTGTCCGAGAATGCGATCATTTAATGGGAGCTTCCAGTGTATCTTTCCATCTGCCGACAACAAGGTGAGATTTTGAGCAGAATCCTGAATCAGAATTTCCTTGGAACGATCAACGTGGCTATCGACCACCGTCATAGATAGAATCCCCGCGTCGAAGACTGTCATAAATCGTTCGCGCGGAGAGGGCTCTAAATCTTTAGTCTCGCGAAGCGCCCAGGAAACATTTGTGTAAAAGTTGTCATTCAAATGACTAAACTGAATAGCGCCCATTCCCAGTGAACTGATCGCGTTTCTGTTCTCATTCAGAAATGTCTTCCATTTGGGTTGCAGTGAACTTTCAAGAAGGTTCCACACCCGCGGCGTGTTTATAAACAAACTAATATTGGCTTCAAGCAATGTTGTTTCAAAGAATTTGTTTTGAGCAACAGATTTTCCCCATGTACTCTCCTGGTCGATATCTCTGAGAAAACTCTTCAGTTCTTCAATATCTTCTGCAATGCAAATCGCATCACCTATTCTCACATAGTAGCTGCTTTCAAACCCGGACACCATTGGACTGAAGAGTTTTTCGGGAAACCGATAGTTGGGTAAGCCAAATATTTTGTAGTTGGAATAGTTATCGACGAACAAGCTATCCGTCACTTTCGTCTCAGCCACTTTCTGAAACATGTCAGTCCACTTTTCAATTCCGTTATTGTCCTGCAGGATTACCAAAGGCACCAGCGTTTCGCGATTTCCCTCAAGCCAGCATACAGCCAGCTCACCCGAGTAACTTTGAAGAAGCTGATCTGCTTTTACGTTGGCTTCATTGAATATTATCGCCAGTGAATCACGTCCTGATTTGCCGGCGTTCTGATCCAGTCTGGCGAAAAACCTTGCGGCGTTTGTAAAACCATAGCTTGTCACCATAACGGCGCGATTCGAAATGATCTGCCGTAACGAGAAAGGAACGGGCTGTTGATCTGAGAATGCAGCCAGAAACGTTTTGCTGTCTGCGTTGGCGCTGAAACCATTCAATACAATTTGATCGCCGGCAACTTTTGTATCGAGGAGTGCAGCACGACCGAAATCCGTGATCATTCTGGCACCGTCGCCTTTGACGAACAGAGAAAACCACTTCGCCAGACTCGACAAATTGATGAACAGATTGCCGCCGTCGTTCTTGACGCTGTGCAGGTGGTATACGTGGCCGAGAGTGGTCTTGAAGGTCTGCGATCCCTGATATGTTCTGATCACATCTTCGATAAGCACAGGACTAAAGCTCCCTACCCATACATCTCCAATAGAAATCCACGAGAAAACACTCTTGCCGATTTCTATTTCATTAATCGCGATGTTATTGAACTCCCGTTGTCTCCCTTTGCTGCCTTTAATTTTGAGCAGTGCGTTCTGAGCGGCGTGCACCTTGCCGATGAATGATGGCGATGCCTTCACATAATAGGTGAAGTCAAATTCATCTCGTTTGGTGACATGAAGCGAAATGAGCGTTGGTTCCGAGAAAGACGTGGCCAGGTCCTGGAGGACTGTTATTGAGTCGTGGCCGGCGTTGAGCAGGGCTGCTTTCTTGATGAGGGAGCTGATTGGCGACTTCCGGATCTGACTGACACATTCCTGACAGGAACCGCTTTCGTAGACGAGTACAGTTTCCTGCGGCACGAGGTCCCAGGCGCTTAGTGCTTTTTTTGCGGTGAAGTGATTGTAAACGAGAAAGCCACCAACTCCGAGAAGAATGATGATCGTAAAAATTAAGGATTTCTTCACTTTTTTCGTACGGTTCAGGGGGTTGAAGATATCGGGTTAGGTGTTCGATTTCAAGGGCTTCTCCTGTTTTGGCTTGATTTAATTGAGTTTGGAACATAACTCCTTAGGAAAGGTCGCGTTTTTGAACGTCTTTCCCACCGAGGTAGGAAGAGACGCTGGTAAATGACTTTCTACTCGACGTCACCAATTATATTGCCTTTGCTCCTGCCAGGATTTATGTTGGATTCCGCTGGGTTGAAATCATTTTCTCAGGGAGTCGTTATTCATTAGTCCAGACACAAATGACGTTTATGCGATATTTAATCATTCTCTCGTTCCTTTTGGTGGCATTGAATGCCCAAACTCAAAATCGTATCCAGCTTCGCGACGGATGGCTGATCGAGTATAAAAAATCCAAAAAGCAGGGTGACAAAAGGCTTTTCCAACTTCCCTCAAAAGAGTGGAAAGAAGTCAGCTCAGATGATATTGTCTGCTATTGTAATGCAGACGGTCAAATCCGGTATCAGCTGCCAGTTGGACTGTCAGAAATCGACAAGTTGCTTGAAGGAAGGATCAATGTTTATATAGGTTACGACATGGGCACCAGGGTTTATACGAATGGTGCTTTCACGCCAGCGGAAAACGTCTATTATGTGGAACGTGACGGCGAGTATCTGCGGTTGGAAACCAGAGCCGGTAAAAGGCGAGCATTTCTTGATTCGCTTTTTCGCGATTCCACCAAACCGGTGGCCAACATTCAGGACGATGAGCGGGTAACAATAAAGGATATGCTGGCTTACATTCGGGAATATAACCTTCAGTTTTTCACCCCGTTGCCATTGTCATCCTTTGAGTCTCAATCGTCAGTGGTGTTTTTTGCGAATGCGAATAAGAAAGAAAGCCTGCAGATCGAGGTGAACGATTCGGAGAGATATGTCCTTCCGGTAAATGTGCCACTAACGATTCAGATTCCTGTCGATGTTTATTCCAAGGTGTGCCAAAGATGGCAAATTCTGTGATCTCGTCTCGGCTTCCGGGTGTACGATCCGCCACATTGAAGTAAGGTTAAACGACAAGCGTGGCCAGTTCGAACTTGAGAATTCGACTCGGACGGAGGCACAGAAATTCATATTACAGCGGCGTTCCCAGCTTTAGCGCAGTTGGCTGATTACTTTTAATCGACGCGTTTCAAGCGGAGGTGGCAACCTTCGTAGCAATAGCGAAATCCAAGCGTCAACGTATCATTCGAAAGCGTCATATTGTATGTGAGGGTTGCATCGGCGAGGTCGGGATCGTCGGTTGAAAACTGATCTCTGTAGAGTCCGAGCACATTAGCCTGGTGATCGGTGTCGTAAAAGATCCAGTAACTTTCGATGTCCGTTAAGCCCTCTATGTTGGATTCGAATCGGGATTGACTCTTCAGCATAATGTATTGCTCTGGAGTTGGCGGAACAGGGTTTACCACGTAGCCAATCCCCGGCGAATAGCCTTCTTCAAACAGTCGCCATTTCCCTTCAAGCGACGAGAGTTCGGTATTTTTCAGGGCACAACATTCGCGTTCTTCGCATGCGAATGCGAACAAAACGCTCAAAAATAGTAGCCAACGTATAACGGGTTTCATAGATTCCTTTTGTATAAGACCCTGTTCAAAGCCCGAGAGTTGGAATTAATTTCTGATTTCTGATTTCTCGTTCCTGATTATTCCGCTCCCAGTTCGGCTCACGCGTGGCGGTAAGCCGTCAGGGCTTACTGCACCCCAACATGGATCCTTCGAGTCACCTTTACCCTACGATGCTATACTCCGTAGAACATGGCCAGTTGCTACACTCAGCAGAACGCAGCACAAAAAAAAGCCCTCGATTTCTCGTGGGCTTTCTAATTAATGATAGGCAACGACTTACTCTCCCATCCCGATTGCATCGGGACAGTACCATCAGCGCCAATAATTCCAGATCCCTGGTTCCTGATCCCGTTCCCGGTTCTTCACGAGTGGCTGTGAGCCGTCAGGCCTTCTGCACCCCAACACGAGTCCTCCGAGTCCTCTTTGGCCTACGATGCTACACTCAGTAGAGCGTGGCCAGGTGCTGCACTCAGC
>JAEZGH010000168.1 GCA_023417065.1 Bacteroidota bacterium
TGGCAAAGGCCATGGGCAAACTCGCAACCGTCGGACTGGCCCCGGCTGTGTTCGGCCCGATGATGAATATAACAGGATCTACGCTTGGCCTCTGGTGGCGGACAAAGCCAATTCCGGGTGAAAAGGCTGAAACTGAAGGTTGATTTCGGTTACCGCTACAGGTTGCCGGTAACCGGTCGACCGAAATGAGCGGATAATAAGAGGAAGAGTGGACAAAGAGTGGAGAAAGGGTGGACAAAGAACGGTGGTTGAGTATCAGAGCGAGATAGACAGCGATCAAAAATCTCCTTTGAAGGCGTGGTGAATCATTGCCGGTTGCCGGTTTGATTTCATTTCCTGATCAGAGTGCCTTCAATCAGTTTTGAGCACGTCCGCCGGATTGCTTCGCGACACCTTCATGGTGTGGCTACCAATCATGGCCAGCGCTATAAACAACACGCCTAACACCCCGATGAGTCCGTCCCAAGCTGTTAACGGCGCGGCGTTGGCAAGCTCCGGCAGCAATACGTGTGCACGGGCACGTAAGTGACTGGACTAAGGCATTTAGAAGGTGTAGCGACGAACGGTATACGGGCGAAGGAACTCCAGACACCAATAATATGAGTGATCCGCGCCCAACGAAGCCCCTTGGGGCGTACGTTTCCAGGCAAAAAATTCATGCAAATCTCTTTCGATATCCCCTAACAACTCAGACTTGCAATACCACGAAAGCAAGTTTGGCACCCACTTATGAGGGCTTAATGGCGGATCGCGCATCATATGTATGAGCATTCAACATTTCCGACTTTGTATGTAAAAATAGTTTAATGCCCGCCGGCCGAATAGAAAAGAGTTTTTTTCACCCGGATGTAGTTTTTTTAAGTCGGTTCATACTAACAGGGGGAATCAGTTACAAGATGAGCGAGCGAAACAATGACATATTTCTTCAACAGATCAACGAGCACCTGGGCATCGCTCATAAGATCTGCCGCATTTATTTCGATACCGAAGAGGAGCGAAATGATGCGTATCAGGAGATGATGTATCAGCTCTGGAAATCCTATCCGTCGTTCTCAAACAGGTCGCAGTTCTCCACCTGGATGTATCGCGTCTGCCTGAATACGGCATTAACCCATCGCAAAAAGGTCACCCGCGACGCGAATGAGCCTATTGCTGAGAAGCACCTCGAGATACCGGACCATGCTGGTGATCAAAGGACCGAAGACACTCAACTACTGTTCGACGCCATTTCAAAACTGTCTGATCTCAACAAAGCCATCATCTTTCTTTATCTGGAAGACCAGAGTTACGAAGAAATCGCAGAGGTAACAGGTCTTACAAAGTCGAATGTAAGCGTAAGACTTGTGCGCATCCGTAAGGAGCTTGAACAAATTGTAAAAGAAAAAATAAACAACTGACAATATGAATCTGGACGAACTCAAATCAAAATGGCAGCATGAAAGTTTCGCCACTTCTATACCATCACCGTACGATCCTGAATCTTTCGCTACGTTGATAAAATCACGGTCAAAGAAAAACAAACAGATAGCGATGAGATACTTCTGGGGAGCATTCACATTCCATCTGATTGTTTATGCCTTCCTGACTCATGTATTAATTCGGTTTGGCGCTGATCAGGTGATTTTGTTAACGGGACTGGCAGGACTCCTTGCGACGATTCCGTTTACGATAGTAATGATGCAGCGTTTTAAGAAGCTCGCCGTAATCCGTCTTCATGAATCACATGCTCCGTCGATACAGGCGTACATTGAAAAACAATATCAAACACTGGCCGGATTCTTTACCTTCAAGAAACGTTACGAATGGTTCCTCATCCCAGTCCAATGCGCAATTGGTGTATTCATCACATTCCGCATCTTTTTGCCTGGAGGAGTAGCTGCACATCCACTTGGAGCTTTCATCTTGTTCGCGATATCACTTTGGAGTTGTGTAGCAGCTATCCGAATGGAAAACAAAAGAAACTTTGAAACGCCACTCAAAGATTTCCAGCGAATACTCGAAGAATACAGAGCTGTATTATAACAGCGAAGACCAGCGCGGGTAAAACCGCGCCCGTCTTTTCCGTTAATCGGTCAAAGGTAAAGAGTACAATTTTTTGCCTGTGGCATTTAAGATCGCGTTGCGTATAGCCGGAGCGATAGCCACGATGGGAGTTTCACCTGCACCGGCAGGATTAATGTCCTTCCTGTTGAGCAGCACAACTTCAAGTTCTGGAATATCCCTGAAACGCGGAACGCGATATTTCGATAGAGAAGCATTCAGAATACGCCCGTCCCGGAAGTCAATTTTCTCAAATAACGCGCCGCCGAGGCCTTGTAAAACAGCCCCCTGAACCTGATTCTTCAAGTGTTCGGGGTTGATAATTGCACCACATTCAAACGCCACGACCACCCGATGAACGACAGGCACGCCATCTTCGTTGACCGACGCCTCGGCACAGGTTGCTACATAGCTAGCCTTCTCTGTCCCGCAGGCAATACCTTTCCCTGCACCTTCATGCGAGGGCGTGTAACCGGCCCATACAAATTTCTCCGCCGCGGCTTCGAGCACAGCTTTCATGCGCGGCTCCTCCAGATTCTTCAGCCGGAAGGCGAGTGGATCAACTTTTGCCGCAATTGCCAGGTCATCGATCGCCGATTCCCTGGCAAACACGTTCGCCGTAGCAGCAAGGCCGCGGTATGAGCCCTGCCTCAACGGAGACTTAGATGGATGAAACTTAACCATATTATGCCGAACCTTATAGGGGTTGGCAAGGCCGGAACCTCCCGAATTGTAATTGTGAAACTCCCACGTCTGCAGTGTTCCATCAGATGAACACGAGGCTTTAACATCAATCACACCCGCCGGCCGGAGATATGCCCAGGTGAACTCTTCTTCACGCGTCCATACAACCTTAACGGGCGTGCCCGCTGCCTTCGCCAGGCGCGCCGCCTCAATACCCGCTTCACCGGTATGCTTCCCCCCGTAACCCGATCCCGTATCGGGCTGAATAACCCGAATATTTGCCTTCGGAAGATTGAATACTTCGGCTAAATCCTCCTGAACACCAAATGGACGTTGCGTGCCCGTCCAGACCGTGAGGTTGCTTCCTTCCCATTGCGCCAACCCCGCACGTGGCTCAAGCGGCACGTGTGCGATGTAGTCCACGTGAAAGGCTATGTCCACCTTAACTTCCGACACATCGAAAGCGTTGCCCTGATCTGCATCCGCTGATGAGACATCTTCTGCGTGTTCTTTCAGCCAGGAAAAGATCTCACTTCGCGAAGGCTGTTTTTCAAAAGTCCATGTAGCTTCAATCAATGACAATGCCTTTCGCGCTCCCGCAGGAGTGGGAGCAGCTACACCGATGAAGTCACCGTCTTTCACGACCACTACACCCGGTAATGCTCTTGCCTTTGATACGTCTGCGGAAACCAGTTTGCTTCCAAACGCCGGGGCGCGCAATATCTTGCCGTAAAGCATTCCCGGGAGTTTCATATCAGACACATACTTGTGCGTTCCGTTCAGGAATGAAACTCCGTTCACCTTCCTGACCGATGTGCCTGCGACTTTCCATTCAGCCACGGGTTTTATGATTGCCTTTTCATTCAAGGGATAAAGCAACTTCTTGCCTTTGGCCAGGTCACCCACGCCAATCGATTTCTTTCCGTCTGCACTCCTGATTTTGCCCTCCTCCATGGTGAGGGTATCCGCCCGGACTTTCCATTGCTCGGCTGCCATCTGAAGCAGTACCTCTCTCACAGTAGCTGCTGCTCTCCTCAGCTGTGGGCCCATATACGGCGTGGACCTGCTGCCAAACGTTCCCATATCATATGGCGTGAGTGCGGTATCGCCCATCACCATGGAAATAGAATCAAAGGGAACGGGCAATTCTTCTGCAACGATCTGCGCAAGCGACGTCCGGATATTCTGGCCAACTTCGGCCTTACCCGTGAACACCGTGACCTTGCCATCCTTGTCGATATGTATCCAGGACGATAACTGCTCTTCGGCAACTCCGTCGACCACCAGCTCCGCGGCCAGGGTAGAAGGGGTTCCAAAAGCAATCGCGATGCCTGTTCCGAGAATGCCGAAAAAACTCCGCCTGCTAACGCTGAATTTATACGCAGGCTCCTCACGCAACTCATATTGTTCCGGAGCGAATTCCTTGTTGCTACCTTTGTTCATTGGGAATAATTTTCGTTCAGACATTGGCAACTTCCTCAATAGCTTCAAGAATGCGTGGATACGTACAACACCGGCACACATTGCCCTGCATGGCAGCCATAATTTGATCTCGCGTGGGTCGGGGTGTTTTTTCCAGCAACGCTACTGCCGACATCACCATGCCCGGTGCGCAGTAGCCGCATTGAAAAACATCAACCTTGACAAAAGCTTCCTGTACGGGATGCAATCCGCCGTTTTTTGAGATCCCTTCGATGGTGGTGATGTCTTTTCCGGAAACACTCTCAATGCGCGTAATACACGACCGTGTCGCCACACCATTGACCAACACTGTGCATGCCCCGCACGCACCTTCGCCACATCCATATTTCGTCCCTGTTAAATCAAACTCATCGCGAAGCACCTCCAGAAGAGGAGTAGTCACCGGTGATTGTGTTGAATAAGATTTTCCGTTGATCCGAAGCTCCATACCTGAAGGGGTTAAATTGAATATCCAATAGTCCACAACACTGATGACCAGTTCATTCCGCCAGTCAAATTAGTAAACAGATCGTTAACCAAATTACGTTGGTGCAGAAACAAATGGTAGCAAACCTGGAACTAATTCCCCGGAATAGTTGTAATTCTACATCAAATGACGTATCTTGTAATGTCATTTGATAAACAACAATGAAAGTAAAAAAGAGCAGGAAATCGGGAGATAGCTTCCAGGAGGGAACCCCCGGGCTTTATCGTCCGGGCAAATCGGCGGCACGGGCTGAAGAAGCCGTTCCGGTAATGTTCAAAGTCACCCGGGGAGGCAAGCATACAAGTTATCCTGTTCAACGGGGATACGGTTACTTCATTCCTTCACTCCGCAAGGCGGCAAACCTCTCAGAGGTCGCATCGGTCGTCGAAGCAGGGATTCCGTCAAAAGAAGTTCAGCCCATCATCGAATACCTCGAATTCAAAATTCCCGAAGTAGCGAAAGCGGCGGCAGTCTCATCGAGCACCGTTTCCCGCTGGGATGCCAACACCTCAATAGGGGTGCCCGGTTCAAACCAGTTCTTTAAAATTGATGAAATCATCAAGAAAGGCGTTGACCTCTTTGGTGGCCTTGACGAGCTCAAAAACTGGCTGACACTACCCAACCTCGCCCTTGGAAATGTCACCCCGGTGAGCTTATTGCCCTCACTGATAGGCATTGACCTCGTCGATGAAGCGCTTGATGCCTTACATTATGGAAACGTAATGTAATCCGATGAAGTGTTATCGGATTATGTCTGACAGCTATTACAAAAGTCCGTATGGCTGTTCCGCCAATGCCGGAAGATGGAATCCCAGAGGTACCCGAATGATCTACGCGGGAAGTGCCCCAACGGTAGCCCTGCTCGAATATCTTTGCATAAAAGGCCCGGCGGTGGGTTCACGTCCTTGGTATATGATCGTCTATGAAATCACGGACGAATCCCTGATCGGAACTCTTGAAACCAAAGGGCTTCCTCCCGACTGGGCTGTAATTCCGCACGGCAAGGCTACACAGGATTTCGGCAAGTCGTGGCTGGACGCGCGTGAGTTTCCCTTTCTGCGCGTGCCCTCGGCACGGATTAACATCAGCTTCTACCCCATGGAGTGCAACCTGCTTATTAACCCAGACTTCCCCGGGCTAACCAGTCTGTTAAAGGTTGTTGATACTATCCCCTTCACGTATCTCCTCGATCCATGGACTGGTCCATTAAAAAAAGAGTGACAATCAAAACTACCAATCTAGCCACCAACCTAACGATCCTTCTTCAACATCTCCCGATCAGCTTCATACTGCTCCTCCATAAGCGACTTCCCTTTTAGGGCGGAGTATTGTGTCATTTTATCCTGCCGTTCCTTCGCCTGTTGAACCCATTGAGGAACTACCGTACTGATAAACTGCTGCTTTTCGGATACCATTTTATCGATAGGGATACCAAGGTAAGCCTGAGCCTTCTCTTTCGTAGATACATCAGGCAGCGGGATAGTGCCGGTATGTCCAAGTTGTGCAGCTACCTGCGCCATCCGAATTCGCGCCTCCTGCGACTTCGTTATGGACGATGCAAGTAACCTCAGACTTTCGGTTGGCGAATGTGCACCCGACCCGTGACTCGCCGCAGAAAAATCCCAACGCCATTGCGCATGCCTGATTAGCATGAGGACGTCCTTCATCTGCTCCTCCGTCGCACCAAGATCCCACACGAACTTTGCCTCAAGATGCGCTTTGACAAGGTTGTGCTCTGCTGTTAGTCTCGCCTCCGTAGTCTTACTCATATTCGAAAGCACATTGTTTCTCAATTCAGTTTCACTTTGACGATGACAGACCTGACAAGAATTGGCAATGTTGTTCAACGGACTTTGAATATGGTGGTCAGTCGACTTTACACCGCCTTCCGACTTATAAGGCATGTGACAATCTGCGCAAGTAACACCACGCTTCGCGTGAATTGAAGTTTGATAAATTTCGTAATCAGGATGCTGGGCTTTCAACATCGGCGTCCGCGACAAAGCATGCGTCCAGTCGGAAAAGCCAATCTCGTCGTAGTACTTTTCCATATCCTGAATATCCGTTCCCTTATCCCACGGAAATGTCAGATAAGCGACACCTTCCTTTGGCGTTGACTTGTTGAAGTAATACTCTACATGGCATTGAGCGCAGACCAGCGTACGCATTTCATTATGAGTAGCCTTTGTTATGTCTTTGCCCATGCGATCAAACGCCTCAATCAAAGCAGGGCGGGTAATCTTTAAGTTCATAGTTTGTTCGTCGTGGCAATCGGCGCAACCAATCCCATTGACTACCTCACCACCCCGAGCCGCCCATTTCGGCGTATAAAATTCAACAACACCCAATTGATTCATCAGGCGGGGTACATCCGAACTTTTGCATGTCCAGCACGTTGCAGGCTGACCTCCGTCATCAGGAGTCATCGGTGCTCCGGTGCGAAGGGTCTTCCGGATGTCGCTGATGGTATAATAATGTCCCTGAGGTTTTGAGTAGTCCCACGCAAAGGCATAACCCGCCCAAAGAATGGCAAGCTGAGGATAACTAAGAATCATGTCTGACTCTCCCGGACCGTGACTTGATCCAGCATAAGTAGTATCCCTGGTCTTGAGAAACGATTCATATTGTACAGGATAATTCAGGCCCCAGACTTCACTACGGGGTTCAAGCGGTTCAATCTTCACGATAGGGCGGTCTATATATAAAGCTTCTGTTCTTCTTTCCATCACCGACGAAGCAAGAAGCCCCAACAGGAAAATGACGAGCGCAGTTGATGCAAACAGCAGCCACCCAACCCAGGGTTTGCGGTCAATGATTTCACGGATTTTTGCCATAACCCTATTCGTTTGTCGTTGTTTTTTTCGTTTCGTTCTGCAGGTTTTGTAACCATTTAGGTACCGGACTCCCCGGAAGTGGTACCCTTGCGTGTGGCGTTGACGAAAGACTCTTTACTCTTCCGTGCGGTGTCTCGCGATGACATTCCCAACAAAGTTTTCCTGCACCGTGCAATGTATTCTCATACGTCACCTCAGTCAGACCGACACGTTCATTGGTATTCGTGTGACAACGTATACAATTCTCCTGGACTACCGCGATCCCTGCTTCCTTGATCCGGATAACCTGCGGTTCCGCGCGTAGTGTAAATATTGTGGCATGCCGAAGCCCATCCTGAGCTTTGAAGTAATATGTCCGGAAAATGTTATCATGTGGTACGAGGCAATCGTTGCAACTCGCAACTTCACGATGCGCGCTGTGTTGCCACGTAGCATACTGCGGAGCCATGAGATGACAATTGATGCATGTCTCCGGATCATCAGAAAGGTATGAATACGCGCGGGAAACATAAAACAGGTAAGCTCCAACACCGGTGAGCACGGCCAACAAACCCCACACATACATCTTCCAATAACGGGGCGGAAGAAAGAAATCCAGTAAACGTTTTATCCCCATTCCGATTTATAAGTTTAAACACCGGCCTAAGTATTCTTCCCGCCACTTGTTCGCGTTGCTTTTACAAACTAACTTAACTTCATAAAAGATACAACAGACCAATGTAAATCTTTGCAGATGAAGATATCCTATCTCCTTGGCCTCATCCTGTTAGCGGCAATAACGGCCATACTCATTTCGACGATGGCTACTTCGTCTACATATGCAGACTTTGATGAGGCATTTGCCCACAGCGGGAGAGAGTATACAGTTATAGGACATCTAAGTAAAGAAGATGAGATCGTTTACAATCCTGAAAAAAATCCCAATGAAGTTATCTTCCATATGATGGATAAATCAGGCAACAAACGGACAGTAATACTCAATTCCAGCAAGCCTCAGGATATGGAACGCTCAGAGGACATCGTAATAAAGGGTAAAGCGGACAAGGACGTTTTTCTTGCCCACACCATATTATTGAAATGCCCATCAAAATACGAGGAACGGTCTGTGATAACTTCCACTGAAAAATAATTCAATGGAATATCTGAATGAACACACGTGGGCCGGACAAATCGGTCACCTCCTGGTGATCGTTGCCTTCATTACAGGACTATCTGCGATGTTCAGTTTCTGGCGTGCAGGCGATTCCGACAAATCCTATCAGACATGGCAAAAAACTGCCCGCACTTATCTTGCTGTCCATAGTATCGCATTGCTGGGTGTAGTATCCCTGCTTTTCCATATGATCGTCAACCGATACTTCGAATACCACTATGTATGGAAGTATTCGAATACATCGATGGAAGGCAAATACATCTTCTCCTGTTTCTGGAGTGGACAGGAGGGAAGTCTGCTCTTATGGTCGTTCTGGATAACGGTGTTAGCATGGTTATTCATCACCTTTGCCGGTAAATCTGCCACCAGGTCGATGTCTTTTGTGATGCTGGTTCAGGTATTTATCCTTTCCCTCATACTCGGCATCTACATCGGTGATTTCAAAATTGGAAATTCTCCTTTCATCCTCATTCGGGAACTTCCCGAGAATGCCGGAATGCCCTGGGCGAAAATGAATGATTATCTTCTCAGGATTACTACGTTTCAAAATGGTGTCGGGCTTAATCCCCTTTTACAAAACTACTGGATGGTGATACATCCACCTGTACTGTTCCTCGGGTTTGCAGCCACCGTGTTTCCCTTTGCAATTGCACTCGGTGCATCAACGCGTGGACAATTATCCAACGGGTGGGTTAAGCTCGCGTTACCATGGAGCATCTTCGCCATCCTGAGTTTGGGAACAGGTATTTTACTCGGTGCCGCCTGGGCTTATGAATCCCTAAGTTTCGGTGGCTTCTGGGCCTGGGACCCCGTTGAAAATGCCTCCCTTGTTCCCTGGATCATTGCCGTCGGAGGAGTCCATGCGCTGCAGGTAACCCTTAAACGAACCCGCGGGCTCTACCTTTCCCTGTTGTTTTCCATCGCCCCATTTCTCCTGGTATTATATTCATCTTTCCTCACCCGCAGTGGGATCCTGGGAGAAAGCTCGGTCCACAGCTTTACTGAAAACGGGCTATTTATCCAGCTTCTTATCTTCCTGTCGACGATGGTCATGGTGTCAGTCTGGTTTACCCTTGCCGATATCAAACAGAGGATCGCATTAATAGTCGGCTCGGCATTACTATTGGCAGCTTATCTGATCACTAACAACCTCTCCGTTACAATTCCCCTGTGGCTAACCGGCATTGCATGGCTTTTAATCCTTAACTATGAGAGGCACTTTGAGACAAAGAACACTCCGATAAAAAAATCATCCCGTGAATTCTGGATGCTTGCCGGCGTCTTTCTCATGCTGATTTCATCCATTCAGATAACCATCTCCACATCAGTTCCTGTGATTAAC
>JAEZGH010000209.1 GCA_023417065.1 Bacteroidota bacterium
CCCGGCTCTCTTCACCTTGGGAAGGGGTGCGCCGGATTTTCGCAGACTTCAAGAGGAGTTGAAATTTCTTTCAGGGACGGTACTTCTCAGGGCTTCGATTGGGTTGTCGCGGCGGACGGCGTACATTCTGTTTTCCGTCAGCAACTTGTTCCCGGCAGCAAACCGAGATATGCAGGCTACACGTGCTGGCGTGGACTGACAGGCATTCTTCCTGCAGGGTTCGATGCAGAAGAAGCATTTGAAACCTGGGGAGCTGGCAAACGGTTCGGCGTCGTACCGCTTTCGCGTAATCGAATCTATTGGTATACGACGGTCAACGCACCACAAGACGATGTGGCGTTGCGCCAGGCCGGGGTAAGGGAGTTGCAGCAGATGTTTGGTAATTTCCATTCACCTGTTTCGGAAATCATTTCATCCACACCTCAGGATGCCATTATACACAATGACATAATTGACGTTAAGCCCATCAGTAAGTTTGCGTTCGATCGGATAGTGCTTTCCGGAGATGCCGCACATGCAACCACGCCGAACATGGGCCAGGGTGCCTGTATGGCTATCGAGGACGCTGTTGTACTGAGTAATTGCATCGCAGGAACAGATGACATGAGGAGCGCGTTTCAGCGTTACGAGCGTCTGCGTATAGGTCGTACTACCAAAATCGTGAATACTTCGTACACGCTGGGGAAAATCGGCCAGTTGAAGCATCCATTGCTGGTGAAGCTTCGTAACAAAGCGATGCAGCTAACCCCACAGCACGTATCCGACAAGCAGTTGGAGTTTCTCTTCAATGTTTCGCTTTCCGAGAATGGGTGAGATAATCCGATACGACAAGCCCCGTGGGTTCTATCTCACCTACGGAACCATATTGCTCTTTGTACTCCTGGGATATATTGTCAGGAGTGCAAAGTACGAGTTTGGTCGGGAGTTGCAGATTTGGCTGAGCATCGTATCACTAGGGCTTATCGCTGTATTCTGGGAAAGCCTGCGTATCATTAATAACTACCTGAACCGGGTAATGCCCTTTGAGCGGGGTACTGCATCAAGAGTGATCGTACAGTTGTTATCGGGAGCGCTCGTAGGTCTTCTTATACGTTATTTTATCTATCGTTTTGGAGAGCCGTATCTTCCTTTTAAGCTGGATGAATTGTTCGCAGCGGCAACGTGGGTTATATATGTATTCGTACCGTGCTCAGTCAATCTGGGTTTCTTTACGGTGCATCTTTTCGATCGGTGGAAGAGATCTCTTATCCTTGCCGAAAAGCTCGAGCGGGAGAAAACCCAGGTTCAGTTTGATAATCTGAAGAACCAGCTCAATCCTCATTTCCTCTTCAACGCGCTGACTTCACTTAATAGCCTTATTTTTACGGATCAGAAGCTGGCATCTGAATTCCTGCAGCAGTTGTCGAAGGTTTTCCGGTATGTACTTCAAAGCAGAGAAAAGACTACGGTCAGTCTTCAGGTTGAATTAACCTTCATCAGGCACTATATTGACCTGCTTAAGACGCGGTTCTCGGGGTCGTTGCTTATTTCTGTCGACGTTGATAATAATGAACTTGAGAGCGAAATTGTGCCGGTAACGTTGCAGGTTCTTATCGGAAATGCGATCAAGCACAACGTGATTGACGAAGCCAGGCCATTGTACATAAAGATAAAAGCCAAAGGTGGCTACGTGGAAGTCCGGAATAATCTGCAGCCGCGTAAGCGAGTGGAGGAGTCGAATAAGCAGGGGCTTGAGAACCTCAGTGGATTGTACGGGTTTCTTACGCCGATGCCCTTTGTGATTGAATCCGATGAAGGAGAGTTTGTTGTCAAAGTTCCGTTGATAGCACATTAGCAGTAACAGAAAATCAGGTATGCGTATTTTGATCATTGAAGATGAACCGCTGGTAGCAAAAGACCTGCGCCACCATATTCAGCGTATAGAGCCAGAGTCATCGATCGTTGGCGTGTTGACCTCGGTGGAGGGTGCAGCGCAGTGGTTCGAGTCCAATGCTGCGCCGGATCTTATACTTTCGGATATTCAATTATCGGATGGCATTGCTTTCGATGTCTTTGAATCGCGAAGCATTGGTTGCCCTATCATTTTTACTACAGCGTATGATGATTATGCTATCCGGGCTTTCAAGCTGAACAGCATAGATTATTTGCTTAAGCCAATTGATCCGGAAGAGTTGGCAAGGGCGCTGAAGAAGTATAAGTTGTATAAAGCGATTCCCCATCTGGAAGAACAACTTGCAGACTTCTTTCAGAAGTGGAAATCACCGAATGTGCATTACAAAGAACGGTTCCTGGTAACGCACGGCAATTCACTCATTCCAGTTCTCGTCGACGATGTTGCTTTTTTTCACAAGGAGCATCTCATCTTTCTTCATACCATCGACAGTGAAAAATACATTTGTGAATACACTGCACTTGATGATGTTGAGGAACTGCTGGATCCGAAATTATTTTTCCGGGTAAACAGACAATTCATAATACACATACAGGCAGTGGGGAAAGTGAAACCAACTCACAAAGGCTTGCTGGTGTCGTTGAAGCCGCCGTTCAATACGGAAATCGACATAAGCCGGGAGAAGGCAGCTGCATTCAAGAGGTGGCTCGGCTGAGTTGTCAGAGATCCCAGGGGATGTCTTCGGGAAATTCTTTTTCGTAGTACAATCCGATGTTATTTTCCTTTAGGGTTTTCGCTGCTTTGGCGAGAACGGCGTCGTGCGCCTTGCGATCGCGGACTTTCCGGATGATGATATAACGTATTCGTTCAGGGAACTGCTCGGCGAGGGTGAGGTAAATAGTCAGGTCCTTTTGTGTATTGTCGCCAATAAGTATGTACTTCTTATTCGGGAACAACTCCATGATTTTTGCCAGCATGGTCATCTTGTGAGTATGCTTCCTGCCGCGTATGCGTCTGCCGACGACGTGAGCGAGGTGGATGAACTGCTTAAGGAATAACGGGCCAGGAGGGAATTCATTGATGGTAAGGAACCGATATAACAGGGGGTAAAGATTCTGCTCGCTGTTGCTTAGGTAGAAGCAATTCGTTCCCGACAAAGCGAAACGTTTGATGAGTTGTTGCATGCTTTTTACCGCCTTGCGTTTTTCAACGGATGTAAAAAGCAGCGTTCTGAACTGCTTGAATTTGTTTCCTATGAAAGAATGTATGAGCGTGTCGTCAAGATCAGAAATGACGATGGTGGGTGAATCAACCGGTTGAATGTGGTTGGGGTATAGGTCCTGGGTCAACTCGACTTCTTCGCCGGTAGGCAGAAGACGCAGGCTTTCGAGCCGGGTTTGTTTTTCCGAGAAGTCAACCTCACACCAGAATGATCCTGAGCGGTCGGTTTTACCATGAACGGTACCGTGGTCGAAACACATTTCAAACGCTGTGTTGGCTACCCCGGAAGATTGATATAAACCGATGATGGTTTTGAAGTTTTTGAACCAGCTGTATTTTTTGAAACTGAGATCTGTTACAGGTGAGTGTGCGAGCTTACCAAAGAAAACATTATGAGTTCCATTAGATAAACCATAAAAGCTGAGAAGGATGACACTAGTTTTCCCCATCAGGCAAGACGACTTTTAGGGCAGACGAAATGATCTTTATTTTGAGCTCACCAACTTCGCCCATGTATTCTCCATCGATCTGAAGGTGTGCTTTGGGTGTAACCGCGATAACAGCTTCCTTGCAGCTTATCACGTCAGAGAACATTTCCTTGTCGAGGAAAATATTGATTGCAGTAAGTCCGGCTTTAATTGCTGAGGCGAGGTCAATGGTTTGGACATTGCATATTTCGAACCTGCCGTCAGAGGGAGAGCCTTCAGATATCTGGACACCGGTTCCGTACTTATGTGCGTTGGCGATGACGAGCATGTATCCTTCCTTATCATAGGTTTCCTCCGGCGTGGTGATTGTAAATTTCATCAGATCACTTTGCCGGATAGAACTGATCAGGTGCTTGGCGTATCCCAGCATTCCTTTGTCACCGGCCTCTTCGTAATTCTTAACCAGCAATGCATTCGTGCCGAGGTCGCTCAGATGCATGCAAATGTATTCTTCGTTTATATGCATGACATCCAGCGGGATGGTGTTTTTCGATCTCATCGCGATTCGCAATGCTTCCCCCGTATTTCTGGGAATTGCAAGGGCTGTAGCGAGTCCATTTGCCGAGCCAGTTGGCAGAATTGCCATTGGCAGATTCATGCCCATAAGGTTCCTGCCCACAAGTTGAACGGTACCATCACCGCCGCATGCCACAACGCGATCGGGTAGAGTTGATCGCACTTTTTTCTGGAGCAGTTCATTATCATCTTCACCTGTTGTGAAATGGACTACGTATTCCTGATCGAATTCCTGCGAAAGATCCTGAATCAACGAGATAACCTCCTCAGCATTAACTTTTCCTGAGGTTGGATTCATCACATACAGGATTTTCATAATTTTTTTATTCTATAAACGTAAAATCAAGTGCCACCCGATTGCTTTACTAATAGAAAACAAAAGCCCCGGTGATGGTCGGGGCTTTATTGAAATGGTTAAGAAGAATCAGACGTCAATGGAATCGTATACTACGACCTTGCTCCACAAATGACTGCAATCTTCCACGAATTTTTGGTGCAGCGGGTGGACCTGATAGACGTTCTGGCCTTCGACGTCGTCGAAGAACATGAGTTCTGAAACCTGGTAGCTGTTGTCTACGACGTCCCGTTTTTCAGTACTTGCCGGTACGCCGATATAGAGTTTTTTTACCGTTTCGATCTTGCGAAGTGTTTGTAAGCCTTCGATCAGTTTGTTCCGATCTTCAATGGAGTCGGGGTTTTTGAGCCAAAAGAATACGTGATGGGTGAGTTGTTTTTTAGTCTTGTCCATAGTTGGTAAAGAAAATGCAGGCAAAGTAACGGCTCCCGCAGTAACTGCGGCTGTTGTCAGCAGAAACTTCCGCCTCGTTGATTTACTCATAAACTTCAAGATTTTCGAAAAGATAGAATATTTGAGCGAGCACTCAAACGTTTCTTTCGCGAACGGCCGGTGGAGGTGAACGGTTAAATCGTTATTTCAACGCGGTTGCCGTCAGGGTCGAGGACTATGCTTTCGAAATATCCGTCACCGGTTACACGGGGTTCCCCGGTTATGCAAAAACCATCCTTTCGAAGTTGTTCTGTAATGGCGATCACGTTTTCCTTCGATCCCACCGAAATGGCGAAGTGTGCCAGGCCTGTGTAATTGGCAGCGTTGACAGGCTGAAGGTTTGGACAGTGCATAATTTCCAGTCGTGCCCCCTCTGAGAAGGCGAGGAAATAACTTTCAAACGCCTTCACCTCATTGCGGTATTTAGGTCCGGCTGTGACACCGAAATACCTTCCGTAAAAAGATCGCAGTCGTTCGAGATCGTTGGTCCAGATAGCCAGATGTTCAATCTTCATTCGACGGGGAGCGAATTATTCCAGATAAGCAGGTAATGGAATTTCCGGAGCAAGAAGATCATCAGCAATAGCAGGCTTGCGTTCAATTTTCAATGGAATGACTCCTGCCCACACAGGTAGTACATAATCTTCATCATCGTCTTTTGGGCCACCAACGCGCACTTTGGCAGATGCTTCGTTGATAGGAAACTTGATCACCATCGTAGCTTTCCATTCACCAGGGTTCGGCTTTCGGATTTCATTCCAACGTCCAGGTTGCACTTTTTCTGTGAATGCTTCCAACGCCAGATATTGCTCCTGTTCATCGGTCACAATCTCAGGTTTGCTGAAGATGACAACAGAGCGATAATTCATTGAATGATGGAAGGCCGACCTGGCGAGAACCAGTCCGTCGACAAGGGTAGCGCTCAGACACACATCACATCCTGACTGGAAGTAGCGCATGTATCCGCTGCCTACTGACCCGTGGATGTAGATGTACTCGCCAATGCGGCAATGGCCGGTGGGCATCATGAAGGGCTTTCCGTCGCGGACAAAGGCAAGGGTGATGTAACACGCTTCATCGATAATGCTGAAGATCGCTTCTTTGTCGTAGACACCGCGCTTTGGTAGGCGTGTTATTTTTGTGTTCGGTGTGACTTGAAACTTTTTCATTACTTAATACTTAAAACGATTTTTCCGAATTGATCAGCGGCTTCCATTAATTTGAACCCCTGTTGAATTTCTTCAAGCGGGAGAACCCTGTCGATCACGGGTTTCAGATTTCTGCTCTCAAGGAAATCAAGCATTGAGAGGAATTCGTCTCGCGTGCCCATCGTAGTTCCGAGGATGGATAGTTGTTTCCAATAGAGAGATCGGGTGGCTACCTCGGAGATGTTTCCTGCCGTTCTTCCGAAGTTTACAATCCTCCCTCCCGGCAGCGCCAGGTCTATCAGTTTATTGAAATCAGCTCCGCCGGCGCTGTCGATAATGATGTCGAAACCTCCGGACACTTTCCTGGCTTTTTCGGCCCACTGCGAGTCTTTGTAATTGAAGCCATCAATAGCTCCGAGCGCTTTTGCCTTTTCGATTTTTTCGTTGGAACCAGAAGTTACATAGACGCGGGCCTGGTAAGCGGTGGCAAATTGCAACAGCCAGAGCGCAACGCCGCCTCCGATTCCGGTGATCAGTACTTTTTCTTTTGCCCGCAGTCGCGCCTTCGAAAATAGTGCGCGATACGCTGTTAATCCCGACAACGGTACCGCTGCTGCTTCTGCAAACGAAAGGTGCGGCGGTTTTTCAAAAACATACTGTTTCGGCACCACGATGTAGTCACTGAACGTACCGTTATCAGGGAATCCGAGGATCTTGAAAGAGTCGCCCTGCACTACAGGGTTTGAGCCCCAGTTAAGGCTGGGGTTTATCACTACTTCAGCTCCGATCAGCATCGGATTCGCGTCTTCACCGACAGCTTCTACTACTCCCGCGCCATCGGAGCCCAGGGTTATACCTTGCTGAAACGATTGGGTTTGCTCCTTCACTAACCAGAGGTCGCGATGATTGATTGCGGCGTTATGAACGCGAATTAAGACCTGATCCTTGATGGCAACGGGTTTCTTGATATTTTCAATGACAAGTGGTTGTTCCGGGCTTTTATAAACTGCAGCTCTCATGATTACTTAAGGGAATAGCATGCCTCCACGAAGAGGCTTCGTGTAAACTTCAAATCGTCAGCGAAATCTCGGATTACTTTTTCTGAATAATGTAGTTCCAGCCGTGTGTATCCGGATCAATACCGAGACGAATCCTGTTGAGTTTTTCTTTCATTTTCAACTGGAGGCTGTCGGCTTTCGGTTCAGGAATTTCAAGGTCGTTTCCGCCGATATTGATTACAGCAATAGGAGCTACAACGGCTGCGGTACCAGAACCAAATGCTTCTGTAACTTCGCCTGATTTGAATCCTTTTTCGATTTCATCAATACTGATCCTGCGTTCTTCCACTTCGACGCCAAGGTCATGCGCGAGTGTAATGAGCGTGTCTCTGGTGACACCTTCGAGAATAGCAGTAGTGAGCTTTGGCGTGACGAGTTTGCCGTTGATGACGAAGAATACGTTCATCATTCCGACCTCGTCGATGTACTTGTGTTCCTTGTGGTCGGTCCACAGCAGTTGATCGAAGCCTTGCTCGCGAGCCAGTTGCGTGGGATAGAATGCGCCGCCGTAGTTTCCGGCACATTTGGCGAACCCTGTTCCACCTTCGGCTGTGCGAACGTAGGTATTTTCAACTTTGAGCCGATACGGTTTCGCCTGATAGGCGGCAACCGGACTATTCATGATGATGAATTTGAAATGATCCGCAACTTTTACACCGAGGCGGGCTTCATAAGCAAACACGAGTGGCCTGATGTAGAGTGACGAGCCTTCTGCGGTTGGAATCCAATCCTGATCAAGTTCAACGAGCGCATGAAGTGACTGCAGGAACATTTCTTCGGGGATTCGCGGCATGCACATCCTGTCCATCGAGCGGTTGAGGCGCGCATGGTGCTTATGAGGTCTGAAGATGTTGATGTTGCCATCGTTCATCCAGAACGCTTTCATGCCTTCGAATATAGATTGTCCGTAATGTAGTGAAAGCATGGCGGGGCTAACTGATATGTCGGCGAAGGGCACGATTTCAGGATCCTGCCATTTTCCGTCTTTGAAATCGGCTACCAACATATGGTCGGCGAGATACTTGCCGAACTCAAGATTGTTGAAATCAGTTTCTGAAATTCTCGAATGGGTTACCCGCGTAATGGGTATGGTTGTCGTTGCAGTACTCATGTCACATTATGGATTGAAGGTCTGAATTTCTTAATAATCCGGGTAAATAAGGATAAAACTTCTGTTAATAGTGGTAGAATTATTTATAATTCAAATTAACCGTCATTTTTTGATAAACCTCGCAAAGAGCTTCAAAACCGGTTTCAATGTCGGAAAGTGAGGTTTGCCAGTTCGACATCGCCGCCCTGATTGCAGGAGTATTCCGATAGACCGTGGGAGTGAAGAACACGCGGCCGTCATCGCGAACGGCATCCAGGAAGTGGCGCACCTCGTTCATGGATGCAAGCGTTTGAAATGTAAAACAGACCACATTCATGCGCACCGGAGCCAGCAGGCGGAAGTGCTCGGAGGATTCAATTTGCTTCCCCAGCAAGGCAGCAGCCTCGCAGTTCCTTTCGACGATATCCCGATGCCCCTGAGCTCCGTACGCCATGAGTGAAAACCAGGCCGGCAGTGCACGAAAGCGTCGCGAGTTCTCCGGCGTAAGGTGGAGGTTGTCCGGATTCTGGGAGGGATCGCCGAGGTAGGAGGCGTTGTTCTGGAAAACTTTCAACTGCAGATCCCGGTGACGGGTAAAATGCATGGCGGCATCGTAAGGCACGTTCAGCCACTTATGGGCGTCTATGGCGACCGAATCAGCCAGATCGATTCCGGCAACCAGGTGTCTGAATTTATCGGAAAGCGAAGCAAAACCACCGAACGCCGCGTCGACGTGAAGGAAAAAGGGATACTTCCTTCGAAGATCGGCTATTGCCTGTATATCGTCGAAGTCAACCGTGTTAACGGTACCGGCATTCGCTACGACAATTACCGGGCGATCCAGTTCCTGTAAACGCTGTTCTAGCTTCTTGACGTCTATGGCTTCGCGGTCCGGCAGACAATCGATTTTTTGCAACGCTTGCCTTCCAAGACCACTCATGCTCATCGCTTTGAGCACGCTTGAGTGTGGGGCACCGCTGAGTACAAGGACTGGCACCGAATCCGACATTCCTTCGCTACTGATATCTCGTCCGTATTGTTCACCCACCCATTGGCGGCCCACATTGATGCCGACGAAGTTTGACATCGTGGCGCCCGTTACAAAGGTACCTGTGAATTGCTCACTGAGGCCAAAGAGCTCCAACATCCATTTTATTGTCTGGCGTTCGAGCAGGTGTGCGACTGAATCGTTGCTTCCTGACATCACCTGGTCGTAGACACTAACCAGCCAGTCTCCGGCAACCGCAGAAGGAGTTGAACCGCCTGTCACAAAACCAAAGAATCGAGGGCCAGCCATGTTGGCCATCTTGCCTGCATAGCGATCAGAGAAAACATCAAGCACGCTTAGTGCCCCGATACCTTCATTTGGCAGGGCGTTATCAAGCGAAGGTCCCGCAAGAAGGGAGGGCGGAAGTTTGTCCTGCTGTTCATAGTATCTGTTTGCAATCTCCTGAACTCCTGCGAGGATAACAGAAATTTTTTCGCGGTCCTGCTTTAGCGTCGCGTTCATGTGTTTGAGATAATGACTGATGTTATTTTTCAAGTAGGGGTGACTGGATCTGTTTCACCTGGCGGTAGCCACGGTTCACGAGGTAAATGCCGGTAACCGTTATGATGAATGCAATCAGGATTCGGCCGTTGAGTTTTTCGGACAAGACGAGCCATCCGAGAAACACGGCTACGAGCGGATTGATGTACGCGTAGAGTGATACTATTGTCATGGGTAGCTTTCGAAGTGCATACGAGTATGCGACGTAAGCGATGATGGAGCCAAATACCACCAGGTAAATGAAGGGATAAATTGCTTCGGAGGTCCACGTGATCATCTCATAATCATCGAAGATTGCGCTAAGCGGAAACAACCATAGTCCACCGAAGAACATTTGAAGTCCGGCGTTCATAAATACATTGGTGCTGTTGTTCCTTTTTTTGATCCAGATGCTTCCTCCTGCCCATGCGAGTACAGCAGTAAAGATCAATACGATGCCTGCGACATAGTCAGGTTTTGAAAATTCGCGAACGTGTTCACTGAAGACCAGAACAATTCCAGCGAGTCCCAGTACAACACCTCCAGTAACAACAGCGTTCGGTTTTTCTTCGCGGTGTATTCCGAGGTTGATTAATATTACCAATACCGGCATCAGCGAGCAGATGATAGCTGCAATTCCACTTGGGATAATCATTTCTGCCCATGCTACCAGTCCATTTCCGAGGGAGATCATGAAAAATCCTGCTACTGCCTGGCGGAAGATGTGTTCCTTAGTAAGGTTATGATTACTGCTGACAAGAAATGTTATTCCAATGAGGATTACTCCTGCGATTGTCTGTCGTAAAGCAGTGAACAGGAAGGGTGGAAAGTGAAGCACCGCTATGCGCAGCGCGAGGTAGGTGGTTCCCCAAATGATACAGATGGCGACCAACGCAAGATATGCCGGTAATAAATCTCGTTTCACAAAAGGGTTGATATATGTCCGGCGCAACTTGCGTGGACGTAATACAAAACTTCCCCTTTTTACGGAATTATAACAGTTTCAGTTTTCGTTATTTTGACCAGATCAGTTATTTTTTGCATTTAGAACGGGAGCGGCTCTGAATATCTCGGGATTAATTTTGCGAAGTCTTCCGTCAGCCTGTCAATAACGCGGCTTGGGTGACGGTTGATCACTTTTCGTCCATCGATTTCGGTGACGGGCGTTAATTCGCCCATTGTACCTGTCGCGAATACTTCGTCTGCTGTGTAAAATTCGGTAAGCGAAAGATTCCTTTCCTCTAAGGGGATTTCCAACTCGCGGCACAGTTCTATTACAAGCCCGCGGGTGATCCCATGCAGACAGGCATCGGCATGGGGCGTGAACACTTTCTGATCCTTAATCATAAACAAGTTTGTGTCGTTGAGTTCGGCGACAAATCCGTTGTCATCCAGCATAATGGCGGCGTCTGCTCCGGCGACGTTTGCCTGAATCTTTGCGAGAATGTTATTCAAGAGATTGTTGTGGTGAATCTTCGAGTCAAGAAACTGGGGATTGTTCCGTCGCTGCGAGGAGGTGATAACACGTATACCGGACGCGTTGTCGTATACGAGTGGTTTCCATTCGGGGAGGACAATCAGGCATGGTCCCTTGGTATTGAGTCGCGGGTCCATTCCCGAAGTGATCTTTTCCCCACGGGTTAAAGTAAGGCGGATATGGACTTCATGCCGCATGTTGTTTTCCTTCAACGTATCGAAGATCGCCTTCTTGATCTTATCCCTGGGAGGAATGTCGGTGAATGCCAGTGCATGAGCGGAAGCCTCAAGGCGTTCGAGGTGTTTGTCGAGGCAGAAGATTCCACTTTTGTAAACACGAAGTCCCTCCCATACGGCGTCGCCTCCCTGAACTACGCTATCGAACACAGAAACTTTGGCATCGGCACGAGGAACAATTTTATCGCCGACAAATACTTTTATCGCTTCATTCTTTGGATTAAAACGCTGGAGCATATCTGGATTTAAATTGTTGTTAAGGCTGAATGGCGTAAGGTACCAGTTTTTCATAGTATTCGCGCGCCTGCTCATACAATTTCGCGAGGTGTGCAGGTAGTTCGCGATGGCTCGTTTCCTGTTTCTGGAAAGAGTCAGAACGATGAACATTCGCATACCAATATTTTGCCCATATACCATCGTAAGACTTGGGGCCGGGTTCCCACTTCAGCATTTCTGCGTAAAAGGGCACGCCAATTTTGTGACAGAGGTTTTCAAGGACCTTTGGAGGATTTTCCAACAGGACGGTGGAATCGACAACAATAGGGTTGTGGTTACGTTCAAGTTTTCTGGTGAACAACTCGTATTGGAACTTAAGACCAATGTCACGCATCACAGGCCGTTCAATTACCTGGGCATAGCTGGCAATTATCTGGTAAGGATTCCGGATCAGGAAAATTTCCGTGGAAGAGAACGGTAGATCTCTCTCAAGAACTTCCATATGATGAGCCATATTCTTGATGAACACCAGCTGCGAGTCTCCGAGACCTGTAATCTGGTCAACGACCTCGTGTTCGCTGCGGGGCTGTGTGTTGAGAACATCTTCCTTGCCAGGGTGGTCAATCCCCGTCTTATCCAGATACACGGCGTAAAACGGTTCATCGAGAACGACTGTATCAGGACGTTGGGCAAAGGAATACATCAATGCAGTTGAGATATTTCTTGGGCCCGAGATGAGGTTAAGAATTTTCATAGCAGTACAGGGAAATCAATATCGAAATTGTTTGTAGAATATCAAATGTCTGCCTCGCGGTGTAAGCGATATAGTTGTGGTTTGAGTCCACAGTTGGTAAAAAGAAAAGTGTGTTATCATTCCACTACTAAACGCCGTTATGGTGGGGAGGGGCTTCTACAATATCCGGTGAACGGTCGCTTTTTTCTTTAAAGATAACGTACCGTGTGGATGAGGAAATGGCAGATTGTTTGGTGTAAGGTGTCTATATCCAAGGATTATCATGGGCGATAATATTTTGGAAAAAATATCAGTGTTATGAAAACTAAACATTCACTTCAGAATATCATGGGCGAAATCGGTCACGCATTGGCCGAACTTCGCCTTCAAAAAGGATATGACAGCATCAAGGATTTCACCAATGATCACGATCTGCCGATGATTCAGTATTGGCGAATTGAGAAAGGGAAGGCAAATCTTACGCTGAAGAGCCTGCACAGGCTGTTGACCATTCATGGACTTTCGATTGGCGATTTCTTCTGTTATCTCAATTCCAACCGTTCGATGCAGTAGGTGAACACCAGGGCGACGGCTCTGAAATTTGCGTTGGCATATAGACCAACCGTTATGATGGATGGCATGCTTTTTTTGTCTATCTCGTTATGGAACGTGAAACAGACAAGTATGGAGTTTGATCCAATTCCGATGTACGGGAACGGGGATCTTCGTCGGGGTGAAAAAACGATCGATAAAACGCATCAATCCCAGGAAATTTTGAAGATTCTGGTGGAAAGCAAAGAAACCGGGAGAGCCGTGGGTATCAGTAGTCCGTTGTTGGGGGAGGGATTTTTTACCACAGCTGTAGACGATATCGTATTGCTTGAGGGCGAAACCATTATTTTGCTCATTCCATTTGATACAACGGGTTTTATGCTTCCTGTTAACAAACTCAAATTAAGTCAAGTCACGGCTGTTTGTCTTTTTAGATCCAAGTTCAAAAATCCAATCCTTAAAAATCTCAACAGAGGTAAAAATTGGTTCTTTTGAAGCTGGGCAATCCATATGATTGAGAGTCACGAATAAAATTGTATTTTGGTTCGCCAGGAATTATGAGCGAAACCATTACACGTCAGGATTATAAATATCACGAAGTTGCCGAAAGAATTGAGCGACTTATTTCGAAGCAGGTGCTCAAGGTGGGCGATAAGCTGCTTTCCGTTAGAGCACTGAGCAAAGAACAGGGGATAAGCCTTAGTACGGCGTTTCAGGCGTATTATCACCTAGAAAGTAAAGGGCTGATCGAAGCTCGCCCTCAGTCGGGATATTACGTTAAGTATTCGCCACGCCACATCCTTGAACTGCCCCGCGTCTGTGAAACACCGGATGATGCTGTTCCGGTAAGTATCAACGATATGATCGACAGCGTCTATCTGGACCTTCGTTCACCAAGCTTGTTAAACTTCGCATTAGCGGCACCACCCGAACCACTTCTTCCCACAGCCAAGCTGAACAAGGTGCTGATGCATGTGTTGCGGCAATCGCCCACCAGTTGTCTGCACTACGAACACGTTCAGGGCAACGTAGAACTGCGTCGGCAGATTGCGCGGCAGTCTTTTAACTGGGGCGGAGTCGTTTCGGAAGACGATGTTGTAGTTACCGCGGGAGCCGTTGAAGCGCTATCTCTCTGCGTTCGGGCAGTAACGAAACCAGGAGACGCCGTGGCGATTGAAAGCCCAACCTATCACGCCATCTTCCAGCTGATGGAGAGCCATGGTCTTAAAGTGGTAGAAGTTCCAACGGATCCGGTTACAGGAGCTGATCTGGATTACCTTGAAAAGGCGATCAAACGATTCAATATCAAAGCATGTCTCTTCGTTAATAATTTTAACAGCCCCCTTGGAAGTTGCATGCCTGATGTGAATAAGAAGCGCCTTGTTGATATGCTGGCGAAAAAGGAAATCCCGTTGATCGAAGATGATATCTATGGGGAACTTTACTTCGGGAAGACGCGTCCGAAGACCTGTAAGACGTTTGACAAGAAAGGGCTTGTCTTACACTGTTCATCCGTGTCGAAGTCACTGGCTCCAGGTTATCGAATAGGGTGGGCAATTCCGGGAAGGTTCAAGGATCAGATCATTGCCCTGAAGCGGATGCATACCGTTTCCACTAATACATTAAGTCAGGCTGCGATTGCAGAATTCCTTCGCAACGGTCGTTACGAACTACACCTGAGAAATTTACGGCGGGCCCTCCATACACACGCATTGCGCTATATCCAGGCGATTTCGGAATATTTCCCTGAAGACACGCGCATTACAAGACCCGAAGGTGGTTTCGTACTCTGGATTGAACTAAATAAAAAAATTAATACCTTCAGACTTCACAAACGCGCTCTGAAACACAATATAGGTATCTCTCCAGGTCAGATCTTCTCTTCTCAGGGGCGATTTGAAAATTGTTTCAGGATGAGTTTTGGTGAGCCATGGAGCGATAAAGTGGAGGAGGGAATACGAACGATAGCGAAACTGATCAGGGAATACAAGTGAGGAGAAAAAGCGATCCGGGCGATGGAATATTGAACAATGCAATCCAATCTGAATAATCATCATCTGAATTGACTACTGGCTGCTGATGCAGTTGCTGTCTTCATTTTAAATTCAAAAAATATGAACCCTCAATCACGACGGACTTTTTTGTCATCCATGGCTTTTGGTGCCTCAATGTTAACCATGCCGGCACTTGGGAATAACACGCTTTACAGTCCTATCCAGGGGCGTAAGCTTGGAGTTGCGCTAGTTGGTCTTGGTAGTTACAGCGAAGGGCGCCTGGCCCCGGCACTCAAGGAAACACGCCATTGCGAGCTGAGAGGAATCGTGACCGGTACACCGGAAAAAATTGGTAAATGGAAGGAGCGTTTTGCGCTGTCAGATAAAAATATATACAACTACGAAAACTTCGATAAGATTGCTGACAACAAGGATATCGATATTGTGTACGTGGTGTTGCCCAATTCGATGCATCATGAATATGTTATCCGTGCGGCCAAGGCAGGAAAGCATGTGATATGCGAGAAACCGGTATCAGTGTCGGTGAAGGAAGCCGAAGAAATGGTGGCAGCGTGTAAGAAGGCAGGCGTAAGGTTCTTCGTGGGCTATCGTCTCCACTTTGAGCCATTCAATCTGGAGGCGAGACGTGTGGGGCAGCAGAAAGAATTTGGCAAGGTTAAGATCGTTCAGAGTGAAATGGGGTTCCGTATTGGTGACCCGAACCAATGGCGTTTGAAGAAAGCACTCGCGGGCGGAGGAGCAATGATGGATGTCGGTATCTATGCGATTCAGGGAGCCCGTTACAGTATCGGGGCAGAGCCTTTGTTTGTTACGGCGCAGGAATTCAAAACTGACAAGGAGAAATTCCGCGAGGTAGATGAAACCATTTCATGGCAGATGGAATTTCCCGGCGGTGAAGTTGCCCTTTGTTCTACAACATACGCATCAAATATTGAACGACTGATGATCAGTGCCGAAAATGGATGGCTGGAGTTGCGCCCTGCATTTGGGTATGGCCCTATCAAAGGCAAAACGCACAAAGGTGATTTGGACCTTCCCGTGGTGAATCATCAGGCTGCTCAACTCGACGGCATGGCTATTTGTATAAATGAAAAACTGGGTTCCACGGCCGAGGGCGATGAGGGTGTACGCGACATGAAAGTTATTGAAGCTATTTATCAATCTATCGCTGCAGGGGGGAAACGCACGCAGGTCCCGTCATAAATAAAGACCATCATTATAAATGTTTCGCAAACGGTGGCATTCGTCATTAGGAAAATTCCACCGCGTTTTTATATTGCCATTAGTCGTTCTGAACGACATCTCAAGAAAAAGAACTATGAAACGAATCGTGCTTTGCGCCATCGCATCGATGTGCGTGCTGACAACCAATGCCCAGGATGAGGTGTTGCGTATCAATGATCAGGACTATCTGGAAATGACCGGGCTCAACGTAATGCTCGCTCATGATTTCTATCCTGAGAGCCACCAGGGTGGTGTAGGAATAATTCAAAACGGACTTCGGGTTGGAACCAACGGCGACCTTCGGCTTGAACCCGCACCCGGGCAGTGGCAACCCGTTCCGAAGGTAGGAACGCGTATGGTAAACCGCGACAAGCAGGAGATCAGCATTCGTATGGAGTACCCAGATGAGTCGAAAGACCGGAAAGGATTTAATCCGATCATTTATCCGGATCTCCGATTTGCATATACCCTTAAGGTTGTTCCGCAGGGGAGATCTTTCAGGATCATTGTTGACCTCGACAAGCCTCTGCCGGCGGAGTGGATAGGCAAGGTAGGATTCAACTTTGAGTTATTCCCTGGTTTCCTTTTTGGTAAGTCATACTACGCAGATAATAATTTCGGCATCTTCCCTCAGCAGGCGAATGGGCCCATGTTTAAAGATTCAGATGGCGAATGGCAGATTGAACCAATGGCAAAAGGGAAGAAGCTCGTCATTGCTCCCGAGTCTGATCGCCAGCGCATGACTATCGAAACAGCGAAGGGAGATGAGTTGCAGCTCCTTGATGGCCGCGGCAAACACAACAACGGGTGGTTTGTCGTTCGATCCCTGGTTCCCGCCGGGGCAACGACCAATGCTATTGAATGGATTGTTACGCCCAATGCAATTCCGAATTGGCGTCACGAACCTGTGGTGCAGGTGTCGCAGGTAGGGTATCATCCAAAGCAGCAGAAGATTGCCAACATTGAAACTGATCTCAAGGATGATCGCAGGTTGCCTGTAACGCTATATAAGATAACAGCAAATGGCCGCGAAAAGGTCTTGGAGGCCGCGCCGAAGGAGTGGGGAAAATTCCTGCGATACCGGTACCTTCAATTCGACTTTTCACATATTACGGCGCCGGGAATGTATCGCGTTCAATATGGCGACTTTGAATCGCGCCCCTTCCAGATCAGCGCCGACGTCTACCAGCGTCACGTATGGCAGCCTACTATCGAGTATTTTCTTCCGGTTCAGATGTGTCACATGCGCGTGAATGAGCGCTATCGCGTATGGCATGGAGCATGCCATCTCGACGATGCCCGGATGGCGCCGCTTAACCACAATCATTTCGACGGCTACATACAGGGAGCTTCCGCGTTACAGGATAAATTCAAAACCGGTGACATCGTTCCGGGAATGGATCAGGGCGGATGGCATGATGCGGGTGATTTTGATCTTCGCATCGAAAGTCAGGCTGCAACAATCCATAATTTGTCGCTCATCTACGAAATGTTCCGTCCGGATTACGACAACACCACCATTGATCAGAAAAATAAGCTTGTAGAGATTCAGGTTCCCGACGGAAAGAATGATTTCCTTCAACAAATTGAGCATGGTGCACTATCGATCGTAGCTGGATACAATGCGCTCGGGCGTCTATACCGCGGCGTGATCTGTCCTACGCTGAGGCAATACGTTTTATTGGGAGATCCCGTGAACATGACAGATAATGTGTTCTTCAAGGGAGAGGAAAAGTCCGACACGCCGCCTGTGGGATTGCCTGGTTCACCCGATGATCGCTGGATTTTTACGGAAGATAACCCACGCCGCGAACTTGAAACGGCGGCTGCGCTTGCTGCTACAGCACGGGTGTTGAAGGAGCTCAATCCTTCTCTCGCCGATGAATGTCTTCGAATAGCCGGGGAGTTGTACGACAGAACCAAAGAGCCGCACCCGCTTGTACGGCTTAGTGCTGCAGTGGAAATGTTCAGATCTACTTCAGACAAAAAATATGCTGACTGGATTCTTAGCCACCAAAAGGAGATCGTTGAACGCGCAGCGTTTACGGCTGCGATTGTCGCTCCTGTGGTTGATCAATTGAAAAACAAAAAGTTTTCAGCCGCTATTAAAAATGCAGTCAAAGAATACCATGCGCGCGTTGCAGCTGAAGAAAAGGAAAACCCTTATGGCGTGCCTTATAAGCCTGATATTTGGGGCGCAGGATGGGGAATCCAAAGCATAGGTGTGAAACACTACGTGCTCCATCGGTTCTTTCCGGATGTTTTTCCGGAAAGCTATATGCTTCATGCGATCAATTTCATTCTTGGCGTGCACCCCGGTACAAACACATCATCGTTTGCTTCGGGGGTGGGTTCCAAATCCCTGACAACAGCCTATGGGCTTAACAGGGCTGACTGGTCATATATCCCCGGTGGAATCGGATCTGGCACTGCTTTGATCCGTCCTGACTATCCCGAGTTGCTTACCTGGCCATTCCTCTGGCAGCAGACAGAATACGTACTCGGTGGTGGTACTACCGACTACCTGTTCCTGATCATAGCTGCGGATCACCTTTTGAATGGCAAGGGTAATTGAACCCACGGCTGCGACGGCTTGAGCTGATGGCGGACTGCAATCGATATAGAGGATCGATTGATAAACATTCATTACATAAAGAATCCTGCGTTTCGTAACGTCGTATATTTGTATTGACGTTACAAACGCTTCGTCTATGAATCATGTCCAAATCCTGGGGCTTGTGGCCGGGTCACTTACAACAGCTGCTTTTCTGCCGCAGGTAATCAAAACCTGGAAAAGTCGGTCAGCCAAAGATCTTTCGCTGGGAATGTTTTCGCTATTTTGTTTAGGTGTAGCCCTTTGGCTCATCTACGGTATCATCGTTCGGGATATACCAGTCATTGCTGCCAATCTGGTGACGCTGATGCTTGCTGCGACGCTGCTGGTGTTTAAGCTGCGTTTTAAGAATCAGTAGCGGGCCTGCTATCAATGATGAAGTCAATGTGGACTCATCATCGGGTTGTTTGTATGAAAATTCATCTACAACTTTTGGAATTACCGGTTCTAAATCGCTGTTCCAGGCGGCACTGAGGGCCGTAAAAAGGGTGTGATGACCTCCATCGTGACACGATACAGCCGCTATTTTCCCGCTTATTATGTCTTTTTGACGTTAATCCTTCGCTGGTATGTGGATTGTTAAAGAAATGATGAGAAGGAGGAATGTGCAATGAAAAAGAAAAGTAACAATAACCAGAGTTTAGATCTCATAACTACGGTTGATGTTCTTAACACCTTAAGCGGAGGTATTACCGAACCACAGCAAAATATCATTGAATCTGAGTATGGCCGGGAGCTGCATTTCAGGGTCGCCGGCATCGGTAAACATGCGATGAATGTTGAGATACATAACAACCACTTAACCATATACTACTATATCAATATCGCATCTTATGACAAACTGGTGCAGGTGCCACAAATCGTTTACAACCGCGCTGTTCCATACTATATTGATATCAGTAAGATACATGCTACGTTTGAGGGTGATGAACTTGTTGTGCACATGCCGTTCAACAAGTTGTCGAATGGTTATCACCGGAAGGTTAGGATAAATGAAAACTAGACTTGAAACAAAGGCCCGTCCGTTGACGGGCCTTTGTTTTAAATGTTATTATTGTCCTTAATCGACTATGGTGCTGTAAGTAAGAATCTTGAATCGCTCACCAATATCCCACGCGGCTGTTTCGTAAACGTTGGTGTAGAGAACACCTATCAGCTTCTCAACCGGATCAGCCCAATAATGCGTACTAAATGCTCCACCCCATTGGAATGAGCCGACGGTAGCAATAGATTGATGATCATTTTTCGGTGTTTCAAGTCCGAAGGCTAGACCGTATTCGGGAGTTCCATCACCAGTTAACTGGTTCGTCAAAATCAATTCAACAGTCTTTCGGCTTAGCAGTCTGACTCCATTGAGTTCACCCTTGTTTACAAACATCTGAAGAAATTTAGCATAGTCAGCCACCGTTGATGAAAGACCGGCACCTCCGGAGTAGTATGTCCCCTTCAAGGTTGGATAATCCGGATCAGTGCCGTCGTAAGCCTTACCCTCAAATTTTGTGAGAGAATTGTTGCTGCCACTATAGAGAGGCACGAGTCGTTTGTGTTTGTCTGAAGGGAGGTAAAAATACGTGTCCGTCATTCCCAACGGTTCGAAGATGCGATTTTGAAAAAAGTCCGCGAGCGACATGCCTGACCAAATTTCGATAAGGTAACCCAGCAAGTCTGAACTCAATCCATAAGTCCACGTCTCTCCTGGATGATGACGCAGCGGGAGGCTTCCGAGTTGCTTCATTTTTTCACCGAGAACTTCGCTGTTGTTGCCTATTCCACTTGGGATTCCGGCTTTGGCATAGATGGCGCGAAACGGTGGGGTGCCTATTGCAGGGTAGTCAAGCCCCGATGAATGTGTAAGCAAATGGCGGATCGTTATCTCGCTTCGCGCTGGTTCGGTTTTATAGGACGAATCTTTTTCGTTAAAGGAGGTGAGAACTTTTGGATTCCTGAATTCCGGTATGTATTTCGAAACCGGCTCGTCGAGAAGGAATTTACCTTCTTCATACAGCATCATTGCAGCGAGACTTGTAATGGCCTTTGTTTGAGATGCGATGCGAAAGATGTCGTCTTTCTTCAGTTGGGTTTTCTTTTCAGCGTCGCTATATCCAAACGCTTTGTAGTAGACAACCTTTCCGTTTCTCATGATGAACACCGAGGCTCCGGGAATCTTTCCGGCCTTAATATATCCTTCTATAGTTTTGTCGATAAGCTTCAGCCGTTGTGGCGAGACGCCTTCGCGGGCGGGATCGGAAACATCCGTAAATTCAATCCGGTTCGTTTGGCACCATACAGGAAGCGCAATGATCAGGATAGCGATGGAGAGGACGAGTTTTCGCATGGTAATTTGGTTTATATGAAAAAGCCCTCGGAAGAGGGCTCTTGTATTCAGGATTTTCGACTGTTACACTTTCACGTGGCTCCAGTTCTCACCAGTCTTGATTCTGTGAATCTGCATATCAGAGACTTTGAACATTTTTGCGAGCGCTTTGAGTGTCGGTTGTTTTTTCGATTTAAACAAAGCAAGTTTGATTTTCTTCACCTTATCGGCGGTGAGTTTCGGGCCTTCATCCGGGTTCATGCGGACCACTACATTTGGGTCTTTCTTAGCGTGCTCAATTTGTTCTTCGTGCTTGACCCACTTGAGGTTTGATGCCTTGTTATTGTGCTTCTTGTGATCGAGGTGAATAACGAAGGCGTTCTTCGGACTTCCCTGGCGGCAGAAGTACTCGGCCACCAATCTATGTATATAGTAATTCTGGCGGGTTTCTTCCCTTCCTATCGTGATGCTTGGGTAGCCTTGAGTCAGTCGGGGTTTCAGGATGTATCCGTCTTCCATTTTATCTTTGAAGCTGATGATACGTCCCTTATCTGAGACGGCGTACCGCTTGGTCGTGGTTCCCTTCTTGAGATCGAGTTCCTTCCATTTTTCGCCTGCGAGGAACTTAACTTTAGATGTTTTGGATTTTGCCATATTTATTTAAAAAGGTAAGGTTAAGGTCTTGAGGGAGTATTGTTATCGGATCCAGCGATAGCGGTATCATATCTTTCGTAGAAGTCGTTTCGCGAGAAATCAATGTTCAAATTCCCACTACCTGAGCCTGCCCCGGCCCTCATATAATCGCCCCCAATTGCCTCACACCACAACCCGCGTTGTATGCTGATTTGAGAAAGGTGCCGCTTCAACATAACATTAAGCTCTAACGATATAATCTCAACCGCTGGCACAGTTCCGGGATGGACAGGGTCAGGATTACGTGCTATGGAATAAATTACGGATAAAAATTCCTAACGGCCAAGCATTTGTGCAAAAAGCTGCTGGTTTGAGGTTTAAATCTATCTTATTCACAGGCAACTTGAGGGGTACAGGCCGATTTTTCACGCAGCCAGTATGTTCAGCCAGACGCTGCCGGATACCGTATAGGGCAGTAGTTGCCTGTCAGGGTCCGTGTCAGACCCTGTTACAGAGGCGTGGACCGATGCCGTCCATAAGCCTGCATAGAGATGCGTGGCAGGCTTGGCGCTACGGCGTCAAGCCTCATGGACGGAGCGTTGCTGCGGACGCTAGCGGATCACCAGGTAGACGTTGTCTTCGAGTTCAATATAAGCCTTGTTATAGCAATAGTAACGCCGTAGTCCATCCTTGTCGATATCACAGCTGGTGAAGTGCCCGAAGTCAAAGCCCTGAAGTCTTAATTCGGTGGCGTGAATGGGTTTCTTCGCCGATGCCGGGTACTCGCAGAGGATACGCCAGTTTTTTCTGAGGATGGCGTTGATGCGTTTTACGTACGTGTACTCCTCTGGGCGGGCCCGGTGGAAATACGTGCTTCGGCATTGATCGGAGCAAAACTTTTTGTCAGCGCGTCCGCGGATGCTGGTCCCGCACTCCTGGCAGGTTTTTTCGATAGTAGTCATGTTAGTACAACGGTTTTAGTTAGCTATCTGTAAGTAAACGTTTAGATACGTCTATAAACGTTTAGTATACGACTAATAAGACTTATCGGGGTGATATTTGAATCATCAGTCGCGACTTAAACTTAAAAAAAAATATTAATTCAAAACAACACGAATACCATGGCTAGTTTAAGAAACAGCGTTCAACTGATAGGACGCCTGGGCAAGGACCCCGAGATTAAAACGTTTGAGAAGAGCAAAATGAAAGTTGCTAGTGTTACACTCGCGACGAACGAGACGTACACAAATCACAAGGGCGAGAAAGTAGAGGATACGCAATGGCACAATCTGGTATTATGGGGCAGGCTTGCAACTCTTGTGTCGAATTATCTGAAGAAGGGTAGTGAAATTGCCATTGAGGGGAAACTTGTGCACCGAAGTTACGAAACCGCAAACGGCGAAAAACGATATATAACGGAGATCAATGTGAATGACCTGGTCATGCTCAGAGGCAAGCAGTAGGGCTTGTTTGAATCCAGGTTAATCGCATGGTTCAGATATTGGCGCGAGCCGCCCTTGATGTGCATGCATCGTCCAGTGTTCCTGTTGTGCTCTGCTGGTGATACCTGCCTCCCCGGGAAAATATCCTTCAGAGAGAGACTACTGGAGTGGGAGTGATGTATCCGGTTGCACATTTCAAGGTGGTCATCAAGGGTGTATGGGTAGCGCTTCACCTGGTCTGGGAACTACGTCGGTATATCGTTCCGCTATCGAACATCCCCGACGTTTTTCCTAAGTGAAAATAAACACTGTGCAAACACAAAAATGACATAATGAGATTGAATAAAATGTTAGAAAATAATAAACCAAAAAACATTCGGTAGTGAATGGCCTCGCAGGCATCGCAAGCTGGTTAATCGTACATTGACATACGGGTCAATTTGGCTACGAACGTAAATAAGACAACGACAACGAAAGGTTAAAAACAAACGGATACACGACCACGCTTGGGGTGTAGTACGAGGTTGGGCGAACTTCCATTCTGACTTCAGATATCAGAATTCTCTGTGGCTCCTGTTTACATTACAACACGAGGGGCGACATTTCGGAGACTGCACATCGACGCTTGTCGAGGTATTCGCTACTGAATTTCTGTTAAAGGTTTTCGGGGTAACTACGCCAGTGGGTCCGGGAGTGGGCCCCTGGCTAGCACCCCTTCTGATTGACTAGACTTATCTTTAACGCGGGTTGCCACCTTCGCTACGCGTCAAATAAAAGCCATCACCTCGGAGATAGTTCTGTGGGCTCGGCGATCGAAATGTTCATCGGGATACCTTCTTTTGCTTGGTCGATAATCAGACGATCACTGGGAATGGTAGCTTGCAGCGCACGATAAGCATCAGGGCTGAGACCAACCCGCTCAGAATAGATCTCATAGTATGCTGCCTGCGACTCGTCAAGCACTTCCATAAATGCCGCGTGCGACGTGCCGCGATCGGCCTTTATAGAAACAATGGCTGCCTTCAGGTTTTCCGATAAATGTTAGGCTCCGAGTCGTTGTTCAAAATAAATTCTTTGATGCTTGCACGCAGTCCGTCCAGACTGGTGGTTCGTTCACCACGAATTAACAGTTCATCCATGGAGTTGATCTGAATTTTGAAAAGGTTTCGCTCGTTAACCGGGTGTTCGACAGAAATATCCCGCCATTCGGGTAGGGTCATGGTCAGCCCTTTTTCGTTGTTGATTACAGTGGTCATCAGGAAAAAGGTCAGAAGAAGAAACGCAATGTCGGCGACCGAACTGGTGTTCAACTCTGCCGGTCTTATCTTGGTATGATAGGCCATAAAATTTCAGGTTTCACTCCTAATCGTTTCACAATCAAAAAGTCACAGGGCCGTTTATCAAATTGTAGCTCCACCAGCTACTGATTCGGCAATTAAGAATTAACTTTAACGCTGATGACTTTTTTACATCCATCATTTTTCTGGGCACTGGGCGTACTGGCCGTTCCGATTATCATCCACCTTTTCAATTTCCGGAAAACCCGTCGCGTATATTTTTCAAATAACCGGTTCCTGAAAAAGGTCAAGGAGAACACCACGGCAAAGCGAAAACTGAAGCATTACCTTATTCTCGCGTCGCGGCTGCTGTTTTTGTTTTTTCTCGTCATTGCATTCTGCCAACCTATTCTGCCAGCCCGTGAAGAACAGGTGAACCACCAGAATGTTGTGTTCTACCTCGACAACTCGCAAAGTATGTCGGCGCCGATCAGCGACCGCACCCGAGGTCTGGATGCCGGGATTGCATTTATCTCGCAAATCGTTGAGACGTTTCCTGTCGATGCCCGATATAGACTGGTTACAAACGACTTTGCCCCATATTCGAATACTTTCAAAACCAAAACCGAAATACAGGAGTTGATGTCGCAAATCCGGTTGTCGCCGGTGAGTCGTACCATTGATGAAGTGAAGCAGCGAATGCTGCGCGACCCGGGATCGGGTGAGCAGGAGATATTCTGGATATCTGATTTCCAGAAAAGTACTGCCGGAATCCCCAATCCGTCAAACACGGATTCGATTTTCAGCTGGCATCTGGTCCCTATAACTTTTGATAACCTCGCCAACGTATTTGTCGATACCGTCTATCTTGAGAATCCCCTTGCATCCAGCGGTGAACGCAATGTGTTGCGCGTCAAGGTTCGCAACGACGGCAAACAAAACGTCGATCAGCTAAACGTGAAGCTGAATCTCAATGGCATTCAGGCAGGTGCCACCAACGTGCGTGTGCCGGCCGGAGGTTTGAGCGAAGCAGCGTTTGATCTTACAACCCGGCTTGACGGACTGAACAGAGCAAGTGTTTCATTCAACGACTATCCGGTGAGCTTTGACAATGAATTCTTTTTCAGTTTGAACTATCGCGACAAGATCCGCGTGATTGAGATAAAGAATTCCGATGCCGTAACGCCAATAGAACGCGTTTATGGTAATCGTGAAATATTCACATTCCGCAGTTCGCCCGTTTCGAACTTCAATTACAGTACCCTGGCTGAAGCCGACCTCGTCGTAGTAAACAGTCTGGATCATATCGACGACCCGCTGCAGCTGGCTCTTCGCGAATATCTCAACAGGAATGGTGTAGTATTCGTAATTCCGGGTAAGAATCCCGATGAAGGCAGCCTGAAGACCTTCCTTCAGCTTCCGGTTTTCAGCCGCGTTTCGGCACGCGCTACACAAGACCTGGAAAGGCCGGAGTTCACTAATCCATTTTTTGAAAACGTTTTTGAAGAGCAATCCAACTTTATGGTGATGCCAAAGGCACTGCCCGTAATAGATTGGGGGGCTGACCGGTCTGCAATCCTGCGGTTCAAGAACGATAAACCTTTCTTGAGCCGTTTTTCCGGACAAGGAACGCTGTTTGTGCTTGCTTCACCCCTTGAAGCAGGTTATACGGACTTTTACAACCACGCGCTTTTTGTTCCGGTGATGTACCGGATGGCAACTACCAGTAAGCGTAATGAACAGCGACTTTATTATCAATTGCGGGAAAGTTTGTTGACGCTCAGATTGGATTCACTTGCCGACGACGAACAGATCAAACTGGTCAACGATGAGGAAATAATTCCAGGTCAGCGTCGGATTGGTCGGCAGGTGGTGCTCGATATTCCACGGCATACGGTCAAGGCCGGCTTCTATCGTGTAGTGGCTGCGTCTGACACGGTTGACTTGCTGGCATTTAATCCGGATCGCAGCGAATCGTTGATGGCTCAGCTTGATCAGCAGGAAATCGCGTCTTTTTTCGGCGGAGGAAACATCAGGTTCTTCGAATCTGATGATACGGAATCGTTCGGCGATGAGATAAGGGAGCGATATCTGGGAACGCCACTCTGGAAGTATGCGATCCTGCTGGCGTTGCTGTTTCTCGCTGCCGAAGTTTTGTTGATTCGATTCATGAAATAATTGGAAGTCAAAGCCATAATACACGGCGACCGCGCTCACCTGCGTATAACCAGGTCCAGGAAACAGTATCAAACTGTATTCTTTAGTCGAATTTCTCCCATCGAAGCCTATTTTCTTTGTAAACTCGCACCAGTTAGACGGCAGTTCTGTAACCGTAACCTGATCGAATGAAAGTTTTAATCCAAGGCGCACGAATTATTGATCCCAGCTCTGAATGGAACGGTAAGGAGGCCAACGTACTGATAAGTAACGGCCGGATCCAGGAGATTGGGGAAAAGAACTTCTCTCACGACAAGCTCATCAAGGCGAAAGGGATGATCCTTTCGCAGGGATGGTTCGACCTCGGGACGTCCATTCCTGATCCGGGTTTCGAGCACAAGGAAGATATAAACAGCGGAACAGAAGCCGCCATGCGCGGTGGGTTTACGGAACTGGCAGTGCTGCCAAATACCTTGCCATCCATCCAGACAAAAAATGAAATAAGTTATGTTACCGGCGGGAATTCAAACCGTCTTGTTCAGGTTCATGCCCTTGCGGCGGTGACCAGGCAATGCAAAGGGGAGGAGCTCACCGAGATGATTGATCTGCATCACGCCGGTGCGGTCGCATTTACCGATGGACTGAAAACGATCTGGCACACCGATATCCTGCTGAAATCGCTGCAGTATCTGCAAAAGTTTGGGGGACTTCTGATAGATCATCCGGAAGATATCTGGCTAAACATGTTTGGGCAGATGCACGAGGGGGTGAACAGTACCATGCTGGGATTGAAGGGATTGCCGCGGATTGCCGAAGATATTATCGTTACACGGAATCTTGAATTGCTTGGATACGCCGGTGGTCGACTCCACTTTGCGCGAATGTCCTCCGGCAAAGCCTTCGATCTGATTCGTGCGGCGAAGAAAAAATTAAACGTGACTTGCGACATCGCGGCATATCAGTCGCTGTTTGATGATGCCAGCGTGCACAGCTTTGACTCCAACTTCAAGGTGAACCCCCCTTTCCGCGAAAAAGCTGATAACGACGCTATTATCAAGGCCCTGAAGGACGGTACGATTGACGTCATTTGCTCCGCCCACGTGCCGCAGGATGAAGAGTCGAAGAAGACGGAGTTCGACGCTGCCGAATATGGAATAATCAACCTGCAGACCTTTGGCGCAAACCTGGCTGCGTTGTCGAAGGTGGTGGATTATGAAGTTCTGCTCCCAAAAGTAACCTCAGGCCCCAGGAAACTGCTGGGACTTGATGTACATGTCCTTGAGCCAGGTGCGCCGGCAAATCTGACGCTGTTTCATCCAGCGTTGAAATGGCAACTTGACGAGAAGACCAACTATTCCAAGTCGCGTAACTCACCCTGGTGGGGCAAAGAGCTTGAAGGCAAGGCGGTTGCTGTTTTTAATCGGGGGCAGATCTGGATTGATCCGGCGTTATGAAAGGATCCACACTTTTAAGAGTTTCCATTCGAAATGGATTAATTGCCGGATTGCTGTCGGCCGTTGTTCTGGTGGTGTTGTATTATATCGGCCGCCATCCTTTTCTGATTGCTCCTTTTTTTGATTTCAGGATACTCCTCTTCGGAGTTTTCATATTCTTTTCCCTAAAAGAGTTTCGCGACTTTCATCAGGATGGGCTGTTGTATTTCTGGCAGGGTTTGTTCGGAAGTTTTATCGTGGTTGTAGTAGCGTCCAGTATTGCAGGCTTGGGCCTTTGGATTTTCGGGACGCTGGAACTGGATTTTGTGCCGGACTATGTTCGGGAGATGACGGCTTACCTGCAGAAGTTTACGGACGAGGATTTGGAGCGGGCACGGATAGGAAAAGAGACTTACGAGCGTAATTTGGCGGAATTACCTGCGACCAACATTACGACGCTGGTGATAACGCATTTTGCTCAGGGCATGATGATAGGTTTTTTCATCAGTTTAATCTTATCTGTTATATTAAGAAAAACTAACCAACCCCACTAATTATGGAAAATGATCAAATTGAATCAACGGTTACTACACGCTCTGCAGGAGTTCGCTATGGACTAATTGGCGGAATTGTGTCAATCGCCTGGTTTTTGGTGATGAGCGTCGCCGGACTCGACAGCCAGGGACCCGCACAATATTTAGGCTGGGTTTTGATAATTGTCTTTATCGTTTTGGCTCAAAAGTACTTCAAAGATAATGGTGACGGTTATATGTCTTATGGCCAGGGAATAGGAATTGCCTTTTGGTATGCGCTGGTGTCAAGCGTGATCAGTTCCGTCTTTGTGTTCATCTATATCAGTTTTATCGACTCCGGCTACCTGGATGCAATAAAAGACAAGCAACTGGAAGCGCTCGAAAAGCAGGGAATGTCCGAAGCTCAGATCGAGCAGGCGATGCAGATCACGTCGTCTTTTATGAGCCCGGGGATGATGCTTGTGATGGGGCTGTTTGGTGGCATCGTACTTTCTGTCATATTCGCACTTATCATAACCATTTTCACGCAGAAGAATAGCCCGGAGAGGGGGATATAAACGTAAATGCTTGCAACGCCTGATATTTCGGTAATCATACCTGCAAAGGACGAGGAGGAATCTATCCCCGAACTTTGTCAATGGATTAGCCGTGTGATGAAAACACACGGCTTTTCCTATGAGGTAATTATTATCGATGATGGCAGTGTTGACGGCACGTGGAAACAAATTCAACAGGTTAGTGCTGAGGATGATCGATTCAAAGGCATTCGGTTTAATAGAAATTTTGGAAAGTCGGCAGCGCTTCAGACCGGCTTTCGCGCATCACGCGGAAAAGTCATCATCACTATGGACGCCGACCTTCAGGACAGCCCGGACGAGATACCCGAGCTGTATCGAATGATATTCACCGATGGCTATCACCTGGTGTCCGGGTGGAAGAAGGTCAGACATGATCCCGTTACAAAGACACTTCCGTCGAAATTCTTCAATAGAATCACGCGCATTATCTCAGGTATCAAGCTCAATGACTTCAACTGTGGTCTGAAGGCGTACCAGGATATTGTTGTGAAGAATATCAACGTGTACGGCGAGATGCATCGTTACATTCCCGTGATCGCAAAGTGGGCAGGGTTCACGCGAATTGGGGAAAAGGTCGTACAACACAATCATCGGAAGTATGGTCGAACAAAATTCGGCTGGACCCGGATGACAGGCCTGCTTGATGTGTTGTCGATCACGTTTGTAGGACGCTTTGGAAGAAAACCCATGCACCTTTTCGGCTCGCTGGGAATAATGTCATTCCTGGTCGGGTTCATCTTCACCGTAAAGCTCTTCTACGATAAGATCAAGTCGCTTTATTTTGATCACATCCCGATGAAACGCGACATTACGGAGCAGCCAGTATTCTATCTCGCACTCGTAGCACTGATCATCGGGGTTCAGCTTTTTCTTACGGGATTTCTCGCCGAGCTCTTTGCTATGCAAACAGTGGCGCGACGCGACTACCTGGTAATCGACCGGGTCGGATTTGATCAACAACAGAAAAATCTTCGCGGTGTTGATGTACCGTAGCGCTCATGAATCGTCCCCGGTTTTCTGTAATCATTCCGATCTATAACCGCCCTCAGGAACTTGAAGAGCTGCTCGAAAGCCTGGTTCATCAGACATTCAAAAACTTCGAGGTTATTATTGTGGAGGATGGATCTACCATTAAGAGCGATACGGTTGTAGACCGTTTTTCCGATCGCCTCAACGTAACCTATTTTTTTAAGCCTAACTCCGGCCCAGGCCCAAGCCGCAATTTTGGGTTCAGTCATGCCACGGGCGAATACTTCGTAGTGTTTGACTCGGATTGTATCATTCCACCTCAGTATTTTGTTGAAGTTCAGCGTGCCCTGGCAATCCATCAGTGGGATGCGTGGGGTGGGCCTGACCGCGCGCACGACACGTTTACTACCCTTCAGCGTGCAATGGGCTACACGATGTCGTCGGTCCTCACAACGGGTGGTATACGTGGTGGAAAAAAACGACTAGGCTGGTTTCAGCCAAGAAGTTTTAACATGGGAATTTCCCGTGAAGTATTTGAAAAAACACAAGGGTTCCGGTTCGACCGGTATGCAGAGGATATTGAGTTTTCAATTCGTATGCGAAACAGTGGTTTCAAGGTTGGGCTTATCCCCGAAGCGTATGTATTTCATAAGCGGCGGACCTCATTCAGCGGTTTTTATGATCAGGTGTTCAACTTCGGCCGCGGGCGCGTTCTCGTCGGCAAAGCTTTTCCCGAGGAAGTAAAACTCACCCACTGGTTCCCCGCGCTCTTTGTGATAAGTGTGTCGTCACTCGTTGTGCTTCCTTTCCTTTATGTGCCCTTGTTCTTTCTTGGTATCGGTCTTCTCATGGTCTACCTCACCGCCATATTTATTCACTCATGGGTCAGTAACAGAAGTCTGGAGGTTGCACTTCTTTCCGTACCATCGGCCTGGTTGCAATTGTGGGGATATGGCCTTGGCTTCCTTCGCGAACGGTTCGCGGCTTCAGGCGATTCCTGATTTTGTAAATCGTTTTTTTGGGAGTATCTTGTTCTACCCCTGACCTCAACCCCATGAAGACGCTTTCCCAACTTGTGCTGGTTGCACTCTTGTTGTGCCCTAACCTGCTATCAGCTCAAACACCCGAAACCCTTAAGCCCGGTTATTACGTGGTGGTGGCGGCCTACACACCGACCCAGGAAAATCTCGCGAAGAAGTTTGTTGCTTCGCTTGAGAAAGATGGTTTTACACCTGACTATGGTTACCATGAACGCTCCCGGCTTCTTCTCGTTTACCTTTCGTACTTCGACAATTTGCGCAGTTCGCTGGCTGAGATGAACAAAATCAGAAAGCTTGAAAGGTTCCCCGATGCATGGGTACGGATAGTCTCGGGAGATATCGCAAAGCGAGAAACTCCCGCAATACCTGAGTCGGATATCAAAGGCGAAACTCCTGCCAAAGTTGATGAAGCCCTGCCAACAGAAACATTGCCTTCTGATTCGTTGGCAACCCAGACACCTGCCGATTCATTAGCCGTCACCGACAACGAAGAAATTGTTCAGCCTGAGCAAATGACCCTTGGGAACACGGAAGTATTTCTAAGTCTTTTTAATGCTCAGAATGATCGCATTGTCGATGGAGCGGTGAAGGTAATTGACACCGAAAGTTCCAGGCTGATCACTGAAGTCAACGGGAATGGATACCTTATTCTGCCGGATCCAAAAAACGTGACGGGTCAGCTTACGTTGATAAGTGAAGCGTTTGGTTATCGCAAGCTCCAATATGAAATTAACTATCCCGTTCCGCTTGCCGACACGGTGAAGCCCCACATTGAACTGATGGGCACCACCATAGTCGTAAATTTCGACCTCGTTCGTTATTACAAAGGCGACATCGCTACCCTTTACAACGTTTATTTTTTTAATGACGCAAGTATCATGCTGCCTGAATCGCGCTACGAATTGAATAGCCTCCTTCAACTGATGCAGGAGAGCGCTGATTATAAAATTCGTCTCCACGGGCACACGAATGGAAACTATCACGGCAAGATTATTCAGCCAGGGCCGGGTAAGAATTATTTCTCACTCGAGGGATCACTGGCGTCGACGGGGTCAGCCAAAGAGTTGTCGCGTTATCGGGCGGAAATCATTCGCGACTTTCTTGTCATGAATGGAGTTTCATCCGATCGTATCGAAATCAAAGCGTGGGGTGGTCGCCGGCCTCTGTTTGATCGGCATGGACCCAATGCCCGAAAGAATGTTCGTGTTGAGGTTGAGATACTTGAAGGGAAGTCAATCTAGTGGTGATCAGGCCTTGTCCCAGACGTCTTCGAAGTCTGAAATCTTTTCAAAAAGTGAGTAGGCGAAACTACAGACGGGAGTGATTTTTATATTGTTCTCGCGAGCCCATTCAACGGCGTGTGTCAGCATTTTTTTTCCGGCACCGCGTCCGCGCAAGGCATCGTCTACTTCCGTGTGATCAATTATGATGTGTCCTTCCGAATAACGGGAGTACGCCATTTCAGCAAGCTTTTTCCCGTCTTCTTCAATATAGAAAGCACCTTTGTTTCGTGCTTCCTTATGCAGAATTTCCATAACTCAATATTAACCGGCAGAACGGTAATTTCGAAGATAAAGTTCGTTGATTTTGGTGACACCGTTAACAACCCCTTAACCAACGGCCGGGATCGTTTTCGGTACCTTCAAACAAAAAAAATGAGAACTTCAATCATCCTGTTCTTCATGGGAGGGTTACTTCTATCCGGCTACGCTCAGATAGAATTGCCTTCGCTAAGTCCTGAAGCCGAATTCCGGCAAACCGTTGGATATACCAACTTCACCGTCAAATATGGCAGGCCGTCTGTAAGAGGGCGAACGATCATGGGAGACCTGGTACCATTCGGCAAACTCTGGCGTACGGGTGGCGGACCTCCGACAATAGTCAGCTTCGATCGCGACGTGGTGATAGGTGATAAAACGGTAGTTGCAGGGAGTTATATACTTGTAACAATACCCGGCGAGCAGACATGGACAGTAATGCTAAATGCCAACACGTCGCGGCTTATCGTGCTGGATGAAGAATATGACATTGCAACGGAAACGGCAAGGGTAGTGATTGAATCGAAGCCGTTTCCCTTTCTGGAGACGTTCACGATTATTCCCGAAATCGCCGGGAACAGTTTGTATCTGATTCTCTCCTGGGAAAATACCAGTGTGAGAATTGAAATAAAGACGCTAACCAATGAACACGTCGAACAACAAATTGCTGCCCTTACTGATGAAAGCAATAATCATGAAAGCCTTGGTGCTACGGCGTATTATTTTCTTAGGACCGGCCAACAACACGAAAGAGCGCTGAAAATGGTGAATCAGGCAATTAAACTACGGAAAGAACCGTGGTATCTTGAAACCAGAATGAAGCTCTTTGCCGCAATGGGAAATTATCCAGAAGCCAACAAGGCAATGGAAAATGCTGTAAAGTTTTTACAGGAAACAAAACCGAATTACTGGGAGGGATATGTTGAGTCTCTTCGGGCGGAGGCTGCCTCCTGGAAGAGTAGCCAACAATGAGTAATAAAAAAATGGAGTTCACAATTGCTTGTGAACTCCGCCCGATCGGCTCTGCTTTTTATGGTTGAAATTCGAGAATTTCAACTACCGGGTTCATACTAACTTTTGCCGTAACAGAGTTTGAGATCAGGCAATTGGCTTCCGCCTTTTCCAGAACCCGAATGGCTTTCTCACGTTGAACGGGATCGGTTATTCCAACCACGGGATTAAGAGTAACTTCCGTCATGCGAAGTTTGCCGTCAACTTTCTCAAGTTTCCCGGTTGAGTTACATCGGAATGTAGTGAAATCAAGTTTGGAATTTTCTGCAATGGCGAGGAACGTCGTCATTAGGCAACTACTTACCGCGGCCGTGTAGAGGTGCTCGGGTGACCATATGCCTGCCATGCCCTTCGGAAACTGCGGCGGCGTGGCTACTTCAAGACATCCACCTTGTAATGCTGCAGCGTTCAGTTCGGGCGAACACATGGTTCCTTTCCGATCCTTATCCCAGGTTATCGTAACATTATATAGATGCGGTTCCATATTCCAGAAATTTATCGTGCAAGTGTTTGAAACTTCCTCCGTTGCACACACGAGTGTATCCCAGTGCTTCCAGCAGACTTTTAGCCGATGCGCTTCTCATTCCTGTTGAGCAGCACGTGATGATGGGCTGATGCCGGTTCGGTATGCGATGAAGATTCTTGAGCAGACTGTCCAGAGGAAGATTGACGGCACCTTCAATATGCCCGGCGAGAAACTCCGCGTGTGTTCTGACGTCGACAACAATACCCCCTTCCCGAAGGAATTTCTCGAGATCCAGTTTCTCGCACTCCTTGTAAAAGATTTTTATCGAATCCATCATAAAATGGTCCGCGATAGCGGAAAAACAAGTGGTGAACGAAATTTCGGCTGCCCGCGACTCCGGTTCGGGGATCAAAGTCTCACAGTGGACCATCCGGCGGGCTACAACCTCCAAGTAAAACTAGGACCCAGCAGGTTGAAAAGCTGTAACGAAAGTCACCCGCCCGGGAGATTTTTCCTGATGAATTTCATGGTAAATCTCAGCCTAATGGCCCGGGAGGCAATGATCAAAGAATGGTATAAAAAGAGGTTCCTCTATGTCTAGGATTCGACAAAAAACAGCCGAAGGCGTTCATACGGCATCTGCACTTCAAGGTATACAGGTGCATCGCTGATGCTGTGATAGTTTAATTCCACGATGCTAAAGCGGGAATTCTGGGGACTTGGATATACCCTGCCGATGCAGTCGATGTTCACAATTTCAGTCTTTACTGAATCCTCTTCTGCGATAGTTAATTCGATGAATTTCGGCATAGGATTGAACTTAAGACTTCAAGATGCATCCGCCACGCCGGAATGTCAAGAGAGAACGCCATTAGTGTAAAGCTATAGGGGCGAATGCCCCGGGTTCTTGTTACTTTTGCCTGATGAAAAGCCTGCGCTTCATGTTCCTGCTTTGGCTTGCGTTGACAGCCAACGTGTGCTATGGACAAAAGATGCTGATTGCCGCCGCTTCTGATCTCAAGTTCGCCCTCGATTCCATCCTGACGGTCTACAGGGAAGCCAATCCTGGAGTGGAAATTCAGGTTACCTATGGATCATCAGGTAAACTCTACGAGCAAATCAGGCGCGGCGCTCCTTTTGAAATCTTCTTTTCCGCGGACTTGAGTTATCCCACGCAGCTTTGCGAGCAAAAACATTGCGCTGGTGAGGTAGTGAAATACGGTGAGGGCCGATTAGTAGTGTGGGTAAACCGAAAGGATATCAACATTAAGGATATTGCTATTTTAACTGATCCGCGACTGCGAAAGATTGCCATAGCTAACCCGTTACACGCTCCATACGGCAAACGCGCTGTTGAAGCACTTACGCACTACGGGTTGTTTGACAATGTGAAATCCAAACTCGTATACGGAGAAAATATTTCCCAGGCATCTCAGTTTGTAGCCACGAATGCTGCCGACGCGGGGATACTAGCCCTTTCACATGTCGTATCGCCGACAATGAAACGACTTAACGGCAATTGGCTAGTTGTTCCAAGAGAAGCTCATCAACGCCTTGATCAGGGTTACGTCGTTCTAAAAAGCGCACGTCACAAATCGGAAATCCTCAAATTTTCGACGTTCTTTGATGGTGAGCGTTCACGCGAAATTTTGACTTACTTTGGTTTTCTGAATACACCGTGAATATGCTCGAATCAGGGCCATTCCTGTTGACTTTTCTGCTCGCGTCGATAACTACCCTATTATTGATGTTGATCAGTCTGCCATTCTCATGGTGGCTGTCAGGCACAGCGTTCAGATGGAAATTTCTCATAGAGGCTTTGGTCAGTATACCGTTGATCCTTCCCCCCTCCGTAATTGGTTTCTATCTCCTTATGGCGTTCAGTCCCGGCAACGCATTGGGAAGGTTTCTTGATCAATTCTTCGATCTCAGGCTGGTGTTCACATTTGAAGGTTTGATCGTAGCCTCGCTGGTATACAGTCTTCCATTTATGGTACAACCTCTGCTGACGGGCTTTCGAATGCTGCCGTCAACGCTGACAGATGTTTCATATACTTTAGGGAAAAGCAAATGGACGACGCTTCTGAGAGTGCAGCTGCCTAACATGAAGGCGTCGATCATAACAGGATGTATTCTGACCTTTGCACACACCGTGGGGGAGTTTGGCGTAGTACTTATGGTCGGAGGAAACATTCCGGGTGAAACTCGTGTGGTTTCGGTTGCGATCTACGACGCGGTGGAGGCGATGGATTACGGCAAAGCGAATACGTATAGTGCAGTGCTGCTGGTGTTCTCTTTTGTCTTGCTTGTGTGTGTCTACCTGATCAATCAGCGCCTTTTAAACAGATCCAACGTATGACGGAAATCCACCTAAGGAAGCGATTATCAGGTGCGCTTGACGCCATCGATCTCAACATCCGAATAGAGATCGAAAGGGGAGAACTCGTTACGTTGTATGGTCCGTCAGGAGCGGGAAAGACAAGTGTTCTTCGAATGATCGCCGGATTGCTTCATCCGGATGAAGGCGCCATCAAAGTGGATGGAAACGCCTGGTACAGCGCACAGGAGAAGATCAATCTTCCGCCCCAACGAAGGAGCACGGGATTTGTTTTTCAGGATTATGCACTGTTTCCCAATATGTCGGTATATGAAAATATCCGATATGGACTGGCCCGAAATGAAGCTGTTTCATTCGTTGATGAACTTATCGAATTGATGGAACTTGATGCGATGCGCAACATGAAGCCGGACTTGCTCAGTGGAGGCCAGAAACAACGGGTGGCTCTGGCGCGGGCTATCGCCAGAAAGCCAGCGCTGCTGTTATTGGATGAACCTTTGTCGGCGCTGGATACCGAATTGCGCCTGCGCATGCAGCAATACATTCTGGATGCCCATCAACGCTATGGATTTACGACGATCCTGGTAAGCCACGATATCGTGGAGGTATGCCGGCTGAGCAGTAAGGTGTTTGTCGTGGAACAGGGCAGGATCGTCCGGACAGGATCGCCACGTTCCGTTATCCCTGTGCAAATAATCCGCGATCTGATCCAAGGTCTGGGGGATTAATGTATGGTGTTTTATCTTTCTCCAAAACAGTGGAACTAAAAAGGTAATTTGTGTGTCGATAGTTGATTAATATAAGATATGATGTTGCGCAAAGTATTTTTGGTAGTATTTCTTTTTGTTGGTGTCGCCTCAATCGCAGCGGCGCAGTCGGATGCTGAACTGAGTGTGGATGAATTCGAACGGGGGATCTCGGCTCAGAACGTACAGTTACTCGATGTCAGGACTCAGGGTGAATTCCGAAAGGGGTATATTGAGGGAGCCATGCATTCCGATATCAACGGCAAGGAGTTTAAAACGCAGGTTAGTGCGTTGGACAAATCGAAGCCTGTATTCGTGTACTGTTTATCGGGTGGTCGCAGCAAGAAGGCCGCTGCATATTTGCGCAAGTCCGGTTATGAAGTATATGAGCTTCAGGGCGGAATGATGGCGTGGAATGGTGCGAAGAAACCGGTCGTAAAACTCGAAGCTTCGCCTGAAGGCATGTCAATAGATACCTTTCGGAATAAGGTAGGCGCCAACGGCCTGGTCCTTGTAGACTTCTACGCAAGGTGGTGCGCTCCCTGCAAACAAATGGCGCCCTGGCTGGATGAGCTGAGCAAAAAATACGAAGGAAAGATGGCCTTGATGAAAATTGATATCGATGATAACAGGCTTCTCGCGGATGAATTGTCAGTTAACGCTCTTCCAACGATTCACCTGTACAAGGATGGGAAAGAAGTCTGGACGCATGTAGGTTCTCTTACCAAAGCTCAGATTGAGCAAAAGCTGAAAGAAAACCTTTAACAACTACTCGACGGCGTTATCGGTTTGTTCACTTGACTTGAAGCTGTAGTATAGGTAGAAAAGGGCCGGAAGAATAAAAAGACTTCCAATCAGTAATGCCCAACCCAAGGCATTAATGGCAGGTGCCGGCGCCTGATCCTTTAGGGAGAGTTTCCCTTCCTGCATCAAAATAAAGTCCGGATAGTGTGCATATGTTACCGCGAACAGGATCATCGTCACCTGTACAGCTGCAAGAATCCGCGGCATCCAGATATAGGTCCTCCGCACAAAATACCAAAGCAGGACAAGCGATGCCGTTGCAATGATTACGGCCGTTATACTGACAAAATTCCCAAACACCCAGGTGAACAGAGGTATTCCGTCTAGCGTTGCAGCAAGAAATACTAACCCTCCGGTAAGAAATGATGCTATATTCATGAACGCTGCCTTGCGGATGAAGCGCTTCCTGTCGGATTCATCATCTGCTTCTGCGATGAGATAAACAGCAGCAAGAAATCCACATAAAGCTACAGTAAACAGCCCTACGCTAAAGGAGAAAATATTAAACCATCCGAAAATGTAGGCGTCTGCAAAGTTTGAAGCATCACGTTTGATATGCCCCGAGACGGAACTGCCTGCTAGAATTCCAAGAAACAACGGCGTGATGAAGCTCGATGAAATGAAAGTTCGGTTGTACAACCTGTGCGACCTGTCCTTCACAGCATCGTAATGTCGGAAAATGAAAGCCGTACCTCTTGCGATAATCCCGAGCAGCATAATCGCCAGCGGGATGTGCAGCGAAATGGACATCTGGCTATATATTTCAGGAAAGCCAACAAACAGGATTACGATGGCGATGATCAACCACATGTGGTTTGCTTCCCAAATAGGGCCAATAGCGTGATAGAGTGTTGTTCGCGTTCGTTTCCTGTTCCTCGGCGATGTGAAAAGTTCGATGATACCTGCCCCAAAGTCCGCCCCTCCGAGCAGGAGGTATAACAGGATCGACAACCACAGGTAAGCAATCACCACGTTGTCCATTATGCGAGGGTTTGAGACGATGACTTGTCGTAAAGCACTGGAACCATCCGTATTTGTCTTGTCAGGAGGATCAGGACAATCACACTGAGCAGAAGGTAGATTCCTGTGTAGATGTAGAACCAATATTGGATTCCCGGCATTGGCGTGACCGCTTCGCTGGTCCGCATTATTCCCTGAATGATCCACGGCTGGCGTCCAACTTCAGTGACCGTCCATCCGGCCTCAACGGCGATAAACCCTAAGGGTGTAGCAATTGCGAAAAGTACCAGAAACCACTTCTGCTCGCGCCAGCTTTTCTTGCGTATGCTTATCGCATAGAGAATTGCCAGCAGAATCATAAACATGCCGATGCCGACCATGATCTGGAAGGCGATGTGGGTGATCAACACTGGAGGATGATCCTCGACAGGAATGGTGTCGAGGCCTTTGACTTCATCGTGAAAGTTTCCATGAACGAGGAAGCTGAGCATGCCGGGCAATTCGATGGCGTAATGAACGCGCTGGTTTTTTTCATCGGGAAGCCCACCGATGAGTAGCGGTGCAGACTTTTCTGTTTTGAATAAAGCCTCCATGGCCGCGAGTTTGGCGGGCTGTCGTTTTGCAACGTCTTTTGCAGAGAGGTCACCGCTTATGGGTTGAAGGACTGCTGCGACTGCGGCGAAGACCATGGCAATCCGGAATGCTTTAGTATGGAATTCTTTGTTTTCGTTTTTTGCGATAAGCCATGCGTGAACTCCTGCAACGGCAAATCCAGTGGCTGCAAATGCCGCGATTGTCATATGCAGCGCTTGCAATAGCCACGCATCATTGAACATTGCGGCGATAGGGTCGATATTGAGGTACTGTCCATCGATGAAGTCGAATCCTGCAGGGCTATTCATCCACGCGTTGGCGGACACAACCAGGATTCCGGATGCCAGTCCTGAAATGCCTACGACAACCCCTGTAAACCAATGGAACCACGGGTTAAACCGGTCCCAGCCATAGAGGAAAAACCCCAGTGCGATGGCCTCGATGAAGAACGCCGTGCCCTCCAGCGAGAATGGCATTCCGAAGATTGGTCCTGCATGGCGCATGAATTCCGGCCAAAGCAGACCTAATTCAAAAGACAGCACAGTGCCGGAAACAGCGCCAGTTGCGAAAAAAATCGCAACACCCTTGCTCCACGCCTTGGTGAGGTTACGGTAAACCGGTTTTTTTGTCTTGAGCCATTTGAAATGCGATACGGCCATGAAAAAAGGCATGACCATGCCAATACAGGCGTAGATGATATGGAAGCCCAATGACAGGGCCATTTGCATTCTTGCTGCGAGCAAGTCGTCCATGGGTTCTTTTTGTTAAGTTCAAATATACGGGCTGTGGGTTCAGGGCGGTGGTTCCGCAAGCAAAACTTTGCGTCGAAAACGGTTGTACTGGTCAGTCATTCCCATCTCATGGAACCTGGGATTTCATCGAAGCGCCTGCCCCGGGATTGAATGATGGGAAGTTAACCCGGCCAGTTTCCATATAACCCCTCATTTTGCAGATTGTCGATTGGGCTATGGCATCCCAACGGTTTGACTATACCTTTGAATCAGATTAAAGACAACTATAGACAGTAAATATCCCCGGGGTCCAGGATCCTGGGGATATTTATTTTAAAGGGTATATGTAATTGCCAACCGAACAACGGTAGCGATATATGTTCGGAGAGATTATCAGTAATTGTATTTTTTGAAGATGCGTTCGAGTTCTTTGTAGAACAAATCCTTATGGGTAGTCGCCAGCGAAGCTGAGTTAAGTTTCTGAATCTGCTTGATAAGGGAGCCGTAATGCGATAGGTCTATCGGGGAGCTCTGTAGCTCTTTGAGGTCTCTCTTCAGGAACTCGGCCTTCACCTTGCTAAGTTCCTTACCGAATTGTTCAAGGAAATATGACCGTACATTGCCCTCCTCCAGGAAATCACTGATAAGGCTATCCCTTACACCGCGAACGAGGTCAATGATTCGATCCATCGACATCCGCACTTCCTGTTGGATTTCCTTTTCTTCCCGGGGTAACATCTTTACGATCTGATTAGATTATGAATTTAAGACAAAAGTCTGAATCCGAAAGATTTTTTTTTCGATGACGGATTTTTTTTCCCGGGTGAACGCCCCGTCACACCTGCCCAACGTCGGCGGCCAACCTGCGGGTCGCATTGAGACCGACTCACAGGTCGCGGTGGCACAACATTTTACCCGCACCCGTTATAATCTCAAAGAACGATGCGTTACCTGTGGATTAAAGAAGATGATTCCAAAGCCTTTAAGTCTTTCCTTTCCGGAAATGAAATTGAAGTTGGACTGTATGTTCATCCAGCGGCAACATCAATTAGCCCTGGTAATGAAATCGAGATATTCTATGGTAGTGAGACGAGTGATACCTACCGAGCTCAGGTGAAACGCAAACAGGTTCTTCCGACATCAGGTCAGTCGGAAAGGTCGTTTCTTACGATGAGCCTGGTAAAGATTTGAGCACTTCATCCCGCCCCAAAGGGTTGTCTCAGTTCTTATCGCAAATGCCAATAATGCTTTAATTGTTGGGTATGATGGAAATTGAGCCGTCTCGCTCAAGGACAGCATATTTCACCTGATCCATTCGTTCAAGTCCATGTGTCAGTCGTGCCGCTTCCAAAATATCTGACTCGTCGACCTTTCCTTTTTTCATCCGGCGTTTTAATGGTTTTCCATGATCCACTATGATCAGGGGGGCACCATCGGAAATCGTGGAGAACCAATTTGAGTAATCCTTCAGTTTCGAGAGAACGAAGTCGGCAGCAACTAATGTGCATACCATCACAAAACAACCGACAAGCGAATAATCCTCTGTTATCAGCGCATCAGTTGTCGTTTCGCTAATAATCAGCAATAAAACGAAATCAAATGTAGTTATGTCCGCCAGGCTGCGCTTTCCGAGGATACGGAAAATTACAAAGACGAAAAGGTAAACAGCCAGACCACGCAATACTGGATTCATATTATGGAAATACGAAGTGTTCAACCTGGAGTGCGTAACCGTTGATTGAAAGCGTACTTTCAACAGCTCCGAAATCCTGCGGTATCAGATAAAATGTCACCATGAGAACCCCATCTCCAGCAAAAGTATAGTGTACTACTCCTTTATTCGTAGTTACTGCCGCGGGTTCAGGAACAATAGATTCAATTCGGAATTTTTCGAGATAAGACCATTGAAGGGAGATGTTTGATCCTTTTTTCGCAGGAGACTTGACGGTTATCTTCAGAGGTGTCCGGCTTTCCTGTCTGGTGAAGTAGTCGTACGAGACTATTCCATCATTGGTGAAAACCGTACGGTCGCTCAGCAAACCGTTTCCGAAAAGTCCCAGAGCAGCGCCCGCAACGATAAGGAAGATGAAGGTCAGTCCCACTGTTTGGAATTTCCACCCGCGGATCTGATCAGGAAGCTTTTCATCAATTTCAAGGTCGTGCTGCTGCACATGCTCGACTTCGGAACTCTTTTTCATGGCGTTGGTTCATGAAAACGCGTAAATTCTAATACCATTCTTGTCTTGCCTTATGAAAATCCGTAATCTTAATGTTGATAGAATAAGACGTGATGGAAAGAATAACAAGTAATGGACTTTCTCTATGGCAGTTCGAGCAGCTGGCTAAGTATCCCGAAGTCCGACATTTTGTGACTGACAGGAGGAGTGATGGCGACGAGACACCGTTCACGCTCAGTTACTCAAGTCATCCAGACCGGGCCTTTATCGATGCCAATCGTCTAAAACTTGCCGGGGCAATCGGGGTAGCCGCCAACCGATTGTTTTTTCCATCTCAGGTTCATGAAACGCGCATTGTGACCGTTACCGTTGAGACCCAAAAAGAGGATTTGATGAAAACCGATGCACTAATTACGAATGAGAAAGGTATATGCATCGCGGTGATGTCGGCAGATTGTGTGCCCGTGCTGTTGTACGATAGGCTGACAAAGTCAGTAGCTGCAGTGCACGCTGGCTGGCGCGGAACTGTCGCAAGTATCGTTTCGAAAACTATTCAGGAAATGATCACGCAATTCGGAACTAAGCCTGAGGATATCGTTGCGGCGATCGGTCCATCAATCTGCCAGGAGTCTTACGAGGTAGGAGCGGAAGTGCTTGAAGAGGTACGGAGAGTTTTTGGTACGCCGGAAAAGCTCATTGTAAAAACGCTGCCTGGAAAAGGTAAGCTTGACCTCTGGCAGGCGAATAAAATCCAGCTCCTTAATGCGGGTGTTAGTGAACATAATATTGAGATAGGAGGGCTCTGCACTTCGAAAAACAATGATCATTTCTTTTCCGCACGCAAAGGAGATAAAGGGAGGTTTGCCGCGGGTATCGTGCTGTCTGACGTATAAGCTCTGACTCGCTACAATGCCGTTCCTTCCTCTTGTTTGGAATCTCTTTTGAGATAATGTCAGCATGTGTTGTTCCCCATGATGCTGACCCACCCGAACCATTGGGTTTTTCATCCGCGAAATACTATTTGTCGTCAGCTATATGGGCGTGTCGTAATTACCTAACATGTGGAATGATTTTTTTTTGCACCCTGCTTATCTGTCGGGCAAACAAGCCTGTTTCTTGCAAAACTTAAACTACAATAGTATGACAACTACTCAGGAGAAGGGCGGAGCCACAAAAGCAACATGGACGCTGGACCCCGTCCACAGTGAGGTATCCTTCAAGGTGAAACACATGATGATTACCAACGTCACGGGAGTATTGACTGATTATTCGGTTGAATTGGATACAAAAGACGACGAGTTTACCCGTGCTGAGGTAAAATTTGTCGGCAATCTGAAGTCGCTTTCCACCGGCAATGAGCAGCGCGATGAGCATTTGCGCTCCGGCGATTTCTTTGACGTAGAGAACAATCCGGAGGTGGTGTTTAAATCGACGAGCTACACCAGGTCGGGGGATGACATTAAGCTTGAGGGTGACCTTACGATCAAGGGGATGACACAACATATCAAACTTGACGTCGAGTTCGCTGGTGTTCAGAAGGATCCCTGGGGGAATACAAAGGCCGGCTTTACAGTTACGGGGAAACTCAACCGCAAGGATTTTGGACTTAACTGGAATGCCGCGCTCGAGACGGGAGGTGTTCTCGTAGGCGATGAAGTAAGGATCAACTGCGAAATTCAGTTGGTTAAACAAACCGGCTGATTGTTGTGAACAAGCTAGCGCGTGGAGGACACTACGTCGGCGGTGTCCTCGCTTTTTTAAGCGCAAGATTGTTTTTTACTATTTTCGCATTCAATCATCACGAATGGATCCATACTACGATTTGGAAGTTACCGACATCCGGCAAGAAACACGCGACACAAAATCATTTGTTCTGAAACCTGTCGGGGGCCACGAAATCAAATACAAACCAGGGCAATTTCTGACTTTGATTTTTCCCGGGCATAATGAATCTCATAGGAGGTCTTACTCTATCTCGTCAAGCGCGTTCCTGGACGAACCGTTAACAATCACAGTTAAACGCATCGATAACGGCGCGTTTTCACGCTACCTCTTCGATCAATGTCATCCCGGTTCGATCCTTAAAACCATTGGGGCTTCTGGCCTTTTCACTTTGCCGGAGGATGTAGAAAGCTACGATTCGCTTCTTTTCTTTGCTGCCGGTAGTGGGATTACTCCTATCATTGCGCTCATAAAGTCGGCATTGATTCAGCATTCGCAACCAATGGTGCACCTGGTGTACAGCAACGGCGCTCCCGTTAGCACCATTTTCCTTGGAGAACTTCAGCAACTTGAAAAAGACTATCCTGACCGCTTTCGGGTGACCTATTTTTTTAGCAATGCCCAGAATCTGCTCCGTGCACGACTGAACAAAGTATTGGTCGCGGAGATTGTCGCCGCTGAACGAATGGCCTATGGCCGCAACACCCTTTGCTTTATGTGCGGCCCACATGCATACATGCAGATGATTTCGATAACGCTGCTCACGGAGGGTATACCTGCAGCCAACATTCGAAAGGAAATTTTCGATACGATTAAACCTGTGATAAGGGAACGTCCGCCAGATGTCGACCCGCACGTGGTTACTATTCATTTCAGGAATGAGGTGCTTCGTTATGAAGTAGCGTATCCCGATACAATTCTGAGTGCCGCCAAGAGCAGGAACATCTTCCTTCCCTACAGTTGTGAGGCCGGCAAGTGCGGAACCTGTGCAGCGACTTGCGTCAAGGGAAGTGTATGGATGTCGTATAACGAAGTATTGTCGGACCAGGAACAGGCGCGTGGAAGGGTGCTTACATGCACCGGGTATGCTGTTGGCGGCGACGTTGTACTTGAGATAACTCAGGACATCTGAACTACTTGACTGGTACCCGATCGGTGGTATCGTTTTTTTTGATGCACCCGGAAAATACTATTATGTATCAGACCACCAGACATAGCAGGTATCCACGCAAGGATGCCAGTCATACTATTCCCCACTGGATGGGATATCCACGCACTGAGTACGGCCGGTATGATCCATTTCATGAAGAGTCGTTGCAGGGAAATCAAGCGGACTATCATGCATTAGAGGGGGCAGGACGCCAGGGTTGGGATTATGACCAGAACAGAGCATATGCCTATATTCATGGAAATCGTCGCGGTAGCGACGGGGACAGGCGTGATCATCGGGGCAAAGGTCCGCGAAACTATCGTCGAAGTGATGAACGAATCCTTGATGATATCATAGAGCGGATAGTATCACGCCGGATCGACGCTTCAGATGTTGATATACGAATAGATAAAGGGGAAGTGGTACTTACAGGTCGGATAGACGATAAGAGGTCAAGGAGGGCTCTGGAAGACCTTGTAGACGAGGTTCCCGGAGTTTGTCAGGTGGAGAACAGAATCCGTTTAGGGAGACCAGGGGCGATATAAACAAAAAAGCCTGATGTTACTCAGGCTTTTTTAATGATTCGTAGTCAGTACTACTTCACATTCTTGTTCACAACTTTAGCCAGTTCGAACATAGAGATTTGGTCTTTACCACCGAATACAGGCTTCAGTTTGCCGTCGGCGTTGATCATTCTCTTGTTCTTGCTGTCCTGAAGGCCATTTTTCTTGATGTATGTCCAGATTTTTTTGATGATCTCTGTACGGGGAAGAGGTTTTGAACCTACAACCTCACCAAGAATAGCACTTGGAGTTAACGGCGCCATGAACGCCGCGTTAGGTTTTCGAGCGGACTTTTTTTTTGCGGATTTCTTACCGGCTTTCTTGCCAGCTTTCTTCGCTGACTTCTTCGCTGACTTCTTAGCAGACTTCTTAGCTGCTTTCTTCGCCGCTTTCTTCGCCGCTTTCTTAGGGGCTTTCTTAGCTACCTTCTTAGTAACTTTCTTTGCAGTTTTCTTAGCGGCTTTCTTTGCCGGTCTTTTTGCTGCTTTCTTAGCAGATTTTTTCGCTGTTTTTGCCATAGCGTTTTTTTGTTAAGTGTTAATAGATAAACTAATTGTAGCGTAAAGATATAATCAGGGGCTACTTCAGTGCAAATATATTTTTATCCGGAACTATATCGCGCTGACTTTTCCTTCTGATCAGTCTTTCACTCACCGAAAATACAGGTGTAGTTTGAATTATCCTAATCCTCATCCTCTCTGTTTGGAAAAATTATATACCCGACAGACTTTTTCATAGGGAAAACTTATCGTTTGAGCTTATAAACTTTGGCAATTCTTACTCGGTATTCCAATGTCTTTGGAACGACGTTACTACTGAAATGGATACAAGCTCATTGAGAAAGCTGATAACCGATGACAAGAAAATGACTGACTAGTCCTCTGTTATGATAACGCCTGACCTGACCAAACATTTGTTCATATCGTTTCGTTAAATCTGAATTTTCATTCGGCTAAAGGCGGTTTTTGCGTGCGTTTTCCCTATGAAAGCGCATATTTTTCATTTCTTGCCCAATACTCTTTGGCTAATCTTTTCAATGGAGATGGAGATATGTTTCGTGTTCTTTCATTGCCCCGGCGACAGGCGCGAGGACAGCGGAAGATGCTTATGATGATAAGGAATGATAAGATGATGTCGATAGGCGAGCAGGGTGAATGTTCGATTCGGATGAAAATCTTACTTGCTTTTTTGTCGCGGTCACCGTTAGGTAAACCAATCCATCTATCTTGAAAAAAAATCATCTGGTTTCGTAACTTAGGAGTGTTTCAGGGAAAAAAAATACCCGCATTCAACATGAAATATCAAAAACTCCGGACGTTTAACGATGTGATCCATGCTTCTATCGCCAGGGATGTGCTGGAGAACCATGGTATTCCGTGCTTCCTTACGAACGAAAACGTAACGACGCTCCTTCCCAGTCTTAACTTCATCCATGGAGGTGGGATTCATCTGATGGTGGGGGAAGAGCATATGGAAAGGGCAGAGGAACTGCTGGAGAAAGGCGCGGATGGACATTGATCGCTCTGTTAGGTAATGACTCTACCTGAAATACCATGGCTTCATAGACGTTCCTGGAGAGGGATGTCAGACCTTGTTCAAAATTGTTCCCGCCATATCCGACTCTCGCCGTAGTCCTGTTTTGCAAACATGTACACCAATGGACAGACACCGGGCATAACCTCATTCCATGGGCCTTGTCATTTACAAACTCCAACGTGTCATGGATAAAAACGCTTTACCATGAAACCCGAAGCACGTAGGAAGCACGAGAGTCGGGATGCTGCCAAGGTTCACCGTGAGCGCATGGTTTCATGGATCACCTGGTTCTCTCTTGGGTGTGATGCAAATGCTGGAGTACTCGAATCGGAAGTTATTGAAGTAGACGGCAGATGGTTGACTCACAAACGGCCATGTATGCTTTTGGTCAAAAATGAAAAATGCACTGTTAAAGATCATAGTCCCGCATAGGATCGTGATCGAGGTGATTTTGCTGTCTGTCCGGCACTCCTCCTTAGCGCTTTGCTATGAAAGACGAATGAACATTTTTGGAAGTTAAACAACAACGTTTGAGATAATAAGCGAGTAGCCTTGACGTTGAGAAACCTGCTCGTTCACTTGATCATGCCCTGGTAATCCAGTTTTGCCCCTTAGTTAATTCGTTCTTATTCAGGTAAGAACATCATTTTCAATATCAAATAATTGTCCATTACCATAACCATTTTTGTATCGTAAATACGTGGTCATGCGAAAGTGGATCTTGCTTGTAGATGATGATCTGGATATACATTTCCTTTACCGGAAGGTTTTCGAACGGATGGGAATGGCCGATTCCATAAAGCTTTTCGAAAACGGTGCTGAGGTTCTTGACTTCCTGAGGTCTTCAGCCGGTGAGGTGAAACTAATATTTTCTGATGTAAACATGCCAGTCATGGACGGCCTTCAGCTTCGCAAGGCTATCAACAATGACGATATCCATGATCTGAAGAGTATTCCATTCGTATTTCTGTCGACAAGCGCCCGCGACGAGGAAGTCAGAGCGGCGTACGATCTAATGGTTCAGGGCTTTTTTGAAAAAGGTCTGACGCTTGCGGACATTGAAAACTCCTTCCGTTCCGTTCTCGAGTACTGGGGAACATGTACCTGGCCTGCCCCGTCAATTCCCTGCCTAAAGTCTTAAGGGGTAATCATCCTGTTCTTTCCTTGATGAATTTCATAACGGGTGGCGACGTCAAGGCACCCAACTTTACCGCGGGCATCGCCTTTGATCACTCCCAACCTGTATGGTGGATTTGTTTGGTGATTTGCCTGTTGTGCCGGGTTTCGAATACCTTCCGGATTTTCTGTCGGATGCAGAAGAAACTGATCTTCTCGCTCTTTTGTTGAAGCTGCCCCTGCACCCATTTCAGTTTCATGGGTATGAGGCCAGGCGGAAGGTGGAAAGCTTTGGCTACGACTATAGCTTTGACGACAACAGCCTTCGGCCCGGTAAGCCGATTCCCGAAAGCTTCATGCCTTTGATCCGGCGCGTCGCCACGACGTTAGGCATCGATGTGTCGGAGATTCGCGAGCTGCTGGTTACGGAGTACCCGGAGGGCGCTCAGATAAACTGGCATCGCGATGCGTTTCCATTTGAGATAATCGCCGGCGTTTCTCTTCTCTCAGATTGTACTTTCCGGTTTCGGCCATTTGAAAAGGCAAAGCAAGGACGAAAGAGTATCCGTTCACAAATCGTTGGCCGGAGATCGTTATACGTTATGCGCGATGAGGCGCGGACTCAATGGCAGCACAGCATTTTGCCCGTAAGTTCCAGGAGGTATTCCATCACCTTGCGAACGTTACGCGTTGCCGGCTAGCCCCGACTGACAACGTCGCGAAGAATATTCAGTACACCGTAGTCGTCGTTTGAGCCAGTGATAAATCTGGCTACTTTTTTCACTTCGGGATGTGCACCCGCCATGGCATAACTGAATGCTGACTCCTCCAGCATTTCAATATCGTTCAGGAAATCACCGAACGCCATCGTTTGATCACGGGAAATCCCCAGGAGGTTTTGTACGTGACGGAGTGCTCGTCCTTTGTTGGCAAGCGGATCTGACAGGTCAAGCCATATTTTGCCAGATACCTTTACCTGAAGGATGCCCTGCTTTTTGCGGAAGTGCTGGTAGGAGTTCTGCTCGGCGCCCTTCAGATCACAGAGGGCAATCTTCAGAAAATCGTCATCGTCTACGGTAAGTATGTCGTCCACTACTTTTATGCGGTCGTAGTATAAAGACATCTTTTCAAAGAATTCCGGCGACTGATTGTCGATATATGCCTGTCGTTTTCCGCACAGGATAGGGTACACGTCGGAAAATTCTCTCGCCTCTATCAGCTGCTGGCGGGCGAGATCCTTGTCCATGGCCTGCACCAGAAGTTCTTCGCCTTTATAGGACACGAAACTTCCGTTTTCTGCGATAAACAGAATTTCCTGTTCAAGGCCGGGGAACATTTTTACGATGTTATAGTATTGTCTGCCACTTGCTGCGGCGAAGAGTATGTCTTTGATTTTCAGGTTTTCAAAAAGGGAGTAAAACTCCTCCGGGAGTTCGTGTTTAGACGTGAGCAATGTCCCATCCATATCCGCGACGACCAATCTTACCGATGCGAAGTCCATTTCTTGAGTTTGATGTTCAATAAAAGACCGCAAGGTAAAACTAATGCCTGGAATGCGTGTGGGGATTTTTTTAATTATGTTAAGAGTGATCCTGATGCCGGTACAATACCGAAAAGCATATACATTAACTATATTGTGAGGGCATGTCTGATGTTACGAAACAGGTTGTACTTACGATAGTTTCCGGGATGCTGGTATGCTGCGGTATATCGCAACGGGAAGGCCATTCTGAAATGATATTAAACCCGGAATCCTCATGCGGCTATTCCGATAAGGACTCGATTGACGGTTCGAAAGTATTATCGGTCGTTGAAAAAATGCCGGAGTATCGTGGAGGGATGAGCCACTTCCATGAATCGATAGGTTGCGCCATCAAGCTCCCTGCCGACCCAGCACAAAGACAGTCAGTTATCGTTTATTTTGTTGTGGACACAACTGGAAGGGTTCGAAATGCGTGTATTGGTAAGAAAAATTCGTCGGATTCTCTGACCTTTTTTGAGAAGCAGACACTCAAGGCAATAAGACACCACCAGGATTGGATACCGGGAGTCAACGAAGGGAAAAAGGTTCCTGTAAAATTGAGTCTCCAAATAACTGCTCCGCGCTAACTATTTTCTACACACTTGTCTTCCTTTTGAAATACTTGTCATGCAACGCTTCCGACCCTCACGATGAATAGAAGAATAACTGTTTTTGTGGGCATATTAACAACTTTGACCTTCGGGTGGGTTGCTTATCTTTGGGCAACTGATGAGCTGAAATTTCTAGGGCGCGAAACGGTGATAGTCACGGGCACGGTTGTGGACATCAGATTGGAGCCTTTCAAAAAAGGATACATCCAGGCATGTACTTATGAATTTATGATCAATGGTGAAAAGTTTACGGGGCAATACAATGGTACATACCTCACAGGGAAACAAAAAATTGGTGACCGGGTGAGGGCGAAGGTGGCAAAACATGAACCTTCAATATCCAAAAGACTGGCGACGGTGCGGACTTCTGTTTCCGAAACCGAGTAGTCAGTGCGTTTCAGCATTTAATGCATGACCAACTTATCTCAAAACATATAATCTTGAAGAAAAACCTTATTCTCATCGCATTACTGGCTGCACTCACGCAATGCAAGACTCCGGCTCCGACCGGGATTGATCTGGATTCCAACCCTTCAACGCTCGAAGTTTTTGCGGAAGGCATTGTGTCAACCCATCTGTATGAACGCGATTTGGCTATTTCACCCGACGGAAATGAAGTGATATTTACAGTGGGTGACTACAAACAATCCAGGAGGTGTTTGGTGCGATTGGTCAGACGCGGCGGGAAGTGGGGTGAGAAAGAAATCTTAAAATTCTCGGGCAAGTATCAAGACATTGAACCTGCGTTCTCTGTGGATGGCAACAGGTTGTTCTTTGCTTCCAATCGACCCGTCGACAACGATTCAACCCGGACAGACTATAACATTTGGGTTGCCGACAAAACGGGGGAGACATGGAGTGACCCGCAGCCACTGATTGTGGTCATCAACTCCAATCAGGATGAATTCTATCCATCGGTGGCAAGAAACGGGAACCTTTATTTCACAGCCACCCGGGAATCAGGTATCGGAAGTGAGGACATCTTCGTCAGCCGATGCGTTGATGGCGCGTACGCGGAACCCGAACCACTGGACTCAGCAATCAATACCCGAACCTATGAATTCAATGCTTACGTCTCCCCAGACGAAGACTTGATAATCTTTAGCTCCTTCGGCAGGAAAGATGACCTTGGTGGCGGAGATTTGTACATCAGCAAAAAAGATGAGTCCGGGCAATGGCAACCCGCGGTGAATATGGGGCCAAAGATTAATTCGAAGCACCTGGATTTCTGTCCTGTGATTGACTGGCCACGGAAAAATTTCTACTTCACTAGCCAACGGTTCGAGCCCTCGACTGGCGAAATGCGAACCTTCAACGACCTGGATCAATACGCAAATGGAGTCGTCAACGGGATGGGTAACATTTACAGGGTCGGCATAAGTGAAATCGGGGTGGAGTCAGACTGAAGTCGTTCCGATCCTCAATCACCGACGACCTTTCGTTTCAGTAAAAAGAAGCCGATCAATCCCACCATTCCGGTAATCAGGGTACTGACCATGATGATCAATGGGTGCAGGTTCATCCACATCGTTATGGTGATGCAGATGATCAACGCAATTCCGAGGAATCCCCAGAAGGGACTCTGGCAAATCGCCTGACGATTCACCTGTAAGGGAGTCGAGGCCGCTGGCGTTCGGAAAAGATACTGCAATGAATCGGCGTCCCAAAGAAGGAGATAAGTTGCTGCCAGCAACATCAGTCCTGTTATAACGGGAGTACCTCTGAACTCATACGCTACGGTGATGACGAAAATATTCAGAATCATTCCGAAGAACAAAAGAGCGCCGACCCGGGCGAAGCGTTGGGTAATGAGCAGAACGCCGGCGATGATTTGCGTCCAGCCGATGAATTGCCAGTATAACCCTGAGTCAGCCATTACTCTAAAGAACTGCTGAATTGGCTGGAGGTCGCATATCGACTGGCCGGCTTTGCTCAAGAGGGGGCCGCCACCTGAAAGCTTACCCATACCGACCGCTGCAATGATAAAGGCTGATCCAACGAGATAACGAAGATAAACTGTGAACAGCTGCGCAAGGAGGGGGCGCCGCCACCATTCGAGAAGTCTCAGGAACATAAAAGTGGATTTCTCCAGCCCGACGCCGATGCACACTGTTTTGTTACAGTGTGGTGAGTCATTTGGAAGCTTTCATACTACTTTCTTTTCTCAAGATCCTTGAGCGCCAGATTGTAGGACTCGATCAGGAGGTATTCCTGGCCAACCAGTTCATTGAAACGCAGTTTTAGCTGAAGGAGGGTGGCTTCGATATTAATGGGATCATGTGTTTCAGGTTTGAAAAATAGTTCGACAAGACCACCCATTGTCTTGTCAAGGATCACGTCCTGGAGGGCATACACATTGGTGAGTATTTCTACTTCGTTATAATCAAATTCTGCAATGATGCCGGTCGAGCGTGCGGTTTCCCATGCTGTACTGGTAAGTAATTCCCGCATCAGTGATTTACCATTAGTCAGGCGTGAAAGATCGAAATGCTTGTTCTCGTAAAGGCCTGATGCTGCGGGTACGGAGGATAATGAATCCACTCGTTTTAACACCGATTTGTGGAGAGGTAGTATTTCTTCGGTGACACGAAGGTTGTGGGTTAGTTCCCGGACAAGACTTTCTCGGGCTATGCGCTGCTGTTTCCGAACTTTCTTGTCTTCGAATATCTTATTGAGAAAAAGTGCCAGCGACACGCTGAATACGATAAGGAATGCTTCGATAAGGTATTTGCGGATGGCTTTCTTTTTCATATGGGATGATATATCAAACTTAATGAAATTGTCGCGTATTGGGAAGCCTTAAATAGAAAGCAACGGATCAGAACTTGCCGTGGAATTTTGAGTCTTACTTCTCAATAGCTGTTTCCTGATATGATCCAGTGATAATTTTTCCGTCAAGGAAATCAAAGCTGATCCTGCATCCCATTCCGGGTGCCGCGATTTCAATGTGCTGTGGTCTGTCCATCGCGACCTTTGGAAATCCCTGTATTGCGTCACCGTTTTTGAAGAAATAGGTTTCTCTGACGAGGGTGTCGTAATAGTAGTCTACCGATCTGAAGATCTCGCCGGATTCATAATAACTGTAGCCAGTGAAGTGCTTGTGATTCTTGATAAAGTACGTTTCCGCAGCTTTTGGACCACTGGGAGAATATTCTGTTTTGCAATAAATATCACCCGGCAGCGCTGCGGTTTGGGTGATAAATTGAAACTTATCTTCCTGAAATACTTTTGTCTTGGTGGTGAAGTCCACAGAAAAAGCAATCCACGCAGCGAGGCCCAATATTATCACAGGAATTACCATTGTTGCAGTTCTTCGCAGGAATTCACTTTCACGATCACGTGCTAACCTTTCCCGTACGCGAATTCGAATCATTTCCAGGTCAGCGCGATCGCCTGAGGAGAGATTTTTTTTGACTTCATCACGGTAGACCTCGCGCGCCGACTTACGCTTTGGCAAGATTTCCCTGTTGTACTTCAGGGTATCAATCATTTGCTTCAGGCTGCCAAAACCGATATTCATAACTGAGCGAATTAGATGTAACGGCCCCGTTTTGCCAGGGGTATTCTTCTTAAGATAACGATTTTTTTTGGAAGAATAAATCCGAGAGCTAATCTATCTCAACTCCGAAGCATTCGAGCAGGCCTGCCGCGGCAGGCATCGCGAACTTTGCTTTTCTAAGTCGGTTTATGCGAGGGTCGATGGTGTAATTTCGAGCTGTCCTGAAGTCGGTCTTCTCCAGCACTGAGTGTTCAAACTTCGCATTTAATAATTCACATTCTGCAAACACAGCGCCTGTGGCGTCGCACTCGGAAAAGTCGGCCTCCTGAAGTAGGCATGCATCGAAACGCGTGTTCTTCAGCTTGCATTTATAGAAGGAAGCGTGATCAAGCACGCAATGCTGAAACTCGACGCGGAAGCCAAAGGGGTTACACGTTTCGAAACGCAATCCCATGAGTTTAGAATTTACAAACTTAATCTCCTGCAGGCTCGTTCCGTTTAGCGTGGCAAGCGTAAGATTACAATCCTCGAAGGTACAGTCAATGAACATAATTTCGTTGAGTCGGCTTCTTGAGAAGTCGCACTGTACAAAACGGCAACTTTCGTATTCTCCGGGGGAAAGTTCATCGGCAGTGAAATCCCTGTTGATGAAATCTATTTCTGTAAAATAAGGCGCTGCCATAAAGTCTACCTGTTGATTTAATTCTGATTTTCGAGAAGGGCAAGCTTGCGTTCAATAAGCTGCCGGTCTGCTGCCGTCCTGATTAGCCGGAGTGCTTCGATAAGGCATTGTTTTGCCCTGGCTCGGTCTGTTGCTTGGTACAATTCGCCCAGCAATGCAAAGTAAAAGGGATTTTCGGTCAATTGTAATTTTTCCGCTTCCTGAATAGCTGCGTCTACACCTTTTACTTTTGCCAAAGCCCAGGTTCGGTTCAAAGCGGCGATCGGAGAATATTCTATTGTCAGGAGGTAATTATACAGTTGGAGGATATTTTCCCATTTTTCGGGAGTGTCTGATTTTATTGTGTGCCAGTAAGCAATTCCTGCCTCGAGATGATATTTGCTCAGTTGGTTTCCCACTGACGATTTGTGCAGAAACTCAATTCCTTTGGTGATAAGCGCGCGATCCCAGAGCGAGTCGTCCTGGTCGTCATAGAGTACGGGCATGCCGGACTTGTCTCGTCGCGCAGGAAACCGGGATGCATGAAAACACATCAGCGCCTGAAGCGCGTTTACTTCGGGAGTACTGGTTTCAGGGTTTTGAAGGAGTAAATCCGCGAGACGCATGGCTTCGATACATAAATCTTCGCGAAGGACGGCGTCATGAGTTTCTGAATAGTAGCCTTCGTTGAAGAGTAAATACAACGTGGTGAGTACTGTCTTCAGGCGGTTGTTCATTTCGTCAGGTGATGGAAACTCGAGGCGAACCTTTAATGTGCGCAATTTCTCCCGCGCCCGGAAGAGTCGTTTTGATATTGTTTCCCTGTTCGTCAAAAAGGCTATAGCAATTTCATCAATGCCGAATCCGCAGAGGATCCGAAGGGCAAGGCCGATCTGCGACTCCGGAGAAATCTCCGGAGTACAGATGGCAAATAGCATACGAAGCTGACTGTCGGTGATGTTGGATTCCGATAAATCGATGTTGACCGATGAGTCATTCGCAGCGGCCCGAAATTCAATCGATATCTTCTCTCTGAAGGAGCGCTCGCGGGCCAGGTAGCTATGCGTTTTATTCTTCGCTACAGCGTAGAGCCACGCAACAGGATTTTCGGGGATGCCACGGTAGGGCCAGGTATTCAACGCTGAAAGAAACGCTTCACTGGCAAGGTCTTCAGCTTCCTGAATTCGATCAATACCGAGGTAGTTACAAAGTACAGCCGTTATTCTGCTGTACTCTGTCCGGAAGAGATGTGGTATGAGTTGCGACGACTCCACGCCAGATTGTTGTCAGTGGGAACCGTTCTCCGACGCCATAAGCCTGACTTCGACGGTATTTCCTTCCCCTTGCAGGACGGGCGAGCCTTTGGCAAACTCTGCTGCTTCATCAATAGATTCCGCCCGCACAATAATATATCCTGCAAGTGTTTCCTTGATATCCCCGAAAGGGGCATTCGTGACCACGTTCCCGTGATGTACGACCCGTGCCTCATCAAACGGAAGGCCCGCGCCGCCGACGTATTTGTTCTGGGCAGCAATACCTCCGATCCAGTCCATTGTTTGCTTCATCCAAACCTGGATTTGCTCCGGTGATGCAATTTTTTGACCGTCTTCATGACGGAAGATTAACATGTACTCTTTCATAAAAGTGAATTTAAGGTTTTTAATGTTCGCCTTTATGACAATCGGCACCGGGAAAAATGGACAACCCTGCCTGAATTTTTTGAACGAATTACAATTTTTTAAGACATTCCACCAGACTGTCATGCCAATGTGGGACGTCTATTCCGAACGTTTCTTTGATTTTTCGTTTGCTGAGCAGGCTGAATTTCGGTCGCGCTGCTTTGGTGGGATACTCCTCAGACCGGAGGGGTTTGATCTTACAATCCAGATTTGTGTGTCTGACGATGAAGTGGGCAAGGTCGTACCAGGAAATAGCGCCTTCATTTGAGTAGTGGTAAACCCCGGGGACGTCCTTTCTTCCGGAAAAGATCTGATCCAGCATCTGGAGGATGACAACTGCAAGGTCCCGTGCATAAGTCGGAGAGCCTATTTGATCAACAACAACACCCAGTTCGGGGCGCTGCGCTGCCAATGTTCGTATCGTCTTTACGAAGTTTTTGCCAAAGCTTGAGTACACCCACGCCGTGCGAACAATGTACGCGTCGGAAAGGATTTCCTGAATGAACTGTTCGCCTTTCAGTTTGGTAATTCCGTATACGGATACAGGATGAGGTTCAACATTTTCGTCGATGGGTTGATTGCTCTCTCCATTGAATACGTAGTCGGTAGAAATATGTATCAGGCGAATACTCCGCTCCCGGCAGACCTCAGCGATTGTTTGTACAGCATGAGCATTCACTGCCATCGCCAGTTCCTGATTGTCTTCGGCGGCATCAACGGCGGTATAAGCGGCGCAGTTTATTATGGCTTTAAAGTCATTCGCCACAACAAATTCCTTAACCCTGGCGGAGTTTGTCAGATCCAGATCGCCAACGTCAACAAAAACAAATCCAAACTGCGGGAACTGCTCACTGGCTTCACGTATCTCGCTTCCAAGTTGTCCTAAAGATCCGGTTACAAGTGTTTTTATTACTGACTTCATCTAAGTGTGACAGAAGTTTTATCGTGTACTAGTTGTTTGCGGGACGAAACGGCGAATTGGGTTTCCATTGGGGCACAGATTTCGCCGATGAAATCAGCATTGCCGCATGAACGAAGGAACGCACATACCGGGTAACGTAGTCGAAATCGAGGGAGGACGCGTGATCCGGAAGCTGGTGATAGTATTTCATGATTTCCTCATCAAAAGCCTTAATTCCCGGAGCAAAATTTACAGCAGGAATTCCGGCCGTTGCAAACCGATAGTTGTCCGAGCCTGCATATAAATTGAATTGAGGAACAGGATCAGCCGCAGCCTTCAGTCCGAATGCAGCGCATGCCCTGGTCAGAAGTTCTTCCGTCTGTGTGTACTCAAGTCCATTGATCGTAACGATAGATTTATCATTATATCCGCCTCCATCGGCGTTCAGATTGAAAACTGTTTCCTTAAGCGGAAGGATCGGGTGATCTGTATACCATTTGCTGCCGAGCAATCCTTTTTCTTCTGCAGTAAACGCGATAAAAAGTACGGACCGTGCAGGGCGATTTTGTCCAAGGTAACGCGCCGCCGCCAGCAGGGCAGTTGTCCCCAGGGCATTATCCCGTGCGCCATTGAAAATGGAATCTCCTTCAGCGTTCTTCTTCCCGGTGCCTATGTGGTCGTAGTGAGCAGAAAGTACCAGAATTTCGTTCTTAAGTTTTGGATCGCTGCCCTCCAGAAATCCTACAACGTTTCTCGTACTTAGTTTTTGGGGCGTAGCTCCCTGAATGCTGAGAGCGTAAGGCGCTTCACCTTTCTCTTTGATGGTCCTTAATATATTGGAGTCAATAATATTTCTTAAGAGAATATGCGGAATAGGTTCACCGCCTTCTTGCAGCGTGATGCGCTGCTGCATGAAGTAGTTCCCCAGAGCTTCGAACGTAACTACCGGCAAGGCTACAATTTCAATCAATGCTACCGCGCCACGCTTTTTTGCTTCGGCATTTTTGTGGAACGCGGTTTCCTGAAAAGCCCGTGTAAGCACCGTGTCGCCGGGGTGCCCGATCAGACACAAGGCAACCTTGCCGTTGACATTCGTCTTCTCAAAATCCTGAGCCGTTCCATAGCCGGCAAAGACCACGTTACCTTTCAGGTTTGCATCTGTTCCGGTGAAAAGAAGAACATCTTTCTTAAGTGTGAAAGTTTCGTTCCCCATCGTCAGGGAGATTTCCGACGGTGGAGGTGTCCTTACGAGCGGAACCGCTTGATAGAATGAGTTCTGGCTGGGTGCGTGCGTAAGACCTGACAACGAAAACCGCGTCGCGATGTAGGTAGCTGCAATTTCAAGTTCGGGTGATCCTGAATCGCGGCCCTTCATTTCGTCAGCGGCAAGAAATTCAACATTTGCCTTCACATAGGTGGAGCTGATAAGCTCACTAATTTTCTTTGTGTGGTCGGTCTGTGCTGAAACAAGGACGGAGAAAAGAATAGGAAGAGAGGATAGAAGATATTTCATAGCTGGGATTAACAAGCTATCAAATATAGGAGATTCTGTCCAATAGCCGGCGTTCGTTGTCTGGCTGGATAAAAAAAGAAGGCATCATAAAAACATATTCTTGAACTAGCCGGGGAAATCGTCTTCAAATTGCCTTGAAGTTAGTGGCAAAGCCATCCCTCTACAGGGAAAGTCCCCAATAACAAAAGATATGTTGTTTCTATGATGCCTTCTATGTCTTGTCAGAAGCAAGACGTAATACGCTTAACGGCTTTCTTGCTCTTCTTTGCGTTCGTCCTTCTTCAGATCGCTATCTGATTCTTCCGGATTATCCTCACCTCTGCGGCTGAGATCACGGCTTTTATCGAAGTTTGATCCTGATTGCATGTCATTGCGTTGATCCTGATTACTTCGCATTCCTGCTCCAAAGTTTCCGCCGGCATTTTCGCCAATCTGATCTTCTCGTTCATTCGTATTCTCCTGTCCCAAATTGCGCTGTTCCCGTTGCTGGGATTGTTGCTGGTTGCGTTCGCCGCTTCCCTGAGACTGCAGATTATCCTGTGGATTATTTCGTTCTTGTTTCATAAGCTTTCTTTTTGGAAAAAAATACTGAAAATACCATGCCTGCAACGTTTGCACTATACGTTTTCGTGTATTGCCGGATTTGGGCTGCTGGCCGACATATGACAGATGAAAAGCCTGTATCTATTGTGAAAAGACTACCCGGATTAAGGATAGCTTTCCCCATTTTTCGTGTAATTGGCTATCGCTCTTGGCGCACATCATTTGCAGAACCTTGCAAAAAAGAAACGTTATGGAACAGCATAAAAACAATTATGTCCTTGTCACCGGAGCAACGGACGGGATAGGGTACGAATTATCAAAGGTGTTTGCTGAAAATGGGTTTAACCTTATCCTGGTGGCCCGAAATGCAAGTGAACTCCATTATCGGGCGAACGAACTCAGGGGTGAAAATAAGATTGAAGCGATTCCTATTGCCAAGGATTTGTCCAAACCAGGTGCTGTGTTCGAGCTTTACGACCAGGTGAAAAATCTTGGTGTCACTGTAGATATTCTTGTCAATAATGCCGGACAGGGTGTATATGGAAAGTTTGTAGAAACCGACATTGAACGGCAATTGTACATCATCCAGCTGAACATTGCATCGCTGACAGCCCTGACCTATCTTTTTCTAAAGGATATGGTGGCGCGTAATGAAGGGCGGATATTGAATCTTGGTTCTATTGCGTCGGAGGTTCCTCATCCCCTGCAAGCCGTTTATGGGGGTACAAAGGCCTTTGTACTATCCTTTTCGGAAGCCCTTTATAACGAGCTCAGGAAAACGAACGTAACAATTACTACTCTTCAGCCAGGTGCAACGGAAACCGACTTCTTTAACAAGGCTGGCGCGCAAAATGCGAAAGTCGTTCAGGAAGGCAAATTAGGAGATCCCGCTAAGGTGGCGCGCGATGGTTTTGATGCGCTGATGAAGGGAAGAGACTCCATTGTTTCCGGAGCAAAGAATAAAGTTTCTTCCGTGATGGCGCATATCATTCCGGATAAGGTTTCTGCCGAGCAGATGCATCAGCAGCTCAAAGATGTGACGAAAGACGAAGATAAGTAGTCAATGTAGTCATTCTTGTAATAGCCGGGGCGAACCGAATCTCGCCCTGGCTTTTTTATTCTGGTCGCAGCAGCTTAACGGAGGAAATAAAGCCCGCTCGAATAAAGCTGGAAAAGAACCGGAGTTAATGTTACCTTTCGATATTGCCCTTACCTAAGTTTCGCGATGTGAGATGGTCAGATAACGGGCGGCGTTAATTCTTCTTTGCTATGCAGACGCAGATTGGACTTTACGATCAAACGCAGTGGCAGTACCTGGCCAACGCTATGCCCCACCTTGTGTGGATCGCAGAACCCAATGGCGAAGTGGTATATTACAATGATCGGGTCAGTGAATTTCTGGGAGCAACATTTCAGGACGGCGTTTGGAAATGGAAAGGTCTTCTTCACCCGGAAGATCAGGAGCCTACTCATCTGGCTTGGGAGCGAGCCGTCAGCACAGGAACGCAATATGAGATTAGTCATCGTGTGCAAATGAAAGACGGTTCATTCCGTTGGTTTCTCAGTCGTGCCATTCCTGAAAAAGATGAACAAGGACGTGTCAGGAAATGGTACGGCACGGCAACTGATATTCACCAGCAGAAGCAATATGAAGAGAAGATACGCGAAAGTGAAGAGCGTCTGGCAAGTATATTCTATCAAACCTCTGTGGGGATTGCTCAGTGTGAGCTGAACGGTAAGATCCTCCTGGTAAACGATCGCTTCTGTGAAATCACGGGGAGATCGGCTGATGAGCTGTACAAGCTTTCTGTTTTCGATATTACCCATCCCGACGATCTGCCAAAGAATGAAGCGTTGATGAAAGGGTCGATTATCGCTCTTCAGCCATATGAAATGGAAAAGCGGTATCTCCGTCCTGACGGATCTGCCATCTGGGTGGTAGTTAATGTTTCTGTCATTCGCGACGATAAAGGAGAACCAAAGCACTTGCTGGGTATTTGCCACGACATCACAGAAAGCAAGAAGGCAGAAGAAGCTTTGAAAGAAAGCGAAGAACGGTTTCGCATAGTGTCGGAGTCTGCACCCAACATGGTTTGGAGTATCAATCCTGACGGATCGATAAAGTTTGCAAACCGGTTTACACTTGATTACCTCGGCATCAGAACATCTTCGCTGAGGATACATCATATTCTGAATTTCGTTCACGATGAGGAAAAATTGGCTACAATGGAAGCAGTGGCGGGTGCGTTGCGTGAGAAAAAACACTATCGTATGGAACACCGATTGAAAGGTTTTGATGGTGAATACCGGTGGTTCCTGTCGCAGGGTGGGCCGATATTCTATCCGGACGGAACGTTGTATGGATTTGTAGGATCGGCAATCGATATCCATGACAGGAAGCGATTTGAGGATGAACTTCATTATCAGCATCAATTCACGCAGACGATCACCGACAATGCTATGGTGCCCCTGTTCATGCTCGACCTGAAGGGGTTTTGTACTTATCTAAATCCCGCAGCGGAAAAAGTTTTCGGTTACGCTCTGGATGAAGTGAAGAATGAGCCGTTTCATAATTATATCCACGGCACCCACCCCGATGGCTCTCCTTTCCCGATGAACGAGTGCCGCGTTGCACAGGCTGTGTTTGGCGTAACTGACTTGCGCGAACACGAGGACGTTTTCGTTTCCAAAAGCGGAGATTTCATCCCTGTTAAGTGCAGTGCCAAACGCATCATTAAGGATGGGGTTACTACGGGTGTCTTACTGGAAGCCAGGGACATAACTGCCGAAAAGCACGCGGCGAAAGCGTTGCAGGAAAGCGAAGCGCGCTTTCGGTCTATGGCCGACAATATTTCACAGTTGGTCTGGATTGCCGACGAGAAAGGTAATGCATTCTGGTACAATCAACGCTGGCTGGAGTTTGCCGGCATTTCAGCGACAGACTTGCAATCAAGTGGGTGGCACGAGATGATTCATGCAGATTACGCTGAAAGGGTGCTCGCGAAATTTCAACGGTGCATCACGGAGGGGAATCCCTGGGAGGATACCTTCCCGCTGAAAAATCGAGAGGGATATTATCGTTGGTTTTTGACACGCGCGACACCAATCAAAGATCCAGAAGGCAAGGTAATACGCTGGTTTGGATCCAATACAGATATTACCGAACGGAAAGAAACCGAAGAAGCTATCAAAGTGATGGCCGACAATCTCGAAAAGATAGTCGTACAACGGACCCTTGAACTGCAGCGATCCAACGAAGACCTTCAGCAGTTTGCGCACGTTGCAAGCCACGACCTGAAGGAACCACTGAGGAAGATCCAAATGTTCGCCAATCGCCTTACTGAGGAATGCGGCGATGCTGTCGGGGAGAAAGGCGCGGTTTACCTGGAGAAGATTTCGCATGCCACGCGAAGAATGTTTAACATGATTGATGGCGTGCTTAGTTACTCAACCGTAAATGCATCACGCCAGAAGCCAGGCAGCGTAGACCTCACGGAAGTCCTTCGTCAGATTGAAACGGATCTGGAGGTAGTAATCAGTGAAAAGTCAGCCACTATCAAGTACAAGACACTTCCGGTTGTACAGGGCGCAGGAGTATTGTTGTACCAGCTGTTTTATAATCTGATTAATAACTCGTTGAAGTTTTCCCGCGATAATGTTGCTCCTGTGATCTCCGTTCGCCAAGAGGTGTCGGATGATCCCGACAAGATACGGCTGGTCCTTGAAGATAACGGCATAGGCTTCGAACAGGAGTTTGCAGAAAAAATCTTTCACACCTTTACCCGCCTTAATTCCAAGGATAAGTACGAAGGAACCGGACTTGGTCTGTCGCTTTGCAAAAAAATTGCTGAGTTCCACAACGGATTTATTGAAGCATTTGGCGTCAGAGACAAAGGAGCGCGGTTTGTAATCACTCTGCCAAGGTAACTTTTCCCCGGATTTGCCCACGATTGAATTTTATTTGTATTCGCCTCAACCCGAACATGCCTGTTCAGCAAGCATTGGCCGGTATTGAATCTGCATTTAAAAAATACAATCCTGATTATTTGTTCTCATATCAATTCGTCGATACTGCGTACGATACAAAGTTTAATTCGCTCCGGAAAACGTTGACCATTACAACGGTGTTTGCCGTGCTCGTTATATTTATCGCATGCCTCGGCTTATTAGGTCTGTCGATGTATATGATCGAATCCCGTACCAAAGAAATCGGTGTTCGCAAAGTGCTTGGCGGCACCGTGTTCGGAATCACACGTTTACTTTGCTTTAGCACGTTGAAACCAATTCTGATAGCGATGGTCATCTTTAGTCCTGGAGGCTGGTTTCGCAATGAACTGGTGGCTGAAATTCTCGGAATACCGCATTTCCCTTGATCCAGTAGTTCTTATACTCACATGGATAACCATCCTCCTGATATCGCTGTTGACGATAAGTGCCCAGACCGTGCGCGCAGCTATGGCTAACCCGACCAATAACCTTCGAAGCGAGTGATAACATATGTTGCCTGTTGCTCATAGGATGACCGCTTTTTGCAATCTTGCGAACATGTTGTAAATTCATTTGTCGTTATCCGGTAACTGAATACTACTTCTTAATTATGAGTGTCCTTAAATCTCTACCCGAACTCCTCGAGGCAAATGTCATCGACGAAGCCACAGCTGAGAGAATTCGACAACACTATCACGGGAAAAAAGCCACGTCGGCAAATCGCCTGGCTATTGTTTTCGGAATTCTGGGGTCCCTTCTCGTTGGGCTCGGTATCATATTGATTATCGCCCACAACTGGGATGACCTCACTATTCCCATCAAGGCAGGAT
>JAEZGH010000210.1 GCA_023417065.1 Bacteroidota bacterium
TCATCGGGCGTATCAGGTGGTTCATGCCACTGTCCACGCCGGCGAAAACTGTGGCCGTTGTCTGTTTCACAAGGCTCGCCTTCACCAAAAGGATCCCCGCTTCACTCACCAAAAATTTTCCTGGTTCGACCCATACTTCCACCGGCGTTCCGCGTTGCTTGTTGAAGATCGCGATCCGTTGCGCCAGCCTTTCGCCGAGGTCCTCGATGTCAGTGGTCACATCACCTTCCTTGTATGCCACCTTGAAACCGCTGCCCAGATCGATGTGTCGCAGTTCCGGAAAATCCTCGGCCGTGCCCAGCAACAGTTCCGCGGCCTGCATGAAGACATCGGTGTCCAATATGTCGCTGCCGGTGTGCATGTGCAGGCCGTGCACGTGTATGCCGTGCGAAGCGATCACGCGGTGCACATGACGAAGCTGGTGGATCGAGATCCCGAACTTCGAATCGATGTGGCCCACCTGGATCCGCTCATGGCCACCGGCCAGAATGTGCGGATTGATCCGCAGGAACACCGGCACTTTTCCGCCGTACCTGGCGCCGAATTGTTCCAGCATCGAGATCGAATCGATGTTGATGTGGACGCCGTATTCCACCGCCTGGCGGAACTCCTCGAACGAGACCATGTTCGGTGTGAAAAGGATCTCCTCCGGCCGGAAACCCGCGCTCAGCCCGAGCTCCACCTCCTGGATCGAAACGGTGTCCAGCCCGGTGCCGTAGCGTTTCATCAGCCGCATCACGTTCACGTTCGGCAGCGCCTTGCACGCGTACATGATCCGCGCAGGCATCGTCGCAAAAGCTGCGCGCATGCGATCCACCTGCCGCTTCATGATCGCCGCATCGTACACGTAAACAGGTGTTCCGGCGATCCGCGCCAGTTCCTCCACTTCGATCCCGCCGATCGAAAAATGGCCGTTCTTCAATTCCATGGTATTCAGGAAAATGGGGCGCAAACTTACCGTTCCCGGCGTGATCGGTATTTGGGCGTGCCCCGCATCTGTTCGATCAAAGGCTTCGCCCGCTTACGCAAAAGCTACAGCGGGCGAGCCCGCCGAAGCTTCAGCGGAGGCGGGTCGCGCTCTTCGCTATACTCCTCGCTGCGCTGCGGGGTGCCGCTGCGATCGCTCACGCAGTTCGGTGCACGCTTCGCAATTCCATCAGCGCATTCCGTCCTTCAATTGCTCCCGCGCTCTTTCCGCATAGAAACCGTTCTCTACAGCGATCCGATCGAATTCGGCCATGGCTTTTTCCCGTTCACCCACACCGAACAACGCCAGTGCATGGTACCATTCCGCTTCTTCCCGGAACACATCGATCTCGTGCTTCGCAGCACGGTGCAGACGTGATCTCGCGCGTTGCATGTTCCCCAGTTCCAGATCGCACATGCCTGCGTAGAAGAGCGCGTTCACATCACCAGGATATTGCTCCAGCAGCAGCTCAAGTTCGATCAGGCAAAGCCGGAATTCTTCCCGATCGAAATGGCCGAGCGCCTTGTCCATGAATTCCAGATATCCGATCTCGCGTTCCGATCGATCGATCTGCTCGGTTTCACGATCTGCACGATCCGCCGGTAGATGATCGCCCGGGATCCCACGATCATTTCGTGAATGCATCTCCCGCGGATGCACGATCTTCAACTCATGCAGGTAATGCAGTTGCAACCCGTTCCGCCGATCGCGCTTCGGGGCCGGATGATCGACCTCCGTTCGCAGCGTTCCGGCCTCGATCGATCTTCCATCCAGGCGTTGCACAGGTGTCATTCGTTCGATCGAAGTAAGGTCTTGTTCAGCATTCCTGAACGCTTCCGTTGATCGGGACCGCACCTCGTTCCGTTCGATCGCCGCAGGTTCTTCAACTTCGATGCGATCATCAACGCGTTGATCTTCTTCGATCGATGTTTGCTCAACATTGTCCAACGTTCCGCGATCATCTTTCACCATCATTTTCACCCCTTCATCGGTCATCATCCAACGCACTGCGATAGCGATCACCACGATCAATGTGATCATCAGCAGTGATCGGATGTTGCCGTTCAAGCCTTCACGCGTACGCGCTTCCTCCAGCCGTTCCAGACCTTCCATCGCACCCGGCATTTCCATGCCTTCGATCGCCTCAGCGCACAACGGATCCTCGGCCAGCAGCATCTCAACCTCGTGCCGATCGCGATCGCCAAGTTCGCCTTCCGCGTAAGCGATCAATTGCTCACGCGAGATCGGCCCCGGCCGCAACGGATATCGATCACGCGCGTTCAGCATGGCGTTCAAGTGCTATGCGCAAATTCCTGCGCCCGTTCTGTATGTTGCTCCGCACAGCATCGATCGAAAGACCGGTGATCGCCGCCACTTCGCGGTAACTGTTCCGTTCCAGGTAGAAGAGCGTGATGCACGTGCGTTGCAGCGTATCCAATTGTTGCACGGCCTTTTCCAAGCGTTGTAATGTCATCTCATGCAGCATTGCATTTTCCGCCGATCGATCGTCCATGGCGAACTGCTTCTCGTTGATCGGATCCAACGGCTTTTTCGATCGCAATGCCATCAAACAACGGTTGCGCATCACGGTATGGATCCATGGTCTCAAGCGATCGATCTCGTGTTTCCGCAGCAGTTCCGGCAACGAAGCGAACAGTTCAACCACAAGATCCTTCGCTTGATCGGGATCTTTCATGTATTTCATGCCCACACCGAAAAGGAGGTGGGCGTACCTGTCCCACAGGCCGCCCAACGCGTTGCGATCACCGCGGCGGATCGCCGCCACGAGATCCGCGTCCTCCACTTGCTTTTTGTCCTTCCGGCGCAGGAACATGCGTTTTCATTTCA
>JAEZGH010000047.1 GCA_023417065.1 Bacteroidota bacterium
TGATCGCCAACGTATATCCACAATAGCCCGGTTTTCTTATCATTCTCCACTCTCCCTCCACTCTTCCGATACTTTGCCGAACTCTTCCCATGCTCTTTGTCCACTCTTTGTCCACTCTTTGTCCACTCTTCCCAGCTCAATCCTCCACTCTCCCTCCACTCTTGCTATTATGATCTTATTATGATCCTATTATCATCTGATACCCACCCAATGGCCGCTTGATCCTTACTTTCCTCTCTTCCAATCCGCCGGCCGGCATTTGCCCTGCCGATCACGCTACAGGCCTACCACGCCTGGATCGTCCCTCCAGAAATAAAAAAAGGCCCCGGAAGGAGCCCTTTTTTTATTTTCTCGTACAAGGTTAAACCTTAAACCACCGACAAATCCCGCCGGATCGTCTGAGTCCTGTCCGGCCCGGTAGACACAATAGTAATCGGCACCTGGAGTTCCGCCTCAACGAAGCGGATGTATTCGTGCAGGGCTGCCGGTAGATGTTCTTCCGATAGGCCTTTAAGCTCACTGTTCCACCCCTTCATTTCCGTGTAAACCGGCGTGATCCTTTCATTAACCAGTTCATAGGGTATAATATCCGTAACCGTTCCATCCGCAAGCTTGTACTTCGTACAAACCTTAATCGTCGAAAACGCGCTGAGCACATCCGCCTTCATCATCAGAAGTTGTGTAACCCCGTTGATCATAATCGAATACTTCAGCGACGGGATGTCCAGCCAGCCACATCTTCTGGGACGACCAGTGGTGGATCCGAATTCATTACCTTCCTTTCGGAGCAGCTCACCTTCCTCGTCCAGTAACTCCGTAGGGAACGGACCGCTTCCCACGCGGGTGCTATATGCTTTGAATATTCCGTACACTTCCCCAATGTGGCGCGGGGCAATACCCAGCCCTGTACATGCACCTGCAGTAACAGTATTCGAGCTCGTTACAAACGGATAACTTCCAAAGTCGATATCAAGCAATGCTCCCTGCGCTCCTTCTGCAAGAATCGACGAGCCGTGTTTCAATTCCTGATTGAGAAAATATTCGCTTTCAATCAGGTTGAAACCTTTCAGGAAGGCAACCGCGTCCATAAACGACGAACGCAGTTCTTCCCAATTGTATTCGATTTCGTATGTATTGAGAATCTTGAAATGGACATCGGTGAGTGCTTTGAACTTGCGCTCAAATTCAGCCGAAATGATGTCGCCCACCCGCAGGCCCTGACGACCAATCTTATCCTGATAGGTCGGCCCGATTCCCTTCAGCGTAGAACCAATTTTGTTTTCACCTTTAGCTTTTTCGTAAGCCACGTCGAGCAATCGGTGTGTAGGCAGAATCAGTGTCGCTTTCTTCGAGATAAAAAGGTTCTTCTTTATGTTCAGATTGAACTTACCAAGTTTCTCAATTTCATTTTTGAAAATGATCGGATCGAGCACGACGCCGTTGCCAATTACATTTCGCGTTGTTTCACGAAAGATTCCTGAAGGGATTTGATGCAACACATGTTTGATGCCATCGAACTCGAGCGTATGCCCGGCGTTCGGCCCTCCCTGGAATCGCGCAATTACATCGTATTTCGGGGCCAATACGTCGACAATTTTTCCTTTTCCTTCATCGCCCCACTGAAGGCCTAATAGCACATCAACCTTGGACATTATTCTTTTGAGTTTCTTTTATTTGACAATATCTCCTTCAGACTGTATGATCTGAAATATCGCGTTAAGCTTGGTAATAACGAGCAATTTCTGAACAGTTTCAGATGGCTTCATCAGATAAACTTCGCCACCCTTGTTACGGAATTTTGTAAGGATGGTAATCAGCGTTCCGATTCCACTGCTGTTGATATACCGGACATCGGAGATGTCGATAATACAAGTCAGAATCTTATCCTGGATTGCATTATTAACAACTTCGAGGATTGTGTTACCGCTTTCTTCGCCGATGAGGTCACCGGAAAGGCGTAGTACCAGCTTGCTGTTCTTAACTTCGTGCGTGTAATTCATAGAGGATCAATTGACAGGAATAGTCTTATTCTCGCAATTCGCTTTCGTGCAGGTTGCGTAAAGGATCAATGAATGATGCATTACGTTGAAGTGCAGAATTTCTTCAACGGTGTTTTGAATATTTTGAATCCGTGGGTCGCAAAATTCAACAACCTTATGGCAGTCGGTACAGATAAGATGGTCGTGCTGTTTATACCCGTACGATTTTTCGTACTGAGCCAGATTCTTCCCGAACTGGTGTTTGCTTACCAGGTCACACTCCACCAATAAGTCCAGGGTATTATACACCGTTGCCCTGCTGACGCGATAGTTCTTGTTTTTCATACTGATGTAGAGGTTTTCCACATCAAAATGGCCGTCGCGCGAATAGATCTCCTCCAGAATGGCATAGCGCTCGGGTGTTTTACGCAACTCCTTGTTTTCAAGGTACGCCGTAAAAATCTTTTTTACTTCGTCGTATAATAAAGTGTTAAGTGCCATTTTTTTGCGCCGTCAAAGATATACCAGAAATTATAGATTCGAAGCACATTCAGTATAATTACTAAAATTGGCCCGTTTTGGTTCTTTTCAGGAAAAACCAGGCTATTCCTTCGAATCGAACCGGCTCGCCTTGATGACGCCTTCAACGTTTCGCAGTTTCTCCATCAGCTGTTCCAGGTGGCGGGTGTCGTTGACGTAAAGCATGATTTCGCCTTCAAAAATGCCGGAATCGGTGTGAATGGACATGGAACTCATGTTCACCTTGAGTTCCTCTGAAATAATCCTGGAAACGTCGTTGATCAGGCCGACGCGATCGGTGCCGAGGATTTTCAGCCCTGTCAGGAAGGCGACTTCGTGTTGTGAGGTCCATTTTGCCTTGACGACGCGATTTCCGTGGTGTGAAAGGAGTTCCGGCGCGTTCGGACAGTTAGTTCGGTGGATTTTGATGCCTTCGCTAACCGTTACAAACCCAAATACATCGTCTCCCGGAATAGGCGTACAGCACTTCGCAAGCTTATAATCAACCACATCCATATCTTCTCCGATAAGGAGAATGTCGTCGTAGCGGCCCTTGACTTTGGTAATCTCCTGTTCGATGGTTTTGGCGTCGGCCACCGGTTGGTGGGGACGTGATTTGAGTGGAGACGTGGGTTTATTTTCAACGAAGCGTTTGATGTCAGACGTCGAGATAAAACCACTTCCAACGCGGTAGTAGAGGTCAAAATGGGTTTGCGCCTTGAAGTAATCGCGCATCTGCTCCATCAGTGGTTGCGTGACCTCCTCCTTGAGCTGCCTGAGTTTCCGCAGGATAATTTCTTTTCCTTCCTCGGCGGATTTCTTCTTGTCTTCCTTGAGGACGTCCTTTATCCGCGACTTCGCCTTTGAGCTCACCACAAACCGCAGCCAATCCTCGTGGGGCTTCTGCTTGGCGGATGTGAGGATTTCGATCTGGTCGCCGTTCTTCAGCACATAGTTAATCGGGACCAGCTTGTTGTTAACCTTTGCACCAATACATCGCGATCCGATATGAGTGTGAATCTCAAAGGCAAAATCAAGCGCCGTAGCACCATAGGGCAAGGTTCTTAGTTCGCCTTTTGGAGTAAAAACAAACACTTCTTCGCTGAAGAGGTTACCCCTGAAGTCGTCGACGAAGTCGAGGGCGCTGTGGTTGTTCTGCTCCAGCAGATCGCGAACCCTTGCCAGCCATTTCTCAAGGTTTGATTCGGCGGTAGAGGTGCTATCCTTGTACTTCCAGTGGGCGGCGTAGCCCTTTTCAGCGATTTCATCCATCCGTTTACTGCGGATCTGCACTTCGACCCACTGACCGTTTTTCGCCATCACAGTAGTATGCAGCGATTCGTATCCGTTGGCCTTCGGTGTGCTGATCCAGTCGCGGAGCCGGTCAGGATTTGGGGTATAGAAATCCGTAACTATAGAGTACACCTGCCAGCACAGTGCTTTTTCGTGTTCAAAAGGCGTGTCCAGGATGATGCGTATGGCGAAAAGATCAAATACTTCCTCAAAAGGGATGTTTTGCTTGCGCATCTTATTCCAGATCGAATAGATGCTCTTGGGACGGCCTTTGATCTCGTACTTGATTTTCAGTTTCTCCAGTTCCTCGTTGATAGGAATCATAAACGACTTGATGAACTTGGTGCGCGCCGCTTTTGTCGCATCGATCTTCCTGACGATAGAATCGTAGACCGCCTTGTCGGTAAATCGCAAGTAGAGGTCTTCAAGCTCCGTTTTGATTGCGTTCAGTCCCAGCCGGTGGGCTAATGGCGCGTACAGATAAATCGTTTCGTTCGCAATTTTGAGCTGCTTATTTCGCGGCATGCTATCCAGCGTGCGCATGTTATGAAGCCTGTCGGCAAGTTTGATGAGGATCACCCGAACGTCTTCCGACAGTGTGAAAAGCATTTTCCGGAAGTTTTCGGCCTGCTGCGAGCTTCCATATTCAAATACGCCCCGGATTTTGGTGAGGCCGTCGATAATTTTCGCGATTTTCTTGCCGAAGGTCCGTTCGATGTCCACCAGCTCCATGTCGGTATCTTCAACCACGTCGTGCATGAGGGCAGCGATAATGGAGGTTGTACCGAGGCCAATTTCTTCGACGCATATTTCGGCTACTGCCAGGGGGTGGAAGATGAACGGTTCTCCTGACTTCCGTCGCATGTCCTTGTGAGCGGACAGGCTTATAGTGAATGCTTTTTTTATCAGCTTGGCATCGCCGTCTTTGAGGATCGGTTTAGCCTTTCTTAACAATCGCCGGTAACGGTTAATAATTTCTCTTTTCTCCTGCTCGGTATCTATTACCATTGTTAAAAATGCCTTTATCGTTTAATCCAAACTCTCCGAAAAATCTTCACCGAAAGGTTCAATTTAATCCGTTTTGTTATTTCAAATGCGAATAATATACATAAATTTGCGCTCCTTTTGCGGCTGTGGTATGCCATTTTCCCGTTTTTTGCGGATTCTGGCAACACACCGACCCAAAACCGGATGTGGCGTAATTGGTAGCCGCGCCAGACTTAGGATCTGGTGCCGCAAGGCGTGGGGGTTCGAGTCCCTCCATCCGGACGACAAAGAACCCTTGATATTGTAACCAGCGTACGGTATCGAGGGTTCTTGGTTTATCTGGAAATTATCAAAAGTTAGAAGTTTTGGAAATAACACTGAACAAACTGAACAACACCGAAGGTGTAATTAAAATTAGATTAACCGAAGGTGATTATCAACCCCACGTAGAAGAAAAAGTAAAGGACTATTCCCGTAAAGCGAACATCAAAGGTTTTCGCCAGGGAAAAGTACCGGCGGGTGTGATCAAAAAGATGTTCGGCAAATCCATACTCGTTGACGAGGTTAATCAAGTACTGACGCACAAACTGACCGAGTACATCAGAGAAAATAACCTCAAAATCCTTGGTGAGCCTCTTCCCAATCAGGAACTCGCCCGTCAGATCGACTGGGACTCTCAAAAAGACTTTGAATTCGAATACCAGATTGGAATGGTTGGCGATTTCCAATACAACCTCTCCAAAGACGATAAGGTAATTGCTTTCCCAATCGAAGTTGACGACAAGGTTATCAATGAAACGATTGAAGATCTTAAGATTCGGTTCGGTAAAGTAAGTTATCCCGAAGGTTCGGAAACTGGTGACAATCTTTTTGGCGAACTGCGTTCTGCAGAAACCAAAGAAGATGGCGAACCTGCATTCAAGAAAGAATTCCTTTCTATCAACACCAACAAAGTTGATAAGGCTGTTCAACCAAAATTCCTCGGCGTTAAGAAAGACGACGTGGTAGAATTTGAACTGGAAAAAGCCTTCACCAATAAGGAAGCGCTGACTGAGCTGCTGGGTGAATCAGAAGCGGAAGCAAAAGCTGTCAAGGGGCCCTTTCAGTTCAAGGTGGCAAACGTAACCCGTACGCAACCCGCTGAACTCAATCAGGAACTGTTTGATCGCGTATTTGGCAAGGATACCGTTACTACGGAAGAAGAGTTCATTGCCAAAGTTCGCGAGACGATCGCTGAAAACTATCAGCGTGAAAGCCAGCACTTCCTCGACCATAACATCGAAGATTACTTCCTGGCGAATACAAACATCGACCTCCCTGAGGATTTCCTGAAAACGTGGCTCAAAGCCAGAAGCGATGGAAAAGTAACGGACGCCGTGCTTGAGGAAGAATTCGACGCTTACAAGCGCAGTCTGAAGTGGGATATTGTTAAAAACCGCATCGCTGACGACCATAATATTTCAGTGGAGACGGAAGAGGTTCGCGATCGGGCTAAGCAGCTAATTATCAGTCAATTCGGAGGTCAGGCTTTTGCCGATCAGATCGCCGACAGGCTGGACGGAATCACTGACAACTACCTGCAGCACGAGGATGGTCAGAACTTCATGAAGCTGTATAACCAGTTGAGATCAGAAAAGATCCTGAATTACATCAAGGAGCAGATCACCATTGAAGAAAAGAAGGTGTCTGTAGACGAATTCAGGAAGATCACCGCCGAGCACACCCACTAGGCACAATAAAACGGACAGAATTTACGACAATGGTTTTATCGCTGAGATAAAACCATTTTTATTTTGAGGCTGATATAAATGCTGAAGGGTTGGAATTCTCAACCTTCGTAAGTAAGATTATACCGCGTTATACGACCTTGCCTCGGCGATAACGGAACAAAAGAAAATACCTTTATCAAAATGAATAGTAATAACGAATTCAGAAAGTACGCCGTTCACCACCTGGGTATGAGCGGAAATACCATTGACGGATATGCACAGCAGATTCAGAACATGACGCAGTATGTTATTGAAGAGCGTCCCGGGAACTTCCGTGCCATAGACGTATTCACAAGATTGATTTCCGACCGCATCATATTTCTGGGTATGGGAGTCGATGACCAGATCGCGAACCTGATTCAGGCACAGCTTCTCTTCCTGGAGTCATCCGACCCTAAAAAGGATATCATCATGTACATCAACAGCCCGGGGGGCTCGGTTTATGCCGGCCTGGGTATTTACGATACCATGCAGTACGTAAATCCTGATGTCGCTACTATCTGTACCGGTTTGGCGGCGTCGATGGCGGCCGTGCTTCTTGCTGCAGGTGCTGCAAAGAAGAGATCAGCACTCCCCCACGCACGGGTGATGATTCACCAGCCGATGAGTGGCATGCAGGGGCAGGCGTCAGATATGGAAATTTCGCTGCGCCAGACGCTGGAGGTTAAAAAAGACCTTTACACCATCCTTTCCAAGCATAGCAACCAGAAGTACGAAAAGATCGAAAAAGATTCCGACCGGGATTACTGGATGCGCGCCATTGAGGCCAAAGAATATGGCCTTATCGACGAAGTTCTCGAGCGCAAGAAGGTATAAGATTTTAACAACAAACATCATGACGATCAGGAAAAGGCCTGAAACAGGTCTTCCTGGTCGTTTTTTTATTCCGGAACCGCCTCCGCAACATGTAAGGTTGTCTGAGTGAATTTGTGGTGGCGCCCGCCCGATGTAGCGAATATTCCTTAACTTGGGAACTTATTGAGCTCATCCGATATTTAATGAGTTGATTATGGCTGAAGTTACTTGTTCATTTTGCGGCCGCAGCAAAAAAGATGTAGACCTGATGATTTCAGGGATTCACGCGCACATTTGCGATAAATGCGTCACCCAGGCAAACCAAATTTTAAGCGAGGAAAAAAAGAGCAAGAACGACGCTGGTTTTGCACCCAATTTCAAGCTGATTAAACCGCGCGAGATCAAGAAGTTTCTCGACGAGTACGTGATCGGTCAGGACGAGGCGAAGAAAGTCATGTCGGTGGCTGTATACAATCACTACAAGCGGTTGATGCAGCGCAAGCTCGATTCCGACGTAACGATCGAAAAATCAAATATCATCATGGTGGGTGAAACCGGTACAGGGAAAACATACCTGGCCCGCACCCTCGCGAAAATACTTCAGGTTCCTTTCTGCATTGCCGATGCTACCGTGCTGACCGAAGCAGGTTACGTCGGTGAAGACGTAGAAAGTATCCTTACCCGACTCCTTCAGGCTGCTGATTATAATATCGAAGCTGCCGAGCGCGGTATCGTCTACATTGATGAAATCGACAAGATTGCGCGCAAGAGCGATAATCCTTCTATTACCCGCGATGTGAGTGGTGAAGGGGTTCAGCAGGCGTTGCTCAAGTTACTGGAAGGTACTGCAGTTAACGTTCCGCCTCAGGGTGGACGCAAGCATCCCGACCAAAAGATGATCACCGTAAACACGGAAAACATTCTCTTCATCTGCGGCGGTGCATTCGAAGGTATTTCACGCTTCATAGCCAACCGACTCAATACAAGACCTCTTGGATTTGTGAGCGGCCATGAAAATCAACTCGGCGCACTTGATAAGGATAATCTGCTTCAATTTATCACGAGCCAGGATCTTAAGAGCTTTGGCCTGATCCCCGAATTGATCGGACGCTTACCGGTTGTATCATTCCTCAATCCGCTGGATGCCGCCACATTGCGTCGTATCCTTACGGAACCGAAGAATGCGCTCGTAAAGCAATATCAGAAGCTCTTTGAAATGGAGAGCATTGAACTCGAATTCAAGGATGGCGCGATTGACTTCATCGTTGAAAAGGCGATGGAATACAAGCTTGGCGCCAGAGGGCTGAGAAGCATCTGCGAAGCTATCATCAACGATGCTATGTTTGAGCTCCCTTCAGAAAAAGGCGCGGATCGCCTTGTTATCAACAAGGCTTACGCTGAAGAGAAATTCAACAAATCACAATACAGCAAGCTCAAGGTCGCCTAGACTGAGAGCTGCTTTTTCCCGTTTGGTATACATTCCTTCCTGAACGCCCGGTCTTCACGCGGCGTAACTACCACTCATATAAGCTAATGGCAACGAACAACATAAAATACGTTCGCTAGTAGCCATTATTTTAACTTTCCTCATCCCCCAGAGGGGGAGCACTTATTAACCTAAAAACCTATGAAGAGACGAGATTTTGTCCAACTGGCCGGACTAGGTCTCGGGGGTGTCCTGTTACCATTTCATTCGATTGGTAAACCGGTGTCCCTGGAGGCATTGCTCGGACCAGCATTACCGACGGCACAAAAGAAGCAGCTTGCGGATGTAGCCCTAAACACCGCCAAAGGTTCTGGTGCCTCATACGCAGATATCCGGATTGGTCGTTATCTAAATCAGTTCCTCACCACGAGAGAAGACAAAGTTCAGAACATCGTCAACACGGAATCTTTTGGTGCCGGTATACGCGTGATTGTTAACGGCACCTGGGGCTTTGCGGCCACAAACGATGTTACAACAGATGGAATCAAAAAGGCTACAGAAAACGCAGTTGCCATAGCCAAAGCAAATTCGCGTTATCAGAAAGAGCCCGTACGCCTCGCCCCTGTCAAGGCACAGGGTGAGGTTTCCTGGAAAACGCCGATCAAGAAGAACGCATTCTCTATTCCAGTATCAGAAAAAGTGGACCTGCTGCTGAATGCAAACAAGGCGGCAACTGATGCAGGCGCGTCATTCGCCAATTCCAACCTGTTTATGGTGAATGAGCAAAAGTATTTTGCTTCCACCGACGGATCGTATATCGATCAGGACATTCATCGCATTTGGCCCACGTTCACCGTAACCGTCATTGACAAATCCAGCGGCACGTTCAAATCCCGCCAGGCGTTGAGTGCTCCTATGGGTATGGGATACGAATATCTCGACGGGAACAAAGCCGACAAGATCGCAGGACCCGAAGGAACCGTTTTGTACAGGAACAGTTACGATATCGTTGAAGATGCTACCATCGCCGCAAAACAGGCGCGCGAGATGCTCACAGCAAAATCCGTGGAGCCCGGCAAGTACGATCTGGTACTTGAACCCAATCACCTTGGCCTGACGATCCATGAGTCAATAGGCCACCCGTTGGAACTCGACCGCGTACTTGGCTATGAGGCCAACTATGCCGGTACAAGCTTCGCCACCCTCGACAAGTGGAAGTCGCGTAACTTCCAGTATGGAAGTAAGATCGTCAATATCGTTGCGGACAAAACACAACCCCATTCACTGGGTGCCGTCGGATACGACGATGAGGGTGTTCCGTGCAAGGAATGGGATCTCATCAAGGACGGGATACTTGTCAACTATCAGGCTATCCGCGATCAGGCACACATCATCGATCAAAACGAAAGCCACGGATGTTGTTATGCGCAGACGTGGAGTGACGTTCAGTTCCAGCGCATGCCAAACGTATCGCTGAGACCAGGTACAAAACCATACTCAATGGAACAAATGATCAGTGACGTTGAAAAGGGCATTTACATTGCCGGCAGGGGTTCCTACAGTATCGATCAGCAACGTTATAATTTTCAGTTTGGCGGAACCGTGTTCTATGAGATCAAAAACGGCAAGATTGCAGGGATGCTGAACGATGTGGCCTATCAATCGAACACACAGGAGTTCTGGAACAGTTGCACCAGTATTTGTGATCAATCAGATTACCGGTTATTCGGATCATTCTTCGACGGAAAAGGTCAACCTTCTCAGGTCAGCGCGGTGTCTCACGGAAGTTCGACATCCCGATTCAACGGAGTGAATGTGATTAACACGGGGAGAACCATCTAACCCTAACGTTATGAAAAGAAGAGATTTCTTACAGATGGCGGGAGTTGGCGCAGGGGCTTTGCTCCTTCCAATAACCCCATTCGCAAAGGCTGTTGATCCAATGCGTATGCTGGATCCGATTATGGATCGCTCGCAGAAGAAAGTTCTGGCCGATGCCGGATTGAATTCCGCCAAAAGCAACGGTGCTACCTACGCTGATGTACGCATCGGCAGATATCTGAACCAGTTTATCATAACTCGTGAAGACAAAGTTCAAAGCATTGTCAATACCGAAAGCTTTGGCTGCGGGATACGCGTTATTGCCAATGGAACATGGGGTTTCGCATCGACGAATGATGTAACGGCGGACGGAATTGCAAAAGCTGCCGGACAAGCCGTCGCCATTGCAAAGGCAAACTCTAAAATCCAGAAGGAGCCGGTGAAACTTGTCCCTGTAAAGGGTCACGGCGAGCAAACTTACAGGACTCCCATCGTCAAGAATGCATTTGAAGTTCCAATCAAGGATAAAGTTGACTTGTTACTTAAAGCCAACGCAGCCGCGTTGTCTAAAGGTGCAAACTTCATCAATAACGTATTGTTCCTGGTAAATGAACAGAAGTATTTTGCCTCCACAGATGGCTCCTACATTGATCAGGATATTCATCGTACGTGGCCGAATTTCAACGTCACGGTAGTTGATCAGAAGTCCGGCCAGTTCCGGCAGAGAGCTGCCTTCAGTGCACCCGTTGGTATGGGCTATGAATATCTCGATGGCAATGCCGCTGACAAGATTACTGGCCCTGCAGGAGTCATCCTCTACAATAAGTCATACGACCTTGTGGAAGACGCAATGATGGCTGCCGAACAGGGCAAAGAAATAATTGCTGCAAAGTCGGTAGAACCCGGAAAATTCGATCTGGTTCTTGAGCCATCACACCTGTGGCTTACCATTCACGAATCTGTAGGTCACCCGTTGGAACTGGACCGCGTGCTGGGCTTTGAAGCCAACTATGCGGGAACAAGTTTCGCTACCCTTGACAAGTGGAAGAGTGGTAACTTCAACTACGGAAGTAAGCAGGTTACGCTTATCGCGGACAAGACTCAGCCGGGATCACTCGGCGCTGTTGGTTTTGACGATGAGGGCGTGAAGACGAAGCAATGGGATCTTGTGAAAGACGGTGTGCTTGTTAACTACCAGGCTATCCGAGACCAGGCTCACATCCTGGGCGAAAACGAATCGCACGGATGTTGCTATGCAGACAACTGGAGCAACGTACAGTTCCAGCGCATGCCAAATGTATCTCTTGCACCTGGGAAAGAACAGCTGACTCCGGAGCAAATGATAAGCAATGTTGAGAAAGGCATCTATATCGTGAAAGACGGATCGTACTCTATTGATCAGCAGCGCTACAACTTCCAGTTTGGCGGCGTCTTGTTCTACGAAATCAAGAACGGTAAGATTGCCGGCATGCTAAAGGATGTAGCCTACCAATCAAACACACAGGAGTTCTGGAACTCATGTGTGCAGGTTTGCGATGAGCGCGACTATCGCATGAATGGTTCTTTCTTCGACGGAAAGGGACAACCAAGTCAGTCGAGCGCTGTTTCGCACGGATCTTCCACGGCACGCTTTAATGGCATTAACGTCATCAACACCAGCAGAACAATTTAAAAAAACGAAACCTATTGGACAATGGCTATATTTTCAAAAGAAGAAGCTAAACAAATACTGGAGAAGGTAGTTTCCTTTTCCAAGGCCGATGGATGCCAGGCTGTATTGAATGGATCCAGAGAAGGCAACATTCGCTACGCCCGAAACACGGTATCTACCGCAGGCGAAAACAGCAATGTTACCTTATCAGTACAAAGTTATTTCGGCAAAAAGGCGGGAGTCGCTTCTGTAAATGAATTCGATGACGCATCACTTGAGAAAGCAGTGCGGCGTTCCGAAGAACTTGCTACTCTTGCTCCTGCGAATCCCGAGTTCATGGAGCCGCTCAGTCAGCAACAGTATGGTGAATCCAAGACCTTTGTTCAGTCTACCGCGAATATCACTCCGGATTACCGCGCACAGGCTGCTGCCAATAGTATAGAAGCTGCGGCACCAAAAAATGTTACCGCTGCGGGGTTTCTGAATGATGAGCATAATTTCGGCGCTATGATGAACAGCAAGGGTCTCTTTGCATACAATCAGAGCACAGAAGTGAACTTCACGGTAACGATGCGTTCCAACGACGAAACCGGATCGGGATGGGTAACACGTGATTTTAACGATGTTTCTAAACTCGACACATCAGAGGCGTCAAAAATCGCCATCGATAAGGCGTTACAAAGTCGCAACGCCAAGGCAATCGAACCCGGTAAGTACACTGTAATCCTTGAGCCGGCGGCGGCCTCTGATCTTCTAAGTAATATGTTCCGTAATATGGGAGCCCGTCAGGCGGATGAAGGCCGGAGCTTCCTTTCAAAGAAAGGTGGCGGCACAAAATTGAATGAAAAGATCATTGATGAACGTGTGAACGTTTACACGGACCCGTTCAACGCTGAAGTGCCTGCTTCCCCATGGACTCAGGATGGACAGGCGAGAAAAAAGCTCGACATCATCCGCGAGGGCGTTGTCAAGAACCTCTTCTACGACAGATATTGGGCCTCCCTGAAGAATGTAGAACCTGTGCCGTTCCCGGGGAATATAATCATGGAAGGTGGATCAGCATCGCTTGAGGATCTTATCAAAAGCACCAAAAAAGGCGTACTGGTGACGCGTCTGTGGTATATCCGTAGTGTTGACCCTCAAACGTTGCTCTACACAGGACTTACACGCGACGGAACTTTCTACATTGAAAATGGTAAGATCAAGCACCCGGTGAAGAATTTCCGTTTCAATGAAAGCCCGGTTATTATGCTCAACAACCTGGAAACCCTTGGAAAGCAGGTAAGGATCGACGGAGATCTGATCCCGTATATGAAGATTCGTGACTTCACGTTTACCAGCTTGTCTGACGCCGTTTGATCCATTAATTATGCTCTTAAAAAATAATCCCTTTCTCTGAAAGGGATTATTTTGTTTCTACGCAAACAGTGAAAAACGAAGTGGTGAGTAGCGAACGGTTTTTCTTTACAAGATTACAGTACGAGTCCGGCGACTGGGACGTGGACCAGCGTATGCCGTCAAACCTGCTGAACTCACTTATTGAATACACAACACTTCCGGTAGACACAAACGAAAATATCATTCCGCTGAGTAGTGAGGAAATTTTCCGATGTCCTTTCTGTTACCTCAGTGGCCACAAACTCGTTGAGTTTACATCCGCTGAAGCGACTAACTTCGAGAAGTATGTCCGTAACGGTGGCTTCGTATTTGTCGACGACTGCAACCACGACATCGACGGCCTTTTTGCAAAGTCGTTCGAAGTTCAGATGGAGAAAATCTTTGGAGCAAATGCCCTGTCGAAGATTCCGAACAATCATAAATTGTACTCGGTATTCTTCACGTTCGACGGGCCGCCGACCACTTCACAAGAACTCAACGGATGGGGCGATGACCTGGTTCACGACTATCTGAAAGCGATTCAAGTCAACGGACGCATCGGTGTGCTCTACAGCAACAAGGACTACGGATGCGAATGGGATTATGACTTTCGCAACAAGCGGTTCTACAAAATTGACAACACGCGTTTTGGTGTGAACATCGTTCTGTACGCCTTAACGAGATAATACGCAACAACTCACCATGAACAACGAAGTAGATCAGATTATATCGCGCCTGCAGCTGCTGAAAAGGGAGATTCAGAAAGTCATCGTCGGACAGGAAACGGCGGTCGACCAATTGCTGATAACATTTCTTGCCGGAGGGCACGCCTTGCTTGAAGGCGTACCCGGCCTTGCAAAGACCCTGATGATTCGCACATTGGCTGAAGCTATCGAACTCCGCTTTCGCCGGATACAGTTCACACCAGACCTCATGCCGTCAGACATTGTGGGAACGGAAATACTTGAAGAAGATCACTCCACCGGCAAACGATTCTTCAAATTCAACAAAGGACCGATTTTCGCGAACATCATCCTTGCCGACGAAATCAACAGGACCTCTCCAAAAACACAGTCCGCCCTACTGGAGGCAATGCAGGAATTCAAGGTGACGTATGGAGGAGTAACATATCCGCTTGACGCACCGTTTTTCATCCTTGCGACGCAAAACCCTATTGAGCAGGCTGGCACCTTCCCGCTGCCCGAGGCGCAGCTTGACCGTTTTCTGTTGTTCATCAAAATTGACTATCCGACAGCAGAAGCCGAAACCGAAATTCTCCGCAATACTACAGGTACGCACCGCGCCCACATTAACAAGGTATTGGACGGACAAACGATTCTTCAGGCGCAAAACTTTGTCAAGGAGGTTCATATCAGCGACGACCTCATCAGGTTTGTGAGCAATGTCGTTCGGGCTACGCGCCCAAAGGATACGGAACACAAATATGTTCGCGACTGGGTGCGGTGGGGTGCTGGACCACGTGCCGGGCAGGCCATGATTCTTACGGCCAAGGCTCGTGCGCTGATCGCAGGGCGCTATGCTGCAACAATTGATGATATCAGCGCCGTTGCTTTTCCGGTTCTCCGCCATCGGATCCTCCTTAACTTCAAGGCAGAAGCTGAAGGCATAACTTCCGACGACATTACCAAGCACCTGATTGAAGTGATGAAGCAAAATCTGAAATCCGAATCCATAGCCTGACGATGGACAACCGCATAAAAACGCTGCTCACACCGGGGTTGTTATCCTCTCTTCAGGGGATGGAATTGATTGCGCGTGTTATCGTAGAAGGTTTTATGTCGGGAAGCAACCGTAGCCATACCGTTGGTATCGGCCAGGAATTTAGTCAATACCGCAATTATGAGCCCGGTGACGACCTGCGTCAGCTCGACTGGAAGATGTATGCGCGGTCTGAGCGATACTTCATTAAACAGGCGGAAATTGAGACTAACATCACGGTAAAGTTGTTCATTGATGGTTCGAACTCCATGGCATACGCCGAAGACAGCGTCTCAAAATTTGCTTACTCAAAAGTTCTGGCGGCAGCTATTGGCCTTCTTGCACGGCAACAAGGCGACGCCATAGGACTGTCAATCATAAACCGCGATAAACTCACACACCTCCAGCCACATTTCGCCCATCAGCATTTCATGCGATTTCTCCATGCCCTGATTGAGGCACAACCCTCCGGACAATGGAAAGGAAATCAGGAAATAGAGCACCTCTTCGATCATCACAGAAAGGAACTCATTATCGTTATCTCGGACCTCTACGATCAGGACGGAGATATCCTGACGTTCCTGCGCCGGCTTAAGACACGCCGAAACGAGGTCGTCGTGTTTCATGTAACCGGAACCGTAGAGTCTGAATTGGACATTTCAGGAAGCTTCACATTCCGCGATCTGGAGAACGGCACAACGTTCCAGGCGGATGCAGACAAGGTGCGCGATTCCTACCGCGAGAAGTTCTCGGCATGGATACAGGAAACGAAAGCTGCCCTTCTTGAGATGGATATCTTTTATCACGAAGCAAGGATGCCCGAGTATCCCTCGGATGTTCTCCGACGTTTCTTAAACATAAGGTCAAGGCTGCTGTGATGATCCAGTTTCTGAATCCGGCCTGGCTATGGGCATTGCTGGGAATGCTTGTCCCCATTGCGATACATCTTTTAAGTCGCAAGGAAGGAAAAGTGATCCCCATGGGAAGCACGCGATTTCTTTCAGAGACCAGCACTTCAAAATTCAGAAGTATCAAGTTAAACGAAGTCGCCCTACTGCTTTTGAGATGCCTGTTGATTGCATTGCTCGTTTTTTTTCTTGCAGGTGTTACGATCAGATCTTCTCAACATGAAAAGTGGATTTTGATTGAACCAGGTTTGGAGCAAAATAATCGCGCCATTGCCATCCGCGATTCTCTCAGTCGTGCTGGTTATCAGCTTCGCTCCTTCTCGCCATTCTTTCCGGAAAAAGCAGATTCAGCCCAACGTCTAAGCTATTGGTCGATGGTCACGGCTTTGGAGAGAAGCAATATCGAAGAGGCAGTTATCCTTACCAATCAGTATGCCGCTAACTTCAAAGGTAAGCGGGTATCACTTCCTGCCCACGTGAAATGGATTGCTCTTCCGTCAACGGGTGGAATTCATTCTGCCAAGGTTGGTGGTCTGAACGTTCGATCAGATGATTTCGTTACCGAGCTCGATCACGTCAGCAGCACCGTCAGAGAATCAGATGCTCAGCAAATCCACATCTATTTTGATGAATCGTTTAGTTACGATAAAGATGTACTTTTCGCTGTACTTAAGAGTATAGAACAAGTCGCCGGCGCCTCGTTTGACATCCGGGTAAATCCAGATGACCAACACGATGTCGCGGACTGGCACTTCAACTTAGGCACACCGCCAAAACGTGGAGAACGAACATTTACAATGGATGCAGAAGGTGATGGTGATTGGACAAAGTTGATCAGCCTTGATAATAAAACCAGTACATCTTTTGTGATCAGACGGCGACTGACTCCTGATGGCGTGATGAATGAAAAATTCATGATCGAACTGGCTGACGTCCTGTTGGCAGAGGATGTATCACTGGTCGACAGCCTTCCTGATGAACGTATCATGCCTGATGCTATGCTCTGGAGCAAAGACGCCGATCCCATCGTAAGCAAAAAAGCGGCTGATCCGGCAACGGCGGGTTCATCGTGGATCCCGGTTCTGTTTGTCGTGATCTTTTGTTTTGAGCGATACCTTTCAAGGAGGCGAAACCAATGAAGACCACAAACATTAAATATCACCTTCGAAAGTTGATGCAGCAATTGCTCGTGCTGCGTATTGGAGAGATCGTTTGCTGGTCTGTCAGTGTCGCTGCATTTGCGTATGCTATACTCCACCTTACCAGGATGAGTTCAGCGGTTCAAATTGTAGTTGTCATTGTCATTTTTACGGCTGCATTTGTAGTACAATGGTTTTCGCGCAATCTTCATAAACTGAACTTCGCTGCAATCGCGCGCTACCTGGACGCCACCTACCCGAGCCTCGAAAACAGCACGGACCTGCTACTTGTAGAGCCCACCACATTGCATGGCCTGCAAAGGTTTCAATACGAAAAAATAAACGGATCCCTTGATTCCTTATATAGATCAATCCGCTTCCCTAACAAGGTAGGCCTTGCATTGACGTTTTGTCTCGTTTCACTGGCAGTTTGCGTACTGGTGGTTCATTTGCAGGCTCCTGTTTCACCTGCACCCGCGTCGGCCTCTTCCGGCGAGGTGGCCGCTGCATCCGTTTCCCTTCCGGCAGGCATAGAATCTGTTGAAGTTGCAGTCGATCCTCCACGATATACTAATATACCTGGAAGAGTCGTCAATGAACCTAATCTATCGATTCCCGAGGGCAGTACCGTTACATGGAGGATTGGATTTACACGTAACGTTAAAGATGCAGGAATCGTATCCCCCAACGCTGACACTATGCGCCTTCGTCCGGGCATTAAGATGAGTGCCTCAAAGGCCTTGTCGGCGTCTTCATACTATCGGATTTTCTGGGTAACGGATCAAGATTCTCTGATCACTTCCGACTATTACGCAATTGAAGTGATCCCGGATCGACCACCAAAAATAGAGACTGTTGATTTGAAGCAATTCAATGAAATCGAATTTGGTGGCACGCCAAAGATTCCGGTATCGGCGATACTTCAGGATGATTATGGACTCACTGAAAGCTACCTCGTGGCAACAGTCGCAAAGGGAAGCGGAGAATCGGTCAAGTTTCGGGAAGAGAAGTTACGCTTTGATACGCCGGATAACATCAAGGGAAAAACGATCAGAGCATCCCGAACGCTCAATCTTACCCAGCTTGGTCTCGATCCAGGGGATGAACTTTATTTTTACGTCATCGCCTTTGACAACCGCGTCCCCGAAAGAAACTACGCCCGTACGGAAACATACTTTGTTACGATAAAAGATACGGCTCGGATAGAAGGAGCCTTCGACGGCAGCCTCGGGGTGGATCTTATGCCCGAGTACTTCAGAAGCCAGCGCCAGATTATTATCGATTCCGAAAAACTGATTAAAGAAAAGTCGTCCATCTCAAAAAAGGAATTTGCTTCGCGCAGCAATGAACTGGCACATGACCAAAAAATCCTGCGTTTGCGATACGGACAGTTCCTTGGTGAAGAATTCGAAACTGGAATTGTACACGAAGATACGGAACATGAACATGACGATCATGACCAGGACGACGATGACGATGTTGCCAAAAAATTCGGTCATGTTCACGACAGCGAGAACGAGCACAATCTGGTTCCCGACAAGCATCATCATGCGGATGACGAGAACGAAACAAAGGATCCGCTCGATGCTTTCGTTCACCGCCATGACGATCCTGAGGAAGCCACCTTCTTCACGCAATCCATTCGTGCAAAGCTAAAAGCCACTTTAACCATCATGTGGGATGCAGAGTTACATTTGCGGCTCTCAGACCCGGCGAAATCTCTTCCTTATCAATATCAGGCGTTGAAGCTGCTGAAAGAAATAAGCAACGATTCCCGCATATACGTACACCGAACAGGATTCGATGCGCCACCATTAAAGGAGGAGAAACGACTGACCGGGGAGCTCGATGAAGTCCGAAGTTCCACAGACAAATATTCTTCCACTAAGAAGGACGAATTCAGCATTCTTTCTGACGCACTGACATTCATAGAAAAGAAAATCAATTCGGAACAGATTCGTCTTTCCAGCGGCGAACGTGAATTCTTGAAGCAAGCCGGAGAAAAAATCGCCGCGGTTGCCCTCTCTTCGCCGGGTCAGCATCTCGAAACGCTTTCCATACTTCAACGAATTACGAATACGACGGAAGAGCACGTTTCGAAATCTGATTTGAAAAAGGTAATCGAATCGATAGCGGGGATCCTTCCGAATAAACCAGAACAAGTTGTTTCCCGCAAGTCAGCATTGCACGCGACTGATTCAGTGTTCCTCCAAAACCTGGGCAGGAGATGATCGACTCGTTAACATTCAATCCCGTCGTTTCTATAACAGTATCGTGGCTGCTTGTCGCGATCGCTGTCGGCATGTTGGTGTGGAAGGAGTTATGGGCACGCAAACCCGAAGCGCTGAAAATTGCAGCAGTACTTCTGGCAACGTTTGGCCTGATGGGCATACTTCTTCGTCCTGCGCTGCGGTCGATAAAGAGTTCAGTGTCCGTGCTCGTAACCCAAAACTATAACGCTGCAATTGTGGACAGTCTGATCCAGGAGCATCGTGGAGCAAAAATATATACTGCGCCAGGAGTCAGAATAACGCGATCGAAAGATGTCACGCCCTTATCATCGTGGCACGAGTTACGTGACGTTGAAGCAATTGACGTGATCACAGGAGAAGGGCTGCCGCCCCACGCGATGGACCTTCTCGAAGGTCAAACTTTCGTATTCATTCCGGCGTCGCATGGGTCCGGTTTCCTCACCCTGGAGGTCGCTCCCACGATAAAATCAAACCGTCTGAACGCATTAACAGGTGTATACGCTGCCGCCAAACCCACCCTGTTGCGGATTGATGGCACCGGTGGAAGAGCGGACTCCCTCAACGTTGAAGATGGTGTTCAATCAGTCGCATTTCAATTCAAGCCAAAAACGTCCGGCCCGCTGACATTAACGCTCACTGAGCGAGCAGGCCAGGATACGAAAGCCTATAGACTCGGGATTAACGTTCAGGAGCCATTAAGACTTTCTATACTAATGCTTCAGGACTACCCTACTTTTGAACATAGTTACCTGAAAAATTTCCTCTCCCGCGATCATGCAATCACCATTCGTTATCGTCTTTCAAGGAACGTCTTCCGCTATGAGTATATAAATAGCAATAGCGCACTACAAAAAGCCATCACGCGTGAAATGCTGAAAAATTTTGACGTCGTGGTAACAACACCTGATGTCCTGAAAACACTTTCGAAATCAGAGTTGACGGCGCTCGAATCCGGCGTTCGTGATGGAATGGGTATTCTGGTGACGGGTAAGGGTAACGAACCCTTCCCGTTTGGTCCGGAACTGCAAGTGGAAAAGTTGACGACTGATACTGTGCAGATCAGGGGCCCATCGGGACTGAAAACTATTGTTCACACAACAAGATTTGCGCTTGCCTCAAAACAGCCATTGAACAAGGTGCTTGCACAACGTGAAAAGGTATTGGCCGGATATTACAATCATGACTTCGGCCGCGTGGGGTATACGGTGTTAAGAGAATCGTATCCGCTCCTGTTACGCGGTGACTCACTGGCGTACGCTAACCTCTGGGCACCCATAATAGAATCGGTTTCAAGAAGGGCACACGCGTCATACGAAATCCGCATTTTGTCTTCCATGCCCTATCTCAGGGACGAGCCTTTGCACCTGGAAATACTTACATCTTCCGGTCCACCGACAATCTTTTATGACTCCGTTCGGATTCCCGTCATTGAGGATTACCGGTTCGCGAATCGGTGGAAGGCAACAATATGGCCTTCGGGCGAAGGATGGAACGAGATCCGCTCAGCAGATGATTCGATTCTGCTCCCGTTTTTTGTGAATGCACAAGAAGAATGGCCAGGACTGCAAAAAAAGCGGAACGTTGAAGGTACAGCCAGAATCGCTGCGTCAGAAATCAGTAAACACAAGGTTACCCAGGCGCAGCCGTTAAATCCGCTGCTCTTTTATGGAGCATTTCTACTGGGAATGTCGATGCTATGGCTACTGCCGAAAATGAGATAGCGTCACGGTTTCAAATACGCCACCATTTTCCGCGCGGCATTTTCAGATGCCGATCCAATATCCAGAAGTCTGTAGATTTCATCATACTCCTGAAGCATCTTGTCTCTTTTGCTACCTGACAAAAGCCCCGTGAGTTCATGGACAAGATTTTCCGTTGTTAGGTCGTGCTGGATTAATTCCCGTACAACCGGCTTGTCGGCGATAAGGTTTACAAGGGAAATGTATGGGACACGGATCAGGCTCTTGGCTATGAGGTAGCTCAACGCACTGGTATGATATACGACCACCTGAGGAACCTTAAGCAACGCCGTTTCCAGCGTAGCTGTGCCCGATGTTACAACGGCAGCGTTACTGTATGATAACAGGTTATACGTGTCCTCGCGGACAAAGATAACGTTAGGAGCGTGTAATGGCGTATACGTGCTTTCGTCAAGATTACTTACTGTAGCTACGGCAAACCGCACACCCGGGAAGGATTTCACGACATCTGCCATTGCCGTTGCTACCTTTTCAACTTCCTGTTTGCGGCTTCCAGGCAATAAGGCGACCAGTGGCGCATCCGTTGGAATGCTATGGCGCTGCAGAAAACCGTCGTCCCGCTGATGACTTTTAATCGCATCGAGTACAGGGTTGCCAACGTAATCAACATCCCAGTCAAACTTTCTGTAGAAAGTTTTTTCGAACGGAAGGATGACGAACATTCTATCGACGGTAGCCTTCAGCTTCAGCGCGCGCTTCTGGTTCCATGCCCACACCTTGGGTGAGATGTAGTAGAAAACCTTGATAGAACGCTCATGCGCCCAGGCTGCGATACGTTTGTTGAAGCCGCCAAAGTCAACGAGTACGATTACATCAGGCTGAAATGCAACGATTTCCTGTTTGCACAGATTCAGATACCGGGAGATTTTCCGAAGACTGGTGATCACTTCCCAAAACCCCATAACTGCGATATCGCGATAGTGCACGGCTAAATCTACCCCTGCACTTTGCATATACTCACCACCGAACCCACGCATTGTTGCGTCGGGATCAAACCTCTTTAGCGCCCGTGCAAGGTTGCCGGCGTGAAGGTCTCCGGACCGTTCACCGGCGATGATGAAATACTTCATTGCAGGGGCTTGTTACGGGTTTGGTATTCAGGATTCGCCATAATACTCGACGTAATTGCGCGGCGTTTCGTACAACCGCAGGCTATGCAGTTTCCCAAAGCGGGTTATGCCTCCTATACGGGCATCCAGGATACGCCAGATCTCCACAATCAGATTTTCGCAGCTGCACAGTTTCCCCGCCATGAAGTCTACGTCGGTGTTGAGGTTTTTGTGGTCTAGTTTTTCGATAACCTCTTCGCGGATCAAAGTACTCAGCTTTTTGAGATCGACGACGAAACCAGTCTCCGGGTCAGGAGTTCCTTTTACAGTAACGATGAGTTCGAAGTTATGGCCGTGCCAGTTCTCGTTGGCGCAGGGTCCAAACACTTCGGCATTCTTCTCCTTCGTCCAGGCCGGGTTATACAGCTTGTGGGCAGCATTGAAGTGTTCTTTCCGGGAAATGTAAAGCATACTGAATGAAAGGGGCAAATATACGCACAGAAATTCAGTTCAACAGGGACTTTTAGCCAAGCCGGCGGTCGCTAGTGTGACACGAAAAACCGGCTTTTTGACACTTTAACAGTGCCATCCGCCACCTGGGCTATTTCGATAACAAATGCGCCCGTAGCATTACTTGTCGTAAACGCTATTGACGGGCTATCCTTGAGCTGCCCGGAATACCAATACAGCACGGGCCGAAGATCGGGAAACTGCTGGGGCACTATAACCTGCTGGTCAACAGGAACAGCATGAGAGAGGCCTTTGCTGACTCCGGAAACTGAGAATGTATAGGCCGGATTCTCTTCGTATTCACGACCGGATTTTGTTTCAACTATCACAATTCCGTTCTTACCAAGATCGCCGAAACGGGCCAGTTTTTGGTTCGTTCGTATGACCAGTATCCGTTCGACGAGTACAGGATCCAGCCCCATAAAATATTTCGTATTCCGGGTCATAACGCCATCTATTACATACACCGGTTCGTGTTCCGCGTACTGGGCGTCGTCTTTCAGAAAAACGCGCAGCCCGACTTGGGTTCCTGTCTTTCTCACGCGCACCATCGGCACGACGTTGGAAAACATTTCCTCCATTGACGAAAACGGTGCGAATTTTTCCAGTTTTACCACTACATCAGCATCAAATGATAGGCGTTCCAAGTCTGCAAGTTTTCCACTAGCACGATTCAGAAAGAATTGATACGATCCTTCAATTGATCGTCTGGTCTTGGTGAAGGAATGCAAGGGGTCCGCAGCCTGCACATTCCCGGACTGTAATAAGAGCCCTTCAATCCGCGGATTGCTCAACTTAACTTCATACCCGTCAAGAGGTTCGCCTTTGAAGGTGATTGTATAAAAAATCTTCTGTGAATCAAACGCCTTGAATAAGGGGAAGCTGAACCTTCCGTCTTTTGTGGAATAGACTGGATAAACAAGGTCTTCTTGTGCCAGGAAGAACGTGATCCTGGTAGAATCCGGGGCAACCTGTTTTGTTCGGGGATTGACGATCATGCCGGAAAAAAATGCAGGGAATTTCGGCATTTCAAGTTTCCCTGCTGAATCACTGAGAAACACGTTCTCCGACGCCTTCAGCACATGTATGACAGATCGGTCCGGGTAAAACAAATCTTCCCTATAAACGCTGATCATATACGTACTTTGATCAGCGTCATCATAAGGTTGGTTGAAAATACGGCTAACAACAGGTTGCCGTATTTTGAACGTATCTTGTTCAATTGGAATACCTTCAGAACGTTTCTCAAAATCAGCTCGCGTATCCTTAGTGACATTCCAGTAGTTTTGACCAGACACTACAAAATTCGTCGTATACGGAATCATTGGTGCCTGAGCAAATCCATATTCAAAGTAGGCACCAAGCGTATAAACGCCTGGTCCTATCGATGGAGGTAAACTAAGCTTATCCGCTCCATAGCCATCCGACAACCACATTCGCATCCCTACTACTTCCTCGCCTTCATCGTTCCAAAGGCCGACCCGAACAATGTGCTTACCTGAAATCAACTTCCCTTTCTGAAATACATGTACGGCGAAATGTGCCGTGTCGCCAGAGGTATAATTGGGCTGATCAAAAAAAAGAACAACTTCAATGTCCCCGTTGGCAGCAGACTCTAGTTCCGATGCCAGTCCGATCAAATGATATAGACTTAATATAAGGAGCCAGATGGAAGTCAATACATTCATTACCAGAAAGCGGGTTCTTCAGTTGTCGGGTTTTTAAAATAGTCAAGGCAGCTAAAAGGAACTATATCAGGGGGAGCGATATCAAATGGAAACTCATCCCTGCCAACGAAGGTTGAATAGCTCGTTACTCCCGACACACCAAAATAGCCAAGCACCTCTTCATCCGGGTTGATGACGGAACGGACATTGCCTTTGATCTTAATCGCATTAGGTTGAAAAATATCGCTTGCACCTTTTTGTTGTTTTTCGACCAACGACCAAAAGTCATACACCTCCTGTGACAGACTGAGTTGCTGAACCTCAATCCAAAACTTCTCGAAGAAGTGCATTGGAGTTACTGATACCGATCCGAGAAGCTGATTCCTGAACACTGACTCTGAAACAAAAGTATTTTTTGAGACAAAAGCGCCCTCACTGTAATCGTATGACCAACAGAAACAGCAAGTACACTCTCCGAATTCAACGAGCTGACCACCTGCGAAACGGTATCCGCTGCAGGGTTCTGGCGTGGGGATATCACCACCTGGCGTCGGAGTAACCTTAAGTTCCGGGTTTGCCTTTGCTTTATAGACTGCCGTCCATCGCCAGCGAAATAAATTCTCTGCCCCCGGAGTTCCTCTTCCGTCGACAATTACCGACAATGCAAGATCTTCTGCGTTGGAGTTACCGGGATCAAAATAAATTCGTTCGATAGATCCGGCGGGCTTAAGCTCCTGAAGTTCGGATGCATATTCATCCTGGTCAGTCGTGCGAATATTTATCCGATAACTTTTACCGACCTGACCACGAAACACCTCTGGATTAGTTGCATATACCCCAGGCGTTGCTTCCGCCAGATAATATTCGTTGCCGTCGCCGTCGACTACTGATACTATAGCATTCTTAACCGGTTCAAAGGCTGCCAGGCGGTCTGTCTTCAGTCGATGCGAATAAAAAAGACGAACGTAATTTGGTTCCGGCAAATCCGTGATCAATCCATCCACCACGAGCACACGTCGCGTGTCACCAATCTCGTCAACCTTCAACGGATCAATACACGCTGACGCAACCAGTACCAATAGATATGTTATTCGTCTCAGCATCATCAAAAGATAATTTTATATGAAATGGACGGCACCGGAATTCCAATCAGTGCAATCTGCTTCGGCCTGACGGATCCGGAAACATTATACGCGAAAAATGCTGAATATGGATTTTTCCTGGCATACACATTATACACCGAGAATGACCACTCCCGCCGGATGCGCGTGGACTTTCTGTTACTGCCTTCAGCCACGAAGGCCAGATCGAGTCGATGGTAATCCTGAAGACGGAAATTGTTTCTTTCGGAGAAATCAATCACAGGGACATGGTTAATTTCATATGCTGCAACAGGCACCGATACGGGGCGGCCACTTCTATAGGTAAACATTCCGGAAAAGAACGCTTTCCTGGCAATTTTTAAGCGCCAGTTCAGATTGACGATATGCGGTTGATCAAAGTTGGCCGGAAACCAATTGCCATTGTTTATTTGTTCAGACTCAAAATCGCTATCTACTTTCCTCAATGATCTTGACCACGTATAATTCAAATCAAACTCCAGGCGCCCCTTTGTTTTACTAATTGAAAATTCAGAGCCATACGATTTACCGATGCCCTGCAGAAGTGATGTTTCCAACCGGGGATTCAGGATAAGGTTAGCTCCATCCTTGAAATCGAGGATATTGTCGATTTCCTTGTAAAAACCCTCGAGTGAGGCCTGCCAGACTCCTCCCCTTCCCGAAGTAAATACACCAAATGAAATTTGATCTGCGCGCTGAGGACGGAAATAAGTATTACTTGACTGCCAAATATCGACGGGCGTAACGGATGCGGTATTGGACACGAGATGTACAAACTGGTGTATTCGGTTGAAACCGACCTTCAGGAAAACCTGATCATTCAAAGCGTAACGCAATGATATCCGTGGTTCCAGTCCGCCGTAACTCTTAACGATTTCGCCACCGACGTAGGAAATGGAGTCGATGGTCGTACGGGGCTGAAGTGGTGCATTTGGCTGGTATTGGTAGACCAGAGCTTTTCCTATCCGCGCGTAATGAGCGTAACGCAATCCCGCCTCGATATCAAATTTTTCCGTTAGCTGAAAGCGATCGCTTATATAAACAGCAGCCTCAATCGAATTTTCATCCGGCATCGTCAACCTCCGCGTGTTGGATTCGGCTGATGCGGCACGCAAATCACCAGGACGAAGGTTGTAAAACGTACCCTGGATTCCGATGGACTTTCGATGTTGTCCATCTGATGTAAGTTCCCACAACACTGCAGGATACGTTATCTGATATTTTAATCGTGAGGCAGTAGCCTTTTCAGGTTCACGAACTTCATAGGCATACTGACCAAGACTTGCTGAAAGTTTGTAGTAAAGCCCCCCGCGAATGACATGATCATACTGCGCGCTTAGTACGACATTCCTCCACTGGTTCACTGTGTCACTGGCAAGTTTGAAGCGATCATGACTGGCGTAGCCTGATATTGTAAGCTTGTTGCTTTCGGAAAGCTTCTCTGTATATTTAAAAGATCCGTCATAAAATGTCACCGACGCCTCTTCGATACCGTCGTAATTTTTGCGAAGCCAATTAATGGCCCAGTCTGAATAGCTGCCCCGAAGAGACATCACCAATGACCTCTTGTTCTTTTGCAGGGGACCACCAAGGATGATGCTACTAGCAATCGGACCGGCACTGACTTCACCGCCCCATTTATGAAAGTTTCCTTCACGGGAAGAAAGGCTGAGCACGGAAGAAACTCGCCCACCAAATTCTGCCGGTATACCGCCCTTATAAAATTCCATATTTTCAATGACGTCGGAGTTGAACGCAGAATAGAACCCCATGGCATGAGACGTATTAAAGATGGGAACTCCATCGTAGAGCACAAGGTTCTGGTCTACGCTACCACCGCGTACGTTGAAGCCCGAAGTTGCCTCGCCCACTGCCGACACGCCGGCCTGTACCTGAAGTGACTTGACAATATCGACGGAACCAAGAAACGTGGGGGCACGTGAAAGTTCTGTTTTTTTGATCAGCGTCACACCTATGTTGCGCGTTGTCAGGCCCTGATCCGACACAACAATCTCTTCGAGGACAACGGCCTTTTCGCTCAGGTCAACGGTTAGTTCTCCGTCAGCGTATGCTGAAATGTCGAGCATTCCTTCATCGTAGTTCGGAAAATTGAACGTAATAAAATATTCTCCGGCAGGTACGCTCAGGTAAAACTCTCCTTTCGCGTTTGTTTCATTTGACGATCTCACGCCAGTGACGCTTATAAACACCCCTGGCAGCGGTTCACCGGAAGCCTTGTCTCTGACCACACCGGTGATATTGAATCGTTGACCTGGTTGAAGGCCCTCGCGTGACCCAAAGGAAACCTTCTTCACGACGGCATTTTTCCTCGACGCTGCAAGTAACATTTTATCGTGCTCAAGAGTCCATTCAGGATCCCTAAGGAAGATAACAGCATAGTCAAAGAGTTGCACAAACTGAATATCTGAGCCATCAAGAGTCCTATGAATGACAGCGCTGAGTGGTAGGCCATTCAGTTCAGTTGACACAACATAAGGACTGAGCCATTCTTGTATGAAGTAGAATTTCAGACCTGTATTGGCACTAATCTGCTTCAGGAAATCGGGTAACGGATGGTCTGCATCAATGGTGACAGTTTCCTGGAGTTTGGATTGCCCTTCCATCGCGAAAGAGCATAGCAGGAGAAAAGCCACGAGGAAGGCTCTGAACATAAAAGTGGAAAACGCACTAAAGCGATAACGAGTCATTCAATCACATAAAGATAAAAAGAAAGAGGGCATCAGTTGATACCCTCTTCTCAATTATCACTTCAAATATTTCAAATCATTAGTCAACGTCCCACCAAACACGACCAGTCAGATCATCTGATGAAAAGCCTTGTCTTGCGAGAGCTGCTTTGTGATTCTCAGTATTCTGGTTAGCCTCATTAGTTCCATAAGCCTGCCTTGTCGGAATCTGAAGATTTGGCGTCAGGGCGTTATCAGGAGGAGCAAGTTCGGGATAGCCCGTACGTCTCCATTCAGCCCATGCTTCGTAGCCATTCGGGAATGTTGCGATCCATTTTTGTGTGATGATTTGTTCGAGGGCGTTTCCACCATCAAACTGAACAACACTGTTTAACATGTAATCGTCGTACTCATCCTCTACTCCCCACTGTTCGAAAGAGGCCAGGATTCCCTGCTCATAGTAGTCCTGAGCTGAACCACCAATCCAGTTTCTCAGCGCACCTTCAGCAAGAATGAAATACACCTGTGCAGCTGTATAGATATACGCTGGAGAATTTTGCTGGCGGAACACGTTGCCGAGGTAAGAAGTCTGTGCTGCAGGAACCGATCCGGCTTCAGCTTCTGTCAGACCATAAGGCATGCCGATGTAGGTATCTGTTGTATTCTCGATCGGATTCGCGTATACAGGAAGTCTGGGATCGCGTGCTACATCCAGTCTGCCAGTTTGCGTTTTGTATGGGTTTCCATCCTTGTATTTGCTGCGGTGAGGGCTGGCATAAGTATCGAGTTGGAGCCAGTTCATCATCGGATCAGCGATAACCCAGTCACGACGACCCAGCGTTACAAACGAGTTGTAGTAAGGGTTTTCATAGGTCTGGGCATTTTGATACCAGTACAGTACGTTTTCTGAGTTATCCAACGCGATAACGCCGTCATTGAACGCGCTGGCAAATTCCGCAGCAGCTGTTGAAGGCTCAACTTCCGACATACGGAGAGCAGCAACGAGCCTGATTGTGTTGGCCAAACGCTTCCAGTGACCCATGTCACCATTGAGCAGGACGTCACCAGTTACACCTTGTCCATCTTCAACGATCATGCCTGCAGCTTCTTTCAGGGTCTGAATGCAGCCAAGGTAGATGTCGCGTTGAGGGTCGAATACCGGGCGAAGAAGCCCCTCAGCTCCTTTGAGCGCTTCCGAATAAGGGATATCACCCCAACGGTCAGTCATGTGCAAGTAGAAGTATGACATGAGGATTTTTGCAACCGCAATTTGATTTGCGTTAGCTCCATCTATTGATACGGTGACAGCGGTTGCTTCATCAGTGTTCATGTCGATGATCTTCTGAAGGTCCATCAGTGGCCCGCTATAGAATGCATCCGTCGAGAAGTTTATTGTCTGATAGTTATCAGCCGATGTATACTGCTTGTTAGACAGGTATTGCGCGTACAGGGCGGCCTGTGTTGCGGTATTGGGACCTCCGAGGGAGATAATCGCATTCGTAAGTAGCGAACTGGTACGAGGTGTCGTAGCCTGGTTCGGGTTCTGGTTTATTTCGGGAAGTTCGTCCCAGTTACACGATGTAACGACGAACATCGCTACCAGAGGTACAATTCTGAATATATTTTTAAGATTCATAATTTCTTAGAATTTAAGTCTTACATCAAAGCCGTAGCTGCGTGTACCCGGAAGGTTACCGCTTTCAACCCAGGTTCCGTTGTTTCTGGCTTCAATGGTATCACCGCTGATCTCAGTAGGATCGATGCCATCAACTTTTGAATAAACCAGCAGGGGGTTAGTTGCTACAAAGGCAATGGTAGCGCCTTTGATGAAGCCGACTTTCGACAATACTGAACTTGGCAGGCTGTAGCCGATGCGAGCTTCGCGAACCTTAACAAAGGTTGCGTCATAGAGCCACTCATCAGATACTCCGAACAAGGCGCCGAAGTAGGCCTGTGCATCAACATAGATGTCGTTAGGTGTACCATCTGCAAAAACACCACCGAACGTCAAACCGCCACCTTCAGATGGATCGTTGCGCATAGGATTTCCTTTATCGTTCAGACCAACAGTTTCAGAAGTCAGACCTGAATACGCACCGAACATTCTTGAGATCGACATGAATTTACCGCCGATCTGATAGTCAAACGTAAATGAAAACTCGACGTTTTTGTAAGAGAAGCGGTTGAACATACCACCAGTGAAATCAGGAAGGATGTGTCCAAGATCCTGGTTCGCATCGGTCAGCGGAAGACCGGAAGCATTCACGATGATGTTACCATTGTCATCCCGACGCAGTTTGCGGCCTGTGATGATACCCCATTCTTCATTCTCACGAGCAAGGGCTTGTCCATCCCATCCACCGCTTGTTGAAGTTCCACGGAAACCGTTGGCAAGAGGGAATGCTTTCAGGTCGAGTTCTTTACCAAAATCCTGGATGAATACAGTGTTCTTCGCAATGTTGAAGTTAACATCCCAGCTGAATCCACGGGGATTTCTGAATGGCGAGCCACCAATCGAAAGTTCCCATCCCCTGGTGTATGATTTAATCGAATTGGTTAGATAAGACGAACCTCCTGATGCTGACGGAATAGCCATGTTAAGGAGTTCATCAGAGTTATCCTGGTTGTAGTAAGAGAACTCCGTGTGAATTCTGTTATCCAGGAAACCAAGTTCGAGTCCGATTTCGAGAGACTCTGTAGTTGCTGCTCTCAGATTCGGGTCGATCAGCGTATTAGGCACACTCGTTACAGAATTTCCTCCGAAAGGAATTCCAAGTCCGTAAGTAGGGTTGGTGATATATGGATCGATTTCGTTACCCACCTTCGCGAAACTTGTGCGGAACTTACCGAATGCAAACCAGGGGATGTTGGTGAGTTCAGAGAACACGAATGACAGCGATGCCGAAGGATAAGAATAGTTGTTCTTACCGATTGGGAGACGAGAGTCATAGTCCTCACGGATTGTTGCGTCGAAGAACACGAGGTCGCGCCATCCGAGTGACACACCTGCAAACCAGCTGTTCACTTTGTACAGAGACATATAGTTCTCTGCGATGTACTGCTCAACAGAGTTTGAAATGTTGTAGAGGTTGTCGATAACAAGACCACCTGATGTGCTCATTCTTTGGTAATCACGGGTATTCTTCCGGTAGTTAAACCCAACGTTACCCATTAAAGAGAACTCCTGAATGCGTTTGTTGTAGCTCAACATACCCTGAAGGTTGTCTTCCACGCGCTCATCGTTTGACGTTGCAAAACCACCCGTTCCGAATCTCATTCCATTGGCAACGCGATCATAGAAGATGTCGTTTCTCAGGTTACGCATTGCATTCAACGAAGCAGAAAGTCCGTCGATGATCTCATAAGTCAATCCAATCTTGGAACTGAGTACATCGCGCTCTCTTTCAGAGTAGGCTTCGTAGAGATATGTGTAAGGGTTATCCCAATACAGCGGCGATGAATCTGTCGGCGAGTTGATGTTCCATGAAGTAAATCTGCCATCGGGCATCTTGTAATACTTCTTGAGGAGGTTGATATCAAGCTGACGCTGGAACCACTGGTTGATGTTTGATCCGATACTGTTGTATCCTTCAAAGAGGTTTCCTTTTGTATAGGATTCGCTGTAGTTAGCAGATGCTTCGAGGCTCAGTTTCTTCGACAACTTCGCCGTAAGGAACATGTTTAGGAACGTTTTGTTCTGCTCGGAGTTTTCCAAAACACCAGTTCTTGTTGAACGTGTTACTGTGGCATTGAGTGAATAAGTATCACTGCTTTTGCTGAGGGAAAGGCCAGTGTTATTCAACACACCAGTCCGGAAAAAGTCTCTTACGTTATTAGGTTGAGGTGACCAGGGGCGAGTTTTTCCGTAACCTTCGGTTCCCGGAGTGAAAGCGTCCCATTGAGCCACCTGGCGACCATCAAGACGCGGTCCCCAGCTTTCATCAGCGCCGAAATACGGATAAAGAGCACCGTCCAAACCTGCCAGAGCCGGATCGTGGATGTTAGGATCATACTCGAACGTGAAGAAGTCCTGATCATATCCACCGCCGTATTCGTTTTGATACTCGGGAAGGATATAAACGTTTTCAAATGTCGTGGTGTGATTGACATCAATGCTGATTTGTTCTGTCTTGCCACCTTTTTTGCTTGTGAGCACGACCACACCATCGCGGGCGCGTGATCCATAGAGAGCAGCAGCGTTGGCGCCTTTCAGAACGTTAACGCTCTGAATGTTGTCCATGTTCACCGACGTCGGATCATCAATGACGATACCGTCGAGCACGTAAAGCGGGGTACCGCCTGAGATTCCGCGGAGACCACGAATCCTGACGGCAGGAGCACCAAATTTGGCTCCTGATCCGGAAACGATCTGAACACCTGCGATTTTACCGGCAAGAGCTGAGTTTACGTTTTGTTCGCGGGCGACACGGATGTTGTCCCCGCTGATCTGTTGCGTTGCGTAGCCGAGCGAAGCTTTGTCGCGTTCAATGTTAAGGGCTGTAACAACGACTTCTGTGAGCTGTTGTACGTCCTGCTCCATTTGAACGGAGACATTGGTGCGGCCACCAATTGCAATCTCCTGAGTTTTAAGACCAATGAATGTGAAAACGAGAGTGCCGTTTGAGGGAGCTGACAGGGAGTAATTTCCCTCCGCGTCGGTTACCGTGCCGTCAGTTGTTCCTTTAACGACCACGTTCACACCGGGGAGTCCGGAGCCGTCATCAGCGGACGTCACCCTGCCACTGACAGTACTCTCCTGTGCCCATGCTCCAGAGGATAACAAAAGTACCCCTGATAAGCATAAGAGTAGAATTCTCTTCATACTAATAGGATTAGGTTAATGATAAGATTAGGTATAAATGCACGTCAAAACTATAACAAAATTTTAGACCTCAAAACTCGGGATAACGAAGAACAGTATTCGTCAAACGGCTTCAGGTACCGAATTCGATTTCGATAGATGGCTAAACTTTGATTTCACTGAGTTAAATATGGCCGAAAAACGCTGATTTTGGCCAAAAAAAGCACTCTGGCGCGTTTCCGAGCCTTACTCCAAAAATTTGATAAGAAAAAAAATGCCGGCCAACAGAAATTTTAAACGCAAACGGCCTAAAAAGCAAAAAGGCCGCTTCGCAGCGTGCCTTTTTGTATGCAATGGGGGTTATTGGAAACCCGGTAACGATAAGATCTGTCGCCCGCCCGTGACCGGACTTTTAGCATTTTATACCTATCCTACCATAAACCTTAACCTAATCCTTATCCCACCACAGCTTTGTCGACATAGCGTCAACGCCAATCCGTGAAATGGCGTCCTGATAGCTTTTTGGATTCAGTGTCTGTTCGATCTCCGGATAGGTAATCCGGCTAGGAATGTCGTTGCCGACCAGTGGTTCGAAAACGACCTCGTTACCCCCGCTGCTCACGAAGGCTATCTCACCAGGCCGAACAAGCGTGGTCGGGTAGTTAGTCCGTCTGATTTCAGCCCATGCTTCGTAGCCCTGGAGGAACAGCGCAATATATTTCTGCGTCATTACAGTTTCTTCATTTGCGGGCGGGAGAGCAGACAGATAGTCGCTAACCAACGTATTATAGTTGGAAGGAAGTGATTTCGTCGCAGCTGCTTCATTTCCCCAGTGTTCCAACGAAGCTTCCACGCCCTTTTCATACCATTCCTGGCTCCAACCTTCCACTTCGGACATGATAAAGCAAACTTCCGCGAAGTCCATGAAAGTAAGTCCGAGGTTACCAGCTGTTACAAGACCGCCATTGGTAAGGTCAATTGTACCCGCTCTTGCAGCCGCAGTCACATCATTGGGTATACCATAAGGCATGCCTTGGTATTCAGTACCTGTTGGAACTGCCCAAACCGCCAGACGAGGATCGAATAATCCTTCGAACGGATTGGTCTTGTCGTTAGCATCGTCATTAACCCCTTTCAGAAGATCGACAAAAGGCTTTGCGAGCGTGAAATCGTTCCGGTTGGAGAAGTAGTATGCATCCCAAAGCGGAGCCATGTCTGCATTTGCCACTGATCCAAGGTAATGAAGAACAGCGTTATCATCGTTAGAAGTGAAAACCCCTGCCGTTACTGCCTCCTGGATATACGCAGTGTAGTTAGGATCTACTTTCGACATCCGGATAGCCACACGCATCTTCAACGAGTTGGCGAACTTCTTCCATTTCACCGGGTCGCCATCATAGATCAGGTCGCCTGTACCAGCTGCAAAAACTGGTTCGTTAACGTTAATCTGAGCAGAAGCTTCTGTGAGCTCCTTGATCAAGTCGGCATAAATCTCTGATTGCGGAGTGTAAGCCGGCGAAACATCCAACTCTGCCTTAAACGCTTCAAAGTAAGGAACGTCACCATAAGTATCCGTCAGAATTTGCATTGCCCATGCTTTCAAAATGCGGGCTGCGGCAATCTGGTTCACATTCCCTTCTTCTCCCAATTCTTCATTGAGGCGGATTATTTCCACGAGGTCCATGATGTCGCCATAGATCAACGTCCAATAAGTATTGTTAGTCGCCTGTCTTAACTGATAGCGATCTTCTTCGGTGTAGTTGGTTTGAGCGAAATATTGCGCATAAACGTAGCTCTGTCTTCCGCTGAACCACTCGTCGTAGATGTCGTCAATTAGACGCTTCTGCGCGTTGGCCATCAGCGACGATGTCTCAACCCTTGTGGGGTTGTTGGGATCGGTGTTGATCTCCTCAAAGTTTTCTGTACACGAGGCGACGACGAAAAGCGTCGCAGCGAGTGCCATACCTCTATATATATTCTTTATCATATAAGTTCAATAATAATATTAGAAACCTAGCGTCACGTTAAATCCATAGCTTCTGAGACTGGGCAGCGCACCACCTTCGAGACCCTGGATGTTACCTGAACTTGTAGTGTTTTCAGGATCAACGAAGTCGGTTACATCGCTACCCCAGATGGCGAGGTTACGTCCGAACGCTGATAGTCTAACACTCGAGAACGGACCAGAGTATTGACGAGGAAGCGTATATCCTACTCTCACCTCACGAAGTTTGACGTAGCTTGCGTCAAAAACGTTCTGCTTGTTAGGCCCGCTGTAGTGGTCAGAAGCCCAGCGAACTGCACTGATAGGAGTCGTATTCGGACCTGTAGTTTGTACCGTACCGTCTTCGTTAACGATAGGCTGTCCATCGTTTCCGAGAGCCTGGGTATATCCATCAACGATGATTCCATCTTCACGAATGTTGTTCGCAGCAGTTCTTTCAAGAATACCGCTGTATGTACCCCACATGTGAGTCGTTGAAAAGAATTCTCCACCCTGACGGATGTCGATCAGAACAGAAAGATCAACTCCCTTGTAAGAGAATGTGTTGGTGACACCACCAGTCCAGTCAGGAAGGATATTACCAATAGTTTGAACAGCCGATGAACGATATCTTCCTGCAGCAGTAACCACCTTGTTTCCTTCTGAATCATAAAGGAAGTCAGTTCCTCTGATCGATCCATAAGACTCTCCGACCATGGCGTTCAGTGTTACTGAGAACGGCGCATTTGTGAGTGAATATGTTTCCAGGTCTTCATACAACTTCAAAATCTTGTTATTGATCTTGGAGAAGTTAACGGAAATATCCCAGTTGAAACCACCTGCGCTTCTAATAGGAGAACCCGTCAGCATAACTTCAAATCCTTTGTTGGTCATTTCACCGGAATTCACGAACACGCGGCTCACGCCGGTAGCACCGGAAACTTGCAGCGGCAGAATCAGGTCTGTTGACACTTTGTCGAAATAGGTAACATCGACCCCGATACGATTGTTGAAGAACCCGAGTTGAGCACCAACCTCCCAGGAGGTAATAGTCTCAGGCTTGAGATCCGGGTTATTCTTGGTGTTCGAAACGCTGTAAAGCGGAATTCCACCGAATGTATAAGGGAATCCATCATCGTTCAGCGCTGCATTATAGATCAGGTTATTGTTGTAAGCGTCTGTATCGTTACCAACTTTAGCCCAACCACCGCGAACCTTTCCTTCTGAAAGCCATGACAGCGAACTGAATGCATCAAGATTTGAAAACACAAAGCTTCCGTTGACTGCAGGATAGAAGTAGGAGTTATCCGCCTTACCACCTGTCGGGGGTGTAAGGGAAGATGACCAGTCGTTACGCGCAGTGAATTCGAGGAAAACCATATTTCTCCATCCAACGTTCGCACTACCATAAATACTGTTGATCCGCTTGGTGCGGTTGAAATCAGTTACTGCCACACCTGACACGTTATTGCTCAGGTTAAAGAAGTTGGGAAGTACCAATCCACCTTGTGTTTGGGCGAGGTTTGCTGCATAATCCTGATCCATGCGGTTACCACCTAATGAGCCTACGAGGTCAAAGTCATTGCCAATTTTACGATTCACCATGAGGAGAACCTCAGCGTTGGTTTCGAGAAACTCCCGAACTCCTTCATAATACTTCGACAATGCCTGAGACCCTATTGCCACGCGTTCCATTTCACGCAGGGTATAGTAGTCAGCATTCACAGACGTTCTTAGGCTCAGCCAGTCAGTGAATTTAATTGTAGCTCCAACATTTCCGAAAACACGGTTACGCGTATCGTTTTGATAATTCTCATAACGGGTCCAGTATGGGTTATCAGAATAGTGTGGAGTCGGATCATTCCATGCAGTTCTGTTCCAGGCGCGCTGGCTTCCATCAGGGTTTTTGTATGACCTCAGCTCTTCCATATCAAGCTGGCGCTGTCCCCACTGATTGAACTTCTGCATGATGTTGTTATCATCATAGCCGGTTGAAGGTCTTCCGATAGCGGAGTTCTTCACATAGCTGAAGTTCGTAAAGGCTTCCACTGCTTTTCCGAGCTTGGTATTTCCGCTGAAGTTGATGGTATTTCTGTCCAGCGTACTGTTGGGCATATAACCTTTCAAATCCATTCTGGTGTAAGCCAGACGGAATCCGGTTTCTTCGCTTCCACCACTGAGTTCTACACTGTTGGTAGCTGTAACACCAGTATTGAAGAAATCGCGCACGTCGTGGTCGGGAGCTTTCCACTCACGAGTCTGCATGTAGTTTTCTGTATCCCAGGGATCAAAGGCATTCCAGTGAAGAACTTGTTGGCCATTGTATCTTGGGCCCCAGCTTTCGTCTGTTCCGTAGTCCGGAATCAGATAGGTCTGGCCGTTGATTTCCTGTGTGAGAAAACCGTCAACGCCTCCGTCTTCGTCAGCGACTTCATATCCACCGCCGTAGAGTCTTTGATATTTGGGAAGGATGAAGATTCTGTCGAACGAAACACCACTACTAATCTTAACACCTAATTCCTTTTTACCCTGAGTTCCCTTTTTGGTTGTAATAAGGATTACACCGTTAGCACCACGAGAACCATACAACGCGGCAGCGTTTGGTCCCTTCAGCACGTTTACGGATGCGATATCATCGGGGTTAATATCCTGTGCAAGGTTACCATAATCGTAACCACCCGCGCCGCGCGCAGTATTCGTGCTGTTGTAATCACTGTTGTTGATAATAACACCGTCTACTACGAAAAGCGGAGAGTTGTTACCGGTGATTGAGTTAATACCACGAATGGTAATACGCGAAGAACCGCCCATGTTACCGGAAGCTCCAGTAACCTGAACGCCGGCTACCCGCCCTGAAAGCGAGTTAACGATATTCGTCTGATTGACTTGTGCCAGTTCATCACCTTTAACTTCGCCAACTGAATATCCAAGCGATGCTTTCTCTCGCGGAATGTTAAGACCTGTGACAACAACTTCATTAAGCTGCTGAACGTCCTGGTTCATCGATACATTAATAGTACTCCGGCCATTGACTGCAACTTCCTGAGTCTGCAAACCAATGAAGGTGAAGACCAAAGTAGCATTTGATTGCGTGGAAATCGTGTACCTTCCGTCGATATCAGTGGTAGTTCCTACCGTGGTACCTTTAACGACTACGTTCACACCCGGTATGGGTGAAGTGTCTTCTGCGGAAGTAACTCTTCCGGAGACTGTCAGCTCCTGGGCTTGCAGGGTGCCGGCAAAACCAAGCAACGAACAAGCCGTCAAGCATAATAGTAGAATTCTAATCATACGAGAACTTTTAGGTTAAAAATTATTCAAGGTGGCCAAACTTAGGAGAATTTGAAATGCAAAAAAACAGTCAACGCTAAGGTTATAACGTTATGGCTATTCGCATCCCCCATTTTACGGTAGATGCGCTTCCATTATCACCAACCATTACTCTTCTTTAACTATGTGGCTACACGCATATCACCCATATTACGGTATTCGTAATAAGTAGTGTTCGCAGGCGGACTCAAATGACCGGATTTGACACACACGCGCGGACCATTCAGCGCAGACAGTTGCTTGAGGTCAGAACTTTCTCGTGCGTTTCAGCATAGCACTGGAATAGCTTCCTAAAATATCTCGTTTGCGCAGAAGGTATTTAATGACACATCATGAAATAGAGACAACAGCATGGCGCAGGTACCCGCACGTGGAGCGCGAATGAGTACCGGATTGGCGCGATTAATTCACCTGGACGTCATCGTCTCAGCGACGCGCTGGAATTCCAACTCCAGGCAATCGACTGCACGGAAGCACCTCGCCTTGATGGTATTGGTTAGTTGCCGTATGGAGGCTGCTTGCCAGACCTTTGCGTTCGCCGACATCGGTTGGGAAGAGCCTGGCCTTGTATTCCTTCTGTATACGAGAATGTTCTGGTTGATTGGGCCCGGAAAATTCAGTTAGCCTGCCGCAAATTGTAGTTCGCGACATTCTTCAGAAACTGGCTAAGGAAGAGCATGACGCCCTTTGCAAGTAGGCTCTTGTCTTTGGAGCACAGGTCGCTCCGGCACATATGTCTTGTAATATTGCCTTAAAGCCTTCCCGTGCTGCGATACTATTTGACGATCGCTATACATGAAAAAGGCTGCCCATCTGGGCAGCCTTTCTTTCGTTTCTCTTAGCAATCCAATTATTAATAACCGGGGTTCTGCTGAGCCTCGAGAATCGGATTGTAAAGTGTTTCTTCAAGGGGGATGGGCCATACAAACAGGTTGCTGGAGTACGGTAACGCGTGGTCCATATTCACAGAAGCGCTGCTGTATTGGTTGATGGAGGTTACTGAACGGGTTTGTGCTTTCAGCGGAATTCCATCAAGCAAACCTTCACCTGACAGGCGGTGAATGTCAGGCCACCTTCTGCCTTCGGCGAGGAATTCAATTCTCCGCTCATTAAGGATAGCTTCCAGGAGATCACCCACCGTAGCGGGCGTATATGAATCCGCGGGATCAGCCAGGGCACGATCTCTGACACTGTTCAACAAGTCCAGGGCGTCATCATCCTCGTTAAGCCTTGCGTGCGCTTCTGCTGCGTTCAACACTACTTCTGCATAACGAATCAGCGGAGTGGGATCGTCGTTGGTACCAAACCTGTAGTATTTAGTGGTAAAAATACCTGTTGATGACTCCGAAGTCATTTCTGTTCTTCTGAGGTCACCTTCCAACCAGAATGATGACTTCCAGATCACAGGACTGATTTTAACCAGCCCGCGACCGCCGAGTTCCGGATCACCATACATGTTTACGAGGGCTCCGTTAACCCCAGGGTTTGAAGCCGAGCTGTTTTGAAGTGAGAACACGCTTTCGGAAGAAGTCCAGGTTTGGAACGGTCCATCAGGAGCCTCTGTCAACGCATAACCACCCATTGTTTTCATCTTGGTGGCCTCGGTAATAACTCCTGCCCAGTCTTTCATATGCAGCTTCACACGCGTCTTCAGCGCAATAGCAGCGCCTTTTGTGGCACGGTATGGTCTGCCTTCGTTTCCAAGCAGTTGCTCAGCTTCATCGAGATCGGTTAGGATCTTTGCATAAGCTTGCTGGACAGTTCCGCGGTCACTTGCCTCAATTCCGGCAGCTACCTTTCCTGCGTCATCTATGGCAACTGTACGGTATGGTACACCTGGTTTGGATGGATCGTCGGAATACGGTCTGCTGTAGTGGATAAGGAGTTCGTGATGCGACAGCGCACGGATGAAAAGCATTTCACCGCGGTAGCGTTTTGCCTCATCCGCAGTAATAGCGCCACTTTGTTCGGCACTGGCAATTCCGTCGATGACAATGTTTGCCCTGTTGATCAGACGATACAGGGATATCCACATTCCGTTGTTGTTAGCGGTAGTGGGGTTCCAGGCATTGGTATACGTCACCTCATAAAAGAGTTGATCGTTATACATGTCTTCACCTTTCATGTCACCCTGCTCCGTAGAGGCCGCACCAAAGGGATACCCCCTTTGTACAGCTCCAGCGTAAAACCCTTGCTGGGCTGCCTCATAAACACCGTTGACTGTGGCCACAACCCTCGCTGCATCACTGAAGGCAACGCTTTCAGGGATACGGTTAGCAGGATCGATATCTGTAATATCGCAGGCATTCATCCCCACGAGCACTGCAGATACAGTTAATATTTTACTTATTCTATTCAATTTCATGATTTGCGTTTTTAAGATTTAACTAGAACCCTACGTTCAATCCCACTGTATAAGTTCTGATAATCGGCGCCGTGTTCCAATCAACGCCAAACTGGAGCTGACTGCTGTACTGGTTCATTTCAGGGTCGAGACCAGAGTACGAGGTGAACACAATAGGATTCTGAACTTGTGCGAAGAGGCGCAGGCTTCGTACAGCACCACCGGTTACCGATTGCAATGTTTCATCAGGCAGACGATAGCCCAGAACGATATTCTGAACCCTTACGAAATCACCTTTCTCAACAAAACGGGAGTTGGAGGCTCCGGTTTGCCACATGTTGGCATCCTGACCTGAGAACAGTTTTGGAATGTCTGTAACCTGCCCTGCTTCTGTCCAGCGGTTAAGGATCGAAGCGTGGTTGTTCGAGAATCCCTGACCTAACATACCGCGAAGTGTTTCATTCATGATATAGTTGCCACCTGAGTAGCGGAGGAAGATTTCAAGGTCGAAATTGCCGTACGAGAACTGGTTTGACCATCCACCTGACCACTTAGGCAGAGTGTTACCAAGGAAGTCGAGATCGGCCGATCCGAGTGAAGCTGCTGCAACTGATACATCGCTGGGATCACTGGGATTGTAAGCCCTGAAGTTCCTGGTTGCTGAAGCCTGAGATAGGTTAAACTGAACGATTGAGCCATCAGCCTTGTAGTACATCGGGTTTCCATTGGCAGGGTTTACGCCAGCCCATTTGAAACCATATAGTTCAGCGATTGAACGACCAACTTCAGTACGGTTATAAGTGCTGGTCAGTGGACTGATCAGGTTAGTAACCTCATTGGTCAGGTATGTGAAGTTGAAGTCAGTATTCCACTTGAATTTGCCGCGGTTCAGAACGTTGGAAGCGATACGCAATTCCACGCCTTTGTTAGTCATAGCTCCGACGTTCTGGGCAATCGTTCCGTGGTTACCTCCGGGGATACCGAGAGATGGCGCAACAGGAGCGTCAAGAACAAGCCCGTCGATATCTGATACGAAGTAGTCAGCCTCTAACGTTACAGGGCCAATGGTCGCATTAAGACCGAGGTTGATTTTCTTGGAAGTTTCCCACTGAAGATCGCGGTTTGAAACCTGTGTGAAAGCTATACCTGCATTAGGTCCATAAAGTACAGGGCTGTAACCACCGGCATATGCAAGCGTTCCGATTTCCACGTTTCCAACTTCTGCATAAGAAGCACGAAGTTTAAGATCGGTGATGAGGTCGCTGGTGAAGAAGCCTTCATCTGAAATCCGCCAGCCGATAGATGCCCCAGGGAACAAACCTCTGCGGTTGTCGATATGGAGGTCAGAGATACCGTCGTTACGCAGGGATACTGAGAGCAGATACTTGCCTTTGTAGCTGTAGTTCACACGTCCGAAATAAGAATCAAATCCACGGTCAGCATAGCCACCGGTTGCGAACTGATTCTGGAACGATCCTGAAATAAGGTTTTGCTGCATGTAGAACCGGTCTGAGAAACCTGTTGCCTGACCACTAAAGCTATAATAGTTGGTCTTCTGGTATTCCACGCCGAGAGTAACATTCAAATTGTGATCTTCGGCAATAGTGCGCTGGAAATTCAATGTGTTTTGCCAGTTCCATCTGTAAACAGGCGCAAATTGTTGTACAACACTTCCTACCGCTCCGCGGCCATCTCCATGGCGGGGATCCCATGAACGGAAGTCATCCGGAAGGGTGATATCAGTTCCAATCTGCGTACGAAGGGCAAGTCCTTCGATCAGATCAATTTCGCCGTATAGATTTCCAAACATTCTATTGTTCCTGTTGCGGTGAATGTTATTCGCAAGAACAAATGCAATATTTGGGATGTTGTTATCAACATTCGAGAGGTTGTTTCCACGGCCCAGAGAAGCACCATCAGGTGTAGTATTGAATCCGTCGTAAGCCTGGTTATTAGGATCGAAGATCGCTACGTTCGGAAGCATCCTGGATGCGTTGTAAATCACACCTGACAGTGAGTTTGCGCCGTTATTCAGACCGTTGATCTCAGTGAAGTTGTAGGAGAGGCTCGTACCAACTTTCACGCGCTTGGCGAATGAATGATCGACATTCGCACGGAACGAATAACGCTTGAGAGTATTGGTGATAATTGGCGATTCCTGATCGGTGAAGCCAACGGAGAAGAAATATTGTGTCCCTTCGCTTCCACCGGCGATGGAAATGTTGTGCTGCTGAACAGCGCCTTTCTGGAACACATAGTCCTGCCAGTCGGTATTTTCACCTGCAACAGCAAGTTCCGACGCGCCGGCGTTCGTCCGTTTTTCGTTGGCAATGGTTACAAACTGATCGCCATTGAGTACATTGAAACGCTCTACTTCCTGGTTAAACCCGAAGCTTCCGCTGTAGTTAACCGAAGCGCGGCCCTTGGATCCTCTTTTTGTCGTGATGAGGATAACGCCATTGGCTGCCCTCGAACCATAAATAGCAGTCGCGGAACCATCCTTGAGGACCTCATAAGATTGAATGTCGGCAGGGTTGATGTTCGCAAGCGGGTTCGCAGCCACGATACCGGAACGATCATCTGCTACTACCGGAACACCGTCGATTACGATGAGGGGATCAGAATTGGATGTGAGTGAGTTCACACCACGGATCCGGATAATGGGTCTTTGACCGATGATCCCGCCAGGTGTCGTTACCTGTACGCCTGCTGCACGCCCGGCAAGCTGTGAGTCAAAGGAAGGTGCCACCAGGTTTTCAATTTCCTTGGAAGAAATCGAGGTAACCGAACCGGTTAGTTCCCTTCTTTCCTGAGTACCATAGCCCACCACGACAACTTCGGTAAGTTGGGTGATGTCCATAGACATGCGTACGTCGACAACGGAGCGATTGCCCACCTCAACTTCGAGGCTTGACAATCCAATAAAACTGAAAACAAGAATTCCCCCTGACTGGGGTACCGAAATGGAGTATTTTCCATTCGCGTCGGTGGAAGTACCCGATGTAGTGCCTTTTATTACGACGTTAACGCCGGGTAATGTACTACCATCTTCGGCGGAGGTCACAGTCCCTGTGACCGTTCGATCCTGTGCCCAGGCGCCCAACGGGCTCAAAAAGGCCACAGTCATGCATAAGAGTAAAAATCTCTTCATACTGATAGATTAGGTTAATGGTAATTGGATTAAGCAACCAAACATATCAACAAAATTTTTACCGTCAAATAGTACATCCCCCAAAATACGGTATAAGTTTCCCGGAAAAATACCGAATTACTTCCCCCTAAACGGCCAATTACCAAAATGGGAAAAATCGATGCAATTTAGTGCGCACTGTTGCCCAGAGAGCCGACCCGACTTTTCAAGGGTCAGTGAAACAATGAGATAACTTCCCCCGTAACGTTTCCCGTGATCCGCAAGGAGAATCAATCGGTCACAATCGAGTAGAAGATAGCAAGTAGTTTGCTACCTATCCTCGCATACCACCGTACATACCGGTCTGGTATACGGCGGTTTGTCAAAACTAGTCTCTGCATTTACATTTCGCCGCTACTGTGTTGGGCTTTTGTTCCTTTTGCAACATTACAACCCGCGGCTTACGGCTTGTTATACAGTTTCTGTTCGTAGACTCAAGCGTTTGCCTCCAGCTTCCTTCACATCCCCTATCTGTCGGGGCACCTTTGTCTCTTTAGTCTTGGCTAATGATGCGCACTACAACGTCACTTCCACCCTAGAGCAGATGGACATACAACGCACACAAAAAAAAGAGAGCTGGTCAATGATCAGCTCTCTTTTGTCGATGAGTTATCCGATTTTAGTTACCTCCGTTCAGGTTCGGATTGTTGAGAATTTCGGCCTGAGGAATCGGGAATGTCATTTCTTCTGCGTCGTATGAGAACGAATCGCCCGGGAAGAACAAGTGGTTTTCGCCGCGGGTGATTGTCGCCTTATTACGCTTCATGGCAAGGTATGATTTACCTTCACCCCAAAGCTCGATACGGGTTTGCAGATAGATCTCATCTTGCAACGCCTGACCTGCCAGCGCGTCTACGTATGAGAAGTCTTCTATCCTGAGTTCAAGAAGTTTCTTCAGCGTTTCACGCGCAGCATCGTCCTGACCGCGGTTATGATTAATCGAAAAATACCGCATCACCTACCCTACATTATCCTGACAGAGGCAGACAATAATTAGGCTCAAAAAAAAGAGGCTGTCTCAAAAGGGCAGCCTCTTTTGTTATTGGCTAAAAAAAAGAAGGAAACCGTGGCTCCCTTCTTTATGCAAGTCGTTATCTTGCTTGTGTGCAACTAAAATCAAAAGTAGTCTTTAAGAGCTACACTCGCAACCAGATTAAGTTGCTTCCACAGAGTTTGGAAGAACGAATCGACAAGAACCATCCGGTTCGCATTGTAAATCAAGTAATTGACAAGATCGATAT
>JAEZGH010000056.1 GCA_023417065.1 Bacteroidota bacterium
GTTGATCGGTGCCGGTGTCAAACTTCCGACGGGAAAATTCGACGCGCTGCAAAACGGTATGACAATCAATCAGAACTTTCAGCTTGGCACGGGCAGCGTTGACATGGTATTGAACATGATCTATACCCTGCGGTACAGGACCACCGGCGTCAACGCAGAGTTCACCTATAAGTATAACACCACAAACCGCGATGAGTATCGTTTCGGAAATACAACGCGAAGCAGTGTCACCGCATTTGTTATTCCAAATACCGGGGCTGTCACAGTGATGCCAAACTTTGGTGTAAGCCTCGAAACATTTAAAGACAACAGCCAGTTTGACGCACCCTTCCCCGATTCCGGCGGCTGGGCAATGACGTATAACGCAGGCGTTGAGGCGTACTTCGGTAGGTTTGCCACAGGCATCACTTACAGCCACCCGGGAAAACAGCAGCTATTCAGTGGGCAGGTTTCAGCAAATGATCGCATCGCTGCACATATTACTGTAATGTTCTAGACTTTAGGATACTTCACAACATCCGAAAAGACAAGACCACCGTGTGTGGTCTTTTTTTCTGCCTGAATATATAATTCCCTCACGCCATTGCCTTCTGATTCAATTCGCAGGAAGCGCTATCGTCAAATTACCTACTTTACAGGATGTGAATTCCTTTTTTACCGGGATTGAATGCACTGTCTCAATGTGGTTGATTTGCGAAAAACTCTATCTATATGAATTGGCTTTTTCAAAATTCAACAATCAAAGCGTTCACCCTGCTGTTGGTGGCGGCTTTGTTAAGCTGCGGCAGCTCAGATGAACATGACGAACCTCAGGCTCAGGACGATGAGCCGTATGTCACAGGCACCGTTGTGGATGCAAAAGGAAATCCTCTCGCCGGGGTTTCTATTATCATTGACAATACCATATTTGGTAACACCTATGTTACTGCTGCAACCAATGAGAAAGGTGAGTACAAGGTAAGGGTTCCCAACGTGGGCGCCTGGATCGCCTATGCGAAGTACACGTTTCAGTATGCAGGACAGGAATATGAGATGTACCTGCGACCTGATACGTCAGAAGGGTTTATTGGCAGTGAGCAGATAACACGCAATTTTACGTGGGAACTTACCGGCAGGAAACCATTACCTCTCTCAGGCCATTTTGGTGGCAGCATCGAGATCGTCAAAGGCATCGGTAGTATGATTTTCGATCCACAGAATATTGTATTTACGTTTACGCCTACCGCTCCTTTGATCGACGGGTCTACAGGTGACGTGATCACAACCCGATGTGACGCAAACAACATGATCGAAGACATTCCAATGGGTAAGTATAGGATAACCGCAGATTACCATTCAGAAGATGGTATCATCCGACTCGGACTGAGTGACTTCTTTACGCAAAGTGAATTCGAACAGGTGCTTGAATTACCGTTCTCGCCGCACACACATCTGTGCGATAACTGTATGATTCTTCAGTACAAGGAATTATAGCCATAATGATGATGCAGCCGTATCGTTTGACCAGGTGACTCCGAATGCTACGCAAGAAAATCCCACTAATCATGATGAGTCTTCTGATCCTAATAGTAGTGACGGTGATCCTCGTTTCCTGTGTGAAGTCCCACCCGGCTATTCATGGAAAACTTATCAATGCCACCACTACCCCTAATGTCACTTTGACGTGGGAAGGAACCATTGACTGTTACGGACGCTCATTCTTTGACATTAATCCGTGGCATGACAAGGGGCTAAGAACATCTGCATCAAAAAAATTTACGGTTGAGATTACGGATGATGGGAATTTTACGTTTCCATCATCCTGGTTTCTGTCAACACTCCGAAAGAAGGAAATCCACTATAACTGTACATTGACAGACTCAGAGGGACGAGCCCTTGGGCATGTAACAGCACCATCAGACGGTCCCATTCTCCTGGACTTCTACACTAAAACCGTCACCATTGAGTTAGTACCGCAGGGCGTTTTCTTTCACGAAAGGTTTCCCGACAACATCCTGCTTCGCATTACCCTGCGCGACGGGAATTCCGGGGAACTGGTAGAGGAAATTCCGTTGCAGCTTTTGCTTGAAGGTTCGGGGTTTACCTTTTCGAAGGATATCCTCACCAGGGTTGCCCAGGAGGAGCATCGATGCACGGTCAGCCTGGCTATTATCGACCAGGACAACAAGCTCAGGAGTTTGACGATTCCTAACGGAACTGAAGAGCGATGGATTTTTTATTGCGCGCCCCATGCATCCGCAACACTTGAGCTCCCTTACAATGTCCTGTTCGACATACTGAAAGGCTTGCCCGACAAAATCGACAGTGGAGAGGCCGTTAACTGGTCGGAACTCGAAAACGTCAGGCAAAACCCACCTGTGTATTTCAAAACACTGAAAGAAGGTATTCAAAACCTTCCCGACATTCCCACCGAAGATTAAACAACACAATTAATAAATAATCGAACCAATACACGTCCATGAGGAAGAACGGAGAATCATCAGACAGCAAACTGGGAAAACAGGAAGTTTCAGGCAAGCCGGATACAAAAGAACATCCATACATTTCACTCTCTGCAGGTTCAATTTCTGAGGGAGATCTTCACGGCGGGAACCTGGGGAAGGTGATGGCAGTGTGCATGTATCGCGACAGAAAGGCACGGGGCCGGTTTCTCGCGGCAGTCGACAAAGAAAAGGGTAAACACAACAGTCTTTCCGCCCACTATAAGGCAACCTATGGCTATCCTTTATCAATGGAATTTGAAGAATGGGCTGAGGTTTCAAAAGCTTACAGCAAATTCCAGTTTGGAATCCCTGATATCTGGAGCTTTGATACGGGACTCAGCAGGTATGGGAACAAACCGTTTACCACAACCGCGCAAAAGGTGATCAACGATTGGGCTGAGGTGATGGCCCTTTTTACCGGTCTCGAGTTGTTTGGACGGGATGGAAGTGGTGATTCCTGCTTCCTGAGCGTGCTTCCAACTCCGCTCGAAACGGCAGAAGTCTACTATTTCAATCACGAGAACGGCGAAATAGAGAATTGTCTCGCCCATTCAATAGCCGGTCTTGTTGCTGATCTTTGGGGTACAAGATCTAGCGACGATGACAATTGTGATGATGCCGGGGCCGTCTCCGGAAAAGTCCTTACCGGCTTTGAAAACAAGGCAGAAAACTTACTAAAGGGAAGGCCGTTCTATCACGATCCGGAAATTTTGTTCCGCCGTGCGCACTGGCTCATCGGGCATCCGCTAGGCCAACCAACGTGGCAGTATGCACAAAAAATGGAACACGCTCCGAAATTTTGCGACTGGGAGGAGGAACTGCCACTTCTGTCTACGGAACCGGTACTCGCCAATTATTGGTTACTGGCACATTACTTCCTCGATAATACAGAAGCGTGTCTGGAAACAGTCAGAAAAGCAAAACTAGCTCCCGGTTCGATTACGAGAGAACTGGCAGGTTTGATCGAAAAACTAATTCATCAACCAGAAAAAGCAAGACTAGGTGCCCTTAAACCCGAGGACCTTAGAAAGCTCAAACAGGAGACGCGAAAAAACTGTTCAATGGAACAGCTGGCGCCGCAGTTAAGGGCATCGCTTGCCAGTGAACGTGGGGATGATGCTATCCGGAAGCTTTCTGATGCTGAACTTCAACAGCGCGTTAATGACGGAACTGATCTTTGGGAACTGATGTCAGAATATCCTGATGATGTAGCGTCACACGACAAGATATTAAAACACATTGCAAAACAGGAACGATCACTGAGTAGGGTTATAGACCAGTATTTCTCCGAACGGACATCTGATTACTTCAATGAGTGGCCCTATGATTTGAAGGATAGCCATCGGAGGTTGTCGCTGCCAGTCAGCGCCGCATTCCGTTCCGGACTGAAATTCGACGCCGATCATGGGAAGGCATACGCTGGGCTGACGCGAACACTGGGGATGCTTGACGACGACAATGCCATGCAGGCACATCGCGAAGCCCTCAGCAGATTAAGCCCTGATGATCCGCGACTCGAATACGTTATCGCCCAACTCGCATCAAGCAAACATCCCGAATCCCGGGACGTGATGCGCGTTGGGGCCCGGAAGTTCTTCGAGCACTTTGACGCTACCGCAAAGTCGATGCAACGAACCGAGGCTGAAGGGCCAACCCTTAACAACATCTTTTACGAACACAGTCACCTCAGAAGTGCATTGGAGTATGCATTGTCGTGGTCAGATAGTGAGTCCGTCAAACTTGCCGGGAAGGTCCTCGGCTACACCAGCAACCTTCGTGTGCTCGGCAAGGCAATAGGCTACGCATTGCGCGTGGCCGGGGATCACAACCTGCAGGAAGTAAAAGGCTATGCAGAAATGTACTGCACGGCAACAGCTTCCCTTGACAATGAATTCCTTGATCAGGATGGTTGCTTTAACGTTTCAGAAGCAGCAATCGCATACGCCAAATTATCACCGTCAGAGGCCAGACCCGTTCTGGGTAAACTGTTCAATAAGTCATACACATCGCGCTTTCGTATGCTCGATATCCGTGCAAGCGTGCTGGCAGGGCTTCTGATACTAGACCCGTCAGATCCGGAATACCTGAAATGGGCGGAACGCATTCTCGGCAATCGCTCCGGCGAGTTCAGGGTGTACGGTGTCCTCAGAGGCATCGAAGAAGGCAAGGTTCGCGAAGCTGCATCCTCGGCGCGTTATCACGTGTATGCTGATCCCGAACCCATGGTAGATTATACGCCGCTAATAATTGAAGAGGCAGCAAGACAGGCGATAGAATCAGCATTGGGTGAGACGCTGCCGGAATTCGACTCGTCAAACAAATTTGCGTCAGGTCTCGTCAACGAATTACTTGCCGATGCAATTACGCAACCTGAGAAATATCTGACAGACCATGTGCTCCGGAAAATTGCTGATAAGCGGTACCAGCACCCATCGATTCTCAGCCGTGCCTCTCACTACCTGCTCGATTCTCTGAGGTATACGAGAGATGAACAGCGCTATGCCGGCCAAGAACACCGATGGGACGCCATAAGAGCCATGATCGTCCAGGGTGTTGATTCCCTGGAGGATTTCGCAAAAGTGCTGGAACTGCCCGAAGTCTCGCCATCGTGGTACACAAACATCCTCTATTCGATGCGCATCGTTGAGCCGGAGGCCGAAGTTATTGCGTGGCTCCTTAATGCAACTCCTAAGCTACTGAACGCAGAATTGGATAGTCCTTCGCCGCGCTTCATGCCCTGGCTCGACTATCTTTCTGCTTTTGCATTTGTGGGTTCAGGTCAAGATGCGCAACGACATATTGAAAAGGCCGTCGAATGGCGCTACCGTTATGTGCCCCACGACAGCAAATATCCGGGCTGGATTGAACTTGAACCTACCGTAGTGCGGCTGCCTAAAATTTATGGGCAGTTTGGCAAGTTGTCACTACCTGTACTACAGGTCATAAGTAAACGCATCGAAGCGTGTTACGATGCCGTTGAACATGTAGAAGCGGGTTTGCGCATTGCCGAGGGTAAAGCTCCGGCAGCGCTTGTCCCGACCGCGCTAACAGGCGAAGTAACAATGGTCCAGAAAATCAAGGACGATGATTCCGATTCCCCTGAATATGTGCTGTCTTTCAATCGGGAAGGAAAGCAACTGAAGATACGTTGCCTTACCAATCGTTTATACTTTCAGAACATGGTTCCCGGGCAGCGTCTGGAAAGTACCAAGGTGCTGAGTTTTGACTGCGACGAAGAAGCATTGGCAAAAGCTGAACTGCTGGCCCATGCATTTCACGTTCTGGGTTACAAACCCAAATCCGGCAAGACAAAATCAAAACGAAGCTGATTGATCAGTTTTATACTGGCTCTGAGAATACCACCTTTTGTAAGGAAAATTACCATAAAGTAGGTAGAACATCGGCGACATGACGCTCGTTACATGATCACAGTCATCCTAGAAACCTGAAATTTGAAACTTGATGCCTAGTCCACTTACCAGAGTTGCCGCCTTCGCCCTAGTAATTTCCGTCTTATCTGCAGGATGCAGCAAAGATGAAAGTGCCCCGGTAGCGCACATTGATCCCCTTGAAATCAAATCTTACGTAACCACATCGATAACAGGAGAAGTTGTCGATGAAATCGGTAGGCCAATGCAGGGCGTCGAAGTACGCGCATACGGCAGGACGACCTTTACAGATGAACTTGGTTCCTTTTACTTTGAAGAGGTAGAAGTACCCGATGAACGCTGCGTCGTTGCATGTTTTGAGACCGGGTTCTTTCCCAGCGTCAGAACCGTAAAGCCCAACGTCAATGGCGTTTCCTATCTCCAGTTTGTAATGATGGAGAGCGCGTCAACGCATACCATTGACGCAGCATCAGGTGGCACATCGGTTCTCGACAACGGGTCTTCCGTAACGCTTCAGCCAAATGGACTTGTTCTCCCATCGGGAGAAACCTACTCGGGACAGGCAAATCTTTCTATCCGTTATCTGGATTCATCATCGCCTTCCTTCCCTAACATCGTTCCCGGTGGTGATATGCTCGCGCAGCGAACCGATCAGTCAACCACAATATTGTACTCTTACGGAATACTCAGAGTACTCATCACAACTCCCGACGGCGAAAACCTTCAGCTTGCCTCAGGGAAACCGTCTACCTTAAAAGTGAGGATACCAGATAGTCAGCTGTCTACAGCACCGGCTACCATTCCCCTTTGGTACTTTGATGATGCGAAGGGATTCTGGATTGAAGAAGGCTCCGCCGTCAGGGAAGGCAATAGTTACATAGGTACCGTAGCCCACTTCACAGACTGGAACTGCGATGATCCAAGTGAAATCGCTACCGTCATTGGTCGCGTCGTTGATTGTACAGGTCAGCCCGTTATCACGGGGCAAATCTACGCCGGACAATCATCGTCCGATCTGAGGAATGGTACAATGATAGACAACTCCACAGGTTCTGGAAATGAGACAGAGTTCCGCATCAACGTACCTGCGCGTATCCCCCTATTTGTGGCAGTCCCCAAGCCGTTCACCATTATCTCAGGCGAAGGCGGCGACCTCGTCATGGTACCAGTACCACCCTTGCGCCCGGGGCAAGTATACGACGTAGGCACCATACAACCTCACCCCTGTCCCACGTCCATCTCCGGAACATTCGTTCTCAACGACAACGACGCCGTAGAGTCAGTATCGTTCAAAATTACCGATCCTGGTACCAGTGTACTCAGTACCGTACCTCAGCGGATTTTCAATCCGAAGAGCGAGTTTAAACTCACGGGCTTCCCTCCTTCTGTTTCACTTTCAATGGAGGTTAAGACGACCAAAGGAATCACAGTCACCATACCCGTTCAGACGCCGGAGGCAGGTAAGAACATCGACCTGGGCGAAATCATTCTGAACCATAACGCCATGGTTACGGTAAGCAGTGTTATCGCATGTGGCAACGTTCCCCTTACCCACACACCGGTAAAATTCCAATGGGCAGGCGGATCCGCTACAGTCTCGACCAACAACGTTGGAGTTGTGGGCGTCGCTGTGCCTGCAGGTGCCACCGTCACCATGAGCATTGACCATGAAGAGGGCTCGCTTACAAAAACGTTCACTGTTCCCCCTGTTGAAGTACACAACCTCGGCGTGACAGATGTTTGCGGGTAAATAAGGTATCACAGAAACGCCACGGAATTTGACAGAGGTAACCATGGTTGGGTTTTTGAGCCCCTCTGCATGCCTCCGTGGCGATCTGTGTTTTGTTCAGGAAATCATAAAGTTTTCCGTCTGAAAACGCATCCAATCGGCAGGAAATACGTTACTGAATAATTTGATAGCGTACTTTCAATGCAGCTGCCCATTCAGGTATACATTGTTGATGACCATGGACTAATCATAGAGGGGCTTAAGGCTTCGCTGCTCCAGGCTGACGATATAAATGTGATCGGCTACGCCCACAACGGTCGCGATTGCCTTGCCTTCCTCAGAAACAATACCCCCGACGTTGTCCTACTCGACCTGCACCTTCCGGACGTGAAGGGCACTGAGTTGTGTACCAACATACTAAGCCTCCGTCCCGACACCAAAGTGTTAGGACTAAGCAGCGCCGCACACGCCGTTCAGATAAATCAATTGATGAACAACGGCGCCCGGGGCTATCTGTTAAAGACTACCGACCCCTCAGAGATTGCCGACGCCATTCGCCAGGTTTATAATGGCCATGTATTTATCAGCAAGGAAGCTGGTAGCATTCTCTTCAACAAATCAAGAATAACGCCTGTAGGACAGAACCTTACAAAACGCGAATCAGAAGTCCTGAAACTTCTGGCCGAAGGCCTGACCGCACCTGAGGTAGCCGGAAAGCTCCACTTAAGCCAGCTTACAGTGGAAAGCCATCGAAGGAACATGATGGCAAAACTTAATGCAAAAAACACAGCCATGTTGATCAGGATGGCGATTGACAATGATCTTATCTAGCAGTGAATAACCGAGTGGCCAATTTGATGAGATCTCTTCCCTGCATTGTTATCCTCTTATTCGTACTTGCGTATCCATATCCCAGTACAGCTGGTACCAGCGCTGTCCACCCACTGTCAGAGCCCGACTATCCGGTTGCGGATACAACGCTGGTAAATCAATACCTTCGGAATGCAAGCAAAAGCATCAGCTCCGGAGAACCTGACTCCGCAGATGCGTACTTCAAACGCGCCATAGAACTCTCCCGCAAATTAAATAGTTACTCCCTCGAAGTCCGCAGCATGGAACGCCATGTCGGCTTTCTGCACCGACAATTGAGGTTTGATGAGGCCCTGTCACTTTGTGAGAACATCCTCGCGCTGGCAAAAGAAAACAACGATGAGCCACGGATTGCAAATACATACAACAACATGGGTGTACTCCTGCAGGCAATGGGCAAGCTTCATCTCGCTGCCGAAAACTATATCAAAGCCCTCGACCTGGCGGAGAAGAATGCGCATATCGAGAACCAGGCAAAATTCAACAGCAACCTGGCATCGATCTTCGTGGATTTGAAGGACAGGGAAAAGGCATTGCACTATGCGCGGAAAGGTTATGCCATTGCCGTTGAGATGAAAGACTCTGTCCGCATCAGCAACAGCCTGGTGAACCTGTCCGTCAGCGAAATCATCAATGGGAATTACAACGATGCAGTGCAGCACCTTAATCAGATGATTTCCATTGCGTCAAGGATTAACAACCTCGACCGGGTTCTGGACGGATACATAAACCTGGGCGATATTTATATCAAGCAGAAACAATACAATACCGCGCTCGACGTACTCCTCAAGGCGAAGCAGGGTCTGCGACCTTCAACGCCACCGGACTATGCACTATATATCTACAACGGCCTGGCCGTAAGCTATTTTCATCTCAACAATCTTGAACAGGCCCGTTACTACTACGAGAGGCTGTTTCCCGAAATAGAAGACAGTTTCCCAAGAAACGAGTTAAAGGACATTTATCTCTTTGGTTCTGAATTACATGAGCATCTCGGGGCCTTTCAACAGGCCCTGGCGTGGCAGAAGAAATACAATGCACTTAAAGATTCACTGTTTGACGCGGCGTCCATTTCCGACATACAGGAGCTCGAGCTGAAATATCAGACGACGCTCACGCAGAAGACACTTGCAGAGCAACAACTCGTTATTGCCAGACACGAGAATGCCATTGAACGCAAAAACAGGATAATCGTTCTAGTCGTCAGTGCTATTCTGATTCTCACTACGGTGGTTGCTATCGTAATGATCCTGCATTTCGCACGCCGCCGCACGATAAGGAATGCGCAGCGCTTGAAACTATTACAGGCTCAGCTTATGGGTGAGGAAAAAGAACGCGCACGCCAGGCAAAGGAGCTCCACGACGGCGTATCCGGTCTGCTTGCCGCGGCCAGAATTCACCTCGCCGCCATCACCACGTCCGATGACAACAAACATGTCTTCGATAAAGTGATGGCCCTGTTACACCGCGCCAACAACGAAGTCAGAAATATCTCTCACAACCTTGCTCCTGAGATCGTACTTGAGCACGGCTTGCATCACGCTATTGAAGACTACGTATCGCGCGTCAGCAACGCCCAGCTTGACATTCAACTCTCCGTAATCGGTGCCATCCCACGGATGAAAACAGCATTTGAACTCCTCATTTATCGCGCCGTCCAGGAGTCGCTGAACAACGTTATAAAACACGCAAAAGCGACCACAGCAATGGTCCAACTCACGTGTCTTGAATCCCTCTTAACTATTACGATTGAAGACAACGGCATTGGATTCGACACTGCCAGCGCTCCAGCTGCCGGCCTGGGACTGTCAAACCTGGCTTCAAGGATTCATGGAGTTCAGGGCATCTTTGACGTCACGTCGTCGCCTGGCAACGGCACAACGATCTACATTGAGGTGGACGTAACGAAGTTCGTCGAGACAACCCCGGCTAGCGTTCTTCCTCCTGCAGTACCTGTCCCTTCAAACTGAAAGTGACGAACAAGTCGCGGTCCTCGGAACTCATGTCTGCACCATAGAAATTCGTTCCGTCGCTTTCCCGAACAAACTGGAAATTTGAGGCCTCATATCCTTTCGACACGTACTTTTCCTGAATCGTCTTCATTACCACGGACGGGACCTTGCTTTCCATCAGTCCATCGGTCGTGGCAATCCATTTCCCCGACATGCTGACTTCTACAATCCGCAACATGTTCTCACTAAGAACAGTGGCGACATACTTATCCCGGTTTTTGTCTTTCACCCATAAGCTCACTGGATGACCGTCAATATGTTCCGCTACCACAGAACGGACATTTGAAGGAACCTCTTTCTCGTCGACAGTTTGTGCCATTCCGCTTACAAACGGCATGAAACAAAATACTGCGACACATATCTTCTTAATCATAGCTGGAAAAGGTGAATTTTTATAACCAAACCAACTGCGAAGATCCGAACGCATAGAACGTCGGTCAATGCTGAAAAGCTGGTAATTCGATCTACGCGAAAGTAGGTAGGAGATGATTTCTGATTCCTCATGCCTCATTTCTGGTTGAAAGATGAATGAATGGAAAATCCGCTTGCAGCCCTCCGTTGATAAAAGGCTCAAGGTTCAAATTTCAAGTTTCACGGGTGGTGTCTTTCTGACCAGAGCCATCGCGTACCTGGGGATATGAGATCACATCATCATGTGATTTTCACCGTAATCCGAAGCACATCCGTTATATTAACATAAAATCCCCCCAATGACCGCGATTCGTTTCATTTTTGTTACCCTCCTTTTCGTTGTATCATCCTCAATGTGCGCCGTTGCGCAGCAGCGTATCTTCGATGTCCATGTTCATGGAACAGAAGACCCAGTGGCGCAGCTTGAGAGATTGAGGATATCGGGTGTGTATAAGATCGCCGTTAGTACTTCCTGGGACCTTCAGCAACAATACACAAACACAGATGACTTACATGTTCTTCGGGGATTGATGGTGCCGTGCCCAAATGGCAAAGTGCCCTACAGCCTTCAATCCTGCTTTGACGACGGCAGCGAATGGCCATCATTGGATTGGGTCGAATCCCAAATCAAAGCCGGAAATATCCACTTCATAGGCGAGGTGTTGTCGCAATATCACGGTGTAAGCTCGGCGGATACCCTTCTCCTTCCCTATTACCGCCTTGCGAAAAAGTATAACCTCCCCGTTGGCATCCACACTGGGTCTGCCGGCCCCGATCACGGGTGCCCCAACTTCCGCGAGGACCTTGGTAATCCGAAACTGATGGAACCTATGCTTGAGCAGCTGCCCGGACTTCGCGTCTGGATTATGCACGCCGGCGCACCTTACCATCAGGAGGCTATTGACATTATGAAGAAATACCTGCAAGTGTACGCAGACCTTTCTGCTATCAACAACCCTAACATTCTGACCCAGGAACAATTTGCAGGCATCGTCAGGATGTTTATCGACAACGGCCTCGAAGACAGGATCATGTTTGGCTCCGACAATGGCGACATCGATGCCACCATTAATTCCATCTCACAGCTTCCATTCCTGACACCCGCACAGAAGGACAAAATCTTCTATCGTAACGCTGAAATATTCTTCCGCTAAAAAGCTTGAAGTTCAACTCAAGTCGCAAGGGTACAGCCATTTGTGATTTCGGATTTCTGATCGCGCGCTTCTGTTAACTTTCCGGTGTGTGTCTGAACCTGAACAGGCAACCGGGAACTGGCAACAACCGCATACTACAAAAGATTTTCTTTCAACGTCAATAAAAAGATCTGCAAACGCTGCGTCTTTTCCGTCACGCTCCCGTCATTAGGTTGTGATTTGTCAATCACATTGAAATAAAATGTTCAACTTAAATTCTCAGAGAAATGGAATTAATTTCAGATCCTGGCTGCTGTGGTGGTGGTACCTGCGGCTGCTGCTAATCAATGGAGATCCCGGGGGCACCGTCCCCCTCTCCTTTCCCTCAAACTCCGACTAGCTTCACTCTCAGCCTCACTTTTGCTTTCACTCTCAAGCTCAAACTCATTCTCAAACTTAATCCCTACCCGCACCCGCACGGAAGCCTGCTCTCACACGTAACCGCATTACCATACTTATCAAACTGGATACGATACGTCTTTTCCATCATTTCCTTCAGCATTCGCCTTGCGCGCTGTACTCGTGATTTCGCACCGGAGTAGGAAAGCTTTAGCCTATGCGACAGATCAAGTTGTGAAAGATTCTGCAAGTCCGCTAACTCAAGCGCTTCACGGTATTTGTCAGGAAGTTCTGAGATGAGCACCAGCAGGCATGCCGAAACACAGTCGTTGAGAGATGCTTCCTCGCTATGCCAGTTGAGATCGGAGGAATGAATCGTTCTTGTTTTCCTGCGAAAATGATCGATGACAGCGTTCTTTGCTATGCGAAACATCCATCCGGAAACCTTATCGCGATCCCTCAATTGCCGGAACCGTTCGTGGACCTTCAGGAATACATCGTGAACAATATCTTCGGCGAGGGATCGGTCCTTCGTATACCGGAGAACATACACGACCAAATTGTGTCGAATTTCCTTCAGGTGCTCGGCTTCAGATAAAACCTGTGGTTCATTATTTCGTCGATACATATCCCGGTCAGATTAAGCAATCGTAATATTGCGATATAATAGGTCAAAAAAATAGCCTTAACAGCAATCTTTTCCCTGATAAGATTCCAGGAGACCACCAATAGCTTTACTGGCACGTTGCCAGGCCTTTTCGTCAATACAGTAGCAGATACTTTGCCCCGTAATGTCCCCCTTGATCAATCCGGCCTTTTTCAGTTCACTTAAATGCTGCGAAACAGTTGACTGCGACAGCGGCAGCTCGTCTACGATATCGCCACATGCACACGACCGCTTCTTGATCAAGTATTGAAGAATTGCGACACGGGCCGGATGCCCCAACGCCTTTGCAAACACAGCAATCTCGTTCTGCGTCCTGGTGAATTCCTCTGTTTTTGAAAGTCCCATATTCTATTATCGTAAAATTACGATAATTATTCTACATACCAACTTGTAAACCGGGATTTCGAAACTTCAACAGTCAACAAACGCCTCCACGAAGCATCAAACATTACAATTACCTCACTGAACCATGAAACTTGAAACTGAACCTTTATCTACGGAGTGATGCACTCGCGCCAGCCTCAAACAGAAATCAAGAATCTGAAATCAGGATTTACCTGGAATTTGGTTTGGCGTTATAGGCTCCCTGTCTTATAATTGTATTAATAACACTTATGCCGAAGATCCAGACTCCGGCATCCCGAAGTCCTATCAACTTTAAGAACTACCCCGAAGAATGAAAACAGGTTACCGAATGTCGAATGTGCGATCCTGGATGATCACGCTGTCGGTTCTGGCAATAGCCCTGAATCTGAATGCCCAGTCAAACCCAGGCAATTCAAAAAAGAACATCAGCCCCGAGCTCTTCGGAATATTCTTCGAAGACATCAACTACTCCGCCGATGGTGGACTGTACGCCGAACTCGTACAAAACCGTTCCTTCGAATACAATCCTGCTGAACAACGGGACTGGCATCCGCTCTCCTACTGGGAATATCTGACACCCGGATTTTCCTATGGCAAGATCAGCGTCGAAAGCACCAGCCCCGTTCATCCCAATAACCCGCACTACGTAAATCTCAAAGTTGAATTTGTAGGTAACTTTCCCGAGTTCAAAGGCGTCGCCGGCGTAGGATTAAAAAACGCAGGATTTGACTACATGCCCATAAAAGCAGGTGATAAATACCTCTTCTCCATGTTTGCACGTCAACGCAGTGAAGAACCGGTTTCACTCATGATCAGCTTGCATACACCACAGGGCAACGTGATCGCCGAAAATAAACTCTCAACGACGTCGCGCAGCTGGCAGAAATACAGCCTCGACCTTACTGCCGGATTAACAAGTGACAGCGCATCGCTGGTTATCCTGGCCGTAAGTAAAGGTGAGCTGGACATGGACGTGATTTCACTCTTCCCTGAGAAGACGTTCAAGAACAGACCTAACGGACTGCGACCCGACCTGGCTCAGGCTCTCGCCGACCTTAAACCCAGGTTTGTCAGATTCCCGGGCGGATGCCTCGTTCATGGCGATGGCGTCGGAAACATGTACCGCTGGAAGAACACGATCGGTCCTGTCGAGCAACGCGTGGAACAACGAAACCTATGGGGCTATCACCAAAGCGCCGGACTAGGATATTTCGAATACTTTCAGTTCTGTGAGGACATCGGCGCAAAACCCGTCCCGGTTGTGCCCGCCGCAGTAAGCTGCCAGAATTCGGGAGGTACATGGCGCATTAATGGCGTCGGTCAACAGGCGCTGCCCCTGGAAGATATGTCAGAATACATTCAGGAAATCCTTGACCTTATTGAATGGGCCAACGGACCAGCTACCTCTACATGGGGCGCCAAACGCGCCGAGGCCGGCCACCCCGCTCCTTTTAACCTGCAATACATAGGTATTGGCAACGAAGACAAGATTACTCCCGAATTCGAAGCGCGCTTCAAGCTCATCTACCAGGCTGTGAAAAAGCTTCATCCTGAAATAACCCTTATCGGCACGTCGGGTCCATTCGCCGACGGTGAAGACTTCACGAAAGGCTGGGCACTGGCCGACGCACTAGCAGTACCGGTGGTGGATGAACACTACTATAAAGATCCGAAGTGGATGATGGAAAATCTGAACCGCTACGATGCTTATGACCGCAGCAAGGGGAAGGTATACCTGGGTGAATATGCATCATGGGGAAACCAACTGCAGAATGCTATTACCGAAGCCGCCTATATGATCGGACTCGAACGCAATGGCGATGTCGTCGTCATGGCATCTTACGCTCCCCTGCTCGCGAAAAAGGAACACGTCCAATGGAAGACAAATATGATATTCTTTGACAACACAAGTTTTGTGCTCACACCAAACTATCACGTGCAACGAATGTTTTCCGTCAATCAGGGGGACGTGTACTTCGACGACATCATCACGAAAGATCCCACAGACGTTACAGTGGCCGCGTCATGCATACAGGACAACAAAACGAAAGATATCATCCTTAAGATGGTAAACACAGGTAGTGAACCCAAAACAATGAAAGTCAATCTGACCAGCTTCGGAAAGATAAATAGTGCTGCCGAAATAGAAGTACTCACTGGCGCGCCCGATGATGAAAATACATTTGACACGCCGTCGAAAGTAATGCCCGTGAAGAAAGCATTCAAAGCAGGAAAGACCTTTACTTACGATGCACCACCCATGTCGCTGACTGTATTCCGCATCAAGATCAAATAACCCACACGACGCAAAACTAACAACCTTATGACCCTTTTAAGAAAAACCCTGAAGCTGTTATTGCTCGCCCTCATTGCGCTGCCGGCAACAGCCCAGATCCGCCTGCCCAAACTTGTTGGCGATGGAATGGTCCTTCAACGTGACACTAAAATAAGAATCTGGGGCTGGGCAGCTCCCGGTGAACAGGTTGCTGCTGAATTTCTCGGCAAGACGTACAATGCCACGGCTACACCCGATGGCAAGTGGGAGATCACACTTCCCGCACAAAAAGCTGGCGGTCCGCACGAGATGACCCTAAAGGCGAGTAACACCATTACCCTTCGCGACATCCTCATAGGTGACGTATGGGTCTGCTCGGGGCAATCCAATATGGAGATGGCAATGATGGGCATCCGCGACAAGTATGCCGGGGATATTGCCTCGTCGGAAAACAAGTTCATTCGCCAGTTCCTCGTGCCGCGCAAACACATCTTCTCCAGGCCAATGCACGACCTGTCCGGCGGTTCATGGGTGAGCGCCGACCCAACAACGGTCCTTCAGTTCACTGCTGTAGGATATTTCTTTGCCCGCGACCTCTACGACAAATACAAAGTGCCCATCGGATTAATCAACGCCACACTTGGCGGATCGCGTACCGAATCGTGGATGAGCTTCGAATCCCTGAAGCCATATCCTACTCTCTACGAAGAAGCACAAAAGTTTCAGGATACTACAAACATCATCAAGACCAACGAAGAAGACCGCACCCGCATCGCGGAATGGAACCAGCGGTCACGGGCAACGGATGCAGCATATGCAGATCCAGCAGGACCATGGAGCAAAGCGGACTTCGACGATAGTCAATGGGAGGAAATGGAAATACCATCGCTGTGGGCTAATAGTCCCCTCGGACAAATGAATGGTGTTGTATGGTTTCGCAGATCGTTCGACGTACCCGCGTCACTTGCAGGCAAGGCTGCGAAGCTTCCCTTCGGAAATATTGTCGAATCCGATTCCGTATTTATCAATGGCAAATTCATCGGGGGACGTCCTTCGCAATACATTCCACGGAATTATAACATCCCTGAAGGCCTGCTCAAGGCCGGCAAGAATACCATCGCCGTGCGTGTAGTCTGCCCGTCCGGAAATGGCGGCTTCGTCCCTCAGAAGGAATACGCCATTACAGGTGAAACAGAAAAAATTGATCTGTCCGGCAAATGGAAATACAAAGTCGGAGCCAAAATGGAAACACTCGTCGGACCATCATTCATTCAATGGCGCTCAACGGGATTGTACAACGGTATGATTTCACCCTTGCTTCCCTACGCGATCAAGGGAGTGCTCTGGTACCAGGGTGAATCCAATATAGGCCGCGAAAAGCAGCAGGTAACGCTCTTCCAGGATCTGATCAAGAGCTGGCGTGCAAAATGGAACGTCGGTGATTTCCCATTCCTCTTCGTGCAGCTGCCCAACTTCAACGAAGCTCACCAGGAACCTTCCGACGGCGGATGGGCACGGTTCAGAGAAGCTCAGAACGCAGCGTTATCGCTTCCTAATACGGGAATGGCAGTCACTATCGACGTAGGTGAATGGAATGACATCCACCCTGCAAATAAAAAAGACGTAGGGCTCCGTCTCGCTCTCGCCGCGCAGAAGGTAGCATATAAGGATAAAAATGTAGTTTACTCCGGACCAATCTACGATGGGATGCAGGTGAAAGGGAACAAGGTCATCGTGTCGTTTAAACATGTTGGCAGTGGTTTGACTGCAAGAGGAGGCAACAACGTCAAGCAATTTGCCATCGCCGGAGCTGACAAGAAGTTTGTCTGGGCGGAAGCCAGAATCGAAAACGGTAATGTTGTTGTGTGGAGTGACAGCGTTGAAAAACCCGTAGCCGTCAGATATGCCTGGGCCGACAACCCCGAAGGCGCAAATCTGTTTAACAAAGAAGGCCTACCCGCGTCCCCTTTCAGAACAGATAACGATTAATGAATCTGCTACTTCGTTAGACACCAGCGCATGCATGGTCTAAAGACTTAAACAAGTCGGTCTGGCGCACTATAATACTCCCTAAAATTTAGACCACTGGTTAAGTTAAAAAACAACAACTAACTTTGTGGACGAAGATGAAAAAAGAGAGAAGGAAATTTACCGCTGAATTTAAAGCGCGGGTCGCCATCGAAG
>JAEZGH010000073.1 GCA_023417065.1 Bacteroidota bacterium
GCTCCGCAGTGACGTTTTGCGGAGGCAACGGAATACTATTCCCGTCTTCAAGTTCCACGGCGATGTTATCATTAAGATCATTGGAGGGGAAGTAATCCGACCTCGCGGTACTGCTTATGCCACGAATCTTATAGTGATAAACGGATCCTGGAATCAACAGCGTGTCATAATAAAATGTGACATCTTTGTTCGTGATCGTGGCGAGTTCCCAACGACTATCATTGAGGGATGTGTTCTTTCTCCAGACTTCATACCCGGTCTCAAGTGTTCCGTCGCTCCAGTGGAGGAAAACGCTGGAGGGAGAGATCGGTTCCGCATTGAGTGATTGTGGTCGCATGGAGTTCACCACCGGAGCCCTGTTGCTGAAGAATACGGGAAACGCTTTTGAGGGCGGACTTGGGCATTTGTTATAATCCGCAACGCGAACGGAATAAGACCCATTGTCATTCTTCAGCACAACGCGGTTACTGTCTGGTAATGAGATTACCGTACCGTCGCGATGCCAGTAATAATAAGGGAAACCCTCAGTCGCATAAAAGATTGCTTCATTGTTGTTGTTCAGATCGGGAAGGAAGGTCGTTCCTTCGTGGCTCAGTTCAGGCGTAGGCGGCGCATCAGAGTAAAGTTCAACGACGTTCGACCAGTCGTTCCAATCGTCTTCTTTTGGTGACTGCACGCGACTGAAACGACCGCGGTACTCACCTTCCTGCGTGGCAATAAACGTCGCTTTATTTTCGCCATTAATGATTTGACCATTGCGCTCCCATTGATAGGCCGGGAATCCCGCAGGCATTCCGAGTTTCAAGCCTTCATTCGAAGAAGCACAGATGTAGTTCGAATCGAAATATTTGAAGAGGTTGTTCTTCTTTTCCTTCAGAAGCCACGAAAAGAATTCGGGTTCTGCAAAGGCCGTTGACCACGTGTTGTGCCCCAACTCTTCGTAGAACGTGTAACGAACAGATCCACCGGCTTCCCGAAATCGCTTGATAAATTGTTCGGTTTGAGATGGCTTCGGGAGCTGGTCTTTTCCACCCTGGAATATCCAGAGCGGTATGCTGACGCCGTTTTCGTAGTCGAAGTCACTGGTAAACGGAACAGGAGACATACAGATTGCTGCCGCGAACAGCCAGTCTGCCATCGTAATGGACTTCAGCGCGGCCTGCCCGCCCATAGAAAGCCCGGCGAGGTACACCCGATCGGGGTTCACATTGTATTGTTTGATAACAAGCCTGAGGATTCGGAGCGCATGCGCAACCGATGAATTGGTAGATGTGGCGCTTCCCCAGTTGTTTTCCATTTGCGGAAACAATACGAAACCCGGAAATGCCCGTGGATCAAGATTAGGGTCGCCCACCTTTCTGGATCCTGCGCGGTTTACGGCGTTCATAAAGGGTTGACCTCCATGAACGAGCATGTGATCGTTATTTAGATATTGAACAGCAGCCTTACCTTCCACCGGGGCATTCGGATCACAGTCTGTGCAATAACAATTGGTATCCCAGCAATTCCCACGTTCACCTGCTCCGTGGAACATTATCAACAATGGATAACCTTCGGCGTAATTGGGGTCATAGTTGTTTGGGGGGAGTAGCCGGAAATTCATCCGGAACCGCCAGTTTGATCCGCTTCGCTGCTGAAGGTGAAACTCCTGGTAGGGACTGGAATTCCACGAGGTCATATCGTGGAAAGTCTCCCCATCTCGCCAGCTGTAGGTGCCGGCGCGCAATCGGAAGTTCTCAATCGAAATTAAAGCGGTATCGCTGTTTTGACCCCAGGAGAAATTGCTTACAAGAAAAGCAAACCAGAGTAAACTAAATCGTCGCATGTTGAGAAGCATTGGGACCAGCTTAAACCGAGAAGGCTTAAAACTAAATGCCAGCCGCTACACCCGACGATTTTTTCTATTCTACGCTCAGTACCCAGGTGTCGCGGAATGAATAACGCGACATCTTGCGGTATTCGTCACGCTGCTCACGGGCTTCCTCAATCGTGGAGGCGTTCCGCATATGGACGACGTACCTGTTCTTCGCCGTATCGAAGGCCACGCTCGCGGGATAACCGGCGCGTTTCAGGGTTTCTACATAATCCAGCGCGTTGTTCTTATGAGCAAATACACCCACAACCACGTAATGTCCTGGAGCAAGGCCTGACCCGTTCAACTTCACGGGGGCGTCACCTGATTTGATGACCTGGTCGCCCTGGTTTTCGCTTCTGCTTAAGTCTTCATTTTGTGCGGTGCGCTCCGTTCTTGCGAACCCGGCAGGATCCATATCCTGTACCGGTGCGTCATTCTCTTCGGCGGTCAGGATTACCTGATCCTGGTATTCATCCTCTTCAACATCTTCGTTTTCAAGTTCGTCATCAGATACCACTTCGTTATTGGTTTGCTTGGATGCATAGCCCGACGTCGCCGTCGCAGATTTACCGCCCAGTTGAGGCCTTCCAAAATGTTTCTTGCCAATACGTACAACCAGCTGAACTTCGTGTGAACCGGTTCCGATCCTGTCTGATTGATCCGTTGCGAATTCATAGGCATATCCAACTTTCAGCCTTTCCTTCAGATCGAGACCCAAAAAGGCAAACATTCCGTAGTCCTGACGATATGCTGCACCTACCCAACCCGTTCCCAGAAACTTCAGCGAGGCCAGCGCTTCATATTGTGCCTTGCGGCCTTCGGAAGTTCGATAGGTCAGAATAGGCTCCAGTGATATAAACGGACTTAACTCAAAATCATAGCTTACAGAAGTGATCGTGTTTTTTATCTGTGTGATTCCGCGGTGGGTAAAACGTTCTTCCGCGGCAACATTGTTCTGAAACAATCTGGGAATGGCAAATCCAAATTTGAACTTATTATATTGGTAGTGCATTCCGAATTGACCGTCGAGCGATGAGGTTTTGTTTCCGGATACCGGGTCAAAATGGTCAGATGTCTCGTCGATACTGATCCGGCTGCTGGTGTATCCTGCAGAAATTCCAAATCCGATTTTATGAAGGTCGATAATCCGTCGGCCAAGGAAAACCTGATAGGAAAAGCTGGCCAGACCCGTGGTTGTCTTGATCTGACCGGCCTGATCCTGAAAACCGGTAATTGCAAACCCTGATTTATAGTTCAGTGGAAGCTGCAAATTCATCGTCGCCGTCTTTGGAGCGCCTTCGAAACCCGTCCATTGGTGACGATAATTCAAATGAAGTTCCGAATACCCACTCTGGGCAATGAACGAGGGATTATAGAGAAATGGATTCAGATAGTAATGATTGTATGTCAGGTTTTGTTGTGCCGACACGTGTCCTGCTCCCCATAAGAGGAACAGGCACAATATGAGTTGGAGTTTCTTTTTCATTACTTCAGTCTTGCTATGGTTACACTTCCCTTTTTAATCACACGGCCATCACGGCGGATAACGTAGTAGTATGCGCCATCAGGCACTGGAACTCCCCTTGAAAGACCATCCCAGGGTACCGGATATCCAATCGAAGAATATACTTGCTGACCTTCGCGATTGTAGACAACGATCTCACAACCGTCGAGGAGATGTGCGTTTTCGATAGTCCACCTCTCTGAGGTAAGATCACCTTTCGCGTCAGGTGAGAACAGTTTGCGTGGACGTATCTCAGGATTTTCATCGAGGACCGTAATTTTGATTTCCTCAGACGTGCTCTGGCCATCAATATCCGTCACCGTAACAACGAACACGTATACGCCAGGAGTCAGATTTTCCACGACAAGAATATTTTCTGCATGCATGTCGTAATTGATCGTCGGCCCACCAGTCTGTTGCCAGTGATAGGTGGCAATCATTCCACTTTCAGCCGACACATCCACTCTCAGCGTTGCAGAGTTCTCAGGTAGCTGAACCACCACATCAGGCGTCGTCGTTACCACAGGTGCCGGTGTAACAGGTGCCTCAGCGAACACGATAAGTGTCATCTCGTCGAAGTCACTTAATCCCTCATCGTCAGTCACCGTCAGTCGGAAGGAATAGACACCTTCAGCGAGGTTTGACAAGGAGAACTGGCGCTGATTTGTTTCGCTCAGGCTAACCGTCGGCCCTTCCACTTGTTCCCAGAGGAATGTGAGGGAAGATGCGTCCTCATCAGTTGCCGAACCCGAAATCGTGACTTCGTTCTGTGGCAACTGGATCGATCGGTCAGGTCCCGCGTTCGCTACCGGAGGCAGATTGAGATCTGCAGGCAGAACTGTTACGATTACCAGGTCTTCATTCGAAGCATTGTCGTCATCTGTTACGGTCAGGCGGAAATAGTAGGTTCCTGCAACAAGTTCTGAAATGATCAGCTGAGATGCATTAACATTGCCCATTACTACAGTCGGACCACTTACCTTCTCCCACAGATAGGACGCAATCGTTCCGTCGGCATCGGTGCCAGACCCCTGCAACGTGATGCTGTTTTCAGGTAGTTTGGTCGTTCTGTCTGGACCAGCATTGGCCACGGGAGCCTGATTGGTATTGGCCGGTTTAACCGTGATCGTGATTTCGTCGGAGGCGGACGCGCCGTCATCATCAGTCACGGTGAGCATAAATTTGTACGTTCCTACGACAAGATCGGATACCCCTGTGCTGAGACGACCCGGGTCTGTGATGACCGCAGGAGCGCCCGCTACTTGTGTCCATTGAATGGTCGTGATGTTTCCATCCGCATCGGAGGCCGTACCTGTAAGATTAGCCGCTGAAACCGGTTCGATGACAACGATGTCAGTTCCTGCATTCACCACTGGAATGATGTTGACTGCCTCAGGAAGGACTGTCACCGATACCTGGTCATATGCAGTAGCTCCGTCGTTGTCCTCGACTGTGAGACGGAATACGTATGAGCCTTCCTGCAGCCCTGAGAGGCTGAGCGTAGCCTGATTGGCATTCGTCATGGTTACACCAGGGCCGGAAACTTTGGTCCATGTGTATTTTGCAATTGATCCATCGTCGTCACTGGCACTGCCGTGAAGAGTTGCGATAGAAACAGGTAAAGTTACCGTTACGTCTTCACCAGCGTTCGCGACGGGTGGTTCATTGGTGCTTGCCGGATTGACGATTACACGAACGTCATCGGTGTCAATCGCACCCTTATCATCAGTTACCCGAAGTCGGAATACGTAGGTTCCGGCAACCATATCCGTCACGGTAAGCGTTGGCGTGCCCGTATTTGTGAGCGTCGCCGCCGGACCGCTGAGTTTCGTCCAGAGATATGCCGTTACGGTACCGTCAGGATCGCTTGCTGATCCCTGAATGGTAATGGTGTTGAGCGGAAGCGTGATCGTCTTATCGGCTCCCGCATTGGCAACAGGACTCTGGTTCACGTTCTGTGCAAGAACGGTCACCTGAACATCGTCTGTGTGTGAGAGGCCTCCGTTATCCGTGACTTGCAGCCTGAACACATAGACACCTTCAACAAGATTAGACAATTGAAGCGTCGTCGTAGTAGTACCTGCCATGGTTGCAGCTGGACCGCTTACTTTGGTCCAGCGATAACTTGCAATTGAACCGTCGGCGTCAGATCCTGATCCCGTTATCTGCAGTGAGTTTGCGGGGAGCGTAATCGTGCGGTCTGCACCGGCATTGGCTCGCGGAGCCTGATTTACATCTGCGGCATTCACCGTAACCCTGACGTCATCGCTGCCAGTTGCACCCTTGTCGTCGCGCACTGTCAGTCTGAAAACATAGACACCTTCGACGAGATTGCTTAATGATACTGTGGGAAGATTGCCGTTGGTTATCGTTGCAGCCGGACCACTTACCTTGCTCCACGAGTAGCTTGCAATGGTACCGTCCTGATCGCTGCCTGAACCGGTTATGTTCAGACTGTTCGTCGGAAGTTTAATTGTTCTGTCTGCTCCGGCATTTGCTACGGGTGCAATGTTTACGATTTCAGGCAGCACAGTTACCGTGACGTCAGCGGAAGCAATAAGGCCGCCGTTGTCGGTTACCGTGAGCTTGAATACATAAGTACCTTGTACCAGGTTCGTAAGAGAAAGCGTGGCTGTGTTGGCGTTGCCAAGTGTTGCGGCCGGTCCACTTACCTTGATCCAGGAATAAGAAGCTATGGTTCCGTCAGGGTCAGTACCGCTGCCGTTTATCGTAAGATTGTTTACGGGCAATGTAATGCTGCGATTAGGACCGGCATTTGCGGTCGGAGCCTGATTCACCGTAGGCAGATTAACCGTGAGGCGCGCGTCTGCAAATCCGGTAGCCCCATCATTATCCCGAACAGTTACGCGGAACCAATAGGTGCCGGCGTTTGTCACAGTCACAGTAAGTGTAGCTGCTTCTGCATTCTCAAGTACTGCACCTGCGGGACCGCTGATCTGAGTCCATTGGTAGCTAACCACTGATCCATCATCGTCGCGTCCCGTAGCCGTGAAGTTGGCCTTGTCGGCAGGCAGTGTAATTGTACGATTTGTATTGATCGTAACTACCGGAGCCTGATTGGCGCTGTTGACAGTAACTTTAACTTGATCGCTGGCCATAGCGCCGGCGTCATCGGTTACCTCCAGATTGAACACATACGTGCCTTCTACCAGGTCTTCGATAAGAACGCTTGACGTATTTCCATTTGTAATCGTTGCAGCCGCAGGACCACTTACCTGACTCCAGGCATATGAAACTATCGAACCATCTGAGTCGCTTCCCGATCCGTTGATCGTAACAGAGTTTGCAGGTAATGTAATCGTTTTATCAGCACCGGCATTTGCCACGGGAAGAGAGTTCTCTGCTGTCACGGTAACGATCACCTCATCTGAATCAGTTGCACCTTTGTCGTCGGTCACGGTGAGTGTGAAGCGGTAGGTGCCAGCCTGCAGATCGCTCAGTTCAACAGAAGCGGTGTTTTCGCCGCTGAGTGTCACAGCCGGACCACTTACCTTTGCCCATGCATATACTGTGATTGTACCATCGGGGTCTGTTCCTGATCCATTGAGCGTCCAAGTATTTTGAGGAAGTTTGACAAGTTGGTCAGGTCCTGCATTGGCTAGGGGAGACTGATTGACAACCTCCGGCTGAATGGTTAGAATCATTTCATCTGACGCTGACGCGCCGTCGTCATCTGTTGCGGTAAATCTGAATTTGTATTGTCCGGAAACAAGATCGGACACACTCAAATCAGGAGTCGTTTCATCTGCCAGGGTGCACGATGGACCGCTGACGAGTTCCCAAAGGTATGATACAACTGTACCATCAGAATCTGACGCTGTGCCGTTAATGACTACCGTACCCTGAGGAAGTGTCAGCGTTTTGTCTGCGCCTGCTGAAACAGCAGGTGGCACGTTCGGCCCGGTGGCCTCAACAGAAACACGTACCTCGTCGGATGCAATTGCGTCATCATCATCTGTAACGGTAAGCTCGAAGATATATACACCTTCTTCAAGATCAGATACGATTGTGGAAGATGTCGCGGGACTTGCAATGGTTGCATTTGTAGGGCCTGAGATCTGTACCCATTGATAGCCTACAACATTACCGTCAGGATCGAAACCAGATCCGTTCAATGTCGTTGAGCTGGTTGGCAGTACAATGGTAATATCGCTGCCAGCGCTCGCTGTAGGAGTCTGGTTTGCCTCGAGAACGATAACGTTCACGACATCACTGTCCGTTGCGCCGTCATCATCAGTAACGCGCAGTTCAAATTTGTAAACGCCGGCCTGAAGATTCGTTAACCCGAGGTTCGGCGTATTCTGATTTGAAAGGGTAGCAGCGGGACCTCCTGTCTTCACCCATTGATATGAGACAATCGTCCCGTCTTCATCGCTTGCGGAACCGCGAAGGGTTGTACTGTTTGTGGGAAGGTGAATGGTTTGATCTTCACCTGCATCGGCGATAGGAGCACGGTTTACTTCTGCAGGGTTGACGACCACGCTAACCTCATCAGAAGCTGTTGCCGCGTCGTCGTCAGTTACGGTCAGTCGGAATACGTAGGTGCCGGCGATGAGGTTCGCTACACTTGACGTTGCCGCCGATGCGTTCGCAATAGTTATCGTTGACGGTCCACTCACCTGAGTCCACTCGTATCTTACAATGGCGCCGTCAGGATCGTTTCCGCTACCGTTGAGGTTTGTAGAGTTCGTGGGCAGCGTCAATGTAATATCTGTGCCCGCGTCTGCCACAGGAGTTTGGTTTGCCTCAATAACCGTCACGCGTATCTCGTCTGAGCCTGTCGCACCGTCATCATCAGTTACCGTAAGGCGGAATACATAGACACCTGCAAGCATGTTTGATACTGTGAGCGATGCGGTGTTCGTATTTGCAAGCGTAGCCGTCGGACCGCTGATTTTCTCCCAGCGATAGGATGTGATTGTTCCGTCGGCGTCACTTCCTGTCCCGGTAATGATCGTTGTGTTCAACGGAAGATTTATTGTCCTGTCTGCACCCGCATTCGCAACTGGCGATTCATTCACTTCAGCAGGATGAACAACCACGTTAACGCGATCCGTCGCAGTAGCACCTTCATTGTCTCTTACCGTAAGCGCGAATGTGTAGGTTCCTTCAATAAGATTTGAGAGTGAAAGCTTCGCTGTTGACGCTCCTGACATGGTGACGGTTGGCCCGGAAACTTTTTCCCAGGCATAGGAGGCGATCGATCCGTCGCTGTCGGAACCCGTACCATTTATAGTGACCGAATTGGTTGGTAACGTAATCGACAAGTCTGGTCCGGCATTGGCGATAGGGGCCTGGTTTGTTCTTACAACCGTTACTTTGACGTCGTCATAAACGTTCTCGCCATTACTCGATTTTACGGTCAGGCGGAATGTGTATACACCTTCAACCATTCCGGATACAGAAAGAGTGCTGCTGGCAGCATTCGCCAAGGTCGCCGCCGGACCACTGGTCTTGGTCCATGCGTATGACGTTATCGTTGCGTTAGGCGCTGATGCCGTTCCTTTAAGGGTGATACTGTTTGTAGGGAGATTGATCGTCTGGTCGTGACCCGCATTAACAACAAGTCCTTCATTGCGGAACTGCATCAACCATTGATACACGTTTGGCGTATGAAGTTGATTGTCGGTACGATATGCCCTGTCCCAACTGTTGTGGTCAACTCCGGGATAGATGGTCAGTTTTGCAAGGGGATTTGGTGCAGGGTTGCAAGCATTAATGGCATCAACCATTCGCGTTGTCATGGTGTAGCTTACAACATTGTCTGCGTCACCGTGAAATGCCCATACAGGGATGTTGTTTTTCCCGAAGTTACAAGCCAGGCTCGGGTTGTTGTACCCACCACAGATCACGGCAACAGCGGCAAGCTTCTGACCCAGACGCGCATCTTGTGAATAGGTCCACGTTCCGCCTCCACCAAGTGATAAGCCGGTTACATACACGCGCGAAAGGTCGATGCGCAGATATGACTTAACATACTCAACGACCTCATCCATGTAGGCAGGTTGCCACGAGCCAATATTTTTTTTCAGCTGCGGACTAATAAGTATGAACGGAAACTTGTATCCATCCTTCACGTGTTTGGGAGGTCCGAACTTTGCCACATTGGCGAGGTCGGTCTCTGTATCCCCGCGTTCTCCTATTCCATGAAAGAAGAATACGATGGGATAGTCGTTATTATTGGAATTATAGTCGGGGGGAAGATACTCATAGAACCAGGTTCCCGCCGGTGTTACTTTGGCAGTCTGATTTTGTGCCTGCGCTGAGAAGCCCACGGCGACCATAAGAATAACAAAGACTGCGCTGAACAGTTTGTTCTTGTGTGGATAGGGGTCCATACGACTAAGCATAGTTAGGTTCTTGATATCTAATGCTGTTTATACCATTGAGGGCGAAATGGTGTAAACCGTTCGGCGAACGAAATGAATCACAAAAAGCTTCTTATGTTGTTTCATCTGTCAGCACCAACATAAGCGGATTCAAACGTTCAATAGACTTTTTTTATGTGCCCTTTTTCCGGAAGGAATATTGCAAGAGTTCAATCTGTGCAATCAGGGTTTTGTCATTTGTTTCTTACATCAAACAGGTTTCACGGTAAGTTGTTATGCAGTTTTCTCCGGACTGCTCTTCCGGTGGATGATCCTATTGTGATAGTTATCAGCCTCACCGTTTCAACTCAACCCATGTCTGCCTTTTGATTGCGACGAAACATTCTGAGCGTTTAAAACTGAACACAAACGTTTTGTTTCGTTATGCTTCAGTTTAATGAAGATAGAATTGATGGAGGGGTCCGACAAGGAGGCTTGTCGGAGTTGGCGACAAGATGTTTATTATGACGTTTAAATCGATTTGATTGCCTTCGATCATCAGAGCGTAAATCTGATTATCATGTCCGATAATTTGAAAAAGTGATTTATTCGGAAATTTCTTTCATCATCGATGTAATATCCAGGGAATAGAGTTTCCCGCCGACCACGCCAAGTTCCAGTTCATCGACGATATAGAGTAATGTGTCGGTCTTGAAAGCAATGCCCGCCTTGTGTGAATAATGATTCAGACGGACTTCGTAGATATCGCCAGAGGAGAACTTGTTTTCGTCAACATTTCGGATAAACCATACCCGATCATGGAATAGCAGTGCAACGGTTCGTCCATCCGGACTCGTGTCCGCCCCCGTGATCCAGTTGTCGAGCATGGAACCTTTCCCTACGTACAGGCTGTCAAGAAGCTGGGCTGACTGATGCCCCGGTACCTGTGACAACTTGTACACCTTTGAAATTCCCCGGAATGGGGTGGAGCGGTCCTTTGTAAAAAGGTACAGGTTGTCCTTCAGAGCGATAAAAGCGTCGACGTCAAAGTTGCGCTGCGCTGTCGTTGGCGGAAATTCTTTCTGGTCACTGTAGGCAAACGAGATGACCTCAGGTACAACAACCTGGTCCTCAATCGCTTCGGGATTTCGAATTTTGAATATCTTTAGATTTCGCCGGTCATTCCTGTTGTTACCGAAACTTCCGATGAACATATCGCCCGCAGTATTCAGAGTTAGACTTTCCCAGCCACGGTTTGACGCGTTGATGTGAATAGCTTTCACGAGTTTGCCCAGGGTATCCAGACAATAGATCGCCGGAACACCGCCGTCGTTATGAGACCAAAGATAATTTTGGGTTATCGCCAGGCCTGAAGCTTCCTTAAGAACAGGTGGGAGCGAACCTATTTCTATGAACACGACACTCTTCTCGCTGACTGTCTTTACCTTCGGCGTCTGTTTGGATTGTGCGGCTGTGCTGGCAGGAAGTACAGTAAGCGAATAGGCCAGCAGGAAGTGTGAAAGCAGCAGGAGTCGCATCGGCGTTCACTTTGAAATTACTTCCTGATAAAGTTTAAAATATTTTTCAGCCATAATTGCCCATGAGAACGTGCGGGCACGATTGAGCCCGCGCCTGATGAGATCGCTTCGAAGTACATCATCGTTTCTGATTGTTAAGATAGCGTCTGCGATTTGGTCGGCGTTGCGAGGATCAATAAGTATCGCCGCGTCGCCGGCAACTTCGGGAAGGGATGAGCAGTTCGATGTAATGACAGGTACAGCGCTTTTCATGGCTTCAAGCACCGGGATGCCAAAACCCTCGCGCAACGACGGAAACAGGAACATATCCGCCATGGTGTATATCGCCGGTAAGTCATCTTCAGGTACATAACCCGAAATGCTTACCCAGTCCGTTATCCCGGGATCTCCGGCTCTCACGGCAGCTTTTCTCAGGAACGTTGTGTCAACGTCGAGCATCTGAAGTTTAAAATCCAGCTTATCTCTGTTTCGCAATACAGACATCGCTTTCAAAACTCCAACAATATTCTTCCTGGGGTCAGTGCTCCCGGGAAAGAGTATGTATCGCTCAGGCAGATGGTATTTCCGGCGTACGCGCTCTAATGTTTCTTTATCGGCAACTTGATCGAAATGGGTACCAACTCCGTTGTGTATGGCGGTTACCGTATCGGCGAAACCAAAATGCTTTTCAATGTTAGCTTTCTCGTATTCTGAAACAGTAATGAGGGCTTTCGCTTTTTTCACCATTCGCGGTATATTCCAACGGCGGTAGAGGTTTCCGATTATCTGATAGGGGGTGCCTTTTGTGAAATTCCATTGCTCAAGAAAGATGATGTCGTGAAGCGTCACCACCAGAGGAACGTCCACGCCCAGAGGAGCTGTATTGCTGGTGCAGTGCAGCAGGTCAAGATTATATTTGCGCGCCTCTCCTGGCAGAAGGATTTGTTCCCAATATGGGTATGGTCCGCCTTTTATTTTCACTATATGGAAGTTAGCGGTCTCGCGGATAACGCCATCGTCCTCATCCGGTTTAACGAAAATGAAGTACTGGTTTTTGTGGTCGATCTGTTGCAGATTCCGGATAAGCTCAAGCGCAACGATGTCCATCCCGTGCTTCTTGCGCCGGAAAAGTCGTTGTGCTTCGATGCCTATTCTCATATCTGCGAAGTATTTTAGTTTGTTTTCCCGGATGGGTGAGTGACATTCCAAAGAAATCCACGCCAGAATGCAATTACGTGTTTCATCTCACCTTTGATAAGATAACTTAGCGTATTCTTTGGTATAGAGAAAATCAGGAAGAAAGTGATCGAGCTGAGTTTCGACAATCCCTTCGTATGCCGACGCATAAACAGCAACCTGTTGCGCGTCATATAGTATGTCTTTAATGTCGAGTTTTTGCCGACGGACATCGATTCTTTGTGGTAAATACGTGCGTCCGGGACGACGTATATATTGTAGCCCATCTTCTTTATCGTTTCCGCCCAGTCGAGTTCCTCATAGTATAGAAAGAAGATTTCCGGCATGAGTCCAGCGGCATCGATCACGCTTCGCGGCACCATCATCGCAGCACCATGCGGCAAATCAGTCTTTTCTGCAGCGTTGAATTGTCCTCTATCGACTTCGCCAAATCCTGGTCTTTCATTGCGGCCTGTAAACGCATTAATCCGCGAAGAACCCACGTACTGAATTGTTTCTCCTGAATTGTAAAAAAGGATTTTCGGGCAGACGATTCCAGCATCGGCGTGTTGTTCGCAGAAATCCACAAGAGGACGGATTGAGTCCGGAACGATTTCAGTGTCGTTATTAAGAAAGAAGAGATATTTCCCTTTCGCAGCGCGGATGCCAAGGTTGTTTCCTCCCGCGAAGCCAAGGTTCTTGTCGCTGACGATAACCTGTACATTCGGAAATTGTTCTTTAATCTGCGATGTAGGATTTTCTGTTGACGCGTTGTCGACAACGATGATTTCTATGTTACGGTATGCAGACTGCGTCAGGGAGTTCAGCAACTCAAGGGTGTATCGAAGCTGGTTGTAGTTGATTGTGATTATCGAAACCAAAGGATCCATCTTCACCCGTTGTTTTTCTCATCGGCAGGCCATTCCGTCACGCCGTGGGGAGTGTGAATAAATGTTTTGTTTGCCCCCTTGAGACGAAACAGCAATCCAAACATCTTAAATGCTACTTTCGGCAGAAGGAGCATGGAGACGAGCATGTCGCGATTATACATCTTCGCCGGAATTGAGATGGCCATCGCAATCACGTTCATCACAAGGAAAGTAAACCAAACATAGTATGGGATGGATAGATAGTCTCTCAGTAGAAACGAAATCACAGTCAGGATAACCAGGAGACCAAGATTGATAATACGGGGGAGCTGAATATTCTTTAGAATGGCTGAGTTGAAAAGAGATATATCTCCGCGGAACAAACTAAGTATTCCGCGCCGGAAGTACTTTCTGAGATAGATAAACTGACTGGAGAGCCAGCGGGTCCGCTGGCGTTCGAATACTTCCGTGTTCTCCACTTTCTCATCATAAACAAGGATGCCTTTTCCATATTGAATCTTTACACCACGCTGGATCAGCAGGAGTTCAAGTTCGCGGTCAAATCCACCAACGCTGTCGAGGCCTGATAGAATTTCTTTAACAAGTTTGTACGGAAACACCATCCCTGAGCCGATGAGCGAACATGAAAGTCCGATCGCGACGTGACCCTGACGGTAAATGAAGTTATTGATTCGCTCACTTATGCCGTCCAGTACCGACATAGACGTGGTCTTGTTTTTTGAAACCCGTTCCGCCTGTATTGCCTGATATCCTATCTCAATCAGGTTGTTGATCCGGTCGAGAAAGTCGGGAGCGATTACATTGTCGGCGTCAAGTATAACGGCATAGTCGTAGTCATCACCGATTTCCGCCATCGCACGGTTTAGTGACTTCACTTTCGTGGATTTATCGAACACGACTTCGATGATTTTTACAGGCAAGAGCTTCAGCTGACTGACTGTTTCCTGCTTGAGCGAATCTGCGATGATTACAACATCATACCGATCCGAAGGGTAGCGTTGTTGCAAGGCGTATCGTGCCACTGAAACGATCACATTGTCCTCCTTATACGAAGGAATGAGTACGGCAAACCTTTTTTTTCCGGTGGCCATCGGTGGCGTCTGCTGACGGAAAAAATTTCCTGCTATGGCCAGAATCAGGGCATAGAGGGAAACGAAAGCGAAGTACACCAGCAGAACAGCTTCAATAACTATCATAAAAAGTCAGGAAACGCCGGAACTATGTCTCCAGTCCTGGTATTCCGGCAAGGCCCCTGCAGCGACAAGTTCAGACTTTTTCCTTCTGCAGCAAAGCCGGGAATGTGGAAAATAAGATCTTCAGATCGAGCCAGAAAGAGTTTTTCATGGCGTATTCCATGTCAAGGGCAATTCGTTCTTCAGGCGACATGTTGTCTTTGCCGCGCTTGGTGACCTGCCACAAACCAGTAATGCCTGCAGGAGCGAGAAATCGCCACGCGATTTGATCTTTGGTGAGTTTTTCTGCCTCGTACAGGGGCAGCGGTCTGTTTCCTACCAATGACATATCGCCTATAAGCACGTTAATGAGCTGCGGCAGTTCGTCAAGGCTGGTGTTTCGCAGGAATGATCCGAACCGTGTTACGCGTGGATCATTCTTGATCTTGAAGAAAACGCCGTCGCCGTGGTTTGCTGTGTCGTATTGGTTCAGATGTGCGAGCTTCTTCAATTCGTCAGCAGCGCCTACGCGCATCGAGCGGAACTTGTAAAAGTCGAAGATCTTATATCCAGCGCCGGCGCGTTTCGATACATAGAAAACCGGCCCGGGGGATTCGAGTTTGATGATAAGCGCAATTAACAGCATCAGCGGTGAAAGGAACACCAGAAGAGTCGTGGTTATGGCGATATCAAAAGTTCGCTTGAATGACCATATCTTGATTTTGGGAAGGTCTTCCGGTACCCCATGCGTTGCATATGGTTTATTGCCCCGCTGATTCTTGTAATTTTTGAGTTTCTTGATGAACTCTATCCGCTTGAGAAAAGAATACGTGATCGCTCCGTAGTGGTATTCGTCGAAACCGAATTTAAGCGCGCGTTCTTTGGCTTCGGCGTTGTATTCTGGTGTATACAGTACAAAAGGTACCGCTTTCTGCTGCGAAGCTTGTTTAATTAATGTCAGGTCGCCGGCGATATCATCAGGATGGATCATTATGGCATCGTGACGCGCACCTGCATCGGTACCTGCGCTTAATAGTTCTGGGGCCTGAAGGAAAGTGCAGTTGTAAAAGTGGATCGATTCCTCAACATTAGTGTGATCAGGCTCAGGAGAGTGGGAGTCTATTCTTACGATATGTTTGGTAAAAGCCGGCACCTTAGCTTTAGGTTCGCGCACCAAAGATAAGGGAGATTCATCAACATCTTTTCGAATCGCAAGTGCCATACTTACTCACCGCAGCTTATTTCACCACCATTTGCTGGTTCTGATAGCTTAGTACCCGATCAACCTCTGCTACAAGTGTCTGAGGTTCAAAAGGCTTGACGAGATAGGTGAACGCACCGAGCTCGAGACAGCGTTGGCGTTTGGCACCCTCCTCATAACCAGATAAAATGATCACCGGAATGTTTTTGAATAATAAGCTATTGCTCAGATTCTCCAACAATTCGATGCCATCGATCGAGGGTAACTGAATATCGGAGATGATCAGATCCGGCTGATTTCCATCAGACAACCATGACCAGGCCTCCATACCATCATTCATTACCATCACCTCATATTTGCCATGAAGAATTTTCTCCAAAAGCCAGCACAGCGGAATGTCATCTTCGATGACCAGAACCTTATTCATTGCGGTAAATAGTTAATTACCGGATGCTGCTTTAAGACCAGTCGTAAGGCGGGATCCTAAAGCCAACTTCCATAGACAAATCAAATCTAAGTTTTTTTGTCCTTTGATGTAACATAAAACGAGAAAAATAAGCGACCGGGAATCATAGCGCCCGGCTGACCTTATCTTAATAATTCTTTAACGAAATGCCCATTTGACTGAATGAAAATGCAATTTTCTAATAAAAACGTGATCGCATTTTCAATTCTCGGACATCTTTTTCACTAACTCCCTGATCTTCAGTCGATCAACTTTCCCCGAAGAAGTCTCCGGAAAAGCCGTGAGAAAGTAGATCTCACGCGGTCGTTCAAATTTAGATAGAGCTCCGGAAATGGCGACCAATAGACTTTTACGTCGCCCAATTACAGGGGCTTCTTCCTCGATAACGCAAATTACCTTTTCTCCCAGCATGTTGTCGGGTAATGATGTGATAATGAGGCGACCATGTAAGTTTTGTTCCCTTTTTACATCATTCAGGCGCTTTTCGATGGCCTCCGGCGATACTTTCACACCACCCGTATTGATCACGTTGTCAACGCGGCCCAGCCACACAAATGAGGTATCTGACGTCATTTCTACGATATCGTTCGTGACAACCACTCCGGGAAGCCACGGAACCGCGATTTCGAGGCATCCACGGGCATCTCTTGAAATTTTGATGTCAGGTAACGTATAAAAACTGTCGCCCTTTCTGAGGCCATTGAGGTGTTGCAGGGCAATATGCGATAGCGTCTCCGTCATGCCATAGGTCAGAATGACGCGTGTCCGGACCAGATCCAATAAACGTAGGGTTTCGCCCAAAACCGGAGCGCCCCCTACAATAACTGTAGCAATTTGATCTAACCTTTCGCGATTCCCTGTAAGGGTGTTCTGCAGCTGATAAGGCACCAGGGCAGCAAAATCTATCGGCGGGAGCGGGGAAGACAAAGGATCAGCAGCTGGCTCCCGGGCAACAATCTTCATCTGGCCGACGAAGGCCCTGACCAGCATCATCTTCCCGGCAACAAAACGCGGATCAAGGCAGAGCAGAACAGTCATTTCCGGCTGCAGCCCCAGGGCGCTGATCGTAGCCCGGGCACTCGCTTCCATCTGCGCCCGCGTGAACTGCATGAGTTTCGGTGCACCGGTGGAGCCGCTGGTCTGAAGCGTGAATTCACCCGCCCCCTCAAACCAGGCCTTGATAAATGCAAAAGTATTTTTTTCGAAGTCCGTCTGTGCCTCTGCAGTTTCACCCAGGATACTGCTGATCAACACGTCACGCGAGTTGATGTCAATCGACGCATAGCGGTATCCAACGGTTCCCATATCTGCCTGGAACGCTACGGAAACTGCGGGTATTTTGACCAGTCCGGATCGCGCTTTTCAAGGAACGCATTCTTGCCTTCCTTGGCTTCTTCGCTCAGGTAATACAGCAGGGTTGCGTTACCGGCGAGTTCCTGGATGCCTGCCTGTCCATCAAGCTCAGCATTGAAGGAAGACTTCAGCATGCGGATTGCAAGCGGACTCTTCGACTTGATCTTGTTAGCCCATTCGACATACGTCTCTTCCAGCTTCTCAAGCGGAACAACTTTGTTTACCAAACCCATTTGCAGCGCATCTGCCGCATCGTACTGATCGCAGAGATACCAAATCTCACGGGCCTTTTTCTGACCCACGACACGTGCGAGATAAGAGGCTCCAAATCCGCCATCGAAACTTCCGACTTTCGGACCCGTCTGGCCAAAGCGTGCGTTTTCAGCAGCAATAGTGAGGTCACATACAACGTGCAGTACATGTCCGCCGCCGATAGCCCAACCTGCTACTGCAGCAATCACAGGCTTGGGAATGGAACGGATCATTTTCTGGAGGTCCAGTACGTTCAGCCGGGGTACCGTGTCTTCACCCACGTATCCGCCATGCCCGCGTACGCTCTGGTCGCCGCCACTGCAGAATGCTTTTCCTCCCTCACCGGTAAGGATCACCACCCGGATGGAAGCATCCTCGCGGCAATAAGACATCGCGTCAATCATTTCCTGGACGGTCAATGGCGTAAACGCATTGTGCACCTGAGGGCGATTGATACTTATCCTGGCAATTCCATCGTACTGATGAAAAAGGATTTCCCGGTACGTCTTTATAGGCTTCCAGTCGTATTTAAGATTCATAGCTTTGCTTGATTTTCTGCTTAAAGGTTTCAAATATACTACGGTTCACCTGCTGGTCTGTCTCGATTTCCAGAATCTTTGTCCTACCGTCGGATTCAAAGAAGTCGTTCAGCAAGTTTTTCATCTTCCGGCGGTTGTCCAGCTTGAGATAGTCAAAATCAAATTCCTCACAAAGTTTTCGCGCTGTCAGCCTTTGGTTGGTGACGAAATATTCGGCTGACTCAGGCAAATTTGCCGGGCCGTCAATCAGGTTGAAGATGATTCCACCGTGATTGTTCAAAACGACCACCCTCAAGTCGGGCACGTTGTAATTGTGCCAGAAGGCGTTCCGATCGTAGAAGAACGCCATATCTCCGGTAATGAGAACATTCGTTTTTGTTGTATCGAGCGAATGGCCTACTGCCGTGCTGGTGCATCCGTCAATACCACTTGTGCCCCGGTTCGCCCAAACGGTAATACCTTGCTGCGCGGCCATGAGACCGATCAGGTTGGCGTACCGCACGCTCATGCTGTTGGCAAGGTGCAAATTGCTCTGCGGCGGCAGGTTGCGAATCACTTCCCGCACAAGCTCAAACTCGCCGAGTTCGGAGAGCGGAAAGAACTCGTCTACCAATCGTGTGATACGCCGTTCCTCAACCTCCCATAACTTGAGAAAGTTGAACTGCTTTTGCTTCTCAAACGACGATTCAACAGGCAGCGATCGCACAAAATCGAAGAACTGTGCCGGCTGCGATTCAAACACATGCGTGACATGCTGGAAGGTGTCGGCCACGCTACCCGCAGGTTGAATATGCCAGTGCTCTTCGGGCCTGTGCTTCCGCAGGAATAACTTGACCTGTTTGGATATCACCGACTTTCCGAAAGTTATCAGCAAATCCGGTTGCAATAATTCCAGAATCTGGCCTGGCGCATTGCCGAGGAAAAGCTCCGCATGCGAAGCGATGTTGTCGAGCCCGTGCAGGTTGGTGATGATGTCGGCAACCACCGGGATGTTGTGGCTTCTGCTGAATTCGTTCAGCGTGGCAAACAATTCAGAATCGCGATTAACCTGTCCTGCAACGATAAGTATCTTGTTGAAATCACCCAGTCTTTTTGTAATGAATTTTTTCTGTTCATCGCTCAGCGCGTAGGAGGGAGCGAACTCTTCCACCATGCGCGGCGATTCGTCGAAAGAAAAAGGTACGTCTGCTGAAGGGTAAAGTGGCTCACGGAAAGGTGCGTTAATATGTACCGGGCCTGCAGGTTCGCATACCGCCAGATTGATGGCTTCATTCACCATTCTGTTGATCGCCCATACGGCGTCCGGATGATCGTAGTCAACGGGGAGGTTATACGACTTCTTTACATGCCTGCCGAACACGTCGGGTTGGTGAAGTGTCTGACCATCGTGTTGTCCGATCCACTCCGGCGGGCGATCCGCCGTAATTACCAGTAGCGGCGTTTCACTGAAGAACGCTTCGGCTACTGCGGGTGCAAAATTGTACGCTGCACTCCCGGATGTGCACAGCAGGATAGCAGGGGCGTTGATCCGCTGGGCTATTCCCATGGCGATGAACGCTGCACTGCGTTCGTCGCTGAATGTTCTCGCGTGGATGTCCGGATGTCGGGCAAACGCCAACGTCAGGGGCGCACACCGCGACCCGGGACAAAGCACTGCCTGCCGAAGGCCACGATGGGCACAAAGGCTGGCAATGTCGTATATTGGTTGATAACTCATGAATGATCTTATTGAATCAGCGACAGCATCGTATTCATCTTCATTTCGGTTTCTTCCCATTCCTTTTCAGGAACACTGTCAATGGTGACTCCAGCACCCGCGTACAATACGGCACTGCCTTCGAATACTTCGGTGCATCGCAGGTTTACAAACAGGTTTATCTGGTTGTCGATGTTTACGGGTCCCAGAAACCCAGAGTAAAACCCGCGGTCATATCCCTCGTGTTTCTCGATAAATGCCTGTGCAGGTTCAAGTGGCATGCCGCATACGGCAGACGTTGGGTGTAACAACTGCAGCATTACCGTGCCGAGCTGAGGGAAGTTGGTTTCTTTAATATTCACCGTGAACTCGCTCCTCAGGTGCATCAGGTTTCCGGCGATTACGGTCTTCGGACCGAACTCATCGTATTCGCGCAGACGGATCTTTTTGAAGCAGCTGATGATATACCGTTCTACCAGTGCCTGTTCTTCGATCTCCTTCTGCGTCCACGAGACGTCGCGCAGATTCTGTCCTTCGATGTAAGGCTGTGTTCCTGCAAGCGCAACCGTTTTGAAGATTGTCCTGTCGAAAACACGAACGAGTTCCTCGGGTGATGCACCAAGCCAGGTGCCTGTTTGTGGCGAACTTGTGATCGACACAAAGGCGTGTGAGTACGCTTTGCAAAGCTTTAAAAAAGCGCTAATCGGATCGAATTCCCCGGGGAGCTGCACGAGTTTCCGGCGTGACGGGACTACTTTCTCAAACGTCCCGGCTTCCACTTCTGCAAGTGCAGCATGGACCATGTTCACATAATGCTCACGAGAGTAGTCTTCGATACGCTCAGGCCGTGGGGCAGGGGACGAATTCCTGGTGGTAGCATTGCGCTGAATTACTCCCGAAAGCCATTCAACTGATTTTGATTCCGCCTCATTGGAGGGAGTGACCAGTTGGCCATTTGAAAGACGAAACGTATAATCTGCCTGAAGGAAGAGTGAGTCTTTCCGGCGATTGTAAGGGGCAAACAGATATCCGGGAGGAAGATCTTCAAGTGCTGTTTCTCTCGCGATGTATTCCGGTTTTTCAGATACGATTACCGTGATGGAATCGTCGTTGGGGAGGCTCCACGCTGCGACGGCAAAGGCGCTGTTGCGTGTATAATCCAAAAGGGTCTTCAGTAATTCTGTTTCTTTCAGGATAGGTTGTGTACTACTCTCAGTTTCTTCCATGCTTCATCATATTTTCTTATCGAGTACCGCTATCGTTATCCGACTAACACAAACGGGTTCTTTTCGTTCATTTGAGATTCGGATTTCCCAGACTTGTGTCTTTCGCCCAATGTGAATAGCCCTGGCTACGCCGGTGACAAATCCGCTTCTTACGCCTTTTAAATGGTTTGCATTGATCTCCAGTCCCACGCAGTATTGTGTGCTGTCGTCCACGCATAACGTTGCCCCTACACTTCCCAGCGTTTCGGCAAGGACAACGGAAGCTCCGCCGTGAAGAAGCCCCATGGGCTGATGAGTCCGTGCATCTACCGGCATCCTTGCTTCCAGATAGTCGTCACCGATGGCGGTGAACTCGATTCCGAGGTGTTCGGCAAGTGTGTTTTTTGATAAGCTGTTCAGGATGTCGGGAGTAACCTGCGTTCTGAATATTGACATGATAAAATGAACCGAATGTCCTTAGTGGAACTGTAAACTATTTTCCTATTTTTGCGCCTGTTTCAGAAACGCCGGATTTCATTTCCACGGAACCCGGAGGTTGGCAGCGGCAAAATAAAGCAAAATTGAGCATCAAAAAAATCTATTTAATCAGGCACGGGCAGACGGATTATAACCTGAAAAACATTGTTCAGGGGAGCGGTGTGGACACTGATCTGAATAGCAGGGGACGTGCTCAGGCGCAGGCTTTTTTTGACATGTACAAAGGGGTTCCTTTTGATAAAATCTACACTTCTGCCCTCAAACGAAGCCAACAGTCAGTCGAAGGCTTCATCAAGCTCGGAATACCGTTTGAACCGCTTGCCGGACTGAATGAAATCAGCTGGGGAACAAAAGAAGGGTTTAAGGTGACACCTGAAGAGGATGAATATTACCACTACATGATCCGTCAGTGGCAATTGGGCAATACCAGCCTCAAAATTGAAAAAGGCGAGAGCCCCGAAGACGTTGTGGCGAGGCTGAAACCCGCAATGGACTTAATCCTGTCGCGGCCCGAAGAGAAAACTGTGCTAATCTGTATGCACGGTCGCGCCATTCGCATCCTGATGTGCTATCTGATGAATTATCCGCTGCGCTCAATGGATATGTTTGAGCACGAAAACCTTTGCCTCTACCTGCTGAATTACACAGGATCTATGTTTTCTGTTGAGCTCTTCAACGACGTTACTCACCTGCGCGCCTTCAATTGAGCGAGCGCCGACCGGGCCTTGCTGTCGATACTGTTCTTGTACTCGTGTTTCTTGTACGACAGGGCCTTTTCAAACCACCGCCGTGCCTCTGTAACGTCATCGCGCTGACGCGCAAGATACCCAAGTTGAAGACATGCATTGGGCGCGTAGTACCAGTCATTCGTCCCGGCGAGTGTCACCGTCATCTCATACATTTCAACGGCGTCCGGCAGCCGATTCACCTTATGCATGAGTCTTGCCTTTCTGTAATACCATTCCACCTTATGGCGAATCGCTGTAAGCTTCTCCGGATCAACTTGCGCGAGAAGCGCTTCCGCTTCCGCATAGTATCCGCCATCGGTGTAGAAACGAACTTTTGACAATGGTATGGATGGCATTTCGCGCGAGGCAAGGTTGCGCGCGGCATGCCTGTCGGCCTCGGCGGATTCCTTGCCGGCATTGCGTGCAGCTTCAAACGATTCGGCCGCCTTCTCAGGCTTCTCATCAAGCCAATGGCAAAGGCCGATTTTGTAATGGGCATCCTTAACATAGTTTTGCCCCTTGTAATGCGTTAAAAAGGCCTTATACGCGGCGATAGCATTTGCGTAATCTGCCTTGTGCAAGTACACTTCTCCCTTGAGATATGACGTGTAGGGGATACGTATTCCCTGCGAACGCGCATCTGCCTCTTGCAGCCACATAAGTGCATTTTCGCCCGACGCGTTTTTCATGTGAAAGTTTGCTATCATGAAAGCTGTCAATGGAGAATTACTACTCAGCTTGTTCATTTCAGCAATAGCTTTCTCAGGGTTCTGAAGCATAAATCCCTGGATGAATGCATGCCATAATGTGGCTTCAAGCGCAAGGTCGTGATTGAGATCGGATAACTCCTGAAGTTGCTGAAGTCCCGTTTCAACGGAACCCTGCATGTTAAGTAATCCCAAAATCCAGGAGTACTTATCCGGTACTGAACCGATGAGCACATTCAGCAGGCCTGAGATCTTATAGACGGCTTTGTAATCGGGGTACGAAGTATGGAGATCCTGTTGGATCATGTAGGCCTGCCTCAACCGGAATGCAGCATCGAGTTCGCGTCCGAACTTCAGATATATAAATGCCCAGTGCAGGTGCATTTCACTTTGCACCAGAAGTTCGTCGGCAGATTTCTTCGATGTTTTTCTGCTTGCACGCGCCTCAAACGCTGATTCGTATGCGTTGAGCAGCTGAGCGTCTTCCGTCACGACAAGTTCAAGCGCATCAGCAAAGGAACGCACATAGATCTCCTGCGGCGTTGCAGGCTGTTGGATCATGTTCCTGACATCTGCAAAGCGCAGATTGAGTGCATGGGTATAAGCTTCGCGGGCAGGGGAGTTGAATGAGAATTCCTGACTTTGCGCGATGACGACGGAGGCAAACAAAAAAAGGCAAACCATAGGGATTGCCTTTCTTGTATTAAGATAATGGTTTCTGCTATTCAACCTTCTTTGTTCTTCTGGAAGGAGCAACTACCGGAGTTTTTGCTGATTTTGGTTTGTCACCTTCGTCGAGGCTGTCCATGTCTACGTCTGCGAGGATGCGGCCTGAGTGTTCGTCGATAACGATCTTTTTCTTTTCACGTATTTCGGCGATCTTCTGAGGCGGGATTACGATGTTACATCCTTCAGCAGCTCCGCGAACTACGCGTACAACGGCCAGACCATTGGAAAGGCTGCTGCGGAGGCGTTCGTAATATTTCAGGAGTTTGTCTTCGATGTTTGCGGATGCTTTTTCACGTTCGGCGAGGAGGCGTCTTTCTTCTTCGTGGCTTTCAGCGAGGATGTCGTCGAGTTCTTTCTTCTTGATGTCCAGGTGGTCGCCGCGTTCCTTAATAAGCTGATTGGTCTTTTCAATCTCGTCTTTCTTCGCCTGAATGCTGTCCTTGCCTTCCTTGATTTTCTTTTCGCAGAGCTGAATTTCGAGTTCCTGGAGTTCTATTTCTTTGGTGATGGCGTCGAATTCGCGGTTGTTCCTAACGTTTTTCTGTTGCTCTGAGTATTTCTTGATGAGTTTCTCGGCCTCTTTGATCCCTTCCTTGTATTTCTTGTTGTTCTCTTCGATGTCTTTTAACTCTGTCTCATAACGGGCGAGGCGGGTGTTGTATCCTTCTATCTCGTCGGCCAGATCCTGAACCTCATCGGGTAAGTCGCCTCTCAGTTTCTTTAGCTCGTCTAATTTGCTGTCAATGGACTGGAGTTTTACAAGCGCTTCAAGCTTCTGCGCAACTGATTGATTTTCCATTAGTTAAATATAGCTTATTGGATTTGTGACGGTTTCGGAAAAATTGATCGCAAAACTAGGAAATTTTTTTATTAAAACATCCTTTAAAAGTTCTTTGGTGAAAACCTCACTCTCATAATGGCCTATATCGGCAATCATTATACGGCTGTCTGCATCAAAGAATTCGTGGTATTTGAAGTCCGCCGAAACATAGGCATCGGCACCGGCCGAAATGGCACTTTTCAGGAGAAAACTGCCCGCACCACCACAAACGGCAACTTTTTTAACTTCTTTCCCAGCAGGCGCGGTATGGCGAACCATCTTAAGATCCATACGTTCTTTTAAACTCCTTAAGAAAGATATTGGTTCCATCCCCTCCGGTAGTTCTCCAATCATTCCAGCACCTACCTCCTGATTTTCGTTCATAAGCGGTGTCAGGTAATAGGCAACTTCCTCATAAGGATGGGCATTCCTCAATGCCTGCATCACGTCACGCTGCCTGTGTGCCGGAAGAATGACCTCTACCCGGGTTTCATTAACCCATTCCTGCCGGCCCTGCTCACCCAAAAAGGGGTTTGCATTTTCGTCAGGCTGGAATGTCCCTCTGCCGTCAAGCTGGAAGCTGCAGTTCTTGTAATTGCCGATCTGGCCTGCGCCAGCTGCGTGAAGGGCCTCCAGCACAGTGTTCGTATGATCTTTCGGGACAAAGGTCACAAGCTTGACCAGCGAGTTGAAGCTCGGTTGCAGCACGCGAATGTTCTGTAAACCGATTTTTTCACAAATCCGACGGTTTACGCCGTTGAAAACATTGTCAAGATTCGTGTGAATGGCGATGATGGCCACATTTTTCCGGATGGCCTGTATAACGGTGCGCTCAACATAATGTGCCCCGGTGAGCCGTTTTAGTCCCCTGAAAATAATGGGATGATGCGCGACAATCAGGTTTGCTCCTCTTGCAACCGCCTCATCAACAATGCTTTCGATACAATCTAGACTCGTCAGGATCCCCGTAACCACCATATTTGGGTCGCCCGTCAGCAGACCGGTGTTGTCGTACGATTCCTGATAGGCGGCGGGCGCGATGGATTCAAGAAAGGAGGCAACCTGCCGAACCGTTATTTGATCATTCATAGTGCAAAGAGTCAGTAAGCTGCAATAAAACGGTTTGGAAACCAGGTTTGAAAATAGAAATTTGCCGGCGAATCTCTTTTAATGGTTCTGAAAACGTTACTTTTTCCTTTTGCAGTGATCTACGGATGGATTACCGATCTCCGTAATACGCTGTACGAACGCGGCGTCAAACCTTCCGTAAAGTTTTCTATACCTGTCATTTCTGTTGGAAACCTCACGGTCGGTGGAACGGGGAAAACGCCTATGATCGAACACCTCGTGCGGCTGCTGAGTCCTTCGTTTCAGACGGCAACCCTGAGCCGCGGCTATGGCCGAAAGACCAAAGGATTTCGACTCGCCACTGACGCGGACTCTGCTGAAACAATAGGGGATGAGCCGTGCCAGTATTTTCGAAAATTTGGCGACCGTATCAAGGTTGCTGTTGGCGAGGAACGCGCACTCGCCATTCCCATGATCCTCCAGGAGGCTTCAGAATTGCAAGTGGTGCTGCTCGACGATGCTTTTCAGCACAGGCGCGTAAAACCGTCCTTCAATATCCTGTTATCAGACTATACCCGCCCTTTTTATGAGGATCTGTTACTGCCTGCGGGACGGTTACGCGAGTCCAGAAACCATGCTTCCCGGGCTGATGTGGTGGTCGTGACCAAATGCCCGCCGGAAATCGGAGCCGAGGAATGCCTCCGGATTGAGCATTCCATCCGCGAATATGCTGACAAACCCGTTTTCTTTGCCACAATCAGTTATGGCACTCCCGTGCCCTTCGGAGACTCAACGGCTGCGCCTGGGACCAAAGTCATTCTCATTACCGGAATAGCGAATCCCGCCCCGCTTGTGCGATACGTATCCGATAACTATGAACTGGTGGAGCACATAGCTTTTCGTGACCACCATTCCTTTGAAGCCGCTGACGTCAGGAGAATTGCGGCCGAAGCAGCGAAGCATCCTGGCTGCTCCGTGCTGACCACTGAAAAAGATATGGTCAAGCTTGAGCCGCTGGTGCGGGAGCTTGCGCCCGGTGGTGTGTCATTTTTTTACCTGCCGATTACGGTTCAATTTTTGAAGGAACAGCGGGAATTCGACGACATGATCGTGAACCATATCAGAAACTTTGAATAGTATTGCTCCATCCAATGTACCGGAAATCAACATGAACGGATTATTTTTGCGCGTGCGATTCAAATATTGGTTTCCGTTTATTTTACTGCTGGGTAACCTGTCACTTTTTGCACAGGATGATCCGTCGACGATACGAAGAGGATCCCGTGTGATTGACGATACCACGAAACAGATCTACGGCCCCCGGACTTCCCGCTACTATTACGAAGAGGACGTGTTCTTCAATACGTTCGCACTTCGACCGGTTGATACCCTCATCCGAAACTTTCACCAGTTTGACGAGGTGCGCCGTCACGAGAACCTTTATCAGGATCTCGGTACAGAAGGCACCGCGATAAATCCGATCTATTATGAGGTTCCCGATAACATCGGCGTAAGCTCCGGATTCAATGGCTATAATATGTTCTGGGATCGCGAAAGGATCAGATACTGGGATACAAAATCGCCGTATTCCAATATGCATGTGATCCTGGGCGGACGTGGGCGATCGATCACGCGTGCGACGTATAGCCGGAATATTTCACCTAACTGGAACTTCGGAATAACCTATCGCGGGATGTTCATCGACAAGCAGATCTCCCGACTGGGAAAAGGTGATCGCCTCGCCCGGAGTCAGTATTACGACTTCTTCACGACGTATCAGACAAAAGACAGCACGTACAGGCTATTCGCCAACTTCCGGCGACAAAACCACCAGGTAGCCGAAGGCGGAGGGGTGCGTACTGATCTCTTTAACCCGTTTCCCTATCCGAGTTATTTCGCTATTGATGCTCAGCCGCGCCTCACCGAGGCAACAAGCAATGAATTGCGGATGAATATTCACCTCTACCATCAATACACACTTGGTAGCGGACTACAGATATACCACAAGTTTGACCGTTATCGGCAGGGGAATAATTTCAGTGACTTCCCGCGACGCGACCCGGCCGGATACTTCGACTACTTTGAACTGCGCAGCGACACAACCAATGACTATTCAAAGTTTACAAGCCTGCGCAATGAGGTAGGTATAAAAGGATCGTTGCTCAAGATGTTTTACAACGGCTACTATGCTGTTCGGAACTACAAGATGCAATACCGGTACGATACACTTATGGGCGGTGTTTCGCAGGCCAATCGCTCCGGTGTAGAAAACTACCTTGGCGGCAGGATCGGATTAAATCTTGATTCCCTTGTCACCGTCGCAGGTTGGGCAGAATACATGCCGGATGGCGGTAATTATCGTATTCAGGGGAGTATCATCAGCAAATGGTTCGACGCTGAAGTGAAACAGGTTCAGTATGAACCGTCGTTCCTCCAGCAATATTACCGAAGTAACAACGATTTCTGGTTGAACAATTTCCAAAGTATCAATACCACGCAGCTCAAGGGCTCGATACATTATAAGTCCCGGGTGCTGCGGCTTTCACCGGGTGTAACGTTCACGCGTATCGGAAACTATGTGTTCTTCAAGAGCATAATACCGGAAGCACCTGACGGTCCGGAACGCCTCGGCGAATACACTGAACAAAATCTAAACCGCGCCGATGTCATGCCTGTTCAAACTTCAGGGGAACAGGTTATTGCCTCGCCAAACCTGCGACTTGAGCTAACCATGCTCCGGCATGTTCACCTTCGCGCATTTGGCGTCTACACGCGGATTCTTGAACAAAGTGAAGAGGCTTTCAGTATTCCTGAACTACTGGTGAACACTCAGCTTTCCTATGAAAACATCTTCTTCAATGGAAACCTCGACATGCATGGCGGTGTGGATATTCATTGGAAGTCGCCGTATTACGCAATGGCATACGACGCCCCAATCCAGCAGTACTATATTCAGGGCGACGCTTCAGAACTGAATACACCTTTTATGCTTGCGGGACATGAAGGAAAGTTTAAGACTCCTTCCGTACCAGTGATTGATGTTTTCTTCAACGCCAAGATCAAACGCGGTCGTATTTTCTTCCGTTACAACAACCTCCTGCAGCTGATCAGTGGCGAAGGATACTTCACAGCGCCGTTCTTCCCCGGCGTGCGAAATACGCTGGATTTTGGATTTGACTGGTCGTTTTATGACTGATGGTGAATGATGGAAGCCAGGGATAAATTTACACTCGGACTTGAACTGCCCACTGACCCCAGGTGGGTAAACGTTGCGGAAAAGAATATTGAAGAAATTCTGGTTGATCACGCGTACTGCGAACAAAAGGCTGCATCGTCGTGTATTTCACTGATCGTGACCTATCCGGAAAAAGAACCGCTTGTTGATGCGCTCACACCAATCGTTGCCGAGGAGTGGAGCCATTTCGAAAGGGTACTCGATGAACTTAAGAAGCGCGGCTATTCACTGAAACGGCAGCGCAAGGATGAATATGTCGAACGTCTTCAGCAGGTGATTCGTCGCGGAGGTAGCCGCGAGCAGCAACTTGTAGAACGACTGCTGATGAACGCGCTGATAGAGGCGCGAAGCTGCGAACGATTCAAAATCCTCTGGAAAGGAATCGCAGATAAAGAGCTATCCATTTTTTACTATGAGCTGATGGTTTCCGAAGCGGGACACTACAAGACCTTTCTCCAACTGGCTAAGGAGTTTATGGCCGAAGACTATGTCATGGACCGCTGGCGTGAACTGCTGGAACAGGAAGCGGAAATCATGAAGACGATGGAAGTCCGGGGGGACCGGATGCATTAGATTTCTGATTGGCAGTACGCCGTAGAGGGGAGGATCAGGAATGGTTCATGTCCAGGGATGCCAGTGTATGGTAACATCACTTCCTCACTCCCATACTCAGACTCAAACTGCCGCTCCCGAAGGCACAAGCAAGGTTTTATGCCTGTTCCCCGTTTCCAGTTGCCGGCCGGTAACCATCACGCTTGCTGCTTCGTGGATTGTTGGGTGGTCGTTGCTATTGATTCAAACGAAGCCCGTCCTTCAACTTCCTCGCTCTCAAACGGCCGCTTTCGAAGGGCCCCAATAAGCTTTTATTGCCGGTTGCAGATTCCCAGTTGCCGGCAGTTTGCGGTAACCACCACCCATGCTGCTTCGTGCAGGCGGCGCCACTCTCAATCTCAAACTCAAACTGCCGCTTGCGAGGGAAAAATTGGATAAAACGACGTCCCAATCCCTGAAAATCCCTGAAAATTCAAGGTTTTCGTGCCTTCTTCCTTGGTTAAACCCCTCCTATGATGGAAGTTTAGCAAAAGTAAGAGATAAGGCGGTGATAAAGCGGTGATAAGGTGGTGATATAGCGGTGATAAGGCAGTCCTATAAAAGACCGCCTTATCTCTGCTTCATCCCGGCTTTGATTCTGCCTGATTATAACTTTAATCTTCAGTTGGGGTGCTGCACAGGTACACATCATCAGCCAGGCTTGTTCCTGGTTGCTGGTTCCTTATTTCTGATTCCTGATTGGGGCTTGCGGGTGCCAGTTGAAGGGCAGCGCCTCGGAGAAAGGAGGTGCAGTTTTCAGGCGTCCGCAACCGGCAACTGGAAACCGGGCAACCGGCAAGCGGATACGAGTTCCGTTTTCTTCTGATTTGACACTTTGGCGATAGGGTCCCCTGGGCTTTCTCCACTCTTCCTCCACTCTTTCTCCACTCTTCCTCCACTCACTCACTTACTTACTTACCTTACTAGCATTCCCACAAGTCAATTCCGGTTCCCCCGTTTGTAAGATATCCACCGCATTTCCGGATGCTGAAACAGGTCAGGGAGGGCAGGACCGTGGCGTCCGTCATTTAATCCTTTTTATTTGACAGCGGTTTCTTATTTTGCGCCGGGCTCTGAATGTTATGATTGAGGTTTCGAACTTGTCTTTTTCGTATAATCCCGATTTCTCGATTGCGTTTCCCGACTTTAGAGTGGAACGTGGGCAGCATTTCCTGCTGCTGGGAGAATCCGGGAGTGGGAAAACAACGCTTCTGCATTTGCTCGGCGGATTGCTGCGGACGTATCGTGGATCTATCAAGGTGGATGATACCGAACTTGCCCCTCTGTCGGAAACCCAGCTCGATACCTTTCGAGGCAAAAGAATGGGGTTTATTTTCCAAAAGAATCACCTTATCCACGCCCTGACGGTTGAGAAAAACCTGTTGATGGCACCGTATCTCGCCGGCCTTCCCCAGGATCGCAGCCGTGTTACGGAAGTCCTCTCCGGGCTCGGACTGGAAGAAAAACGTCACAGTCGTATAAGCGAAATAAGTCAGGGTCAGGCTCAGCGCGCGGCTATTGCGCGGGCGATCTTAAACAAGCCCGCCATTCTCCTGGCGGATGAACCTACTTCAGCGCTGGACGACAAAAATTGCGACCGCGTAATCCATCTGCTGATGGATGCCGCCGAAAAAAATCAAAGCACGCTGGTGGTCGCTACCCACGATCAGCGCCTTAAGGAAAAAATCGCGAACAAAATAGTCCTTCCCTCGGTCACAAGTAAATCCGCTTCGTACCTATGAGTCTCATTTCATTAGTCTGGAATTACCTGAAGGCAAGGCCACTCAACACCGCGATTAACATCGTCCTGTTATCGCTGGGTATTGCCGTGATCACGATCCTTTTACTCTTCAATAAACAGCTCGAACAGAAAATATCAACCAATTCACGGGGCATCGATCTCGTAGTGGGCGCGAAGGGAAGTCCCTTGCAATTGATCCTTTGCAACATCTTTCACATTGACTTTCCCACGGGAAATATTTCACTCGCAGAGGCGGAGCGTATCTCAAAACACCGCCTTATCAAGAAAGCAATACCGCTGGCGTTGGGAGATAGTTACAAATCGTACCGAATCATCGGGACCAATCGCGATTACGCCGCTTTATACAAAGCAGAACTGGCGGAAGGGCAGTGGTTCCAGAGGGATCTTGAAGTCACTATTGGTGCCACGGTGGCTGAGATGAGCAAACTCAAGCTTGGCGATACTTTTGAAAGTGCTCACGGCCTTGCCGAAGGCGGCCACTCCCATAATGATCATTTGTATAAGGTAACGGGTATCTTAAAACCCAGTTATACAGTTGTTGATAATCTGATTCTGACCAACGTTGAAAGCGTGTGGCTGATGCACCATGAGGAAGGTGAACCTGCTGAAGAAGAGGATCACGATCATGATCACGACGACCATGATCATGACCACGAGCATCACCATCACGCAATAGATTCGGCTATGCGTTCGCCGCTGGTTCCTTCTGTGGCGAAAGGCGATTCGACCCTTGAGATAACGTCAATGCTGGTTCAATACCGCTCTCCGATGGGAGCTATCCAGCTTCCTCGTCTGATCAACAGCGACAGCAACCTGCAGGCGGCGTCGCCGGCTTTCGAGACAGCCCGGCTCTTTTCTATCCTCGGAGTTGGTATTGATATCATGATGGCGTTTGCGTATGTACTGATCCTGATTTCCGCCTTGAGCATATTCATTGCCTTGTATAACTCCCTGAAGGAGCGTCGTTATGACCTGGCGATCCTCCGGTCGATGGGAGCCGGCAGGGGCAAATTATTTATCAGTATTCTGCTTGAAGGCGGTCTGCTGACCTTCCTCGGAAGCCTCACCGGATTGATTATGGCCCATATCGCCGTCCTGATTATTTCATCGATATTACCTGAAATCCAGAAATCCGGGATAAGCGGTCTTGTTTTCTACTCCGAAGAGTGGATAATTTTGGCGGCAAGTTTGTTGTTGGGTTTAGCCTGTGCGTTGATTCCGGCAATACAGGCCTACCGAACCGATATCAGCAGGGTATTAGCCGGGAACGCATAAAGGAAACATTGACACACTATTACGTATGAGAAAATTAATCTTGTTTGGAGCACTTCTTCTGATTTCAAGCCTGGGATTCGGCCAGTCCAAGACAGACACCTGGACGATCTTCGCCAAGACGAAGTTTGAGCCCAAATACTATGAAACACTTGGGGAGTACCTTTTTTACCCCAATTTTCCGGATGACCTGAAGGCCCTTGCCGGCAAGGAAATCACTGTTCAGGGCTTCTATGTGCCTTTTGCACCCGAAGACGGCACCTATATCATCATTTCAAAGTATCCGATGAGCCAGTGTTTCTTCTGTGGCGGCGGCGGACCTGAATCTGTCGCGGAGGTAAACTTTGCGAAGTCACCGCCCAAATTTCAGGTTGATGACCTGATCACGGTAAAAGGCAGGCTTAGGCTGAATGCTGATGACGTCGATCACGTGAATTTCATCCTCGAAGACGCTGTCGTCGTTTCGAAATAATCACCAGAAACAGAAAGAGCAACCCGTGGGTTGCTCATTTCTTATCGGTTGTTTAACAATTTTCAACAGCTAAGACATTCGAAGATAGTTAAGACAGACTGGCGGTCAAAGAAATTTTGCCCGACAATGATTTTGAAATAGGGCAGTTCTCTTTTGCGTCGTTGGCACACTCCTCGAATTTCTCCTTCGTTATCCCCGGGACCTTCGCATTTAACGTCAGTTCCGAATGGGTGATGGAATCCTCCAGGGTAACCACGCAATCAACATGAAGTTCGTCAGCAGTGAAACCTGCCTCATTCAGCACGAAGCTCAGTTTCATGGCAAAGCATCCCGCGTGAGCTGCCGCAATGAGTTCCTCAGGATTGGTGCCTACACCTTCCTCAAACCTTGACTTATACGAGAATTGCGTCTGGTTCAAGGTCGTGCTCTGGGTAGTAACATGGCCTTTGCCATCTTTTCCCGAGCCGTTCCAGACTGCAGTGGCTTTTCTTTTCTTCATAAGAGGGTTTTAATCGTTTGAGTTTGCTAATTAAAGGCCTTCACCCGAATAAAGAAATTTTCCGCCGGGGTATTTTCCCCAGTGGTCAAATTCTTCTGTGAATTGAGAATTCTTCAATAGACGGCCGGTATTGGATAAATAAACTCCGAAAGGTTGTATTTCTTGCCTATTTGGTTATGTTTGCAACATGGTTGCAATAAGAAGACTGTTCAGGCGGACGAATCTCGATGTTCTCGGGTTTTCGGCTTCTGCAATCTGCGCTCTTCATTGCCTTGCTGTTCCCCTGATGCTCATATTCGGCCTCCTCGCTCCATCAGCGATAGCGCATAATCACGAGCTTGAAAACGGAATCCTTGCCGTCAGTGGCGTGCTTGGAAGCGTTTCGCTCATCCCTTCAATGGTGAATGTCCACCGTCGGCGTATGCCGCTGCTCTTATTCCTTGCCGGGATGACGGCAATTATCGCCGGGCGATTCACTACAACACTCTTCTGGGAGCCAGTCTTTACAGTTACCGGTGCTCTCCTTGTTGCCATCGCGCACTATCAGAATCTGCGCATCTGCCGTTCATGCGATGCGCATGCGAACAAGCAGGATTGACCGCTTTACGAAATTCTTCGAATAACCTCACTGACTTACAGTCTTCTTTCTCAACGGGATTGCCGGCAGATTCGGCGTTAATGATTATTCGGCAGCGTTTACTATTTTCGCGCTCGTACAAAAAGCAGTTATGATACAGGTCGGTGCCCGGAGGCTAACAACAAAAGATTTTGAAGAAGTTTTGTTCAACAAAAGCGACGTTGTTCTCGATACCGATGGCACCGAACGTGTAAAGCGCAACTTCGAGTTCCTGAAAGCTTATGCCGAGCACAAGATCATTTATGGCATCAACACAGGGCTCGGGCCCATGGCACAATACAAGATCAGCGAAGAAGATCAGCGCCAGCTTCAGTATAATCTCATCCGTAGTCATAGTTCAGGGGCAGGCGAACCATTTGATGAAGTAAATGCCCGCGCAACGATGCTCGCGAGGCTCAATAGTCTAATGCAAGGCTATTCGGGTATTCATCCCAGCGTAGTAGAAATACTTTCTGAACTCCTCAACAAAAATATCAGTGTATGCATATTTGAAAAAGGCGGAGTAGGGGCAAGCGGTGATCTTGTTCAACTGGCACATCTTGCGTTAAATCTCATCGGCGAAGGAGAAGTCTGGAACAAAGGCAGGCTGGAGCCGACATCGAAAGTATTTGCTGAACATTCGATCACGCCCCTGGAAATTCATCTGCGGGAAGCACTTGCTCTTATGAATGGCACGTCGGCAATGACAGGAGTAGGGATGGTGAATTTGATCAATGCTCAGAAGTTGCTTGCCTGTTCTATTATGTTGTCGGCCGTAACAAACGAGCTGATGAAATCATTTGATGATCACTTTTCGCCGGAATTAAATCACGTGAAGTTGCACCGGGGGCAGTCGAAAGTCGCCGAAATCATACGTGCGTTATTAGCCGATAGTAAATTGATCAGAAAGCGACCCGAGCATCTGTACCATCGGAAAATAGAGGAAGCAGTCTTTACCGACAAGGTTCAGGAATACTATTCGCTGCGGTGCGTGCCGCAGATCCTCGGACCAGTATACGATACGTTGCAGGAAGTGAAGCAGGTACTCGAAGATGAAGTCAATTCGGCAAACGACAATCCTGTTATCGATCATGAAAAGGAGATGGTCTATCATGGCGGCAACTTTCACGGCGATTATGTCGCGCTGGCGATGGACAAGCTCAAGATCGTGATCACCAAGCTTACGATGCTCGCTGAACGACAGTTGAATTACCTGTTGAACGATAAGTTGAATCAAAAACTTCCGCCGTTCATCAATCTTGGAAAGCTTGGACTCAACTTTGGCTTGCAGGGTATGCAGTTCACAGCAACGTCAACAACGGCCGAAAACCAGACGCTTTCATTTCCGATGTATCTGCACAGCATACCCAATAACAACGACAATCAGGATATTGTGAGCATGGGATGCAATGCCGCATTGATTACGCGAAAAGTTATCAACAACGCGTTCGACGTTTTGACTATCCAACTGCTTGCAGTCGTTCAGGCGATAGATTACCTTGAATGTCAACCCAGGCTTTCAGGCTTTACGAGCCGGCTCTACCGGGAAGTCCGTGAATTGCGTGGCCCCATTATCGAAGACAAACCAATTTATAAGGATCTGTCCGTTATCAGAGAGTATCTGATGCGTCTCGGCTCCGAAATTTCATTCAACCAAACCGACATCGGATGAAGTATGCAATAGTCACCGGCGGATCACGCGGAATTGGCAGGGCAATCGCCCTGAAGTTCGCGGACGAAGGTTATAATATTCTGCTTACTTACAGGAGCAACGACACGGAGGCCGGGAATACGCTTGCGCTATTGCGCGAGAAGAACGTTGAGGCCGAAGCACTGAAGTTTGACGTTGGCAGCAAGGCTGATGTGGATCGCGTTCTTGGCGGATGGCTTGAGGCCAACCCTGATAAGGTGGTTGAAATTCTGGTCAACAACGCCGGCATCAGGCAGGATTCGCTACTGATGTGGATGACCGACGAACAGTGGAAGTCAGTAACCGGTGCCAGTCTCGATGGCTTCTATTATGTCACGCGTCTTGTGCTTAACGGCATGCTGGTCAAGCGCTATGGAAGGATCGTGAACGTTGTTTCGCTTTCGGGAATCAAAGGTTTACCGGGACAGACAAACTACTCGGCGGCCAAAGCTGGCGTAATCGGTGCGACCAAGGCCCTGGCGCAGGAGGTAGCCCGACGCAGCGTGACGGTCAACGCTGTCGCACCTGGATTTATCCGGACGGACATGACCCAGGACTTGAATGAAAAGGATTTGAAGTCATTAATTCCCATGCAGCGGTTCGGCGAACCCGAAGAAGTTGCTGACGCCGTAGCGTTCCTCGCCTCACCGCGGGCTTCTTACATTACGGGGACGGTCTTGTCGATTAACGGGGGGCTGTATTCCTGATTCCCGGGAAGTGGAATTTGCAAGAGACAGACACCCGGTTTGTCAAATTCTCAATCCCTCATATGGCTAACAGGGCAGGCAACCGGCCAGCATAGATGCCTGCTCGTCCCTGAACCCATGAAAGTTGAGCCTTGAAACTTTGAATCTTACACCATTTCCCATTTCCGGCGCCCGGTTGCCCTATATTTTCCCGATTTAAAATATATTTTTGTGATCGTTTTACTTTCACCTTGCACAATGCGGGGGTCAATGGTAAAGTGAAGTGACTTCATGAGCAGAGTAGTAATCACGGGATTAGGAATATACTCCTGCATAGGCAAGAACCTGGCGGAAGTAAATAATTCGCTGTACGAAGGCAAATCTGGTATCGTCCTGGATCCGCGCCGTAAGGAGATGGGGTATCGTTCAGGATTGACCGGCTTCGTTGAGCGACCGGCGCTGAAAGGCATCCTCGACCGCCGCGCCCGCGTCATGCTTCCCGAACAGGGCGAATACGCATATCTCGCCACGGTTGAAGCAATGAAGAATGCCGGCATTGACCAGGATTACATCGATAAAAATGAAATCGGCATCATCTACGGCAACGACAGCTCCGCACAGCCTGTTATCGAAGCCATAGACATCATACGCGAAAAGAAAGACACGATGATGGTAGGTTCCGGCTCTGTTTTTCAGGTGCTGAACTCTACCGTGAATATGAACCTGGCCACCATCTTCCGGCTGAAGGGCGTGAACTTCACAGTCAGTGCAGCCTGCGCCAGCGGTTCACACGCCATAGGTCTGGCTGCTATGTTCATCCGGCAGGGGATGCAGGATTGCATCGTTTGTGGTGGTGCCCAGGAAACCAATGTATACTCTATGGGGAACTTCGACGCCCTGGGAGCGTTCTCCGTACGTGAAGACAATCCCACGGCAGCTTCCCGCCCGTTTGACCGCGACCGCGATGGACTTGTTCCAAGCGGGGGAGCAGCAACCGTGATACTTGAAAGCTATGAGTCGGCGAAACGCCGGGGGGCAAAAATTCTGGGTGAAGTCATCGGCTATGGGTTCTCCTCCAATGGAGAGCACATTTCAAATCCAAGCGTCTCCGGTCCGGCACGAAGTCTGCGGATGGCAATGAAAGCATCCGGACTCCAACCAAAAGAAATTGATTACGTAAACGCTCATGCAACATCGACACCTGCCGGAGATACCAGCGAAGCAAAAGCGATTTATGAAGTCTTCGGCTCCGGCACGCCGGTGAGCAGTACAAAGTCGATGACCGGTCACGAATGCTGGATGGCAGGAGCAAGTGAAATCGTGTACTCGATGCTCATGATGCAAAACGGGTTCATTGCTCCGAACATCAACTTCGAAACGCCGGATGAAGACTCGGCGCGCCTGAACATTGTCGCGAAAACGTTGAATAAAAATATTGATGTATTTTTGTCGAATTCTTTCGGTTTTGGCGGAACGAATTCAACCTTGATTGTTAAAAAGTGGGACCCTTAGTGATGGACAAACAAACGATTATTGAAAAGATCAATGGTTTTCTGGTAGAGGAGTTCGAAGTTGAGCCCGGGAAAATATCACCTGACGCCAACCTTCGCGAAACACTCGAACTGGACAGCCTCGATTACATTGATCTTGTGGTGGTGATTGAGAGCAATTTCGGATTCAAGGTAAAACCGGAAGACTTCGCTTCTATTGTAACGTTCAGCAACTTCTATGACTACGTTGTCGAACGCGTTCAATCGAAAATAACAGCTTCATGACATGCCCCAATGGCAGGGTAAATCCCGGGGAAACCGCTTAGGATACAGCATATTTGTTTTTGTTGTTCGAACCGTCGGCGTGGCGCCGGCTTATTTCCTGCTGCGATTTGTCGCCCTGTACTATTTTTTGTTTTCATGGTCGGCATGGAAACACATCTACAACTATTTCCGGCGGCGTCATCACTTCTCCTTCATCCGATCGGTGAGGTCTGTCTACGCTAACTATTACGTTTTTGGTCAAACCATCCTCGATAAAATTGTAGTGATGGCAGGAATAACCAATCGCTTTACATTCGATTTCGACGGAGAAGAACACCTCCACGAAATCGTGAACGGGGGCAGAGGCGGAATTCTTCTCAGTGGCCACGTCGGAAACTGGGAAGTTGCCGGACATCTGCTAACGCGAATCAACACGCGGATCAACGTTGTGATGTATGACGCCGAACATCAAAAGATAAAGGCATACATGGAGGAAGTTACCGGCGGAAGGAATTTTAATGTCATTGTCATCAAAGACGACCTCTCGCATGTATACGCCATTGGCGAAGCCCTTCAGAAAAATGAACTTGTCTGCCTGCATGCGGATAGATACGTCGATGGAAGTAATACAGAGCCGATGGTTTTTCTTGGCGGCACGGCGAGGTTTCCGATAGGGCCCTTTGCCCTGGCATCGACTTTCGGCGTGCCCGTATCGATTGTATTCGCTTTCAAGGAAACGTCACGGCACTACCATTTCTATGGATCCGCCCCGATCGACAGGAGAGATAACGAATCCAAAAATGAATTTAAGCGCCGGCTAATGGCAAACTTTGTCGGCCAGTTCGAAGAAAAAGTAAAGCGTTATCCTGTTCAATGGTTTAATTATTATAACTTTTGGAGCCGGTCCGAAAGTGAAAATGTAACCGAATTCACAAACTAAAAGATACCCGTCTTGCTCGCTACTGAAAACGACATTACCCGATTCATTCCGCAGCGGAATCCTATCGTGATGGTACACGACCTTGTGGAGGCCAGTGACGACCATGCCATAACGAGATTGCATATCAGACAAAATAATGTCTTTGCCGACGCCGGCTATCTGGCGGAACCAGGTCTTGTCGAGAATATCGCGCAAACAGCAGCTGTGCACGTGGGCTTTCAGTGTACGAAGAAAGGAGTGCCTATTCCGATTGGTTATATCGCGGCTGTACGGGATTTAACCATCCACCAGCTTCCGCCAGTAGGAAGTGTGGTGACGACGCGCGTCAACATCACCAACAAAGTGCTTGACCTGACTGTTGCAAGAGGCGAGGTGGAATGCGATGGCGTCGTATTGTGTTCCTGTGAAATGAGAATCTTCGCTAAAGTTCAATCGTAATAGTTATGAGAAATAAAACCCTTTCCCTGATCCTGGTACTGTTTGCGATACACGTAAACGCGCAAACGGCCCGAGACATCTTTCAGCCTTCCACACCGATAACCTGGCTGGGGCTTGACTTCACAGAAGCGCGGTTTATCGGCGATCGTGAACGCCTCGGTTCTCACTCCGACGTGCTCCATCTGATGGAAGCTATCAACCAGTTGGTAATCAACGAACCTACTAAATACGACGTAGCCGCGGCGATAAAAAGACCAAAAGTTGAGATGGCAATCAATGTGACGTCAAACCACAACGCTCAACTTGACGTGAGCGAGTTGCTGTCAGATCAGTCAAAAGACTATCAGCGACTGAAGCCCTCCGACATCCAGCAAATCATTTCAGATTATAACTTTGAAGGCGTTTCCGGAATCGGACTTATGTTCAACGTCGAAGCTTTCAGCAAGCCCGATGAGTCGGCTTCGATTTGGGTAACGTTTATCAACCTCGATACAAAGGAAGTTCTGTGGACACAAAGGATGCTGGGCAAACCAGGAGGCTTCGGATTGAGAAACTTCTGGGGGCGGTCAGTCTACAGTATCATTAATGATATCAAGAAGAAGGAATTTGAAGTCTGGAGAAAGCGAAACTCTTAAACGTGGCAGTATTGACAGGTGTTCTTGTTTGTGATGAATCGCGGGGGTGCAGAATATGATGACACATGAGACCGAAGTGACTGTAAGGTTTAACGAAGCAGATCCTCTGGGGATCGTGTGGCATGGACACTATCTCCGATATTTTGAAGACGGCCGTGAAGCTTTCGGAAATCAATACGGCTTATCATACCTCGACTTCTACAGAAACGGCCTCGCCGTACCTGTCGTGTCTGTGCAATGTGACTACAAAAAGCCATTGCGCTACGGTGATAAAGTAATCGTGGAGACTACATGGCAGCCAACGCCGGCGGCCAAACTCCTTTTCACATATCGCGTGCTTGAATCATCGAGTCGTGCGCTCGTGGCGACGGGCTCCACCGTTCAGGTTTTCGTCGACGTGAAAACTTTTGAACTTCGTCTCACCGTACCGGAATTTTTCGAGTCCTGGTTAAACAAATGGTTACCATCATGAGGAAAGTTTGGGTTGTAGCTGACAGTATCGTATCCCCACTCGGGTTTTCTGCTGAAGAAAACTATGGTCGCCTTAAGGCTGGTGAAGTCGCTATTGGCGATTTTGCTTTCGATAGCGATCCTGAAAACATTATCAAAGCTGCAGCTATTCGCAGCCGAACCTCCTTCGAAGGATTAACCTTTTTTGAAAGCATCTGCAGTATTGCTCTCGATCGGTTGTTTTCGAAAATCGCATTGCCCAGAGAGCGCACGCTCTTCATCCTGTCGACTACAAAAGGGAACATCGACCTGATCGACAAGCAATCGGAATCTCCCGGAGGGCTGAAGCTCTATGATACTGCCCTTCTACTCGCAAGCCGGTTTGGATTACAGCATGTCCAGGTGGTGAGTAATGCGTGTATTTCAGGTGTGCTTGCGCTGATCACCGCGAAGCGTTTTCTGCAGGCGAACAAGTACGACCACGCTGTCGTTCTTGGCGCCGACATACTTTCAAAATTCGTTGTCTCCGGATTTGCCAGTCTTCAGGCGCTGAGCAGCGAACCTTGCCGCCCATTCGATGCCGCGCGCAATGGCGTAAACCTGGGCGAAGCCGCTGCAGCAATGGTTCTGTCCGCCGACCCTCAAAAACTTGCACCTGAATACACCGTCGCCCTAACCGGCGAAGGCGTAAGCAACGATGCCAATCACATTTCAGGGCCATCGCGGACAGGAGAGGAACTCGCCCTTGCGATTGTTAACGCGCTGGCTTCAGCGCGGATCAAGAAGGCAGACATTGACTTTGTCTCGGCCCACGGTACGGCTACTGTTTACAACGATGAAATGGAGTCGAAGGCGTTCTTCCTTGCCGGACTCGAAGGCGTGCCTGTCAACAGCCTGAAAGGAT
>JAEZGH010000060.1 GCA_023417065.1 Bacteroidota bacterium
GGTGATGGCGCGTTCAATACGTGGATGTGGCGGCCTTTCGTTTCGATCCGGAAATCGTCCACCATCGCTCCGTCGTGGCCGAGCAGCATCGCGCGAACTCCAGCGCGTCCGGGCTTTATATCGTCCATCGTGAGCGATGGGATCAGTCGCTGCAATGTGCGCAGGAAAAGCCGCTTGCTGAAGGCACGCCTGTATTCGTTGATGCCGTAGGCCATGTTCTTCATGAACAGGCGCCATGTGCCGCTGTACGATAGTGCGTCGATCGAATCGCGCAGATCGAAGTCGGTGCGGCCATAACCTTCGCGTTTGAAGGTGAACACGGCGTTCGGCCCGCATTCGATGCTGCCATCGGTCATGCGCGTGAAATGCACGCCCAGGAACGGAAAGCGCGGATCGGGCACCGGATAGATCAGGTGCTTCACCTTGTGGTGGCCTTTCTCCGTGAGCTCGTAATAATCACCGCGGAAACCGACGATCCGCTCCTTCACCACCGCACCATCCTTGCGCGCGAGCCGATCGCTTTGCAGGCCACCGCAGAAGATCGCGTAACGGGTAATGTGACTTCCTTTGGATGTGCGGATCGTGCTTTGATCGTTCCGTTGCTTGATCGCGATCACTTCTTCGCCCAACGCCACGCAGCTTTCCGGCTGGATCTTCAACGCAAGCTCTGCCATCTTCTCCGTGGCCGATCGGAAATCGATGATGCCCGTGCAACCGATGTGGATCCCCGCGATGCCTTCGCAGAACGGTTCGATCTCCTTGATCTCCCGTTGATCGACCATGCGCATGTCCTCGATCCCGTTGATCTCTCCTGTCCCAAGGATTTTCTTCAACCTCGGCAATTCATCTTCGCTCGTGGCCACGATCAGCTTTCCGCAGATGTCGTGCTTTATGCCGTGTTCCTTCGCGAAAGCGACCAGTTCCCGACGGCCTTTCACGCAGTTCTTCGCTTTGGCGCTTCCCGGTTTGTAATAGATCCCGCTGTGGATCACGCCGCTGTTGTTGCCGGTCTGGTGATCGGCCAAAGCCTTCTCCTTTTCGATCAACAGGATGCGGAGTTGCGGCGATCGTTGTTGCAGTTTGTACAACGTGGCGGCACCCACGATGCCACCACCCACGATCACCACATCCCAGGTCTTTTCAGCGCTCATTTTGCGCGGCGAAGGTAGCGGAGAGGGTTGGGTGATCAATGATCGACAATCCCAAATTCAAGAAGTGCACCTATCTCAAGAAGGTAAACCCAACGGCAAACTGCAAATTGTTTTGGAAGTAACGGACATAATCCGCTGAGTGTAATCCTCCTGTATAGTATCCCACATAGCCTTTGGCCCGGTTCATCGGCGTCAGACCTCTTTGGTAACGCAAACTGAAACTCAAACCATTCGGCAGTTGATATCCGACACCCAAAAGTGCTCCCACTTCCAGGTTCCGTACCTGACCATCATTGCGACTGGTTTCACTCTCGGCAAAATTGGTCGTCTGCTTGTCATCCACGAAACCGTTCACTGTAACTGTTGTAACGGTAGTACCTTCAAGTTCTTCCTTTAAGTACCAATCGGTCCTATACCCGAATGATGGACCCATATGGATGAAGAAGCCGTTAGAAATCTGGATCTCAAGAAGAATGGGAAGCTCCAAATAGGTAAGTCGATACTTCTGCTGTATTTGAACATCTGTTTCGATTGCTGTCCAATGCGTTGGGCTACCATATCCATGGTCATAGGAATATTCCGTGGAAGTAGAATATGCCCGGCTTGAGTACAATAACTCCATCCTTAATCGAGCGCGCTCACCAGGAAAGGTCGCAAAGCCGCCTAGGTTATAACCGCTCCCATTGGATCTTTGGTCTTCCAGCCGATCGATCTCCTCATCGGTGAAGTCATCATCATCTACTATCGTGAGATCCATAATGTTATAGTTCAAACCTGCCTTCACACCAAATTGTACCTGGCCAAAAGTCGCGGAAGCTATCATTAGGAAGAGTATGGTTTGAGAGCATCTCATTTTTAACTGTTCTTCAGGCCGGATAAATATAACCAGCTCCGTTTCATTATTAGAGCGCCTGATCAATAAACGTCTGGGACCCGAACTAGCCGTTCATTTTTCGGCACCCGTAAGAGCAACACGAAAGCGATCACGAAAAAGCTGCCGATGATGATGATCGTGTTGCGCAGATCGCCGGTGATCTGGTACACGAGCCCGTACGCCATGGTGCCGAGCACCGTGCCGATGTAATAGCTCACGTCGTAGAACGAGAAGTAACTGGCGTGATCGATGGTCTCGGGCAGGAATTTCGAATACGTGCTTCGCGCCAGCGCCTGGCTACCGCCCATCACCAGGCCGACACCCGCGGCAAGCAGGTAGAATTCCGTGGCCCATTGGATGCGGTATGCGGTGAAGCATAGGAGGATCCAGATCGCGCATCCGATCATGAGCGCCTGCACGTTGCCGAAACGCGCGCTCAATTTCACGAACAAGAATGCACCGATCGCTGCGACCAGCTGAATGATGAGAATACTTAGG
>JAEZGH010000134.1 GCA_023417065.1 Bacteroidota bacterium
CAAAGACTAAAAATGAGTAAAATACTTTTCTCATTGGATTGTGGTTTATAAATTGTGTTTTTACAGGTTGCAAAACTATACTTATGTGTGTTTTTTTGCAATTATAGTCAAAAAAATAAGATCGGCATCTGCCTCAAGGTCACTCGTTTTTACTATGTGCACAGAGTGGGAGATTTGATCGGTGAATCAACCAAATGGTATGTCGAAAGTTTAATAAATGAAGTTGTTATGAATCGCCTGACAGATCAGATTCAGGATTTCTTCGAGAGCTACGCGTTTGGCGTGTGTACACGGTTGGGGGAAAAGCTGGGCGTTGCCACCTCAAGTATCAGGCTTTTCTTCATCTATTCCTCCTTTATCACGTTCGGCTCGCCTATTATCGTTTACCTGTCGCTGGCCTTCGTGATGAACATGCGCAAGCACCTCAGGAAACGGAACCCTATTTGGGACTACTAGGCCATCCGAGCTTGTTTCGACGGCCAGGGAGGGTGTATAGTAACGCAAGACCCGGAAAAATCAGGTCGCGCGGATAGGAAGGGTACGCCCTCACCAGCGCTCTTCTTTTGCTCAGCGTTCTGCTCAGATTCCTGATTACTTCCACGTGCGCACGCCACACAGCCCACATAACCCGGGGTTTGCCCTTGATCAGAAACATCAGCGACGCCACCCAGTCGAGGACTATCCGCACTGGTAATTTGACTAACAGATCCCCCGCGGAATAATGCTTAATCAACATGTTAAGGCCGTTTCTGAAGTTGAGGAATGCTTTGCGGGGACTGTTGTAATCAAGCGTGCCGGCTCCAAGGTGGTATACAGTGCTCTGACCACAATACCAGATCTGCGAACCTGTCCGCTGGATCTTCCAGCATAAATCGATCTCTTCCATGTGGGCGAAGAAATCCTCGTCCAGGCCTCCGAAGTGGTGGTATTGCTCCGAACGTATCATCATACATGCGCCGGATGCCCAGAAAACCTGCCGCGTATCGTTATACTGCCCCTCGTCGTTTTCGACGTGCTCAAACAGGCGCCCCCGGCAAAATGGATAGCCGAAGCTGTCGATAAATCCGCCTCCTGCACCAGCGTACTCGAACTGAGGTCGATGTCTGTAGGAAAGGATCTTTGGCTGGACTGCTGCGACAAGGCTGTTTGAATCCATCAAAGCTGTAAGCGGCTCCAGCCAGCCGGGCGTAACTTCCACGTCGCTGTTCAGCAAAACAAAATACTCAGCGGCCACCTGCTCCAGCGCCCGGTTATAGCCGCCGCAGAAGCCATAATTCTGACTGAGCGGTATTCGACTCACTGCCGGAAATTCCCTCTCAAGCAGTGCCAATGACCCGTCAGTCGATCCATTATCGGCTACGTAAATGTCAGCATCGCCGGAGTTGGCAAGCACTGACGGCAGAAATTCCCGAAGCAGCTTTTCCCCATTATAGTTGAGGATGACGACGGCCACACGACTCATCCCATCATTCCACTAATGTCGAATCCCGGAATGTTCGGGATCAGGCCGTCTGTACTCTTGCGCATTTCTTCCTTGGCCAGGATGTCGGCTTCGTCCTGCGCTTTGTTCACCGCAGCAACAATAAGATCCTGAACGATCACCTGATCGTCCGACTTCAACAAACTTGGATCTATTTCAATCTGGATCAGTTGCTTCTTCCCATTTACCGTTGCCTTCACCATTCCCGCGCCGGATTCACCCTGCGCACGGAGCTTTACGAGATTTTCCTGAGCTTCTTTCAGACGGGTTTGAACTTCCTTCATCTTCCCCATCATTTTCATCATATCGAACATATCCTGGAATTTATTTGAACAGCGAAGGTATACATTTCCTTACGCGGACGAAAGCTATCCTTTCTTGAGCAACACGAAAGTCCCTGCATAGTCAAAGCTGCGTCCGGCATAATCCGTAACACGGGTCTGAAACACGTAGGTTCCCTCAGGCATCTGTTGCCCGCGGTATGTTCCGTCCCAGCCCCTTTCCGGATCGGTCGACTCGAATATCAGCTCGCCCCAACGGTTGAATATTTTCAGCTGATAGGTGTTGATGAAACTGCCGAACACACGGAATGTCCGGTTTGCCGGAATGTCAGCCTGAGGGATGAATGCTGTGGGATGCGAAAGGTTGGGGTTCCGGATTGTCTGCTCCAGGTTTGAAACCGAAGGATCAGGCAACTCGCTTTGGTTCGACGCAACAGCGAGTATGCGATAACTTGCTACCTGTTCGTCATCAGCAGTATTGCTCTCGACATACGCCGTTGCGCTTCCAACGTCTACGGATTGGATGAGCTGACCGGATGCGTTGTACTTCTCGACTACATAATGATTTACACCACCAGCCCAGCCGTTGTATGCAGTCCAGCTAAGGGAAACTGCATTGTTCTTCTGAACGGAAGCGTTAAGGACTATCGGACATACGTTTGACCCTGACGGGCTTTTGTTCCCGCAGACATCGTCATAGTCAATGCGGTAGCATATTTCACTTTCAATGTCCCAGTTTTCTGCGGTGAAAGATGTCGTCGCGGTCGTGCCTTCCAGCGAAGCTTTGTTGTTTGCAATCCTGAAAATCCGATACTCATCGGCCGTGAAACCCGGATCTTGTAACCACGTGAGGTCAACGCTATTTCCGTCAACCACGGTGGTGATATTATCGATGGGAGAGGGGACGCGGTTCGAAATCGCCGTGCCGGTCAGCACCTTGGAAATACTTCTGATGCCGGATCCATACTCATTTATCACGCGGTAACTATACGTTGTACCGCAGACTATGTCCGAATCCACAAATGTGTAAGGCTGAGCATTTGAGACGGAAGTCGCTGATCCGGGATCGCGCGTTATCGTAAAACTGTTTACTCCTGCGTTGCTGGTGTTCCAGTCGATCGTGATTTCATCGTCTGCAACGTCGATGCTTGCGCGGGAGCTGCAGATGGTGTTGCTGCCGGTATATATAGGTGGTGTTCCATCGCAAGCGTCAATCGTACCTAACCTGAAACAATAATAGTTGTTTTCAGGCGTGAGTGACGATATGGTGAGTTCCGATTCGTCAGTAACGTTCTGCATGTTGTTCCAGGACGAGGTGCCGTTGGGGCTCACATCGAGTTGGTAAAGAAAGTTCGGGGCAGTGTTTATGTCCAGCTCTATGTTGTTCGCGTTTACGACGAGTTCTGTAATCACCGGTGGCGAAGGCGAGAATGGTCCCGGAACAGGGGTGACCTGTTTCGTTGTCGCGTCACAATTGGCGTAGCCAGGACGCACCGTTACATTTTTTAGTGCAGCATCTGCATAAGTGTGGTAAGGCGAAACCATTCCCGATGGTGACGTTGCATCAACGGTTCCGTCTGATTCGTAGTCTATGCTGTATTGCGCGTAGTTGGTGTCTGTTATATCGAGCTGAACCCGGTTACCACTGCAGGTGTAGATGTTGAAGTCTGGCGCCTCGTTGGGAAGAATGGTCAGTGTTATTTGGTCGAATCCGCCTGTGGTTCCAAACTGAACGCGTATGACGTACGTGCCGGGTTCCGTATATGAATAGTTGAAGGCGTCCCCGTCGACCAGGGCAAGGGTATTCGGAATGCCGTCTTCATAGTCAAAGTCGATGCTGCATGCGGTGGTTGTGCCGTCGCACTCGGGCGCGTTGATAACGATAGGGTTTCCGTATGGTGCGCACGCAACAATATCGGCCACTGAGAATCTGCCGTCATCGCTGAAGTGCTGACTCATTGCGTTGAATGAGGTCACACATATGCACAGAATCAGGAGAAAGCGTATCGTCATAAGCTGACCGGCCATTTTTTCAGGAAGGTTTCCGCCTTTCGTATGTCGTGGTGAAGCACCCGGTCATCTTCAATAAACGGTACGATATCGCGAAAAGTATGTACAAGTAATTCAAGTGAGGGCGACGTTTTCATCGGCCTTCTGAAAGTGAGTGCCTGAGCGGCGGTGATCAACTCGATGGCAAGAATCGAATACGTGTTGTTTATCACTCTGTAGGCTTTGAGCGCAGCGTTCGCGCCCATGCTTACGTGGTCTTCCTGGCCGTTGCTGGAGACGATAGAATCGGCCGATGCAGGTGTGCAGAGCTGTTTGTTCTGACTTACCAGCGAAGCCGCGGTATACTGCGGAATCATCAGCCCGGAGTTGATGCCAGGGTTTGCCACGAGGTAGTTGGGCAAATCCCTCACGCCGCTGATAAGCTGATACGTTCGCCGTTCGGATATATTGCCAAGTTCGGCGACTGCAAGTGCCAGGAAGTCGAGTGCAAGTGCGAGGGGTTGTCCGTGAAAGTTTCCAGCGGATATGATGATATCGTCGTCGGGAAACACGTTAGGGTTGTCGGTCACGCTGTTGACCTCGGTGATCATGACGTCCGTCGCATACCGGATGGCGTCGGCACTTGCGCCGTGCACCTGCGGGATACAACGGAAGGAGTAGGGGTCCTGAACATGCTTTTTCGGGAAATGAATAAGTTCACTGCCCTCCAGCAACGACAGAATTTCGGCAGCTACTTCCTGTTGCCCTTTCTGTGGTCGGATCCTGTGAACGTTTGGAAGAAACGGCTCTGCTCGGCCTTCAAATGCATCGAGTGAAAGCGCGCCGATCATGTTGGCGATTTTCAGGATGCGGTTTGCGTGAATAACACACCAGCTGCCATAGCTGCTCATAAATTGCGTGCCGTTCAGAAGCGCAAGTCCTTCCTTCGCCTGAAACGACATCGGCTTCCAGGAAACACTTTCCGGAAGTTCTGATGTGGCGTACTTCTGTGCATTGAAGTACACTTCTCCCATTCCCAGAAGCGGCAGGCTCAGGTGGGCGAGGGGTGCGAGATCGCCGGAAGCACCGAGTGAACCCATTTCATAAACAACAGGCAGAATGCCGTCGTTGAACATTGCTATCAGGCGATCGATGGTTGCTTCCTGCACGCCGGAATATCCATACGCCAGCGACTGGATTTTCAGAAACAGCATGAGCTTCACGATTTCCGACGGAACTTCAGGGCCGGTTCCGCAGGCGTGAGACTTCACCAGGTTTTCCTGGAGCTTGCCAAGCTGATCTGAGGTGATGTTTCGATTGTACAGCGAACCGAATCCCGTATTTATGCCGTAGATCGGATGAGTTGCTTTGTTGAGTTTGTTATCGAGATATTCCCGGCACGCAATGACGCGTTTTCGCGAAGCTTCGGATAATTCAAGCGTGACGTCGCCTGAAATTATGCGTTCAAGATCGCGCAGCGTCAGCGGTTTGTCGGAAACAGAATGAATCATGCAGGCTGTTTTGCAAAGCTAACTTTTTTTGGTTCACTGCAGTGCATTCTTCATTTGCTCAAGGGTCAGATTCTGTTGTTCACCGGTCTGCATGTTCTTGAGCGTGTATGAGCCCGATTTTACCTCGTCAGATCCTATCACCACACAGAAGGGAATCCCCTTCCTATTTGCGTAATCGAGTTGCTTCTTTAGTTTGGCTTGATCCGGATAAAGTTCGCTGCTTATGCCACTTGTGCGCAGCGATGACAGAATGCCAAGTCCGTGGTTGAACGTCTCCTCGTCGAAATGGCAAATGAGCAATCTGGATGCAGCGGTAGTCTCCTGCGGGAACAGATTGAGTTCATCCATTGCGTCGTAAATGCGGTCAACGCCAAAAGAGAATCCCACGCCAGGGAGATTGTCTTTGTCGCCGAAAGCGCCGGTGAGGTTGTCATATCTTCCGCCGCCGCTCACGCTGCCCACGGCGACACCGCTGATCTTCACTTCGAAAATACAACCGGTGTAGTAACTCAATCCGCGCGCCAGCGACAGATCAAACTCCACGTGCTCCAGCGAATCGCCTGCAGCACGTGCGATTTCAAAAGCGCTACGTATGTCTTTGATTCCCTGAGTCCCCGCGCTGCTGTTGGCAAATTTGCTTTCGAGAAGCTGGAGTTTCTCGGCATTGGTACCCCTGGTGTTGAGGATCTCAAAAAGCGAGTCGAGACTTTCGTTGGAAAAGCCTTTACCGGCAAGTTCCTCTCTTACTTTTTGTTCGCCGATTTTCTCGAGCTTGTCGATGGCAATAAAAAGGCTTCCTTCGTTCGCGCGCGAGCCGGTGATTTCCGCAAGGCCACTGAGAATGCCGCGGTGATTTATCTTGATGGAATAGTCAGTAACGTTGAGTCTGCCGAATACTTCGCCGATCATCATGATGATTTCGGCTTCACAGAGCAGTGACCGGGTGCCCACGACATCTGCGTCGCATTGGTAGAATTCCTGATACCGTCCCTTTTGCGGCCTGTCAGCCCGCCACACAGGCTGAATCTGGTAGCGTTTGAAGGGAAAGGTGATTTCGTTGCGGTTCATCACGACGAATCGCGCGAACGGGACCGTCAGGTCGTACCGCAGCCCTTTTTTTGCAATCGAAGGGGCGATGGATTTTGAATTTGCAGCCTGAAGGGCGGCAGGATCAACGTCTTTCAGGAAATCTCCCGAGTTGAGGATTCTGAAGAGCAGTTGATCTCCTTCTTCGCCGTACTTTCCGGTAAGGGTAGACAGGTTTTCCATGGCGGGCGTTTCCAGCGGCTGAAAGCCGAATTTCTGGAAGACGGACCGGATGGCGGTAAAGATATATTGTCGGCGGGCCATGACGGACGGGCCGAAGTCGCGGGTTCCTTTCGGGAGTGTGGGCTTTTCCATAGGGCGCGCAAATTAAGATAATTTCAGTTTTTCCGGCTTAATTTGACGCTTCCTGAATCAAAATGCGCGGCCTGATTTTGGAAAGATCGAAATACCGGTTAATTTTGCGCTCCTTTTAACAAAAAGTGCCATGGCTGTAACACGATTAAAGAGAAAAAACCGCAAGGATAAGGCGACTGCAGCAGTAAGACGCCAAACACTGAAAATCCAGAACTTCAAGCCCGTTATGAAAACGGTTGACGTTGAAGCGGTAAAGAAAGAATTCGAAGAAAAGAAGAAGTAATCCTTTCGGAGAACGACTGCTTTTGATGGGCTGGAAGGCTCATTTTGATATTGAATACAAATGAAGCTCTGTATAACGGGGCTTTTTTTGTTTTCGTTGCCTCAGCTTTTGCCCTATACCTCCCGTTGGGTGTAAGAATTCGTTACTGGTTGCAAAATCTTTTATCCCCCATTCTTCGTTAAAAATCTCAAAGGCTGCCAGCGGTTGCTTGCAGGTTTTTGAGTAATTTAACGTCCGACAATATCGTCTATGTTATGAGCAATTTATCTGAATGGTGGGAAGGCCTGAGTCTCGCGCTGAAGATCTACTGGGCCATAGCGATCCCGTTTACTGTATTCTTTGTCCTTCAGCTGATCCTCACTTTCGTTGGCGGAGATCTGGACGATGGCACTGAACTTTCCGACGACGCCGCCCTCGACGGCGGGATGCCGTTTCAGTTCCTTACCCTGAAGTCGATGATCGCATTCTTCACAATCTTTGGCTGGGCCGGAATAGCCTCCATCGACAGCGGACTCTCCCATTGGTGGTCTATCGGAATCGCAGGGGTTGCCGGTCTTTTCATGATGTTCATTATGGGCACCTTCGCCTATCTACTGAGCAAGGCCAATGTTAGCGGAACCATGAAATTTCAGAAAGCCGTCGGTGAAACAGGGCAGGTATATCTGACTATTCCGGCTCGCCGGGCAAGTCAGGGCCAGGTTCAGGTGAAGGTCCAGGGTGTGCTGCGTACGCTCACCGCCATCACCGACGACGAGAACGATCTTCCAAATGGAAAAACGATTGTTGTTATGCGTGTGCTGGGCGACAATACACTTCTCGTCACTGAGAAATAAGACACGTTAGAGAAATAAATCCCTATCTATGAACGAATATACTCTTATTGCAGGTGCCATAGGTGCACTATTCATCTTCATCACGCTGGTCTCCTTCGTGCGCCGGTATAAACGGTGTCCGTCAGACAGGATTCTGGTGAAATACGGAAAAGTCGGCGGAGAATCGGCAAAGTGTATTCACGGCGGCGCGACGTTCGTGTGGCCGATCTTTCAGGATTATGCGTTCATGGACCTCACGCCCATATCAATCGAGGTCAACCTCGTAAATGCGCTGAGTAAACAAAACATCCGTGTGGACGTTCCATCAAAATTTACGGTGGGTATCTCTACTGAAAGCGGCGTGATGGAAAATGCAGCGGAACGCCTCCTGGGACTGCAACGCAATGACATCCACGCGCTGGCACATGACATCATCGTTGGTCAGATGCGTCTGGTTGTGGCCATGATGGATATCGAAGAGATCAACAACAACCGCGACAAGTTCCTTAACAACGTTTCGCATAACGTCGAAGCCGAACTCAAGAAGATCGGTTTGAAGCTGATCAACGTAAACATCACCGATATCAAGGATGAGAGTGGATACATTGCTGCACTTGGTAAAGAGGCTGCCGCGAAAGCGATAAACGAAGCGAAAATCCGGGTGGCTGAGCAGGAACGCCTGGGCGATGTCGGTAAGACGCAGGAAGAAAAAGAACGCGATATCAAGGTTTCTGAAATGGTCCGCGACCGCGATACACAAGTAGCGGTTGCTGTCAAGGATAAGGAGGTATTGATTGCCGCGGCTAAACGCGATGAGCAGATTGGTAAGGTGGAGGCAGATCGCGATACGCGTATCAAGACTGCTGAAGCAAATGCGCTTGCCGTTCAGGGGGAAAACCACTCGAAGGTTACCATTGCAACATCTGACGCCGAAAGACGCGAGCGCGAAGCCGAAGCGATGCGAAAGGCGATTGCGGCAGAGAAGGTTCAGGCGGCAAAGGCTCTCGAAGAAGCGTACCTGGCCGAACAGAAAGCTGAAGCTGCGCGCGCTGACCGCGACCGTGCATCACAAAATGCGAACATTGTCGTGTCCGCCGAAATTCAGAAGCAGAAGTTGATTCTCGAAGCGCAGGCCGAAGCTGAAAAGGTAAGGGAGAAAGCAAAAGGGGAGGCGGATGCGATATTGTTGCAACGCCAGGCCGAAGCCCGTGGTATTTACGAAATCCTGACGAAGCAGGCAGAAGGTTTCCGGGAACTCGTGAAGTCGGCAGGGAATAATCCAAAGGATGCCGCGATGCTTATCATTGCTGACAAACTGCCGGAGTTGGTGAAACTTCAGACCGAGGCGATCAAGAATATACAGATCGACAAAGTTACTGTCTGGGACGGCGGCGGAAACAAGGATGGAAAATCGTCTACTGCCAACTTTATCTCCGGACTGTATTCTTCGGTTCCTCCGCTGCATGAGGTATTCAAGATGGCAGGACTCGAACTTCCTTATTATCTCGGTCAGGAAGAGGGTAAACCTGACGGTGGCGCGCCAGGTGCCGGCGGGCCTGCCATTAAGGTGGTGCCGATTAAAGAACAACCTGAAAAAGAGTAGACTCTTTTTCATAATATCAGGCCGTGGACGAATACTCCACGGTTTTTTTTGTTCAGACAAATCCCCTTAAACTTGGGCTTTCAATAGTTCAATAAATTCAGACATGTCAGCAACCAAACATTTCGTCAACTGGAACGTCAACGGCATTCGCTCCATCATCAAGAAGGATTTTCTGAAAGATATTGCGACGATGAATCCTGATGTGCTGTGTCTTCAGGAAACGAAGGCCGCACCGGAGGAAGCAAAATCAGCACTCGAACTGTTGAAGGGTTATCATGTCTACGTGAACTGCTCCAAAGCCCGCAAGGGATATTCAGGAACGGCCATCATCAGCAAGGAAGAACCGATGCAGGTAACGTGTGATATTGGTCTGGAGGAATTCGACCAGGAGGGGCGTGTCATGACTGCAGAATTTCCAACTTATTTTCTTGTAACCGTATACACCCCTAACTCCGGCGATGGACTGGCACGTCTCGACTGGCGTGAGCGCTGGGACGAAGAGTTTAAGCGGTATCTGCTCTGGCTGGACAAACGCAAGCCGGTAATTGTCTGTGGTGATTTCAACGTAGCCCATCAGCCTATCGACATCGCGCGACCGAAGGAGAACTACAATAAGTCGGCGGGATACACGCAGCGCGAGATTGATGGATTCACGCGCCTGCTGGAAGCGGGGTTTGTGGATACTTACCGGAGGTTTTATCCGGAAGAAGTGAAGTATACGTATTGGAATTATGTGACCAACGCCCGCGCCAAAAACGCAGGCTGGCGTATTGATTACTTCCTTGTTTCAGAACGAATCATCGGGAACGTCCGTGAGGCAGCAGTGTATGATCAATACTTTGGTTCTGATCACTGTCCGGTAGGGCTGCAGATCGACGTGCAATAAATCAGGTTATTGCAGAAGAAACGGTTTCAGCAACAGCCTGTAATCCTTCCGAAGAAAATCAACGGATCAGTTGGCGTTGACGCGCTCAATCTCGGCACCCAATGCCTTAAGGCGTGCTTCGATGTTTTGATATCCGCGGTCAATCTGTTCAATGTTCGATATCTCACTGGTACCACTCGCAGAAAGCGCTGCGATCAGCAAGGCTACCCCTGCACGGATATCCGGCGAAGACATCTTAAGTCCGCGGAGCGGTTGCTTGCGGTCAAGCCCGATAACCGTAGCTCTGTGCGGATCACACAGAATGATCTGAGCGCCCATGTCAATAAGCTTGTCGGTGAAGAACAGGCGCGATTCAAACATCTTCTGATGAACGAGTACGGTTCCTTTTGCCTGTGTCGCGACTACGAGGATAATGCTCAGTAAGTCAGGAGTAAATCCTGGCCACGGCGCGTCAGCGATGGTAAGAATCGATCCATCAATGAATGTTTCAATTTCGTAGCGTTCCTGTGAAGGAATATGAATATCATCACCGCGGTATTCGAGGCGGATTCCCAGACGGCGGAAGATCTCCGGAATGATGCCCAGCATATCGATCCGGCAGTTTTTGATCGTTACCTCTGATTGCGTCATCGCGGCAAGGCCGATGAAGCTTCCGATCTCAATCATGTCCGGCAATAATGTGTGTTCCGTGCCACCGAGTTTCTCTACGCCTTCGATGTGAAGGAGGTTGGAGCCTATCCCTGAGATTTTGGCACCCATGCGGTTGAGCATCAGGCATAGCTGCTGCAGGTAGGGTTCACACGCTGCGTTGTAGATGGTGGTCTTTCCTTTTGCAAGGACCGCCGCCATAATAATGTTTGCTGTTCCGGTAACTGACGCTTCATCGAGAAGCATGTAGCAACCCTTAAGCTCTGATGCGTCGATATGGAACAGGTGTTCTTCGGCGTTGAAGTTGAACTTCGCGCCGAGTTTTTCAAATCCCAGGAAGTGAGTGTCGAGTCTTCGACGACCAATTTTGTCGCCGCCGGGCTTTGGTAGTGTTGCCTTTCCAAAACGTGCGAGGATCGGCCCCAGTAACATAACAGACCCGCGAAGCGCAGCTGCTTTTTTACGGTACTCTTCCGATTCGAGGAATTTGGTATTGATTGATGCGGCCGTGAATCGATATGACTCAGGACCGAGTTGTTCTACTTTGGAACCAAGGTCTCCGACAAGTTCGATGAGTTTGTTTACATCGAGGATGTTCGGAATGTTGTGAATCGTAATGGGCTCAGGTGAAAGGAGGGTTGCGCTGATGATCTGGAGCGCTTCGTTCTTAGCTCCCTGTGGTACTATCTCACCTTTAAGTTTCTTACCACCTTTGATTCTGAAAATACTCATCGCTTGACAGTAGACCTATGTGCTGTTTAAAAAAAAATGTAAATAAGCCGAATGCTTGATCCCTGGTTACGGCTAAAAAATGGATCGATGTTAAATGCTATTGGTCGCGGCGCTTTCTGAAGTTTCCGCCGCCGCCCTTGTTCTTGTTGAATGGACGATGACCGCCGCCCTGATGACGTTGTCCTCCGCCGTTATGACTTCCCTGCTGAGGACGGGCTTTCTTCCGTTCCTTGTAAAGTTTTTCAAACAGGTTGTCTTCGCGCACCTTGTCGATTGTCATATTCAGCGCACCACCTGACATGGCTTGTATATCTTTGAGAATTACGGAATCATCGAGCGTTTCCTTGTTCCAGTTTCCGTAAAAAGTTTTCATCAGTTTGCCAAGGTAGATGATGGCATCCTGGCGTTCCTGCGGATCTTCCTTCTTCAGGGCTTCTTTTACGAGCTTTTCGATGTTCTTGCCGTAATGCTTGAAACGTACATCGCTTTGAGGGTATTCCATGCGCATGGGTTTCTTGAAGAGGATTTCACGCTCCGGCACAGGGAAAGGATTGTTGACGTCGAGGTTGAAGTCGGCAATGATGTAAAGGTCGTCCCACAAACGCTGGGGATCATCACCCTGTTCCTTGATGCTTGGGGTAAGTTGTTTAATCAGTTCAATGAGTGTATAGGCTAACTCTGTGCGTTTGTTTTTGTCCGGCGTATTCCGGATGTATTCTACCAGCTTTTGAACATTGCGGCCATACTCTTTCAGAATGATGTTAGGCCTCTGGCTATTGTATTCTCCAATCATTGGGGTTGAATTATCGTGATTTTGGATGCTTGCTCCTGGTTTGTTAAAAACGCTTGCCATCGGGAACGGAAGGGGCAATACCGACCGGGTGAAGCAATCTTAGTGCTAATGGTTTAATAACGCAAAGTAGCTGATTATTGTGCAAAATTAAAATTATCTTTTACTGGACGATTCGCAGCTTGGCGAAACTCAGTAGTAAGGTTTTCTCGCCGACTGCAGAAAAAGCGATCTTTGCCTTGCGATCTGCTCCGCTTACGTCCATCTGAATGACCTTCCCAAAACCAAATTTCGGGTGCTCCACCTGCATGCCTTCCTTTAGTCCGGACGTATCACTAGGTTTAAAATCGGCCGGTGGCTTATAAGCAGTTGCGGCCGCAGGTTTGGACACGGGCTGCGAGGAGATGGTCCGTTTTATCCCGCTCACCAGATTCTTGGCGTAATTTCCTGAGGGCGCCGCTGACTCCATACCACCAAACTTGGTGCTGACTTTCACATACCCAGGATCGATGTCGTCGAGGAATCGGCTCGGCTCACAATTCTTGAGTCGTCCATAGCGATAGCGCGTGAGCGCATATGACAGGAACAGCTTCTTCTCAGCCCGTGTAATCGCCACGTAAAAAAGACGGCGCTCTTCCTCAAGGTCAGCCCTGCTGCTGAGCATCATCTGAGAAGGGAAGAGGTCTTCCTCCATGCCCACGATGTATACGTAACGAAACTCAAGTCCCTTCGCCATGTGGATGGTCATGAGTGTTACCTTATCGGGATCTTTGTCCTTGTCTTCATCCTGCCCCGTGACAAGTGAGACTTCCTGCAGGAACGCGCCCAGGGACTTGTCTTCTTTCTCCGGATCATCTACATATTCCTTGATGGCGTTCAGTAATTCCTGAACGTTCTCGTAGCGGCTTAGTCCTTCAACGGTTTTGTCTTCATATAATTCTTTCAGCAAGCCGGATCCTTTCGCAATTTCGTAAGCAGCCTCATACGCATCGCGGCGTTGAACTTCCACCTGAAAGCGGCTGATCATTGCCACGAAGTCGCTGATAGGCGCCGCTGCCCTGCCACCAATGAAGCTGTTGGCATTCTGAACCACGTCCCACAGACTGATGGCGTGGTCGTTGGCGGCGACGATGATCTTGTCTACCGTGGAGTCACCGATTCCACGCTTCGGCAGGTTGATGATCCTCCTGAAGGAAGCCTCATCCTGCTGGTTCAATACAAAGCGCAGGTAGGCGAGGAGGTCCTTGATTTCCTTCCGCTGGTAGAATGACAGTCCACCGATGACCTTGTACTTCACGTTCATCCGTCGCAGGGCTTCTTCGATGGCCCTCGACTGGCTGTTAGTCCGGTATAAGATCGCGAAATCACTGAACTTCAGCTGATGCTGCATTTTCTCCTGGAAGATAGACGTCGCTACAAGCCGCCCTTCTTCATTGTCGGAGATGGCCTTGATGAGTTCGATGAGGTTTCCATTTTCATTGGCGGTCCATACATTCTTGGGCAGCTGAGCGCGGTTCTTCTTAATGACCGAGTTGGCAGCGTTGACAATGTTCTGAGTGGAACGGTAGTTCTGTTCCAGCTTGATCACCTTGAGTTCGGGGTAATCGCGTTCAAAGTTCAGGATGTTGCTGATATCTGCACCCCGGAAGCCGTAAATGCTTTGAGCGTCGTCACCCACGACACAGATGTTCTCTCTGACGGAAGACAGCTTGCGGATGATATAGTACTGACACAGGTTGGTGTCCTGAAACTCATCCACGAGTACATAATGAATGCGGTGCTGGTATTTGTTCAACACCTCAAGGTGTTCGCGGAAGAGTTTGTCCGTATTGAAGAGCAAGTCGTCAAAATCCATCGCGCCTGCCTTGAAGCAGCGTTGTGCATATACTTTGTAAATCCGTCCAATTTCAGGACGCATGTTTGCGGCATCGTCGGCCATCAGTTCGGCGTTCGTAAGGTATTGCTCCCAGCTGATGAGCCTGTTCTTGGCAGCCGATATCCTGTTGTACACCGTGTTCGGTTTGTACACCGTGTCATCGAGGCCCATTTCCTTGACGATGTTTTTGATCAGGGTTTTGGAGTCGTCGGTATCGTAAATCGTAAAGTTGTTCGGATAACCGAGGTGGGCTGCTTCGGCGCGCAGGATTCGTGAGAAGACCGAGTGAAATGTACCCATCCACAGGTTCCGGGCGTCATGTCCAACCACCTTTTCGATGCGTTCGCGCATTTCCTTGGCTGCCTTGTTGGTGAAGGTCAGCGCCATAATATTGAAAGGGTCTACTCCTTTGGAAATCAGGTTTGCAATTCTGTAGGTAAGTACCCGTGTTTTTCCTGACCCCGCCCCGGCAATCAGCATGCATGGTCCATCGGTATTCAGTACACCCTCACGTTGAGGTTCATTCAGCGTATCGAGATAATCGTTCATAGTATTTCAACCTGTAAATTAAAACATCATTCGGCGATTAACCCGGTTTTATTTCGGATAAAAAAATCACGCGGGGAAGGCCTTCCTGAAGTTGTGTTTTTCGCTTAAAAATGGCGATTTGATGCTCTTACATAACGACACGGGAACCCGAAGGCCCGGAAATGTGTATGCTGTAAAACTGCAACAAAAGTTGAGCAAGAAAAATTGATCTGTCGGGGAATTTTCCTTGTGGAAACGGTAAATTGCGGGATTGTTTATTAAACCTCAGCCTCATGATCAAAGTAGGAGAAGTGCTTGTGTCCGACGATGTGCGTGATAAGGAATTTGTGTGTAATCTGCAGAAATGCAAGGGTGCCTGCTGCGTGGAAGGCGACTTCGGTGCGCCGCTGGAGGAAGAGGAACTGAAAATACTCGAAGAAATTTACCCTGTCGTGAAGCCATATTTATCTCCTGAGGGAATCAAAGCTATTGAAAAACAGGGTACCCATACCGTTGACGATGAAGGTGAGCTGTGTACGCCTGTGATCGACGGGCGTGAATGCGTTTACGCTATTTACGACAAGGCCGGAATTCTGAAGTGCGGGATTGAACAGGCATATCTCGACGGCAAGATCGACTGGAAAAAGCCTATCAGCTGTCATTTGTATCCGATCCGCGTTACTTCCAAAAAGAACTTTGAAGCGCTCAACTATCACAAGTGGCATATTTGTTCTCCAGCGTGTTCTCTTGGAAAAGAACTTCAGGTGCCGGTTTACAAGTTTTTGAAGGCGCCGCTGATCCGCAAATATGGTGAGGCCTGGTACAGCGAACTTGAGCAGACGATAGAGCACTCGCTGAAGGAGAAACCGAAAAATCCGCCAAAAAAGAAAAAGGCGAACTGAACGGCCGTCCAGGTTTTTGCGTTGTAAATGAACAGGGCTTTGTTCCTAAGCCCAACGCCCGGCTGATTCCCAGTATCAGGCGACTGTTCGAACGACAGCGAAATTCATTTCCCCGAAGACTTTCCCAAAGTATTCCCTAAGCAGGCCCGAGGGCTGCTCGAGGGCACCTTTCGTGCAGCGCGCGGTAAGTGGAAGCCGTATCAGAGCCGTACCAGATCCGGTAATGATCCATCCGGGTTCCCATCGCCGGGTAGCAGATCGGAACCCGGGCGGATCCTGTTCAGATCTGGTACGTATAAATACAGTGGTATAGAGTAAGCGCGCTTACCTCGCGCTTACCTCGCGCTTACCTCGAGCCCGACTACGGGATACTTTGAGAAGGAATGGGGGATAGATAATGCCCTGACGGGGGCACGCGGGGCGGACAGCTGTTCCGACAGCTGAATAGCCAACATACCAAACTCTGCTATTGCTTACCGGTCGGGTGTAAGCCCGATGCGACGTGCGAGATCGGACGTATACAAGTTCTGGGGATCGTACTTGCGCTTGATCTTCAGCCATTCAACGTATTGAGGGTACATTGCCTTGAAAGTAGCCTCATCAAGGTATGCGTCTTTTCCAAGGTATATCCGGCCACCCATCTGCAATACCATTCTGTCGAGCCTTTTGGTGAAGGCTTTGAGCTGCGGTGTTATGGGGAAGTCGATCGCAAACGTATAACCTTCGAACGGGAAGGATAGTAATCCTCCCTGCGCTTTTCCAAATTTCTTGAGCACATTGAGGAAGGGTATACAGTGGCTTTGTGTAATCTCCGTCAAAATGGTCCGGATATTTTTCCATCCATCCTGCAGGGGAATAACAAACTGATACTGGATGAAGCCGCGTTTTCCGTAGCCGCGGTTCCATTCATTGATCATGTCAAGCGGATAGAAGAACTTGTCGTAGTGAGAAAAGGATGGCGCCGACTTCTGCATCTGGTAAATAACCATGTCCAGCATGCGCACAGTAAGCGGATTCAGTACGAATGCAGGCAGATAGAAGGGTACAGTCAGTTTTGGTTTACCGCCGATCTTTAAAGGATCTTTCTTCAGCTTCTCAGGAAGTTCATCAAATCGCGCGTGATCACCCATGCTCAGCACTCCGCGACCGAGACGCTCACCTTTTGCCATTGGATCAATCCATGCTACGGATGCAGGGAACTCATCACTGGTTTCATCGATAGCCTGTAGCATTTCATCTAGGGTCTGCGCAGCGAAGGCTTTCTGACGAAAGTACGTAGTTTCAACCTTCCGAAGCTGGATTGTAGCCGTGAGGATGGTTCCAAGCAATCCGAGCCCACCAAAATTTGCCCAGAAAAGATCTGGGTTTTCTTCCCGGCTTGCGCGAACAACAGATCCATCGGCAAGGAGTATGGTGAAGTCGTAAACGCAGTTGACAAACGAACCATCGGCGTGATGGGCCTTGCCGTGAACGTCATTCGCGATGGCACCACCGATGGTAACATACTTCGTCCCGGGTGTAATCATCGGAAACCAGCCCCGGGGTGTCAGGTGGGTAAGGATGTCTTCCAGTGAAACGCCGGCTTCACAGTGGAGAATGCCCTTCTCTTCATCAAAAGACAGAAAGTGGTTCATCTTCTCCATTTTCAGCACTACCTGATCCGTGTTCGTGGCCTGATCGGCGTAGCTGCGGCCAAGGCCACGTGGGAGAATATGGCGCGCTGCGGGAGGTTTCAGGAGGTCGTGCTCATTTCGGGGATAAAGCACATTACACGTTGATTTTGGAATGTTTCCCCAGCCCGAAAGCGTTTCTTGAGCGAGTTGCATAAAATGTCAGAATTCAGATTTACGTTCAATTGAGGGCTCAGGGTCTTTTTTGCATAGGTATGCAAAGTCTCATCGCATGCACAATCCCGGCAACACGTTGCGAATTTACAACGAGAACTTCAATTCTGTTTGTCTTATACGAAATGAATACCAATGGCACCAAGTTTTTTAGCAGGGTTATCAAATAAATCTTTACCCGTATGAAAATACATCACATATTCAAATCCCTTCTGTTGATGGTATTAATGGCATTGGCATCTCCTTCCTTCGCATCGGCAACTACGCCCGTAGCAATTACTGAAGAAACTCCTGAGCAAAAGCTGAACAGGCTTACAAACCGCCTGGAGGAAATCAAGGCTATGGACAGGAATGCAATGTCGAAGAGTGAAAGAAAAGCATTGAAGCGCGAAGTTCGCGAAATTAAAGACGAGGTTAAGCAGATCAGCGGAGGTGTATACATAAGTATCGGAGCTATACTTGTGATTATCCTTCTTTTGATCCTCTTGTTGTAAGAGCTACCAATCAATTCCAATCATTCCTGGAAATGAAAAAGGATACGTGGTTAGCGTATCCTTTTTTGTGCTTAGTGTCTGAGGGAAGATCAACCTTCCTTCAGCGTTGAAAAGTCAAAACTTGTTTCGAGGAATTTCGTTGTGAACTTGCCGCTTCTGAACGTAGGGTTGTCCATCAGCGCGAGGTGGAACGGAATTGTCGTCTTGATACCTTCGATCACGAACTCACTCAACGCGCGTTTCATACGCGTGATCACATCTTCACGTGACTGACCGCTCACGATAAGTTTTGCGATCATGGAATCGTAGTTTGGTGGTATGGTATATCCTGCATACACGTGGCTGTCGACGCGGACGCCGTGCCCTCCGGGAAGGTGGAGGTTGAGGATTTTACCTGGTGACGGTCTGAACCCATTGGCAGGATCTTCAGCGTTGATCCGGCACTCCATCGCGTACAGATTCGGGAAGTAGTTACGTCCTGAGATAGGTACTCCGGCAGCAACCTTGATTTGTTCCTTGATAAGGTCATAATCGGTTACTTCTTCGGTAATGGGGTGCTCCACCTGAATACGGGTATTCATCTCCATGAAGTAGAAGTTCCCATGTTTATCGACAAGGAACTCAATGGTTCCGGCACCTTCATACTTGATAGCGCGTGCGCCTTTGATTGCGGCTTCGCCCATTTTTTCACGAAGTTCCTGATTGAGAACCGGTGAAGGTGTTTCTTCCACGAGTTTCTGGTGGCGTCGTTGAATAGAGCAATCGCGTTCAGAGAGGTGGCAAGCTTTGCCGTACTGGTCGCCCACAATCTGAATTTCGATGTGGCGTGGCTCTTCTACGAATTTTTCGAGGTACAGACCATCGTTGCCGAATGATGCGCCGGCTTCGCGTCTTGCATCATCCCATGCTTTTTTGAATTCAGAAGGATCGTTGATGATGCGCATACCCTTCCCACCGCCTCCGGCAGTAGCTTTTATAATCACGGGGTATCCGATCTTCTTGGCGATTTTCATCCCTTCATCAACGGAGCTCAGCAAGCCATCGCTTCCGGGGATGGTAGGTACTCCGGCTTTCTTCATGGTGTCTTTTGCGGTGGACTTATCGCCCATAGCTTCGATCATCGCAGGAGTGGGGCCGATGAATTTGATTCCGTACTCATGGCATATTGCTGAAAACTCCGCGCGTTCAGAAAGAAATCCGTATCCGGGGTGGATAGCGTCGGCGTTAGTGATTTCAGCAGCTGATATGATTCGCGGGATATTCAGATATGAGTCCTTGCTGGGGGCATCACCGATACACACCGCTTCATCGGCGAAGCGTACGTGAAGGCTTTCCCGGTCAGCGGTGGAGTAAACCGCAACAGTTTTGATGCCCATCTCCTTACAGGTCCGTATAACACGCAAGGCAATCTCACCGCGGTTTGCAATTAATATCTTCTTAAACATGATATTTCGTTATTCCCCAAAAAATTAATCCGGTTCAACCAGGAAGAGAACCTGATCGTATTCCACAGGGCTTGAGTTTTCGAGCATCACTTTAACCACGGTACCACTTACTTCCGATTCAATTTCGTTGAACAGTTTCATGGCCTCGATGATGCAGACTGTCTGGCCCTTGGCTACCTTGTCGCCAACAGAGACGAATGGGGGTGCGTCCGGACTAGAAGAACGGTAGAATGTTCCAATCATTGGCGACTTGATTTCGACGAGCTTCGTACCGGATGCCGGCGCTTCAGCGGATGCCTCCTTCGAAGGGGAAGTCTGTGGTGGAAGCTGCGTCTGCACGGATGGCGCGCTCTGCTGTGGCATAACCTGGGTCGAAGGCATATGCGTCATCACCGGGGACGATTTCAGTATCTTCTGATCAGGTTCACGCTTCACGTGAAGCTTAAGTTCTTTTGTCTCAATGTTGACTTCGTTCAGCCCCGTTTTAGAAATGAAGTCTATAAGATCCCGGATTTCGGAGGTCTTCATTTCAGGTTGAGGTGTGGAAGAAGCCGCGGAACTCCGGGAGGGTTTTTCCACTTTCCGGGTTGATGTTTTTGAAGCTCTTTTGCTCATGGATCGGTTGATTATTCTTTAACGCGTTCGACGTATGCGCCTGTCCGCGTGTCTACTTTTATTTTTTCGCCGGTGTTGACGAACAGAGGTACTCTGATCTCGACGCCGTTTTCCATCTTGGCAGGTTTCAGTGTGCGGGTAGCAGTATCACCTGCAATTCCGGGTTCAGTATACTCTACTTCAAGAACGACGTGTGATGGTGCTTCTGCAGTGATAGGTGTTGTTCCGTTTTCGAATGCAATCAAAAGGGTAACGCCTTCCTTAATATAATTCACAGAGTCGCCAAGGAGGACTTTGTCGATATAGACCTGATCGAAGGTTTCATTATCCATACACACGAGGCTTTCGCCGTCGGCGTACAGATATTGATATTCTTTTGTTTCTACTCGCAGCAATTCAACTTCGTCGCCGGGGCGGAACCGGTTTTCAGCCAGTTTGCCATTGCGAACGTTTCTCATCTTAATTTGATAGAATGCGCGGAGGTTTCCAGGAGTGCGGTGTTGTAATTCCTCAACCTGGACGACTTCTCCATTGTAACGTATGAAGTTGCCTTTGCTTAGATCAGATACAGTTGCCATAGATTTCGCTCGTTAAGTTACAAATCAAGTAATTAAATGCAATTCATCAAACTCCGCCGTGTCAGCGGAGCAAAAAGGGACGCTATATCAAAAAATCAGGGGAAGACATCAGGCGGGATCGTAAGCCCATCTGACGAATACAGAACCCCAGGTAAAGCCACCGCCGAACGCCGCAAGAATAAGGTTGTCGCCTTTCTTCAGTTGCTTCTCATAATCCCACAGCAGGAGCGGTATAGTTCCTGCGGTTGTGTTGCCGTAGCGTTCGATATTCATCATCACCTTGTCTTCAGAGATGCCCACGCGACTTGCGGTAGCGTCAATGATTCGCTTGTTTGCCTGATGGGGCACAAGCCAGGAGATGTTTTCAGGTTTCAGGTTGTTGCGTTCAGCGATTTGCGCTGCAACGTCGGCCATGTTAGTGACCGCGAATTTGAAAACTGCGGCGCCTTCCTGATACACGTAGTGCTGGCGGGCGGCGACGGTTTCTGCTGATGCTGGCCGGCGGCTTCCTCCGGCTTTCATATGCAAATATGCTTCTCCGTTCCCGTCGCTGCGGTGTATAGAATCGATCACGCCGACATCCTCAGTAGTAGGTTCGAGGAGTACAGCGCCGGCACCATCGCCGAAGATAATACACGTTGTGCGGTCGGTATAGTCCATGATGGCGGACATCTTGTCGCCGCCAATTACAATAACTTTCTTGTATCTGCCGGATTCGATAAAGCTGGCGCCGGTAGTGAGCGCATAAATGAAGCCTGAGCATGCGGCACTCATATCGAAACTGAAGGCATTTACAGCGCCCACTGCAGTAGCAACGATGTTTGCTGTCGCAGGAAACGTCATGTCGGCGGTCACGGTGGCAAAAAGTATCAGGTCAATCTCCTTCGGATCAACCTTTGTTTTTGCCAGCAGGTCTTTCACGGCCTCTATGCCGAGCACCGAAACACCTTTGTTTTCGCCTTTGAGAATTCTTCTCTCTTTGATCCCCGTTCTGGTGGTAATCCATTCGTCGCTGGTATCCACCATCGTTTCGAGCTCTTGATTAGTAAGGACATAGTCGGGGACGTATCCGCCCACACCCGTAATAGCTGCTCTTATTTTTGTCATATCCTTATGCGGCGTTGCCGCGGGCCGTGAATTAATTTGGTGTAAAGAAAAAATGCCCGATGAGCGTTTTCATCGAGCATTGTATGTCAGTCAGTTTCGTATGTGAAACGTCAAAATGCAGATCAGGTACATTGCCCCATTCAGAATATTGTGATTCTGTACGGAGTTGCGCACTGTAAAATGCACCATTACTTACGCGAGAACTTCCTTTTCCATCACCACTTTACCATTGAAGTAAAGCTTACCTTCGTGCCAGAATGCACGGTGAGGAAGGTGATGTTCGCCTGTCGTCGGGCAGATAGTAGTTTCTTTGGCGACAGCCTTATAATGTGTCCTTCTCTTATCCCGGCGGGTTCTCGAGAGTTTGCGTTTGGGATTTGGCATAATACAAACAGTTTATTTTAATTTCTTCAATATGTTCCAGCGAGGATCGATGTTGTCATCGTTGTCGTCGCTATCGGGTTGGTCGGACTTCTCCGAGCTGTAAACGATCTTTCCTTCGGAGGAATCGTCATCCTGATTCTCCTCCTGGACGAACCGGGGATGAAGTTTCTTCATCGGCACCGCCAGCGCGATGAACTCATAGATATACTGGCCCAGTTCAAGGGCCACGGTATCCCGGTGGATCATCACTATTTCGTCGCTGATTTCTTCATCCGCCTCTCCGTATTTGAACAAAACCTTGCGGGTTGTCCAGATCGGGTAGTCGAACTCCTCCAGTGAGCGGTCGCATGTGAGCCTTGCTGTTCCCTTTATTTTGAAGTCTGCTTCAAGGAACGTTTCGTGCTTATTGAGCGCCACCTCAGCCTTAAACCGGCCTTGCGAAACAACTCCGGTCCCGTACTTTCGGAAGAAGTCATCATCAAATTCGTATTCGAAATGATGAAGCTTATTGCTAAGACCGATGATATTTACGCTATAAGCCCCCACAACCAATTGCCCACTCGGGCGTTAAAAATTAGTCGGCAAATTTAGGAGATTTAATGGGATTTGCACACCAGGCGAATGGCAGAATTTGCGGTTTTCTGATTCAGTGGGCGGAATGCGGACAATTCAATTGTTAATGCGCTGATTTTCAGTTATAAATATTGAGAAAGGGCAATATCACGAAATTCTTTTCGGTTTTTTGTTCCGTGGTTTTCGATGAAAAAATCGATAATTCCCTTCTTGAAGCCCAGCTTGATGGCAATATTCTTACAAAAGATGATTTCACTTTCGAAAACATTCTGATCGATGAAGATCAGCTCGATGCAGGAGTAGAGGTATTCGAACTTCTGATCCGGTGACAGGGCTCCCAGAGAATCAATGGGTTCAGGGTTCTTGATGAGCTCCAGGACATCTTTCTCAGGAAAGTTGCGGTCGCTGGCGATTTTGAAAATCATCTCCCGTTCGCTCTTGGCAAAATGCTTGTCGGCCTCGGCCAGCTGGATCAAAATGTTCAGTTGCTTTTTCGTGACGATATCCATCTCGTTGTTTTCTTGCGCCAAATATAAGGATTAATCCCGCTAACCTTCATTCAGGCGGCTTTAACGTGCAGATCCTGAACAGGAGTTTACCTATTTTTCTTTAAGCTGCTCCGAGCGGCCCTTAATGATGTCCAGGGCCTTATAAATGGCTTCCCGGAAGGAGCTTTCGCTGGCCTGGTTCTTCCCCGCAATCGGATATGCGGTTCCGTGGTCGGGAGACGTCCTGATGATCGGAAGTCCAGCCGTATAATTCACCCCATTCTCAAAGGCGATCGCCTTAAAGGCTACCAGGCCCTGATCGTGGTACATAGCCAGTATTCCATCGAATTTGCGGTATGCGGAAGTTCCGAAAAAGCCGTCAGCCGGGTAGGGGCCGTAAACGAGCCGGCCCTTGTTGCGGAAATCAGTTATGATCGGTTTGATTAACTGGTCGTCTTCATTGCCAATCAGGCCGTTATCGCCTGCGTGCGGATTCAATCCCAGGACGGCGATTCGAGGCTTGGTGATGCCAAAATCGACTTTCAGGCTCTGCTCCATGATCCGCAGCTTGGATTCGATCTTTTCACGCGTCAGGGCTGCAGAAACATCTTTCACGGGAACATGCTCGGTAACCAGGCCGACGCGAAGGTCGTCGCTGATCATGAACATCAGGCTGTCCTGGGCCCCGAAAAACCGGGTAATGTACTCAGTATGGCCGGTGAACGGGAAATCTTCCCCATGGATCGAGTGCTTGTCGATGGGGGCTGTGACGATTGCATCGAGGTGACCATCGCGCAAATCTTCGCAGGCCTGTTTTAACGCAAGGAAGGACGCATGGCCGGATTCGCGGGACGCCTTGCCCGGCACAATGTCAATCTGGTTCTCCCAGCAATTGACCACGTTAACCGTTTTTGGTGCGTATTGGCCAGGGTTGCGAACCTGGTTGTATGAAAACTCATCAATCTCCAGCTGCTTCTTGTAAAAAGTAATCACCTTGGCCGACCCGTAGATAACGGGAGTGAACAAGGCAAATAACCTGTGATCGGCGAGTGTTTTCATAATTACTTCGGGGCCGATGCCGTTCAGATCGCCGATAGTAATGCCGATGCGGGGTTTATGGTTTGAGGTCATGAATGCAGTAATATCCTGCGATATAACAAATTCCTGTAAAAGACGAAAACAGAAGCGTCTCCAACACTCAGGACCCTTGCCCTTGTGCGCCATTATCACTTCCTTGCGGCAATGGAAAAGCCCAACAGCGATAAGGTCAGAGCCAAGAAGTTCCTGGGACAACATTTTCTGCACGATCAGAATACGGCGCGGCGGATAGTCGAAGCGTTAGTAGTAGACGATCAGGATGCCGTGCTGGAGATTGGTCCCGGTATGGGTGTATTGACCCGGTATCTGTCGGCAAATCCAAAGATAAACCTTACGCTGATCGAGATAGACCGTGAGTCGGTAGCCTATCTTCACGAACACTATCCGGGGCTGAGCCCGCGTATCGTGGAGGGCGACTTTCTGACAATACCCCTGACGGACCTCATGCCAGAACAGTATTCCATTATCGGCAATTTTCCCTACAACATATCCTCACAGATTTTTTTCAGAATCCTTGAACATCGCGATGCGGTGCGTCAGGTAGTATGTATGCTTCAAAAGGAGGTCGCCGACAGGATCGCGTCACCACCCGGGAGCAAGACATACGGAATACTCAGCGTGTTGCTGCAGGCCTACTATCGTATTGAGAATCTCTTTAAAGTCTCCCCCGGAGTATTCACACCTCCACCCAAGGTGATGTCTGCCGTGATCCGGTTGCGCCGCAATGAACGGGTAGCTCTCGGCTGCGATGAAAAGTTGTTTGTCCAGGTGGTGAAGCAGGGATTTAATAATCGCCGGAAGACCTTGCGAAACGCTTTGAAAAGCCTGAATTTAGACGCCCAGTTAATTTCATCGCCGATACTCGACAAACGGGCAGAGCAACTTTCCGTCGAGATGTTTATTGAACTTACACAAGCTATAGAGAAGAGTCGTGGCATCACCGGTGGAATTTGAGCTGACGAAAGAATTTCGTGACCTTTTTCAGCGTGCAATTGATGAAAAGGATGACGCGTTCATACGGCGTTCACTCGAGCACGTAAATCCGGCTGACATTTCCGCGCTGCTTTATGAATTTTCCGCCGACGAAGGGAAATGGGTTCTCGATCTGCTCCCGCCGGATATTCAATCGGAAGTAGTCAATCACCTCGATCCGGACATAAGGAAACGAAACCTTGCTGTCTATCCACCGGAGGCAATAGCATCATTTCTCAATCGGCTGCAATCCGACGACACCGCTGATATCCTCCACGAACTTCCCGTAAAGATTCGTGAAGAAATCCTTGCATCGCTTGACCCCGAGCTTCGAGGCCAGGTGACAGAACTGTTGCGTTATGAACCCCATGTAGCAGGGGGATTGATGGAAAAAGAATTGATCAAAGCCCGGATTCACTGGTCCGTTGTGCGATGCGTGGAAGAAATCCGGAAGCAGGCAGAGAACGTGCATAAATTTTATCAGGTATATGTGGTTGACGAGAATGATCAGCTTCTGGGAAAAGTAGCCCTGCAGGACCTCATCATATCCGACGCGCGCAAGCTTGTTGCAGACATATACGAAGCTGATATCGTAAGCGTACAAACGTATCAGGAACAGGATGACGTCGTCGGGATCATGAAGAAGTATGATCTGGAATCCGTCCCTGTAGTGAATGTGCAGAATCAGCTTGTGGGGCGGATCACTATCGATGATATCGTGGACGTGATCACTGAGCAGGCAGAGGAGGAACGTCAGATCATGGCGGGGATCACTGAAGATATAGAAGAAGACGACAGCGTCTGGCGCAATACACGGGCACGACTTCCCTGGCTCGTTATCGGTATCATTGGTGGACTTTTGAACGCAAGGTTTATGGGGTTGTTTGAAGCCGAGCTCAGCCGTGTTGCCGCCATTGCATTTTTTATTCCCCTGATTCAAGCCACCGGTGGGAATGTGGGAATTCAATCGTCATCGCTGATTGTTCAGAGCCTTGGCAATACTGCATTCGTCGACGTCGGACTATGGAAACGTCTGGGGCGCGTATTTTCTGTAGCGTTGCTTAACGGGTTTGTTCTCGCCACCCTTGTGATCGTGCTGAATATACTACTGTTTGATGAAGTGCGACTTTCCATGGTTGTGAGTATAGCCTTGTTCAGTGTAATCGTGTTTGCGTCGTTAGTCGGCACGATAACGCCATTGCTCCTGAACCGGGTTGGATTAAATCCCGCGCTGGCGTCGGGACCATTCATAACCACCACAAACGACTTACTTGGTTTGACAATATATTTTCTTACTGTTCATATAATGCTGTGATGAAAAAGCCGGTTTGCCTTGTTATTGATCCGATGCACGACAGTCTTTTTGAGATGATGTCGGAGATAGGATGGGATGTTGACTACAGACCTGAGATCAAACGCGACGAGATTCGAAAAATACATCAGGATTACGATGGTCTGATTGTGCGAAGCAAGACGATTATTGATCGCGACCTTCTTGGCGACGCGCCTTCGTTGAAAGTCATTGGCAGGGCAGGAGCAGGACTTGATAATCTTGAACTTGATTTTCTGGCGGCGCACGGCATACAGGTTGTTCACGCGTCGGAAGGAAACCGCGATGCGGTAGGGGAATTTGCAGTAGGTGCTCTTCTTGGGCTCATGCGCAACATCCCGAAAGGGGACAGAGAGGTGCGTGCAGGGGTGTGGGATCGGGAAGGAAACAGGGGCGAAGAAATCATGGATAAGACCATCGGTATCATCGGCTACGGAAATATGGGGCAGTCGTTTGCACGTCGCCTGAGTGGGTTTGGATGTAAGGTTTTAGCATACGATAAGTATAAAGTTGATTATTCAGATCAATATGCAAAGGAGGTGCGGCTGGAAACTATCTTTGAGGAATCTGATATTCTCAGTCTTCATATTCCCCTGACTGTTGAAACCCGGAAGATGGTAGATAGTGCTTTTGTACAGCGCTTTCGCAAGAATTTTATCCTGATCAATACGGCCCGCGGTGAGATCGTTTTACTTAGCGATTTGGTTTCAGCGTTGGAAAACGGCAAAGTCCGAGGTGCTGTCCTGGATGTTCTTGAAAATGAAAAGCTGCATCAGTTAACACCCTCGCAGGCGAAGGCCTTCAATTCACTGACAGATCGATCGAATGTAATATTGTCCCCTCATATTGCCGGATGGACGTTTGAATCACACGTGAAAATTAATGTAGTTTTGGTTTCTAAGATTAAGGCCCTGAACATACGGCCCTGATCGTGCCTTTGACTTTTTGCCTCGTGTGAGTGTATGCCGTACTTGAAGAAGCGTATCAGGAAATTAAACGAAGCTTTCAATTCAATCATTGAAAAACCTCTCCTGACGTCTTCGCTTGTACTTTTGATGGTGACCATCGTCGTACTCGGACTGAGTATGAAGTATTACATCGAGGAGTTTGATACGTTTATTCCACAGGTACTTGCTGAAGCGCACGGGATGATCTTTGATATCGCGGTAATCGGTATTTTGATCTTCTGGCTGAATCACAATGGTGAAATCCGGCAGCGCATCAGAACATATAAAGATGAAATTGATGACTTCCGTTTATGGGAATCGGAAGAAGCGGCGTTCAGGACTGTCGGTAACATCAAACGACTGAACCGCCACAAGATTCACGAGATAAATCTTGTGAATTGTTATCTGCCCCGAACGAATTTGAACTACGTCAATCTGGCGGGGTCGAATCTGAATTCTTCCAACGTTACACAGTCGAGTCTTATCGAATGTAATTTTGAGAATGCACGCCTTAATCAAACGAACTTCGAAAGTTCAAATCTCAATCAGGCAAATATGAAAGGGGCTTATGCAAGTGGTGCGAACTTCAAGGATGCCTTTCTGATCAAGACGAATTTTGAAGGAGCATTTTTGATCAAGGCTAATTTCAGGAATGCGTTTCTGATGGAAGCAAATCTGCAGAATTGTTATGTAATGGGCGCAGATTTCGAGAATGCGAGTTTGTACAAAGCAGACCTCAGGGGAGCAAAGGGCTTATCCGTAGACCAGTTGGCAAAGGCGAAGACGCTCTACCTGGCCAAATTTGATGAGGAAATTCTGAATCAGATAAAAGTGGCACATCCGACTCTGGTTGATGCTTAAATTTGCTTAAATAATTATTTGTATTACCTTTGTGTATCAGCAACGGCCTCTGCTTCAGAGGCCGTTGCTTCTTTTTTGTCGCTTGTGTCCGAAATTCGGCGAAGTATAAAGCGCAAAGAATAATTTAGAGCTTATTGTTAATATCATTCTTATGAGCAAAGTGTCATATTATACCAAAGAGGGTTTGGAAAAAATTAAGAACGAGCTGGCGGAGTTAAAGTCCAAAGGCAGGGCCGATATTGCACGTCAGATTGCTGAGGCACGTGATAAAGGGGATCTTAGTGAAAACGCGGAATATGATGCAGCAAAAGATGCACAAGGCCACCTTGAAGCCAAAATCGCGCAGCTCGAAGATCTTGTTGCTAACGCACGTCTGCTGGACGAAAACAACATCGACACCTCCAGAGTTTCTATTCTTTCAAAAGTAACCATTAAGAACACGAAGAGTGGAAAATCTGTTTCATACACGCTGGTGTCGGAAGAAGAAGCAGACCTCAAAGCAGGTAAGATTTCAACGATGTCGCCGATAGGCAAGGGGTTGCTCGGAAAACAAAAGGGCGAAACAGCCAAAATTCAGACACCTGCAGGTGAAATTGAACTTGTTGTCCTTGATATCACAGCTTAATTATGGCTTCTATCTTTTCCAGGATTATCAACCGTGAGATTCCCGGGTATATTGTCGCCGAAGACGATCGGTATATCGCTTTCCTCGACATCAATCCTCTGGTTCACGGTCACCTTCTTGTAGTTCCGAAAACGGAAGTCGATTATATTTTCGACATCGACGATGAACTTCTCGGCGGGCTTATGATCTTCGCTAAGAAGGTAGCAGTTGCGTTGAAGAAAAGTGTTACGTGTAAAAGGATCGGTGTAGCTGTGATTGGTCTTGAAGTTCCGCATACGCATATTCACCTGGTGCCTATGAACAGTATGGGTGACATCAATTTCATGCAGCCCAAGCTCAATCCGTCGAAGGATGAACTTGCTGCCATGCAACAAAAAATTACGGCGAACTTCAATTGATAATCGTTGATAAAAAAAAGAAGGGACGCTCTGACGAGTGTCCCTTCTTTTTTTTTTTGCAGGGAAGATTAATCCAGTGCACCTACGCCTGGCAGTACTTTGCCTTCGAAGTATTCAAGCAATGCACCACCACCGGTAGATACATAGCTGACATCGTCGTTGAAGCCAAACTGGTTTACGGCTGCGGCCGAATCACCACCACCGATCAGGGAGAAGCCACCGTTCTTTGTAGCTTTCACCACAGCTTCGGCGATACCTTTAGTGCCCGCTGCAAATTTCTCCATTTCAAAAACACCCATAGGACCATTCCAGAGGATCGTTTTTGAGCTCTCGACAGTTCTGCGGAACACCTCAATTGCCTGAGGTCCGATATCCAATCCCATCCAGCCATCTTTTATGCTTGTATTGTTGGCGATATCGGTGTTCGCATCCGCTGCAAATTTATCTGCGATAACACTGTCGATAGGAAGAAGCAACTCCACGCCTTTTGCTTTAGCTTTTTTGATGAGCTCGTTGGCCAGGTCAAGTTTGTCAGCTTCAACGAGTGAATTACCGATGTTACCACCCATAGCCTTGAAGAATGTATAAGCCATTCCGCCGCCGATGATGAGGTTGTTTACTCTGTCGAGGAGGTTTTCGATGATGAGAATCTTATCGGAAATTTTCGCGCCGCCCATGATGGCCGTGAAAGGTTTCGCAGCGTTCTCAAGGACTTTCCTTGCGTTGTCGAGTTCTGCAGCCATTACAAAACCGGCGCCTTTTTCTGTGAAGAACTTGGCGACGATAGTAGTGGAAGCGTGGGCGCGGTGAGCTGTTCCGAAAGCGTCGTTCACGTAAATGTCACCGTGCTTGCTGAGCTTTTCAGCAAAGGCTTCATCGCCTTTTTCTTCCTGCTTATAGAAGCGAAGGTTCTCGAGAAGTAAAACTTCACCGGGTTGAAGTGCTGCCGAGAGTTTGAAAGCTTCTTCGCCGATGCAGTCACCGGCAAACTTCACCGGACGTCCAAGAAGTTCTTCGGTTTTTTTGATGGTGTGTTTAAGTGAATATTTTTCTTCAGGTCCTTCTTTCGGACGGCCCAGGTGAGACATCAGGATACAGCTTCCTCCATCGTCGAGTATTTTCTTCAGCGTCGGGATGGTTGCGCGGATGCGATTGTCGTCGGTGACATTAAAACTTTTATCCAGAGGTACGTTGAAATCGACACGGATAAGAGCGCGTTTGCCTTTGAAATTGATGTCATTAATTGTTTTCATAGCGATTGTAGAAAGTTTTGAAATTCATTCCCTGAAAGGGCAGGCCTCAGGTTAGGAGGCAGTAAAGTCTACCCGGGTAGCACGGTAAGGTCAATTTGGAGCCATGCAAAACTAAACTTTTTGTGTTCTTACTTGCCATGCTCCCTTTAAAAAAAGCCGGCTCGTTACCGGCTTTATGATGCAATCGATTTCTGTTTGATGTTAGTCGCCGAAGCTGATTCCCATTCCCTTGGCTGCCCGCACGAGGAACGAATCCTTATCCACGACATTATAATGCCTGGTTGCCTCTTCGAGTGAAACAGATGTCACCTCATTGTTTCGGAATGCTACCATCTGTCCGAACTTACCTTCTTCAACAAGCTGGAAAGCTTTGACGCCATACAAGGTGGCGAGAATCCGGTCATAAGCAACGGGAGTGCCTCCGCGCTGAACGTGCCCGAGGACAGTTTCGCGGATCTCCATCTGGCAACCTGCGTCCTTTAACTGCTTCGACAACTGGAATGCCACACCTCCGAGGCGTACGTGTTCAGAACCTTTGTCGTTTTGGGTTGACGTAATTGTTCCGGCCTTCGGCTTAGCTCCTTCCGCAATAACGATGTTGGCAAAGCCTCTTCCGTTCTTGTAACGCGCATTGAGCTTCTTGACAATCTTGTTGATGTCATAAGGAATCTCCGGTATGAGACAGATTTCTGCACCGCCGGCGATGGCAGTGTGCAGGGCAATCCAACCTGCATCGCGCCCCATCACTTCCATAATCATAGTGCGGTGATGGCTTTCAGCTGTCGTCACAAGTTTGTCGATGCTGTCGGTGGCAATCTGTACTGCAGTTTGAAAACCGAATGTTACATCCGTTGCCGAAAGATCGTTGTCGATTGTCTTGGGAACACCAATGATGTTAAGCCCGTGCTCATAGAGCGCTTTCGAGATGCGCTGGGAACCATCGCCACCGATGTTGATTACTGCATAAAAACCAAGGTCTTTAATACGCTTCACCAGTTCGGCAGAGCGGTCGATGAACTTGATCGTTCCATCCGGCTGCGGAACAGGAAAATTGATCGGATTGCCTTTGTTGGTCGTCTTTAGAATCGTACCGCCTTTCACATGTATCCCAGCAGTCTTCTTTCCGGTAAGCTTTATCAATTCAGTTGGCTCGTTAAATACGCCATTGAAGGCCTCAATACTGCCGTAAACCTCCCAGTTCTTCTCCTTGCGTGCAGTTTTTGCAATCCCTCTAATGACGGCGTTCAAACCCGGGCAGTCGCCACCGCCGGTGAGCACAAGAATCTTTTTGACTTTGTCCATTTCAGTAGTTGTTTGCGTTAGCCTTCAAAGAAAATGAAAATGTGAAATTCACAACGAAACTTTCAGCGGTTTTATTCCTGATTTTGAGCAGCTGCCCTTCTTAACCGGTCGTTGATTGCGCGCCCCAGTCCGGTGTCCGGAACCTCTTCGGCAACGATTACGTCTACATCCATTTTGTCAAAAGTCCGCAAGGCAGTGAAAAGATTTTTGGCAGCTTCTTCGAGATTTTTGTCCTTCGAAAGCACGATCTGATGCGGTGAATTGTAGTCGTCGGAGAACGACAGAATACCTGTACAGTGTGACGGATACTTTTGCAGGAGCTCCTTTATGTCGCCGAGAATCACACGCTTCGACGGAGCATAATGGCTGGTAAGTTGCCCCGGACTTTTGGGTCGGGAAGATGAGTGTGACTGAATGCGCACACGACCAATGATGCTTTCAATTTTCTCCAGACTTAGCCCGCCGAGACGATAAATGACCGTTTCAGCGCCTTCAAAGCCAACAATGGTTGATTCAATTCCAATCTGACATTCGCCGCCGTCGAGGATATAAGGAATGTTGTCGCCAAGTTGTTCTGCTACGTGTTCAGGACGCGTGGGACTAACATACCCGAACGGATTTGCACTTGGCGCAGCGAGGGGAAAGTCCAGTTCCTGAAGCAATTGTCGGGAGAGAATATGGTCAGGGCAACGCAGACCTACCGTTTCCATTCCTGACGTAACGATATCAGGGATAATACTTTTCTTCGGGAGGACCAGGGTTAGTGGCCCGGGCCAGAAATACGTCGCCAGCCGGTGTGCCTGATGCGGCATGCGCTCTACATAACGATGGGCAGCATCAAGGTCGGGTACGTGCACGATAAGCGGATCAAACTCAGGTCTGTTCTTAACTGCGAAGATTCGTGCAACGGCGGAGCCATTCAAGGCATTGGCAGCAAGTCCATAGACTGTTTCTGTAGGTATTCCGACGAGTTCCCCTTTCTCAAGTAGAGACTTAGCTAATTGTAGATCAGTACCAGTTTTTGCCATTCTATCACAAAGCGAGCGTTTGAAACGCCAATGCCAAATTAAAAGGCGAATCTAGGATAAAACCCCGTCTTCTTAAAATAGTTCTCGTTAGAGCCGATTCTGCGCAATCCTAACTATCGATGGGATGAACACCACCTTTGAAAGTTATTCACTATTTTGCGGCCAACTGAAAACCATGAGTAATAAGACGCGTTCGATTTTAAAGGCAGTTGCTGTAGTCATCGTTCTGATCGCCGTAGCGATGCAGCTTAACTGGATAATAATTCCGACGATATTCCAGTACCGATTCTGGATGGTTGTGTTGTCTTTTGGTCTACTTATCATTGCCGGCAAATAATTCGCGGGCTTTCGTTGCCATACGCAGAATTGAATCACTCCCTCCGGTTACGGAGGCTATCTCATCAATCGGGAACCATCTGATCGCAAAAGATTCATCATTGACGTGAAGCGCAGCGTTTCTGTCAACCTGAAAAAGGAAGCGTATGTCGTAGTGGTAATGCTCAACGAAGTCTGGTCGTGCAGGAATGGCGTGTATATCCACATCGAAGACATCTGATTGAAATATGAAAGTCTGAAGCCCCGTCTCCTCAAACACTTCTTTCCTGGCTACCTGAAGCACATTCTCGTCGCCATCGGCATGTCCGCCGGGCTGTAGCCATCGATCCAGTTTCCTGTGATGAAGAAGTAAAATATTTTGCGCGGTTGCATCAACAATCATTGCCGAGGCCGTGATATGTCCGGGCAGATGATCGCGGTAGTATGCCCGAGGATGGTGAAGCAGTTCGAGAAACGCAGGAATGAACCGCTGTTCTTCCGGATAAGTAGTTTTATATGCCGTCAGAGTTTGAATGAGCTCGCTGCGACCCAAAGCGTTTGATTTTTAAGGCAAGTATAACTAACATCGTCAAAAGTTATCACAAAACTTCTTTCAACGGCGAAAAGCCCGGTATTTCCATGAGCCAACCGATAAAAACTGCGCTTCTTTCATACGGCATGTCAGGCGACGTCTTTCATGCACCACTGATTTCAGCGATGGCTGAATTCGACTTGTCTGTTATTGTTCAGCGGAATTCAGCATCCGCAAAAGAAAGATATCCGGATGTGCGGATAGCCAAAACGGTACAGGATGCTATAACTGATGACGCGATCGAACTTGTAGTCGTGAATACTCCCAATGAAACCCATTATGAATTTGCTTCTGCCGCTCTGGAGGCGGGAAAACACGTGGTTGTTGAAAAACCTTTTACAGTAGATCCGGAAGAGGGGCAGAAGCTCATAGAGCTGGCAAAACGCAGGAATCGCATCCTGAGTGTATTTCAGAACCGACGTTGGGACGGAGATTTTTTGACTGTTCAGAAAATCATTCGCGATGGCGCCGTCGGCAAGGTGGTAGAGTTTGAAGCACATTACGATCGGTTCAGGAACTACATCGAGGCCAACACCTGGAAAGAGGAGAAGCGACCAGGCACGGGCATCCTATATAATCTGGGATCTCACATGATTGACCAGGTTCTTGTTCTTTTTGGAATGCCGCAGTACATTGATGCACGCGTGGGTGTGCAGCGCCCCGGCGGATCGGTAGATGATTTCTATGATATTCGTATGGAATATCCCGGACATCTTGCCATTGTAAAGTCGAGTTATCTGGTTAAGGCTGAATTACCGCGATATATTGTCCATGGAACGCAGGGATCATTTGTGAAGACCGGACTTGACCCGCAGGAGCAGGATCTCAAGGAAAAGAAAAATCCAGGCAGCGCGGGATGGGGACAGGAACCATCCATGTATTGGGGAAAGCTCGATACAACAACCGGGACAAAGGCTGTAGAGACCATTCCCGGTGACTATTGTGCGTTCTACAAAAATGTATATCAGGCAATCCGCGAGGGAAATGAACTTTCGGTTAAAGCTGAACAGGCACTGAATGTAATCCGCCTGATTTCGCTTTGTTATGAAAGCGCGAAGCAAAGAAGAGCAATAGCCGTGTAGATAGCTTTACTCGCGCACTTTTGTTAGTATAATAAACCTAGAGAAGAAATGATAAGATACTCCAAGCCTTTTGTAATTGTAATACTATTTATCGCCTTCACTACAATGGTGCACGCCCAGGAAAAATGGGTGAAGCTGTTTAATGGGAAAGACCTGAATGGATGGAAGCAACTTGGCGGCAAGGCGAAATATGAAGTGAAAGACGGACAGATCATCGGCACGACGGTGCCGGATGAGCCAAATTCATTTCTCACCACCACACAGGACTACGGAGACTTCATCCTGGAGTTTGAATTCAAGCTGGATGCTGATATGAATTCAGGAGTGCAGTTCAGGAGTGAAAGTAAACCAGATTATCAGGATGGACGCGTACATGGTTATCAGATGGAAATAGATCCGTCGCCGCGGGCATGGACCGGAGGAATATACGACGAGGCACGCAGACAATGGTTATACCCAGTTGACTATAACCCCGCTGCAAAATCAGCATATAAGAAAAATGACTGGAACAAGGCGAGAGTCGAGTGTATCGGACCGGTTATGCGCACTTGGATCAATGGAATTCCTGTGGCACATCTGGTAGACGACATGACGCCGAAAGGTTTTGTTGCCTTGCAGGTACATTCCATCGGTTCGCCTCAGGAAGCAGGACAAAAAATCCGCTGGAAAGATATCCGCATTCAAACCGCCAACCTGAAAGCATCACCATACGATGACATCTTTGTGGTGAATCTGATTCCGAACACCGTTTCCGAACAGGAAAAGAGAAATGGTGTACGCCTGTTGTTCGACGGCAAAACAACTACGGGATGGCGGGGGGCTTACAAAGATAAATTTCCTGATAAAGGATGGGAAGTTAAGGATGGTGTGCTGCATGTTTTGAGTTCAGGTGGAGCTGAATCACAAAATGGCGGCGACATCGTCACGCAGGAGGAGTTTGCAGCCTTCGATCTGCAGTTTGAGTTCCGCCTGACACCGGGCGCAAACAGTGGCGTTAAGTATTTTGTTACGGAATCGGAAAAGAATGCCGGGTCTGCCATAGGTCTGGAGTATCAGATACTGGACGACGAAAAACATCCCGATGCGAAGCAGGGCGTAGTTGGAAATCGCACGCTGGCGTCGCTGTACGATCTTATTCCTTCCGTAAAAGTTTCACGGGGACAGCACGCTATTGGTGAATGGAACAACGGTCGCATCGTTGTATATCCTGACAATCGCGTCGAGCATTGGCTTAATGGCTATAAGGTGGTCGAATACCAACGGGGAACACCGATTTATCAGGCCCTTGTCGCGCGCAGCAAGTACGCGCAATGGGAAAACTTTGGTATGGCCGAAAAAGGAAGAATTCTCCTGCAGGATCACGGCGACGAAGTCTTCTACAGAAGCATTAAAATTCGTGAACTTTCCGATAAATAGTATCACTTCCAAACTCAACCAGAAACATGAACAGTAATGATCAATCACGCCGGGACTTTCTGAAGAAAGCTGTTCTGGCTTCCGCCGGAACGTATCTGGGAACAATAGCCACCAGTGCGAAGAGTTATGCCCGCATTCTAGGTGCCAACGACCGCATCAATGTCGGCGTCATCGGCTTTTCGGAGCGATTCAAGTTTTCGCTCTTCCCGGCATTCCTGAATAGTTATAAGGAACTCAATTTTGATATTGTTTCCCTTTCCGACATCTGGAAGATTCGCCGCGACGAAGGCCAGGTATTTCTCACGGAGGGCCTGGGACACTCGGTGAAAGCATACCGAAACAATGAAGAACTCTACGACGCAAAGGAAGTAGATGCTGTGATTATCAGTACGGCAGACTTTCAGCATGCGCTACACGCAATTGAGGCCATTAAAGCGGGATGTGATGCATACGTTGAGAAGCCCTTTGCCGAAACGATGCAGGACAACCGCGAGGCACTGAAAGTCATCAAGGCATCGAAGAAAATTATTCAGATCGGTTCCCAGCGTCGCAGTGGCGTAAACTATCACGCTGCAGCCGACTTCATCAAGAGCGGAAAGTTTGGAGACATCACCTCCGTTGAGCTTACCTGGCATGTTAATCAGCCTGGCCGTTGGCGCCGTCCCGGACTTGTGTCGCAAATGATAGAAAAGGATACAGATTGGAAGCGCTTTTTAATGAACAGGCCGTTTGAAAAGTTCGACGCGCGAAAGCATCTCGAGTATCGTCTGTTCTGGCCTTACAGTTCAGGAATGCCCGGTCAATGGATGAGTCATCAGATTGATACTGTACATTGGTTTACGGGACTGAAACATCCGCGGAGTGTTGTCGCCAACGGCGGTGTTTATAAGTGGAAAGACGGGCGAGTAAACTGGGATACTATGACAGCGGTATTCGATTATGGTCCGGAAAATGATCCTGCCTCCGGATTTCAGGTGGTGTTTTCATCACGTATGCACAACGGCGATGAGAATCCCAAAGAAATCTATTATTCCAATGGCGGCGAGCTGAATCTGAACACCAACAAGGTTTCTCCAACGGGAGGGTTGACGGAAAGACACGCAATGGCCATGAATATGAAGCCAAATTTGTTACCTGAGATGGACCTTGCAGATACATCGGTGAGGACCGAAGCCGCGGCGAACACCGGAGGTGACGTCACCACTGTTGCTCATATGCGGAACTGGCTGGAATGTGTAAGAAGTCGAAAGCAGACCAATGCACCGGTTGAAGCAGGGTATGAACACTCGATCGCAACGATTATGACCACTGCAGCAGCGCGTTCGGGAGCAAAGGCTACGTTTGATTCTAAAACGCAGGAGGTAATGGTGAACGGAAAAGTATTCCAGTATTAAAATCCTTTTAAAACGCGGTGACAACACTACGGCTGATCTTTGTTCTGGGCTTATCGCTGTCAGGATATATCCTGGCGGCGCAATCCGGATTCTCATTCGTTGATAAGAAATCTGAGAAGAAAATCGTACTGCGTTACGACGGCAAGCCGATCACCGCTTATTGCTATTTCGATTCAACCGAGAAGCCTGTGCTGTATCCGGTTAGAACGCTCTCCGGCGTTACAGTTACGCGTGGTTTTCCTATCGCACCAAGGCATGGGGAGAGGGCAGATCATCCGCACCACACAGGGCTTTGGTTCAATTATGAGAGCGTAAACGGCCTCGACTTTTGGAATAACAGTTCTGCGATTGCGCCCGAAAGAAAGACGTCTTATGGTTCAATCGTGCACAAGAAAGTACTGTCGTCTTCCGCTGAAAAGGATGCCGCTACCCTTAAGGTGCTCAGTCAATGGGAAGATCATCAGCAACGTGTATTGTTGATTGAAACAACGGAATTCAACTTCAGAAGAAATGGAAATAACTTCATCATTGATAGAATTGCTTCCCTGGAAGCAGTGAGTCCGGAGGTGGTCTTCAAGGATGTTAAGGACGGCCTTATCGGAATTCGCGTAGCCCGCTCGTTGGAGATGCCTTCAGCGCAGATGGACTATTTTATCGATAGTCAAGGCCAGCAAACCGAAGAAAAGGCATTGAACAACCAGGGTGTTACGGGGATGTATGTAAATCGTGAGGGGGTGAGAGGTGACGAAGTATGGGCGTCATCATCACCGTGGGTTCAGCTTTATGGGTATGCCGAAGATAAACCTGTCTCGATAACGATTATCGATCATCCCGATAATCCGGGTTATCCTACGTACTGGCATGCACGTGGTTATGGGTTGTTTGCCGCTAACCCGCTGGGGCGTGAAGTCTTTTCAAAAGGCCAGGAACAACTCAATCTTACCCTGAAGAAGGGCGAAAAGATCACGTTCCGGTATCGAATCGTGATTCACGACGGTGAACCGTTGACGTCTCAGCAGATCGATAGCCTGATGGCTGAATTTCACGATGCGAGATAAGTTTACACGTTCGAACGTAGTGTTGATTTTCTTACCACCAGTTTACTCCTAACAATTCGTTCCTCCGGGGGAATACCGGGATGATTGATGTGGTTTATTAGCAATTCTGCTGCTGTGCTGCCCATCTGGTGCGCGGGCTGATCAATGGTGCTTAATGAGGGCTCGATGAAGTTTCCGACGTCTTCGTTATTGAAACCCAGGACGGCAATGTCTTCGGGAACGCGTAGGCCTGCGCGGCGCATGACGTGGATCATCTCGATCGCCGCCATGTCGTTTATCGCAAACACGGCGTCAGGGCGCTGGGGCAGGTTGATAAGGTATCGCGTGTATTCTTCCACTTTCGTGTTGCGGAACCCGGTTTGCAGAATGTAAAAATCATTTATCGGAATTTGGTGTTGCCGGAGCGTGTCAATATGAGCACGAAGGCGGTTCCTCGAGTTGTATATGTGCTGGGGACCGGCGACGAATGCAATGTGTTTACATCCTTGTTCAATGAGGTGGCGGGTGCCTTCGCATGTAACTTCATAATTATCGGTGACGACCCGCGACGCTTGTATATCGTCGCAGATCCGATCAAAAAACACGAGGGGAAAACCTTTATCGATGAATGTTTTGAAGGGCGCGGAATCATCAGTTTCCTGCGAGATAGATACGATCATGCCATCCACGCGGTTGGACATCAGGGAGCGGACGTTCTTTTTTTCGGTGATATGCGATTCATTTGACTGGCATATCATGACATTTACTCCGGCAACATCGGCGAGCGTTTGAATGCCACCGAGGGCACGCGCGAAGAAGCTGTTAATCGTCTCAGGGACGATCACGCCGATGGTGTTTGTGCGCTGTTGTTTGAGATTTATTGCAAGTGCATTGGGTGCATACTGAAGCGACGACGCCAGTTCGAGGATTCGTTTTTTTGTTTCCGGATGCACATCCGACTTGTCGCCCAGCGCGCGTGAAACCGTAGACTTGGAAATCCCCAGTCGTTTTGCAATGTCTTTTATCGTTATCGATTTGTTTACCATACTTTCTCACCTCGTTATCTGCTACCGGGAACGGTCCCGGAAAAAAATTAAGAAAAAAGCCGTTGTTTAAATGAAAAGCTACGGAAAAAATGCAAAATTAAATCGTTCAATGGGTTTTTACGCATGAAACGGCTTCCGAAGGAACCACTATCCGAGCAAAAAGTAACGGAATTCCCGGGAATTTCCGATTCAGAAGGTCTTGAATTTCTGATGAACCGGGTTCTCGAAGGTGATGATTACAACGCATTTGAACGCTTGTTTCATAAAATGTACACACCGCTTTGTTCGTTTTGCGAGCGCATCGTCCTTATTCGTGAGGTTGCCGAAGAATTGGTAAGCGATGTGTTTTATACCATCTGGAAGAACAGGGCCCGGATCAAAGTTGCATCGCCAAAATCCTACTTGTACACCGCCGTCCGAAATCGCGGTTTCGATTATCTTCGCGGCGTTCACAGAATGTCGTGGTGCGAACTCGAGCACGCTGCAAACGTTCCCTCAGAAAATCACACTCTTCAGGAAGCGCTGGAGCACGCAGAACTGGAATGGCATATCTCGCAAGGCATTGGTATGCTGCCCAAGCAATGTAAACTCATCTTCGAACTAAGCCGGGACGAAGGGTTGAAGTATCGCGAGATCGCTCAGGAGCTTTCGATAAGTGTGAAAACCGTAGAAGCCCAGATGGGAAGAGCCCTCAAACGCCTTCGGCAAATTCATGAATCAACAATTCATCAATAATCATCCTAAAAAGTAACATGGACATTAAAAACATTTTCAACGTTGCAGGTAAAACCGCAGTCATCACCGGAGGAACCGGCGTGTTGGGCAGTGAAATGACGAGGGGCCTCGCCAGGGCAGGAGCGAAAACGGTAATCATTGGACGCAATCGGACAAATGGCGAAAAGCTCCAGAACGAGCTGATCGCAGCCGGCGCAACGGCGTTGTTCGTTCAGGCCGATGTGCTGGAACGCGAGCAGTTGGAAAAGGCAAAGCAGATCATCATCGATAAGTTTGGTGCAATTGATATACTCGTAAACGCCGCCGGCGGAAATATGCCAGGTGCTGTGATTACTCCTCAGCAGACCTTTTTTGATCTCGACATGGATCAGTTTGATAAGGTTGTTGACCTGAATCTGAAAGGCACTGTGTTGCCAACGCTGGTGTTTTGTGATTCGATGCGTGAACGCCGCAGCGGCGTGATTGTGAACATCGCGAGCATGGCCTCTTTCCGCGCTATTACACGCGTTGTAGGATACGGTGCAGCGAAGGCGGCAGTGATGAACTTTACTGAATGGCTCGCCATCGAGATGTCGAGCAAATTTGGCGAAGGTATCCGCGTCAATGGTATTGCTCCGGGGTTCTTCATCACCGAGCAGAATCGTTCGCTTCTCACAAATCCCGATGGGTCGTACACGGAGCGCGGTGAAAATGTAATTCGAAATACGCCTTTCAAGAGATTCGGGCAGCCTGACGAACTCGTTGGCACGTTGCTGTACCTTTGCTCGGACGCCTCACGCTTTGTTACTGGTGTCACCGTTCCCGTTGACGGCGGATTCAACATCTTCTCCGGCGTCTGACGCGCGAAGATTTCGTATTTGTAAAAATCTGAAAACCATCCACCTTGAATAACACGCAAAACACTCAGCGCTTTATGGAGCAAACCTGGCGATGGTTTGGTCCTGACGATCCCGTCAGCTTGCAGGATATCAGGCAAGCTGGTGCGACAGGCATTGTCACGGCGTTACATCATATTCCAAATGGCCACGTCTGGCCAGTGGAAGAGATAAGGAAAAGAAAAGAAATCATTGAGCGGGCTGGCCTGCGCTGGTCTGTTGTGGAGAGCATTCCTGTTCACGAAGACATCAAGAAAAACAAAAGCGGCTTCGGCCGTTACGTCGAAAATTATAAGACGAGTATTCGTAACCTTGCCTCGTGTGAAATCAAGACGGTGTGTTACAATTTTATGCCGGTTCTTGACTGGACACGTACGGATCTTGCCTATGAACTTGAGGACGGGTCGAGGGCGTTGAGATTTGATGCAGTGGCTTTCGCCGCATTCGACGTGCTGATTCTGAAAAGGCCGCAAGCTGAGCGTGATTACACGCCTGAGCAGATTGCCGAAGCAAAAGCCTTTCTTGAGAAAGCATCTGACGATTCGCTGGGCTTGCTTCAGCGAAATATCATCGCGGGGCTCCCAGGCGCGGAAGAAGGGTATACATTAGATGAATTCCAGCAAGCGCTTGATGAATACCGCTCGATCGATGAGGCAACGCTGCGCGAACACCTCTATAATTTTTTAAGAGAGATTGGCCCGGTGGCCGAAGAATGCGGCGTCCGACTTGCGATCCATCCCGATGATCCACCATTCGCCATACTTGGTTTGCCACGCGTAGTGAGTACAGAAGACGACGCGAAGAGGTTGCTTCAGGCGTATGACTCGCCGTACAATGGCCTGTGTTTTTGTACGGGTTCATTTGGCGTTCGCGAAGACAACGATCTTCCCGGTATGGTGAGACGCCTCGGAGACCGAATTAACTTTGTACATCTAAGAAGCACACGTCGCGACGACAAGGGCAACTTCTTCGAGGCCGACCACCTCGATGGGGACGTCGACATGTATGAAGTTATGCGCGAGCTGGTGAAATGGCAGCACCGGCGCGAGGAACAGATACCTTTTCGGCCTGATCATGGTCATCAGATGCTTGATGATCTGAAAAAGAAGACGAACCCGGGGTATTCGGCGATTGGCAGACTTCGTGGTCTTGCAGAATTGCGCGGACTGGAACTTGGAATTCAACGCTTGCTTAATGAAAAACAGAGATTATGATCAAAACATCAAAAGTATTTCTGGATCGGCACTTCCTGCTTGAAAACGAATATGCGCAGATACTGTATGAACAGTTCGCAGCAAACATGCCCATTCTGGATTACCATAACCACCTCTCGCCAAAGGATATCGCGACAAACCGTCGATTTAATAACCTGACCGAAATCTGGCTGGAGGGTGATCACTACAAGTGGCGGGCGATGCGCATAAACGGAGTATCCGAAAGGTTTATCACCGGCGATGCCACGCCGGAGGAAAAGTTCGCACGCTGGGCGGAGACTGTACCCTATACGTTGCGAAACCCCTTGTACCACTGGACGCACCTTGAATTGAAGAACTACTTCGGAGTTGAGCAGCTGCTTCAGAAGTCGACAGCAACCGAAATATATCAGACATGCGCTGAAATGCTTCAGCACGAGAAATTCCATACCAGGGGCTTGCTCGAGAAAATGCGCGTCGAAGTCGTTTGTACTACCGACGACCCGGCGGATTCTCTTGAACACCACATTGCTTTTGCGGAAGGAGGCCATGAGCTGAAGATGTATCCAACGTTCCGCCCTGACAAAGCTTTCGCCATCGAGACCGGCGAGCGCTACTTCGAGTATCTTGAGCGACTGGGCGCAGCGGCTTCGGTCGGCATACAAACTTTTGATGATGTCCTCCAGGCGCTTCAGCAGCGTATTGATTTTTTCGATAGCCTTGGGTGCCGGGCATCTGATCATGGGCTGGAGCATCTTTATTACCATCCGCAGGCGCTGCAACTTGCAGATGGCATATTCCGGAAAGCCAAAGACGGCAAGAGCCTCGCTGTGGATGAGATACATGCGTTCAAAGCTGCCGTTCTCATTCACCTTGGAAGAATGTACCACGCCAAAGGATGGGTTCAACAATTCCACCTTGGCGCACTCCGGAATAACAACTCACGTCTTCTGACGCAGCTGGGGCCGGATACTGGATTTGATTCAATAGGGGACTACAGACAGGCAGAGGCTATGTCTGGCTTCTTTAACGCGCTTGATAGCACAGATCAGCTGTCAAAGACTATTATCTATAACAACAACCCTTCAGATAACGAGGTCTTCGCTACGATGCTTGGCAACTTTAGCGATGGCACAATACCTGGCAAGATGCAGTTCGGAAGTGGTTGGTGGTTCCTGGATCAGAAAGATGGCATGGAAAGACAACTCAACGCGTTGTCCAATATGGGACTTCTTTCGCGCTTTGTAGGAATGGTGACAGATTCGCGAAGCTTCTTGTCGTTCCCGCGGCATGAATATTTCAGACGCGTTCTGTGCAACCTGTGGGGAAAAGATATCGAGCGTGGCGAAGTTCCCGATGATATCAGCCTGGTGGGTGAGATGGTTGAGAAAATCTGCTACCATAACGCAAAACGCTTTTTTAATTTTTGATGAAGGGCGTCGTTACATTCGGTGAAGTTATGATGCGCTTGTCGTGTGAGGCCTATGGCAGGTTACGGCAGGCGCGGAGCTTCAACGTGTTGTACGTAGGCTCTGAGGCGAGTGTAGCATCCTCTCTCGCGCTGAGCGGGATACCCGCAACCCATGTTACAGGCCTGCCCGATGATGATCGCGGCGAGGCGGCTGCCGGAACGCTTGCCCACTACGGTGTCAATACCTCGCGCATCGTTTACAAGCAGGGCAGAATAGGTGTTTTCTTCCTGGAGAACGGCGCCTCACTGCGGGCTCCGAAGATAATTTACGACCGGTTTGAGTCGGTTTTTGCCAAACTTGATCCGGCTGATTTCGACTGGAAATCAATCCTTAAGGATGCGCAGTGGTTTCACTGGTCTGGAATAACGCCAGCGATATCCGCCGGTGCAGCTCAGGCATGCCTGGATGCAGTAAAAACTGCTTCGTCGATGGGCATCACCGTTTCCGCGGATATCAACTATCGCCGCAATCTTTGGCAGTACGGTAAACAGCCACGCGAGGTCATGCCTGAATTGATCGGCTATTCGGATGTGCTGGTAGCGGGCGTGACGGACCTCGAGAATTGTCTTGGTATTTCGGGGCCAACCTGGGAAGCGGCGTGCGCGACTGCGATGGGTGAATATTCAAATGTCAAAAAGATTATCGCTACGTCGCGAAAGACGATAACAGCTTCGCACAACATCCTTTCCGGAATGCTGTGGGATGGCGCCCGGATGATCACAACGCGCGAGTTTGACCTTCAGCCGATTATCGATCGAGTCGGGGCAGGCGATGCATTTATGGCTGGTTTTATATACGCCAGTATTTCGGGTAAGCCGGACGAGGAGTGTATCAACTACGCAACTGCAGCAGGAGCCATGAAGCACACGATCGAGGGTGATGTAAACGTTGCTTCAGTGAAAGAGATCACGGCGCTTCTTGAAGGGGAAAATGTCGGAAAGCTACTACGCTGAGTGATGCAGACAGATAAGATATTGCAACAAATTGGCGCGACGCGGGTGGTCCCGCTTTTCACGCCTGAAAATGAGGAGGAGGGACTCGCTATTATCGAGGCGGCCTATAATGCGGGTGTGCGTGTGTTTGAGATGACCAACCGCCGTGAGAATTCTTTCAATGTGTTTACCGAACTAGTACGACGTCAAAGAAATTTTCCGGGCCTTTTTCTTGGGATCGGTACGATCATGGACGGTGAAACGACACAGCGCTTTATTGATGCAGGTGCCCAGTTTATCATCTCACCGATCTTTAACCCTGACATGGCGGAGGTTTGCGCCCGTAGCGGGATCATGTGGATTCCGGGGTGTGCCACGCTTACGGAGATTGTCAATGCCCAGACATGTGGGGCCGAAGTAATCAAGCTTTTCCCGGGGGCAGTCCTGGGCCCTGGCTTCGTGTCGAGTATCCTTCCCGTTGTTCCCGGTCTGAAATTAATGATTACCGGAGGTGTAGAACCAACCAGGGAAAATCTGACCTCGTGGTTTCGTGCGGGGGCTTTTTGTGTGGGGATGGGGTCGCATCTGTTTCCGCGGCCGCTGTTGCAGACGAAGGCGTGGGGCGATATTGAGTTAAGAATCAGAAATGCTGTTGGAATGGCAGCTGTGATAGTTGGCGCAAACGAGGCCTGAGTCGACCTGGACCTGTCCCCATTTTGTGGTGCGATCTCTCATGCTGACTATCAGAGAGACATACCGTAACGTTTGCTATTCACGGTATGTCTATCCGGTCCCGGGTTAATCTGATGAGATTGCGTACTCACCCATTCTGCAATTGTGGCATTGCGTCAAGTGGGATGTATTCACGGCTTGGCGAAAATGTATGTACACGCTGAGATTGCGATTGTACGTGTTCCGGCGCATAAGGAGTACGTTGAGGTACGCGGTTTGGCGTACGGTAAGCGTTCTCGATTTTTTCGTAGAAATACGGATCCTCGGCGATTTCAAAGAGGTCGTGCGTATTCATGAACAGTTCCGTCCTCATAACGTCTTCCGGATTTACAATGTATCCCGATCGATCCGCCGCAGGTGATAGTTTTTTCCACGGAATAGGGTAATAACCCGGTGAATTCGAGAATTCGGCAATGATATATAAGATCTTTCCCTGATCAACGTCCAATACCCATTCAACCACCTTGCCGATATCTTGTCCTGATTCATCCTTTAAGCCAAGTGAAATTAGTCGTGCGCCTCTCGCCAGTGTAGGAAATTCCATATGGTTGCGTTTAGTGTTAAGCTTGTTTGTCCAGATCGGAAGCAAATTGCCTTCCAGATCATCAAAACTTAACCATAAAATATTAGGGCCATAGCATTCCCATAAATTGCAATCGGTCGAAGCGCGATTTTGGCAGTTTATCCGGGGACTGCCGCTACAAATTGGGGAACTGCAGCCATAATAATGGCAGGGACAAAAGAAGTCCCTGTCTGAATGTCTGCTGAAAACGGAGGGTAAATCAGATACTCATCACTGCAATTTGAAATTCACGGGAAGAACCATTCTTACTTTTACTGGCTTGCCGCGCTGCTTACCTGGATTCCATCGCGATAAACCGATTACGCGCATGGCTTCTTCATCGCAACCGTTACCAATTCCACGAACTACCTTTATTTGCTGTGGATCGCCTTTTTTGTCTATGACAAACTCCACGAAGACAGTTCCTGAGGTGTTATAGCGTATGGCCTTTTTGGGATAGCGTAGATTGTCTCCCAGAGTCTTATAGAAAGAAGCATAGCCTCCGACGGGTTCGGGCTTGTGTTCGACCGCGATGAATGTCGAATCGTCGGGGATTTCATTGGGCAACTCGAGTCCACCAAAAGGATTTGGCAAGTCTTGTGGATCTGTAATCTCCGTGGGCTCGTCGTCAGGCCCTGCCTGCAGAACATCAACAACCTTGATTTTGGTTATGTCAATTGGCTTAGTTCTCGTTTTGACCTCTGGCGGCGGTGGCGTCTTATCTGCTATGGTGGTAACAGGTATTGTGAAATCATAAGTTATGCTGGGGTCATCCGGTTCAGGCCTGGGGATTTCATTCACGTAAGGCACAGCAATTCGGAAGGCCGAGATCACGATCAGTAGGCTCAGGGCAAGGCTGAAGTTGAATATGACGTTCCGTTTACGGTGAACATCATATTTGGGATTCTTCTTTGGTTCCATAGTTTTAGGTTTAGTGAAATGGAACCGCGCGGTTGAAACAAACTAGTTTGACCTATAATGTGGTCATAGGCGGAAAGTCACAGGATTGTCTTAACCCTCTGAAAATTAAATAGCTTAGACTTGCCGAGTCTTAGAACTCAGCGTTCTTGGGAAAACGCGGATAAGGGATCACATCGCGAATATTAGTCATTCCGGTGACAAACAACATCAATCGTTCGAATCCAAGGCCGAAGCCGCTGTGAGGGGCGGAGCCAAACCTGCGGAGATCGAGGTACCACCAGAGTTCTTTCTCGGGAAGTCCCAGTTCCTGTACGCGTTTCAGAAGACGGTCGTAGCGTTCTTCGCGCTGAGAACCCCCAATGATTTCACCGATACCCGGGAACAAAACGTCCATCGCGGCAACGGTTTTTCCGTCTTCATTCTGCCGCATGTAGAAGGCCTTGATTTCGGCGGGATAGTTATACAATATGACAGGCTTTTTGAAGTGTTTTTCCACCAGGTAGCGTTCGTGCTCTGATTGCAGGTCGACGCCCCACTGATCTACGAGATATTGAAACTTCTTCTTCTTGTTTGGATTGCTGTTGCGCAGAATGTCGATGGCCTCCGTATAGGTCAACCGTTGAAATTCATTTTCGGCGACAAACTTCAGCCTTTCGATCAGTCCCATTTCGCTGCGCTGGTCCTGAGGTTTTTGTTGTTCTTCTTCCTGCGCGCGTTTGTTTAGGAATTCCAGATCTTCGGCGCAGTGTTCAAGCGCGTAGCGAACCAGATACTGGAGGAACTCCTGCGCCAGCTGCATGTTATCGTTGATGTCATAGAACGCCATTTCAGGTTCTATCATCCAGAATTCCGCCAGGTGGCGTGTCGTATTTGAGTTCTCTGCCCGGAAGGTAGGACCGAATGTATAGATATCCCCCAGTGCAAGCGCATACGTTTCCCCTTCGAGTTGTCCGGACACCGTCAGGTTCGTTTCACGTCCGAAGAAGTCTTCGCGGAAGTCCACGCTGCCGTCTTCCGTGCGCGGCGGATTTGCAGGGTCGAGAGTAGTAACCCGGAACATGGCTCCGGCACCTTCTGCATCCGATCCTGTAATAATCGGAGTATGGATGTACGAGAACCCTCGTTCGTTGAAGAATTGGTGAATGGCAAACGCCATTGCGTGTCTTATACGCATTACGGCGCTGAAGGTGTTCGTCCTGCTGCGCAGGTGAGCGATCTCCCGCAGAAACTCAAGGCTGTGTTTCTTGGGCTGAAGCGGATATTTCTCTGCATCGCAGTCGCCAAGGATCGTCAGTTCGCTTACCCTCACTTCCATGGTTTGCCCCTTCGCCGGTGAGGGGATTAATTCTCCGGTGGCGGCAATACATGCTCCTGTTGTAATGCGTTTTAGAACAGATTCGTCGGTTTTTGTAAAGTCTACGACAGCCTGAAGGTTCTGAATGGTCGAACCATCATTTATGGCAATGAACTGATTGTTGCGGAAGGTCCGCACCCAGCCCTTAACAGTAACTTCCTGGCCTGTCGGTGTTAGCTTCAAAAGTTCCTTGATTTTTGTTCTTGCCATAGTCGTTTTGCTTGAGGTTATCTTCGAAAGGAGTGCAAAAAACGAAAAAACTTGTCAGTTTTGAAAGCATTACCGGCTGTAAGTAAGGCCGCCGGAGGGCAAGATTTATGGCCCTGTAACGCTTTGCAGGGCATACTCTGCACAATTTTTATAAATTTGCACTGTATTTGATAGGACCGCTAAAGAAAGGACGGAATGCAAAAGCTTGGGTTAAGCCAATCGCTACAACAAAAGTTATCTCCTCAGCAGATACAGTTTATCAAGCTGTTGCAGGTGCCTACTGCCGAGCTGGAAGCAAGGATAGAAGAAGAACTTGAGATCAACCCGGCTTTGGAGGAGGGCGAGGAACAGGATGGGCCTGAGGAAAGCTTCGACGACCAGGAGTTTCAGGAGAATAATACGAAGGAGGAAGAAGTAGACATCAAGGACTACCTGCCTGATGACGACTATAGTGGCTACAAGATGCAGGGCGACGGCGGTGACGACGAGGATCGGGACATGCCCATTCCCATGTCGAGTACACTGCATGAGCAGCTCATGAGCCAGCTCGATTTCCTGGGGCTGGATGAACACCGATATAATATAGGCAAACAACTCGTTGGAAGTATCGAGAGTGATGGATACATCCGACGCGACCTCGACTCCATTGTCAACGATCTGGCGTTCTCACAAGGGATCGAGACCACCCGCGAAGAGGTGGAATCTGTTCTGAAGATGATTCAGACTTTTGATCCCCCGGGTATCGCCGCGCGCGATTTGCAGGAATGTCTGCTGTTGCAGCTCGATCGCATGGATAACGGTCATGATATTGACGTTGCTGTAGCCAAAAAGATTATTTCTGAATGCTATGAAGAGTTCACAAAGAAGCATTATCAGAAAATTCAGAAGAAACTGGATACTGAAGACGAAGACTTTATCCGCGATGCCGTAGAGTTGATTGTGAAGCTGAATCCCAAACCGGGTGGAGGCGGAGCGTCAACGATGGTGAAGAATCAGTACATCATCCCTGATTTTATTCTCACCAACAATAACGGCAAGCTTGAACTTGCCCTCAACAGCAGGAACGCTCCCGAATTACGGATCAGCCGTTCTTATACCGAGATGTTCAAGGCGTACGACAAGAGCGACAAGAAAGACAAGAAGCTGAAGGAAGCGGTAAGTTTCGTTAAGCAGAAACTGGACGCTGCCAAGTGGTTTATCGACGCGATCAAGCAACGCCAGCAAACGCTGCTCAGGACGATGAAGGCTATTGTGGACTTTCAGTATGACTTCTTCCTGGAAGGAGATGAAACGAAGCTAAAGCCAATGATCCTGAAGGATATTGCTACTATGATCAACATGGATATCTCTACTGTATCGCGTGTTGCAAGCAGCAAAGCTGTGCAGACGGATTTTGGTATTTATCCCCTGAAGTACTTCTTCTCTGAAGGAATCTCCACTGATTCTGGTGAGGAGGTAAGCAGCAGGGAGGTAAAACAAATCATCAAGGATATCATCGAGAAGGAAGACAAGAACAAGCCCCTATCTGACGACAAGCTCGAGAAGATATTAAATGAGAAAGGGTACAACATCGCACGGCGCACGGTAGCCAAATACCGCGAGCAGTTGAATATTCCCGTTGCACGACTCCGTAAAGAGCTATAAGATGACAGAAACTATCCTGGCACGTATCGTGTCCGTTGTATTCCACCCACTGTTGCTCGCGACGTATCTGTTTTCCATCTTTGCTTTCGTATTTCCCATAGCCTTCGATCCCATCAATGATGAAGGGATCTGGCGTTTCATATTTATTTTGTTCTGCGTGACTTTTGTGCTGCCGGTAATGATGGTTACGCTCCTCCGGTTGTTGGGGATCACGCAAACATTCTCCATGCCTACGCGTCAGGAGCGGACGATCCCATTCGTGTTGATCAGCGTTTTTTACACTGCCGTAACGTGGGTATTTTATCACCGTGCTGAAGTTAGCCTCAATGACAACTTTCTCAAATTCCTGATTGTCATAAACGTTCTTGTACTGGTCTGCACGCTGGTGACGTTCTTTTACAAAGTCAGTGTCCACGCGGCAGGGGTCTGGGGTTTCATTGGAATTCTGCTTCCGCTAAACAGCCTTTCGGAAACCTCTGCATTGTTTTATCCACTGTTAATTGCCATTGTGCTGGCAGGCGTAATCATGTCTGCACGACTCAAACTTCAGGCCCATAATCTGGGGGAAGTGTTTACCGGATCAGCCATCGGTCTGGGAACCAGTTTCCTGATGATGACGCACTTGTTCCGTTATTAGGATTTTCCTACTTTTTACCTTTCTGAAAAATCATTAACCCACCTGGCATGGCCTATCAATACCTGAATTACGTCGTCGATGCAGGAGTATGTACTATTACCTTGAATCGCCCGGAAGTCTACAATGCCCTCAATGATGGAATTACGTTCGAGTTGCAGGACGCATTTAAGCAGGCTTCACGCGATGCGCAGGTTCGTGTGGTCGTTCTCACGGGGGAGGGAAAAGCATTTTGTTCCGGACAGGACCTGAAGGCGTCGCAGGAAGCAGGTAAGCGTTCCTTTATAGATTCTTTGCACAAAAGGTATAATCCGATTATCCGGGCTATCAATGAAATGCCTAAGCCTGTCATCGCCCGCGTAAACGGTGTGGCGGCGGGGGCGGGGTGTTCGCTCGCCCTGGCATGTGATCTCATCATTGCCGCAGAAGACGCTCAGTTTATTGAAGTGTTTATCAACATCGGGTTGGTGCCCGATTCCGGTTCGTCGTATTTCCTGCCCCGGACTGTCGGAATGCCCCGGGCTTTTGAGCTGGCCACGATGGGTACGCGGCTAAGGGCGGCCGAGGCTGCAGCAATGGGGCTGATCAACAAGGCTGTTCCTGCGGACGAGCTGAATGGCGAGGTAGGAAAGTATACGGCGTATTATGCAACAGCTCCTACACGGGCGATTGCCCTGATCAAGAAGATGCTACGCAAGGGCATGACGTCTTCGCTGGAAGAAGTTCTCGACTACGAGTCTTACTGCCAGGAGATTGCCGGGAATTCTTCGGACTACAAAGAAGGCGTTACGGCGTTTCTCGAGAAACGCAAACCCGTTTTTAAGGGTAAGTAGTAAGTCGTCAGAAGCTGGAAAGTGAGATCCCGGCAGTGAACGTGTTGAAGTCCATGGGACGCCCGTTTTGGTATAGCCCTTTGTCTTCCTTGAAAAGGGTATTTAGATTATAGTACCCGAACAGTGCAAAATTCCCAAAACCTATTTTAGCTGACACTCCATACCTGAATCTGTTCAGGTTGAAGTTTTGCTTATCCTTCACCTGTTTGGCTTCACCGTCCTCTTTGTATTTGATTTTTGTGAACGCGTCGTACAGATAGCCTACCCGTCCGCCGATGGAGATTTTGAAACTGCGGGCCGGGTCATCGGGGTTCAGGGTATACCGGAGATCCAGCGGCACTTCGATGTAGTTGGTGATCAGTTGACTTTTCCGGATGGTGCTGATCTGGTGATCGGCGACAGATAGGAGCAGGACTGAATCGCGGTTGTCTGCCGGATATGCCAGAATTGCGTTGTTTTTGAATTTGAACCGCTCGAGACTAAGTCCGATTCCCGGGACGAAGCTGAACTTGGAGTTCATAATCCTGAACTCATATTGATAGTAGAGATTCACGGTCCTTGACCCGAAAAGGCCTATGTCAAACCTGTCGGGGGCATCGAGTCCGCGGTTTAATCCCAGTTCAAGAGTAAAAGTGCCTGGGAGATCAGGTCTGGCGGTCGCCGGTCGTGTTTCTGCCGACTGACTGAAAGCGGAGAACGAGACCAGAAGGAGAAACAGGAAACCGGAAAATCTATTTATCATGCTTACAAAATTCTTAAGAATAGGCCCAAAATTAGCTTTTTTGTTGGCAGAGCCAAACCATTTATTTTGTTGAGTGGATTTATTCTTTACATTTGCACTCCCAAAACGCAACTCGGTAGGAGTTGAAATGGAACGGATCCTGAATACAGATTGGTGAACGGCCGAAATAGTTTTAAAGTATCGGTCAAAGTTGATTTAGATTCAGTCCGAAAGAAACTGCGCTCGTAGCTCAATTGAATAGAGCATTTGACTACGGATCAAAAGGTTCGGGGTTTGAATCCCTGCGAGCGCACAGTTGAGATAGATCCTGATTCAAGTTTGAGTCAGGATCTTTTTTTGATCCCTAATCGTCTAGACTCGCAGGGATCACGAGGGACCTGTGCGGCATGGTGTTTTGCGGGTATGAGCTAATCCCTGCGAGCGCACAGTTGAGATAGATCCTGATTCAAGTTTGAGTCAGGATCTTTTTTTGGTCCCTAATCGAGTAGACTCGCAGGGATCACGAGGGGTTTGTGCGGCAGGGTAATTTGTGGGTATGAGCTAATCCCTGCGAGCGCACGATTTAGAAAGATCCTGATTCTTCTTCGAGTCAGGATCTTTTTTTTGGTCTGTAATCGAGTGGACTCGCAGGGATCACGAGGGGCCTGTGCGGCAGGTAATCGAGCCTATGGAACGCGCGAAATCCCACACTACTCAACAACCGAACCTCCACCCAGTGCCTTGTAAAGGTTTATCCCCGTGGTGTATTGAAGTTTCTGGAGATTAACAAGATCACGTTTTGTATTCAACGCACTGGTCTGGGCAATGATAACCTCGATATAGGTTGCGCGCCCCGTACGGAACAGCTCATTTGCCACAGCGACAGACTGATCTGCAGCAATAACTTCACGCTCCTTCAGGGCAATCTGATCCTGAACGGCTTCCAGTTTTGCCAGTAGCACCGATACTTCGGTATAGCCTGTTAGGATACTGCGTTGATAATTGTACAGCGCCTCCAGCTGTGCTGCTTTCGCGTACTCGAACTGTGATTTGATTTCACTTCTGTTAAGGATTGGCGCAAAGAGACTGCCGACCAGGCCATAGGCAATTGACTCCGGGTTCATAAACAGCAGCGAGGTTTTGTACGCCTGATATCCAAGTGTGCCGCTGACATTCAAAGCAGGAAGAAATGCCGCTCTTGCAGAACTCACATCAGCTCTCGCTGCACGCAATTCGTATTCAGCCTGGCGTATGTCGGGACGATTCAGGAGGAGGTCCGACGGAATACCTGCCCTAATGTTCAGTGCAATTGCGCTGTCGTACAGAGAGCGGTCTCGTTGGATTGGTTGGGCAACCCTTCCCAGCAACAGATTCAGCCGCGCTTCGGTTTCAAAGATTTCCTGTGCAACCTGACGTTCCAGGCTTTTGGTGTTGAGGAGTTGCACTTCCATTTGCCTGACTGCAAGCTCATTCGCCACTCCCGCCTCTTTCTGGATTTGCACCATTTGGAAAGCGCTGTCCTGAAGGTTTACGCTGTGGCGGATGATGTCCAGCTCGTTGTCCAGTGCAGTCAGTGCATAATAAGTTTCCGATACTTCGGCGACGATGTTTGTGTTGATGAAGTTTCGCCCTTCTACTGAGGCGAGATACCGCGCAAGCGCTGCAGCTTTTTTTGATTTGAGTTTTCCCCAGACATCTACTTCCCACGAAGCCCGAAATCCTATGAAGTAATCCTGAAGATGCTCGGGAACAATTTCATCCTCGCGGATGTAGGTCGATGCGTTTCCGGCACCATCCATCGTGTAAAGACCCCACTTGCGCTGCGCAGCTTCCGCACCCACGGATAGCACAGGCTTAAGGGCACCGCGTGTTGACCGGACACCCGCACGCGCCATCTCAAGGCGTTGAAGGGCTACCATCCCGTCGAGATTATTCCTTAAGGCGATGCCAATCAGTTTTTGAAGCGCTGTGTCGGCCACAAAATCTCTCCATGGAAGACGTGCTGCCGAAAGGGTATCCGAAGAAACGCCAAACCGTTCTGGCAGAGACACGTTACTGGTTTGCAGTGAATCGGCTGGCCGGCATGCGACTCCCGCAATAAATAAAACGAGTATATATATCGTTGACTTAATGCTATTCATCCTTCTTAAATGTTTTCAGTAAGTGCAATTTCTTCCAGCTTTCCCCTGGAGAAGCGTTCAGAGAGCGTGGCGAATACAACATACAGACCTGGAATCAGAACTATTCCGAAGAGGGTTCCGAATAACATTCCTCCCGCGGCGGCGGTTCCAATGGTTTTGTTGCCAATAGCACCCGCGCCACTCGCGAAAATCAATGGTATCAGCCCCGCGACAAAGGCAAATGAAGTCATTAGAATTGGGCGTAGCCTAACCGTTGCACCTTCAATTGCAGCCTGAAGCGCAGTCTTTCCCTGTCGGTGTTTAAGCGTCGCGAACTCGATGATAAGGATTGCGTTCTTGCCGAGAAGACCTATAAGCATGATCATCGATACCTGTGCATAAATGTTGTTCTCAAGTCCGGTAACGGATAAGAGAAAGTACGCACCAAACACTCCGGTAGGGAGTGAAAGAATTACGGGCATTGGCAACAGGAAGCTTTCGTATTGTCCCGCAAGAAGAAGATATACGAACAGCAGACAAATCAGGAAAATATAGATGGATTCATTTCCGGCTATGGCCTGATCGCGCGACGAACCTGCCCAGTCGATATCGAAACCTTTAGGAAGTTCAGCGGCAGCCACCTCCTTGATCGCGTTGATCGCCTGTCCACTCGTGTAACCATCTGCAGGTTGCCCATTGATCAATGCCGATGTATACATGTTATAGCGGGTGACTTGTTCAGGACCGTAAACTTTTTCAAGTCTCAGGAATGCAGAAAGCGGGACCATTTCACCATAGCTGCTCTTCACATAAAGCCGCAGGATGTCTTCCGGTTTTTCGCGGTATTGAGGCAACGCCTGCACCATCACTTTATACATTTGACCAAAGCGGATAAAATTGGTGGCATACTCACTGCCGATCAGGGTTTGCAATGAACTCAATGTGTTTTCAATCGATACGCCTTTTTGTGCCGCCTTTTCCGCATCAATGTGCAGCATATACTGAGGGAAGCTGGCGTCGAAGGTGGTGAATGTATTGGTAATCTCAGGGCGCCTGTTCAAGGCTGCCACAAACGATTCTGCCACGTCCTGAATGCGCTTCAGGTCTTCACCTCCGGTTTTGTCCAGTAACCGTAATTCAAAACCACTTGAGTTACCATATCCCGGAACCGGGGGAGGTGTGAAGAACTCAATTTCGGCATCCCTGATATGTCGCGTATTCTCTCTGAGATACGCAATGATTTCCTTGTCTGTTTGTGTTCGTTCAGACCAGTTCTTAAGGTTAATGAGGTTCATACCATAGATAGCACCTGTACCATCTGACAACACACTGAACCCTGCAAGACTTGAGACGGAACTAACTGCGTCAATACTTCCGGCTATCTCCTGAATTTCGTCTACGACCACCTCCGTGCGTTCCAGGGTTGATCCTGACGGCGTCGTGATGTTTGCGTAGATGGCCCCCTGATCTTCTTCCGGAATAAATCCTGATGGTACGATTGCGCCGAGTATCCCCGTGGCTACACAGAAGAAAAGGAGCATGGCGAACGTAACGACTGTCCTGTTCGCAATAGCGCCAACTAATCGTCTGTATCGCCCCGCCAAACTGTTGTAAACCGAGTTGAAGCGGTGGAAGAAGTTGTGAACAAACGTTCTTTTCTTATAAACACCATGGGTGTTCTTCAGAAGAATAGCACAGAGTGCCGGGGTAAGCGTTAGAGCAGTTACCCCTGAGAGCACGATCGACACTGCCATGGTAAGGGAGAACTGTCGATAGAAAATGCCGGTAGGGCCGCCCAGGAATGCGACAGGCACGAATACTGCCGACATTACCAGCGTAATAGCGATGATGGCGCCGCTGATTTCTTTCATTGCCTTAACAGTTGCCTGAAGCGGGGTAAGGGTTGTCTTCTCCATGTTCGCGTGAACCGCTTCGACCACAACGATGGCGTTGTCCACTACAATACCAATGGCAAGTACCAGTGCGAACAACGTGATCAGGTTTAAAGAGAATCCCATCAATTGCATGAAGAAAAACGTTCCTATCAGCGAAACAGGAACAGCTATCGCGGGGATAAGTGTGGATCTGAAGTCCTGCAGGAAAATATACACGACAAGCGCCACAAGAATAAATGCTTCAATGAGGGTTTTTACAACCTCTTTCACAGACGCATCAAGGAACTGGGATACGTCATAACTGACCGTATAGTCCATACCGGTGGGGAAAGATGTTGCCTTGATCGTGGCCATCCTTTCCTTAATCGTTTCGATAACTTCCCGGGCATTCGTTCCAGGTCGCTGCTTAATCATTATCGCAGCCGAAGGTTTGCCGTTCTCCTTCGAGATAACGTCATATTCCTGCGAGTCGAAGTCGACTTCAGCAATGTCTTTCAACTTGAGTATTTCACCGCCTTCACTACTCTTGACGATGATGTCATCGTATTGCTCAATAGTGCTGTACTTTCCGGAGTACTTAAGCACGTATTGCAATGACTGGGGACTCTTCCCCGAGCTTTCCCCGATCTTTCCCGGAGCAGCCTCTACGTTCTGTTGACGAAGGGCTTCAATCACTTCTTCAGTGGAGATATTGTACATCACCATCTTGTCGGGTTTAAGCCATACGCGCATGGCGTATTCTCTGGACCCCAGAATGTCTACGAAACCAACTCCGTTTATGCGCTTGAGCTCAGGGAGTATGTTTATGTCAACAAAATTGTAGAGGAACTTCTCATCGAGAGACGGATCTTCACTCAGGATGTTCAGGTACATAAGCATACTGTTCTGCACCTTTTCGACGATCACACCGGCCTTGATGGCCTCTTCGGGTAGTTCGTCAACAACAGAAGACACGCGGTTCTGAACGTTTACGGAAGCTACTTCAGGGTCTGTTCCGGATTCGAAGACAATCTGAATTACACTTGTTCCATCGTTTCCCGAAACAGACGTCATGTATGCCATACCGGGTACCCCATTGATTGCCCTTTCCAGGGGAGTTACAACGGCCTTGACACACGTTTCGGCATTTGCCCCGGTATACTTGGTGGTGACTGTCACCTCGGGAGGAGCAATATCAGGGAATTGTGTCATTGGCAATTGTGTGACGGCCAGTATTCCCAATAGGGTTATGATCGCCGAAATAACTATAGACAGAACCGGCCTGTGGATTAATGCAGTGGTCATCTTTACTCGGAGTGGTTTGAAAGGTTAGCAAATACTGCCTTGGAGGAAATCTCTTCTACTGCTATCGACTCGCCGTCCTTTACACGCTGGACGCCTTCATACAGTATGCGGTCGCTGGTCTTTAGGCCGGATTCCAGGATATAGAAATGTGGAATCCGAAGTCGTGGATGAATTTCTGTCTGCCGTGCTATATTGTTTTCGTCGACGCGGAATACATAGATTTTGTCCTGAATCTCAAATGTCGACTTCTGCGGTATTACCAGCACATCATCGAGATGTTTTTGGATAAGTACCTTTCCGCTGGCGCCGTGCCTTAGTAATAAGTCGGGATTGGCGAATTGTGCCCTGAACGCAATGTTGCCTGTACTTCTGTCGATCTGACCTTCGGCGGCCTCGACAGTTCCCGTATACGGATGTAAGTCGCCATTAACCAGCTCGAGGCGTGCAGTACGTTTTTCGCCTGATTGTTTCGACTTCAGGTATTCTATGTATTCTCCTTCCGGCAGATTGAAGTATGCGATCACTTCGTGGGCGTCGGACAGGAATGTCAGAATTTCTCCATCAGAAACAAGAGAGCCGGCTTTCTTGGGAATACGATCTACTATACCATCGAATGGAGCGCGGATTTCTGTAAAGGAAAGTCTGAGCTTTGCCGATGATTCGTAGGCTTTCGCCTCCTCGATTTTTGCGTGTAACGCATCCAGTCTGGATTGTGCAATTTCCAGCTCCATTTTGGAAACGACGTTGTTTTCAACAAGCTTGGCTGTACTTCGCAGGTCTACTTCCGCTGCCTTGGCTTCGGCGATGGTATTTTTCAGCGCGGCGCTTGCCTTATACAGCTCTTCTTTGAATTCTTGCGAGCTCAGGCTGAAGAGAAGCTGACCTTTTTTCACCTGCTGGCCTTCCTGGATGTGGACTTTTTCAATGTATGCATCCACGCGGGACCGGATTTCAGCATGTTGAACCGCCTGGATTTCGGCTATGTAAGATGTCGTATAAGATGTATCTTTTAACAGCGGTGTTGATACCTGGAATACATCAACTGTAGGGTTGTTGCTATCGGTCTTTGAACAAGAGCTCAGGATTGCTCCCAAAACAAGAACAGACAGCATACGCGTTAGGTACGCATTAGAAATGAGTGTCATTGCTTTACGTTAATAAAGAATTAAAAGAAACTACAAAAGGGCGGATGGCTGGTATACGTCAGCCTTTTGGAGGCGGAACGAAAATTCCGAGGAATGGCGAAATATGACGATTGTCACCTGCCTTTGACCACTTGTGGTCAAGTATAAAGTCTGCTGGATGTGTGATAGCAACGGATGACCGTGGGGAGCAGAAGAATTGAAACGAGTCGGCATGATCTGCGCCATCCGTGTCGTTTTCATCGAAATCCTCAAAAAATGCTTCGAGTCCGAAAACCTCTGCAACCAGTTCGGAGATACTTTCAATTTCATTGAAAGAGATATCTTCAGGAACGAACTCCGGGTCCTGCGGATCAATGCTATAATTGAGCAGGTGGAGAGCGAGGATACAGCAAAGTATCCGGCAAAATGCGCGATATCGTGCACCGAAAAGAGTCATACAAACCTTAAAAATACAAATCTTTCACCAGTCCGAGTAGGCCGTTGGTGGAAAAGTTAGTTGCCGTGAAGTGTATTTAGATGTCTTTGACTAAAGCAAACGTTTTCGCTAAGCATGCATAATGCTTTATAGTTATTCTGAGACAAGAAAATGTTGATGAGAATAGCGATGGCAATCTTGAACGTGCGAGTCGACAGGAATAACTGCTAAGTCGTAAGCCTATCTGGATACTTTTCTGCCTCCCATGTCACAACGCCCACACCAGGTGAATAATGCGTTATCTGCGGCGAATTGTCTAGCAGTTGTTGAAATCGGGGATAGGTTATGTCGACTTGACTTAGATGAAGTTTGTGCACTGCCCATTCGTCGTGGTGCACGTCAAAGTCAAGCATCGCATTTTCCGCCTCCTGGTAAAGTGCATACCGCTCTGTCAGCCACGTGTCAACCGCTGCTTTTTGCCGAATGCGGTCTCCGACGTTGTAGTGAATGGTGAGTCTGTCGCCACTACCTGGGTTCTCGCTTTGGTAAACGCAATCATGCCTTTTCATTTTCGCGTATCGGTAGGGCAGTCGTGACACTAGTCTGGAAACCATCGACGAAGTTTTCTTACTTGCTTCAATACTAAGGAAGTAGACTCCGGACTTGTTGTTCTTCGTTACGTATGTTCGGATATTTATTTCATGAAAATCGGATATTGGCGGAAACGGAGGTAAATACCTGGGTCTAATATTGTTCATTGTAAACGCCACAACGGAGACCCACGGTTTCCCAGAGAACAAATCAATCTCAAGATCCGAGGGGACGAATTCTCTTAATTTCGTTTCCTCTACCGCCCAATGAAGGAACAATGCGTCATTCCACTCCTGATAATATTTCCAGGGACGTTTGGGAAACGCTGATGAGCGATGGGCCGTTCTTGCTAGAATCTCCTGAGGTTGCATTGAACAAACAAGCTAACGAATTTTTTGACAATCCTGGATTTCGCAAAGTGAATGAGTTATTACGGATGTTTCTTGTCGTCTAGTCTCTTTTCATAGGATGCTTCTCATAGAATGCTTCGTTGTTGTTTGGAACAGATTTACCCGAGTAAATCCCGTAGTTGAAAATTGCAGATTCGTTTTGTGTCTGAAATCGGATAATTACCATGTGGTCTTGCAGACGTAAGTTTTCGGAAAAGGCAATAGGCTGATTTGGCCGTTCCGAACTAAAGAAACCCGTAGCAGTTACGTTGCGCGATAAAATGCACGTAATATCGGATGCCTACTTCACTAAATCTGCGGCGTAAGAACTTTATAGCCATCCCAGAGAATCGAAGCATACATAGGCGCAGAGGCCATATCAGACGGGTTTAACAGGTTATTGGTAAATTATTAGACCGATAAACCCAGGACAAGCATGGAAACCCTAATGATCAAAGGCAATGAGGAAATACCCTCTGTGCTGCTGGACAAACAAAACGGAATCTTCGAAATTGCAGGAAGGTCGTTGCCGGAAAATTCGGCAGACTTCTATCTTCCGATTTTGGCATGGATTCAGGAATACAGCAAGGACCCGAATGTGCGAACGGATTTTATGTTCAAGCTTGACTACTTCAATACATCTTCGTGTAAAATGATCCAGGGGATACTGAGTGAACTTGAGCGCATCAAAGGGACCACCGTCATCTGGTACTTCCTTGAAGACGACGAAATAATGGAAGAAACCGGCCATGAATTCGCTGAGATTGTTCCCGTTCCATTTGAATTCAAACCCTACTAGGTCTTTTCTGTCTCTCCGGAATTGTTGATTACAGGAGCAGGTTGTATTTTCCTTGCGATTATTTTCCGCGTTATGAATACAACCATGCATTGTTTTGTTCTGGATTTGAAAGACGACCCAGTCCTGATCCGTGAATATGAGATTCTACATCAGAAAATCTGGCCCGAGATTGCTCAGAGTATTCATGATAGCGGCATCGATAAAATGGAAATCTTCCGGGCGGGAAACCGTCTTGTGATGCTTATGCATGTTAACGAAAGGTTTTCGTTTGACGCAAAGGCGGCGGCAGATGCAGCCAATCCTAAGGTTCAGGAGTGGGAGCGGTTGATGTGGAAATACCAGCAGGCGTTGCCATTTGCTGCACCGGGCCAGAAGTGGGTTTCTGCCTCGAGGATATTTGAGATCAGTCGATAGCCTTTCCGTTACCGATATCCTCTCCGCCGCGGGTGCTAAACAAAGTATGCTGACTAGCGGTAAAGATGTTCCGGAATACTCGGTTTGCCTCATTATTCGGGTCAGCACCACGTAGGCCGAGCAGAGGGTATACTTTCGCTACCAGCTTCAACGAATTCTGGTACAGACGAAAGCTCAGATCGCTCACAATTCTTAGGACATCATCAGGGATATTTTCACCACGCGAGCAATACGACCAGGACGTCTCAATGTTTTCATAGAATTGTGTCCGAAGGTGGTTCATAGATGTATTTGCCTGATGCAGCAACGCCCCGGGGTTGTATTGGAAACTACGGTTTGTACTGCGGTCGCAGGCAATCCTGCACAGATCAAGAAACTGGAGCGCCATTCCGGAGAAATTGACCGCCAGAGTTGCTTCCGCGAGTTGAAGAAACGGGTAGCGATATACAGGATCCGATAAGTTGGTCCTGGCGTCGTTGATTTGAAACTGGCGGTCTTTGGTAACATGAAGTTTGTCAACTGAAAACCCATGACTACCCGTTGCGATCATGCCCATGGTACGCCAGTTCTTTAGAAGCGTGACTTCATCGCGGAGAAATACAAAAGACCGTACTATCGGTTTGTTCGAGTTATCGACGACAGGCTTATCATCCTGTGTGAGAATACAATTAGCCGTGAAGGCGGTCGCGTGGATTGCACCGCTGGCGTATTTCCATTCGCCGGAGATAAGGAAACCGCCTTCAAGAATTTCTGCTGTTCCTGTCGCGGCTCCACTTCCCGCAAGGCAGACTTTTGGGTCGGAAAAAAGTTTCGCTGACAGATCTTTATCCAGAAATCCGGCAAACCATCCAGCACCACTGCACAGCGTCACTACCCATGCGGTACTACCGTCGGCCCATGCAAGTGCTTCCTCGCGACGCAGTATTCCGGGGAGTGTCAAACCTGATCCATTTAAACCTATTGGTACGAACATTTTAAACCAGTTGTGTTCGTAGATAATTTCCAGCTGTCGTGGATGAAGTTGCTGCATTGCTTCGGCAGCTGGAGCCAGTGAACGAAGTTCCGACAATATTCTTTCAGGCAGGTAGTGCGAGGGGTGCATCGTCGTGAGGGTATTAGTCATGGGCGGAAGCTTCACGTTCAGTCTTGAATTTGCGAATCCAGTCGATATAGCCAATGCATGCTACAATGAAGAGAAATATTGTCAGCGCACCAAAAAGGGGAAGGTCTTTGTGGAAGAGAAGGGGAATAGCAAACGCGTTGGAGATGTTAAGCAGGATCCAGTTCTCAATTTTCCTTCGCGCCAGCAGCCACATACCCGCCCAGGCGGTGGAGCTAACCCATGCATCCCATGCGGGTACCGTGGATGGTGTGAAGGCTACCAGGATAAAATAAAGGAGAAGCCCTCCGCCGAACACGATCGCCGAAGTGATAAACCATTCTGATTGCGTTGTATGACTTATTTTTACCGGTGGTAACTCCTTCTTGCGCGACCAGTACCACCATCCGTAGATACTCATCACGAGATAGTAGAGGTTGAGCAAGGATTCGGCGTATAGACCAGACGTAAACAGACTGTATATGGAAAGCGTAACGGAGACAATTCCAAAGGGATACAGCAGGATGTTGTTTGCCCTTGCCAGCAGAACCTGGACAATGCCCGTGACAAGGACGATCACTTGGATCGCGTCGATATTTGCAAGCTGCTCTTTGAGCAGGATATACAGTGAGTCAGCGTTCATGGCACAAATGGTGTACCTTGCCGGCCGGGTGAGAGCATTTGTTGAGTGAAGTGAAATTCTCGTCCCTACGCTGGTATTACCCAGATCAGGTGCATGGAATTTTTTTCCATCGGGTATAATCTCAGCCTTTTTATCAGTCGGTAATATCCGACAAGGCACCCCTTGAGCAAGTGCAGCAAAGGTATAAAATTTTCGTCAATGTCAAATTTGTCGTGTTTTACCGACAGGAGTTAGCGATCAGGGATGAAGCAAATGCAGCGGATCGAATTTCTTTCAGGCAAATTAAGTCAGTGCATCTGCTTTTCACAGTTTTGGAAAATCAAAGAAATGCGAAACGGAATTTGGTGTGACGTTGTATCCAAAAGATATCTTATCGAACTTCAAATACAGCTGGCTTTAATAGGGTTACCTCCCCATATCCGAGGGAATTAAAGCCGTTGAAATTATCTTATATACCAATGCAAAAATCGAAGACTTCCGGCGGAGCACAATCGGATTTATTGAGACGGACTTTTGTGATTGTTTTGTCGGTTTTTTTATCGCTGATCTTTCTTGCAATAACAGTTGCCAATACGATCTTGTAGTTGGTAAGTCTATTTACGCTTAGCTCGCAAAAGCAATCCAGTCCGTCGTTACCAACGTGTGATAGCCAGACACATTCGCGCAATGATTGATTGAGCAGAATTTCACTGCTGATGATTGGGTGCTGAACTTTCCTGTGGTATCCTGCTACGATGAAAAGATTATTCTTTTACATCAACTGCTAGGTTTTGCGCAATCGATTGCTCAAATTAGCTGAAACCTTTAATTGTTATGAATCATCAGCTAAGCAAGACGTCGCGCCGGGCGTTTCTCGCTGCCACCGGCGCCGCAGTCGCAGGTACTGTCCTTTCATACCCTGCGAAACTCTACGGCCAGACAACCCCTGTAAAGAAGATGAAAGTAGCTATCGTTGGAACAGGAGTGCGCGCTCTTGGTATGTGGTCGAAAGACGTTCAGACCGCCTATCCTGATCGTGTTGAATTTGTCGGTCTCTGTGATATCAACCCAGGCCGACTGGCATATGCGAAAAAGGCTATGGGCTTTACGTGTCCCACGTTTACTGATTTCGATAAAATGATGCGCGAGACCAAACCGGATACGTTGATTGTGACTACAGTCGATGCTACACACCATGAATTCATCATCAAGGGTATGGAAATGGGTGCCGACATTATCACTGAAAAGCCGATGACTACTGATGAAGACAAGTGTGAGAAGATTCTTGCTGCAGAAAAACGGACCGGTAAGAAGGTAATCGTTACATTCAACTATCGTTATTCTCCTCATCGTGCACGCATGTACGAACTTCTTCGCCGCGGAGAGATTGGGGAACTCACTTCAGTTGATTTTCACTGGTACCTGGATACCAGTCACGGGGCTGATTACTTCCGGCGCTGGCACCGGCTTCGCGAAAAGGGTGGTACACTATGGGTTCACAAAGCGACTCACCACTTCGACCTCCTGAACTGGTGGATCGAATCTGATCCTATTGAAGTGTATGCTACGGGTGCGCTTGACTTCTACGGTGAAAACAATTCATTCCGCCACACCAATTGCCGACCTTGTCCGCACAAGGAGAAATGCAACTTCTATTTCGATATGACGAAAAACAAGGTGCTGATGGAGATGTATGCCGACAATGAAAAGCACGATGGCTATCTGCGCGATGGGTGCGTGTGGAAGGAGGATATCGATATCTATGACAAGATGGCTGCCACGATAAAGTATGCGAACGGTGTTCAGGTCGCCTATTCGCTGACAACGTATTCTCCTTACGAGGGCTATCGTATTGCGTTTAATGGCACCAAGGGACGAATGGAGGCGTGGATAGAAGAAAGCAACCCGTTGGAAAAGAAGGACTACGATGAAATAGTAATCAACCGCAATTTTGGTGGTCGCGAATTCATTCGTATTCCTCATGGTACCAGCGGCCATGGTGGAGGTGATAAACTTTTGAAGGACAAAATATTTGGCGGCGTCACAGACGATCATCTGCATCAGTCCGCAACAGTTCGCGATGGCGCATTGTCCATCCTGGTTGGAATCGCCGCGCGGAAGAGTTGTGAGACAGGTTCAGCAATAAAGATTGCCGACCTTACCACTCTGAAACCAGAGGCTAAAAGACGCTTCGCGTCTTAAAAGGTTCAAAGTTCAGGTTTCAAGTCTTAAGTTTTGACATTTGAGGAAACTGTGGACTGTATATCGTCCCATAGGTACGATATGTTTGTAGCACCCAAAAACAATAGACGCGCGCGTTCCGTGCGGACGCCATGTTAACAGCGACCGCGTTCGAAGGCGGTCACGTGGACTGGCCGCGCTAACGGCTTCGTGGAATGCGCTCGTTCCGGGTTGCTGGTCTCCTTTGGCAGGTTCCTGTGACGCGATTTCCGGCCACACATTATTACTCCTCCTTGTCGCGAGTTGCTCATTACAATAATCACCCTTTGACAAATGCGAAACAGCTCGCTCAACGTTTTGACTCAGCCCCTCTGACGGGATGTGTTGCATGGGTGGAGATGACATTGATACACATTGCTCGTCGAGGTTCGCGTCCCTGTTTACCGACACCGGATCAAGCTGGTCCTCCATTCGCTTCGCCGCCACCTCGCGCATGTATTCCCGGACTGCGGCGGTATATGCATTTGGCAAAGCCTCAGCCTTCGCGACATCCGCATAGTATTGTTTCTTAGCAGGATCCAACAAAATGCGAACTGCCCAGGCAGAAGCATCCCTGAAGGTACTCCGCGTAAGTCGTTGCGCAGCACTCTGCTTCCGTGGGTCCGGTTTTCGCGGAGCACGACTTGCAATAGTTTTTCCACGCACCACTCGAAAAACCAACCATTTGCCAATCCGGCCGCGAAGCCCTCGCGTAAGATCGTTGTTTGCCACAATAGCCATAGGTAGACATTTATTATGGCTATACGAAGCGTCTATATACCCCGGGTTTCACAAATCCACATATTTTTTTCAAAAATCTTTCAGCCTGACACCCGGTTTTCTTCATTTCCCGCCTACTATCCCTTGTCATTTCTCCGGCCCTTGTCCACTCTTTGTCCACTCTTTCTATTAGATTTCTGGTTTCTGATTCCAAATTTCTGAATGCCTTGGAGACGTTGACCGGTAACTGTAACGTTTATTGCTTCGTGGGGAAAGGTTTCAAGTTTCAACATCCAAGTATCAACACTTTCTAAGGTTGAAATGTAAGTTCGGGGTTCCGCTTTGTGTCCGTGGGATGTCATAAGTCTCTGGTGATTTCTTATATTTGATACAGGCCAACGTTGTGATGATTACACTCAGGACATTTGATAATGCCATTGAAGCGCATTTATGGAAGTCGGCGCTCAATAATGCCGGAATCCCGGCTGTTGTTATTGATGAAAATATCGTCACGCTGATGCCGTTGTACAATAACCTGGTTGGCGGCATTAAGCTCTGTGTAAGCGAGGTAGATTCTGAACGAGCTGACCTGTTTTTGCGCGAAGCTGAAGATGCTCCTGTGTCGGATGATTCCGGTCAGACAATAGCTTGTCCGAGGTGTGGGGCTGCTTCCCTGTATTTCGGTTTCAAATCTGTTCGAAGCGTAAAGGGTGCTCTCGCCTACATTATTTCGCTGCTTTTTGGAGTGTATCCCATTTACTACAAATCTGTCAGGCGATGCAGAGCGTGTGAATTTGAATTCTGATTAATAATAACTCCATGATGGCAAAAAAGTATACCTTATCCGTTGTTTTCCTTGTCCTGTCAGCCGCCGCTTCAGCACAGTTCGTTGCGAAAATGGAGATAAAGGAGCCGATCGATGGACTGTGTCACGCAAACGATGTGTATGCAATTTTCCCGATGTTTGAGGGGCAGAGTGAAGCTGTGTGCCCGGTAAGTACAAATGAACTTTTGTCACGCCTGAACAAGGATGTTCAGTTTGTCAAGGATAATCCCCGCCACAACGACAAGGGGATGATTGGCCTGGTGGTTAATTGCAAAGGGGATGTTGTCAAAGTAAAAATGGACAGAAAAACAAAAGACCCGGAGCTCGATCGTCAGATTGAAGCCGTGTTTGCCTCCCTCGGTGAATGGAAACCAGGAAAGATAAATGGAAACGAAGTCGATACGTCAAAACTCTTCAGCTTCAGAATTAAAAAAGGAACGTTCAGCTTCGATTGATCGTCACCTCAACTTGAACCCTAAACCTGTTCTTCTTAAGACTTCAGACTTGAAACGTTGAATTTGAAGATTGAACCATGAAATTTGAATCACGAAATTTGAACCCTGAACCTTGAAACTATCTTCCATCCACCCCAAACTTCCCATGCGTAACAAGTCCGTAACGCAGGAGTTCTATGCCAGCAAACTCGGTTTTAGAAAAGTCGGCTCGGCAGATTACGCCGGGTACCTGATGTTGTCGAGGGACAATATTGAGGTTCACTTTTTTGAGTTTAAAGGACTTGATCCAAATGAGAATTATGGTCAGGTGTACATCCGTACTGATGATATCGAAGCGCTATACAGATCCTTTCAGAATAACGATGTGACGATTCATCCATTCGGACACCTGCAGACAAAGCCGTGGGGTCAGAGGGAATTTTCGATCCTTGATCCCGATAACAACCTGCTTACGTTTGGACAAGGATAGACCTCAAGCAACAGATTTTGATTGCCATGGAAACATCAAAAGTATTCACAAAGGACAGCATTTCTTATTCGGAGGGTTCCGTTGTCAGTAAAACCATCGTGAAGAAACCTTCGGGGAATGTTACATTGTTCGCCTTCGATAAGGGCGAAGGACTGTCGGAGCACAGCGCGCCATTTGATGCTATCGTTCAAATTCTCGATGGTCTGGCGGAGATCACCATTGGGGGAACCCCCTTTAGCCTGACTGCCGGAGAATACATCATACTTCCTGCAAATGTTCCGCATGCAGTGAAAGCGATAGAACAATTCAAGATGATGTTGACGATGATTAAGAGCTAATCCTCAACCTGACGAATCGGATGACTAACAACACTGCGGATGATCTCTACCCATTCGGGTACTGAGCCCGTACGGGTATCAATTCCCGTGCTCCCGGGATTATACGGCCTGTAGCTTTCCATGTCAGTTACCGCAAATAGTCCGACAGTTGGCGCACCGGATGCACTGGCTAAGTGCATGATTCCGCTATCCGCGCCAACAAATACAACGCAGTTTGCGATAACGGAAGCAATCTCCCGAATGTCTTTGCTGTAAAAAGAAGGCAACCTGAAATCGAGTTGTGAGACGTTTTCTACAGGGAGAATTTCTATCAGGTTATAACCGGAAAAGACAGCGTGCATTTCAGAATGGAAGTGATTCCACCATTCGGGAGAGTAGCATTTCGCGCCGGTTGCGAATGTGTATAATGCGATCGTTGGATCGCTGTTTCCTGTAAGCGTATCCAGCGTTATCTTGCCCTGAACAACTTCCGCGGAAGAGAGCTTGATATCCAGATAGGGGAGGGAAACTTCATCTCTTCGTCCCTCCAGCTTTGAAACAAATTCTCTGAAACTGAACACCGGTCGTAGGGCGATATGGTGTGTGTATGGTGTGTTGCGAGGCTCGGTATCTGGTTCGCCGGAAATCTTCAACGGTGCCTCAATAAACCTTGCAGCGAGCCGGCCGGACGAGGAGTTTGCCACGGCATTGATCACCAGATCATAATGTCCGCGGATCATTCTGAACCATGTCGAGGTATATGCCCATAAGCTCTTGAACGGCTTTTTCGGAAGAGCGAAGATTGCGTTAATACACTTGTAATTCTTAAAGATTGCCGGTGCCACGCCACCTTTAACGAACAGATCGACCTTTGCCTTGGGAAACGTTCGGGACACCTCCTGAATCAGTGGAGTTATGAGCAGTTGGTTTCCCAGACGGTGATTTGGACGGATGATCAGAATTCTCCGGATATCGGTGCTTTTGATCGTCCGGTCGATCTGCGAATTGAGGATGTTCTTCGTGAGGCTGCGGAACAGCGTTCTTCGCCACTTGTTGATGCGGGTTTTGTAGCTCATGTTTTTGTTGAATCTGATTGTCCGGAGTATCGATCCTCGAGTATGCGACAGGTGTGGCCGGTGATCCATTGGGTGCTCTAAGGGATTCAATTAAACCGATGGTATAAGAGCGCAGTTTCCTTCTTGCTTGCCGAAGTTTCGATGAGCGGTACTTAAGCTTAAGGAGTCCGGCCAGAGCGGCTTCCGGATCGCGCGATGACAAACGGGCATATTCAGTTATGAAAACCCTGAGATCGTCGGAATGGAACTGGATCTTTCGAAAGTTGCCCATGGCTGTTTCGAAAGTGATCGACTTGAAAAACCGCATTCGGTTCAGATCGGTCAGGGCAAAATCGTAACCGCGTGGCGTGGGTATTACGAAGATATTGCCGACAGAGAAGTCATCGTGATAAACGCCTTTCCGATGGAGATCGAAGGCAAAAATGGCGAGGTGCTGGAGAACGCTTCTCTTAATGTGCCACTCACTTTCCCTGATATTAGCAAGAAATTGTCCGAGCGTTTGATGAGGAAAAAATGTGCTGATAAAAACACTTCGCTGCAGAAACCCGGATGTATACTCATCAATCCATGCGACTGGCTCGGGAGTTAGTATTCCCATTTTGTTGAGGCGTTCCGAATGTTCAAATGATCTGACAGCCTTCGACTTCCTGAAAAACGAATAGGCGAGTCTGTTGACAAAATACATCCCTCTGAAGTCTTTGATGACGAATGTGCCTTCGGTCAGCTCCACTTTTGAAACAATATTGCGGTTATCCTGCATCACTGTGAGGTCACCCGTAGTGGCTGCGGTAAGCCTGAGGATCACGTTTTGGAGCGAGGTAAACTTGTCGCTTACGTAAAACTTCATGTCAGCAATTCAGTGAAACTGATGCCAGGTTATTTGTTGAATTTTTGAAGCAATTGGATAACCTCAGGCAGGCGTATTACCGATGCAACAATCAACTATCTGGCGCAGGATGAAACTCCAAAGTGATGAGCGACAGACAACAAAATGGGATAAATCGAGTCAGCAATTCTGACTTTTTCAATGTGCGCGTTACAAATTTCAAATGGTCTGCATTACATGAATGGGTTGTCCGGTTCCCCGCGAAATGGTATTTTCGTTTCTTTCACCCTTATAGATAACTACAAATGAATCGCCGACAAACTCTTCAGACCTTTGCTGCTGCCACCGGATTGGCACTGACGCCTCTTAGTTCCTCCAATTCAGTACAAAAAAGATCAGGAAACTTCAAATACTGTCTGAATACAAGTACGCTCAACGTACAGCAAAACGGATTGAAGAAGGTGATTGAACTGACAGCACGCGCGGGTTATGACATGATTGAGTTGTGGATTCCGGATTTGCAAAAGTATACCGCAGAAGGAAACTCCTTGTCGTCACTGAATAAATTCATTCGCGACAGTGGGCTGGGCGTTGCCAATGCCATCGGGTTTGCTCCCTGGATGCTGGCAGATGACGCCATGCGCAGGAAGGGGTTTGAGCAAATGGAAGCAGAAATGAACATCATGGCGGAAGTGGGATGTACGAGGATTGCTGCCGCACCTGCCGGTTTGAAGCCAGGCGATGCAGTTGATTTGCTCGCCATCGGTGGGTATCTGAAAAAATTGATTGCACTCGGCAAGAAAACGGGTGTGATGCCACAGCTCGAGTTCTGGGGAGTGTCGCCTGTGTTTTATCATATAGGGCAGGTATTGATGGTGGCAGCAGCGGCTAACGATCCGGATGTGCGCATTCTTGCGGATGTTTTCCATCTGTTTCGAGGGGGCTCCGGCTTTGATGGACTTCGACTCGTAAATGGAAATCATATCGACATCTTCCACATGAATGATTATCCGGATACGCCGCGCGAGGAGCAGAAAGACAAAGACCGCATTTTTCCCGGTGATGGCGTAGCCCCGATGAAGCAGATTGTACAAACACTCGCAGCCACGCCTAACACGAAGATCCTCAGTCTCGAATTGTTTAATCCCGAGTATTGGAAGCGGGATCCGCTGGAGGTTGCAAAAACCGGCCTCACCAAGATGAAGGATGCCGTGAAGCTGGCCAACTCCTAGCGCTTCGCGCGACTACTTCCCGAGCGCTTTTCTTACAGCAGGGGCAACCACTGTTCCCAACAGTTCTATCGCGCGCATAACCTGTGCATGGGGCAGCGTGCCGACCGATATGTGCAGCAAAAAACGGGTGATGCCGAAGAGTTCGTGATTGAACAAAATTTTGTCGATCACCTGCTGCGGGCTTCCTACCAGCAGCGCACCCCGGGGCTCACGCATGTTTTCATAGTGAGCGCGACTCATCGGAGGCCAGCCTCTTTCACGGCCGAGGTTCGTCATCACGTGTGCGTAAGGCCCCCAGAACTCATCGGCGGCTTTTTGTGAATCGTCGGCAATGTATCCATGGGAGTGAACGGCAAGCTCAATTTTATTTGGGTCGTGGCCCGCGGTTGACCAGCTTTCCCTGTACAAGTCGACAAAAGGCACAAACCGCTCCGGCATGCCCCCTATGATTGCCAGGGCCATGGGCAAGCCTTTCGTCGCAGCGCGCACTACCGACTCAGGGGTGCCGCCAACGGCTATCCAGATGGGTAATTCTTTTTGGACAGGACGCGGATAGACACCACGGTTGTCAATGGCAGGCCTGTGTTTGCCTTTCCACGTGATACGTTCGTGTTTATTCAACTCAATCAGCAGATCGAGTTTTTCAGAGAAGAGCGAATCGTATTCATTGAGGTTGTTGCCAAACAGCGGAAAAGATTCGATAAACGATCCCCGGCCCGCCATGATCTCAGCCCTTCCGTTTGAGAGCAAATCTACGTGTGCAAAGTCCTGGAATACGCGTACCGGATCGTCGGAACTCAGCACCGTCACTGCACTTGACAGCCGGATATTTTTTGTTTTGACTGCCGCCGCGGCGAGGACAACGGCTGGTGCAGATACGACGAAATCCGGACGATGGTGTTCGCCAATCGCGAAGATGTCAAGTCCCAACTGATCAGATAGTTCTATTTCCTCCATCAGGTTACTCAACCGTTGCTGGGCTGTCAAAAGCTTCCCGGACGCTGGATCCGGCGTGTTTTCTGCGAAAGTGCTGATTCCTATTTGCATGTTTAAACAAGTATGTACCTCTAAACGGCTAAAGGTGTGCAAAAGTTTCAGCCTGGCGTCAGTGGATTTAAATGGCCGAAGCTGAAACAAGGCTCCTCGTCGCCTTCGTCAATTTACCGCAAACATTGAGATATCTTTCGTTCCAGATACTGTTTGTTAAGCGAAGGCCACCAGATTCCGTTCAATCAAGCATCTTGATTGCTCCAAATGATAATCGCTTGGGCTTGATAGCAGACGAATTAAACACCGCCGTAAAGAACAATAAGGAAGAGCAGAGGCGAAACACGTGACTCAAGTGTTGGCAGCTGTTTTTGCGTGTAACCACAACGTTAGTTCATCGTATTAATGGCCGTCTGTCGTTTATCTAACGCACGTTTTTCCGGGATTTCATTTTCTTTTGACAGCGGAGTTCGTAATTTCATCTCCCCGTATAAACAGGGTGTCACAATCACCCGATACAGACATAAATTTTCTTCATCAACTACTTCACAAATGCTGCAGGATGTGCAGCATAGCAGGGACCGCGATTCGGAGATTAGCCGTCATTGAATTTAGCTGTAAATTTTCGGACGGTCCCACTTTGGATGGACGGACTGAATCGGCGCAGATTCAACCATTCCGAACTGCAACGTTCCGCGATTCAGTCCTCCATCTTTCAACCCGAGCAATGGATCACTGCCGTCAATCTGTGGATTCTTCTGACTCCTTCGAAAAAAACATAAATATTGCGGCTCGTAAAAAATCGTGCCAGTTGTTATTTCAATCTTTTTTAACATTTTACGGCGCATTACAATTCCGGGCAAGTCACCGTAACTGATGATACTAATTGTTGACGACAATCAGGAAAATATCTTTTCGCTAAAGACGCTTTTAAACCTCCACAACTTCGAAGTTGACACTGCTTGGTCGGGAGAGGAGGCTCTTAAGAAGATTCTGAGGAATACATACTCACTGATTATTCTTGATGTACAAATGCCCGAAATGGATGGGTTCGAGGTTGCTGAAGCTATTTCCGGCTACAGCAAGACGAAAGATATCCCCATCATATTCCTCTCCGCAGTGAACACCCACAAAAGGTTTGTTACCAAAGGCTACGATTCAGGGGGCCTTGACTATGTGACTAAACCGTTCGATCCCGACATCCTGCTGTTGAAGGTGAAGACTTTTTACCGGCTTTCAGAACAGACTCGGGAATTGCGCACCCTGGAGCAGAACCTGCGCAATGAAATCGAGCTGCGTAAAAAAGCAGAAGCAATCCTGGAGCAAAAGGTTGACGAACGGACAAAGGAACTACAGAAGTCGAACCAGCGTCTGGAAGAAAGTAATAAAGATCTGCAGCAGTTTGCATTTATTGCATCTCACGATCTGCAGGAGCCTCTCCGCAAGATTCAGACCTTTAGCAACCTCGCTCTCGAACGCGATTTTCAAGACAAGGAGAAAGTAAAATCTCACCTGGAAAAAATATCATCTTCGGCGGCGCGTCTGAGAAATCTGATAACCGATTTGTTGGAGTATTCAAACATCTATGTCGACGAAAGATTTGAACAGATCAGTCTGGATGAACTGGTGCAGCATGTGCTTTCCGATCTCGAGCTGTTTATAAAAGACCGCGACTGTCGGATTGAAGTGTCTGCATTGCCTGCTATTGAAGGTATCCCGTCACAATTCCGGCAAGTGTTTCAGAACCTCATCAGCAATTCGCTGAAATTTATGAACAGCGACAGGCCGGGAATTATTTCAATATCCGGTGATCGGATAAGTGACCGTTCTGTGACGGCAACATCTGATCCGGCTGGTGAGTACTGCAGAATTATCGTTCAGGATAATGGCATCGGATTCAATGAAGAATTCAGTGACAAGATCTTCGAAATCTTTCAGCGCCTGAATCACCGCGGAATGTATCAGGGTACGGGAATCGGACTGGCCATCGTAAAGAAAGTGGTGGAACGCCACGATGGGTTAGTTCACGCTACGGCAGCAGAAGGTCAGGGAGCAACATTCACCATCATCATCCCTGTTTCCCATAAACATCACGAAATGCAATCACAACAACATGGATAGTGGAAGCTTAAAACGAAATCTTCTTATTGGCTTCAGCGCCTCAATGATCATTCTTGCCATTTCATCTGCGGCGTCAGTGTTCAGCATCCTTAGTCTGCTCAAGTCGTCCGACATGGTAGACCACACCAATGAGGTGATCTCGACTTTTGACGACATACTCGCGCGTGTCGTTGATGCGGAGACTGGTCAGCGGGGATTTCTTCTTACAGGTGTTGAAAAATACCTTGAACCCTATACCAACGCCCGTTCGCGGTTATCGGAAACGCTGCGGAAGGCCGAGACGCTTACGTCTGATGATCCAGAGCAACGCGCAGGGGTGGAAGAACTCAAAAAGCTGATAGACCAGCGGTTCAAGTTGCTCGACGACCGCATCATTGAAAGGCGGAACAGCGAGAACCTTGGTATGGAAGATCTCGACATCGGTCTTGAAATAATGAACCGTATCCGCGATCAGCTGTCACTGATGGAAGCCACAGAGCGCGCAACACTTGCAGCCCGTACAGCGGCGATGAATCGCTTTTCTTCATTCACGCCACCACTCATCATTTCCGCGGCGCTGATTGCACTGCTCGTCACGGTGCTGTTTTACGTAAAAGTGAGAAGCGACCTTGAGGAGCGAATGAAGCTGCAGAATCAGCTTGAAGCCAAGGATCATGAGATATCGCATCGCATCAACATCATTCACGGGGTTGCCGACAAGATCGCCAGTGGTAATTACGATGTACGGGTAACCGACAAACAAAGCGATTCACTGGGGAATGTAGGCGATGCGCTAAACCGCATGGCGGAGTCGTTGCAGCGGTCATTTGAAGTAATCTCCGATAAAGAGTGGCTTCAATCCGGCCTGAATCAACTGAACGAGCAGATGATGGGTGACAAGACCGTCGAAGTACTTTCGAAAGAAGTGGTTGATGTGGTCGCCAATTACATCAATAGTGAGTTCGGATCGATTTACGTCTTGCAGAACGAGAAGCTCTACGGAGTGTGTGGTTATGCGATGGATCCGCGTAGTACAAGGCCGGAAATAAATCTGAGTGATGGACTTCTTGGCCAGGCTGTTGCTTCCAAAAAGGTTCTTCAACTGCGCGACATCCCTGAGTCGAACGTTACCATCAGTTATGCCGGCGGCGAGATAAAGCCCAGACATGTGGTAGCTGTTCCCATTCTGGACGGATATATTGTCAAAGGTGCGATGGAGTTTGGAACGTTGACAGAGTTCACTGACAGGGATATAGAATATCTCAGAAGTGCTGCGGCGAACATAGGTGTGGCAATTTCGACGGCCCAGAATCGGAAACGGCTTCAGGAACTGCTGAATGAGACACAGGCACAAGCCGAAGAGTTGAGAACGCAGCAAACAGAACTTGAAAATGTGAACAGCGAACTCGAAGCGCAGGCGGAGAAGTTGCAGGCTTCCGAGGAGGAGCTGCGCGTACAGCAGGAAGAATTAAAACAGGCCAACCAGGAACTCGAGGAGCGCAGTCGTTTATTGGAAGAGCGCAATCAGCTGATCAGCGAACGCAACGTTGAGATTCAACATAAAGCAGATTTGCTCGCTCAGAGCACCCGATACAAATCGGAATTCCTTGCCAACATGTCGCATGAACTCCGAACTCCCCTGAATTCGATCCTTCTGTTGTCGCGACTGCTTGCCGAAAATACCGAGAACAATCTCACGAATGATCAAATTGATTATGCCCGCGTCATTCAGAATTCGGGTCAGGGGCTCCTGGCGTTGATTGATGAGATTCTGGATCTTTCGAAGATCGAAGCTGGTAAGATGCAGCTTGAATATCACCACACGTCGCTGAGCGAGATAATCGCCGACATGAAGGCGCTCTTCGGCCCGATGGCTGTCGAGAAACGGATCGGTTTTGCAGTGGACGTTCAGGCCGGAACGCCCGCGCATATCGAAACAGACAAACTCAGGATTGAACAAATTCTTCGAAACCTGCTTTCCAACGCGATAAAGTTCACGTCGGAGGGCGAAGTGAGAATGGATGTATACTGTGCGCCTGAAGATCCGACCTCTATTCTTTTCCGGGTTAAGGACACCGGTATCGGTATTCCGAAAGAGAAGCACAACCACGTGTTTGAGGCATTCCAGCAGGCCGATGGTTCGACGCGACGCAAATATGGTGGAACGGGCCTTGGACTATCGATCAGTCGCGAGCTTGTGAAACTTCTCGGCGGTGAGATATCCCTCGAAAGCGAGCCCGGCAAAGGTAGTGTCTTTACCGTGCGAATCCCCATATCACAGACGCAGACCAGAAAAGTCGTCGATCCGGTGCCGCAGGCTAGTCCGCCCTCACTGGATGAAAATCAGGAAGTCGTGCGGCCAAAAGTGGCGTCGCACAATGAATTTATCAGCACGGAAATTCCCGCCAACATTCCTGATGATCGCGAACAGATCATGCAGGGTGATGCCTGTATACTGATCATTGAGGACGATACAAACTTTGCAAAAGCGCTGCTGGACTATACGCGGAAGAAATCGTATAAGGGTATCGTTGCCGTCAGAGGTGATGAAGGTATAGAACTGGCGAAACGATTCAAACCGGTAGGAATTCTGCTGGATATCCAGCTCCCCGTGAAGAGCGGTTGGGAAGTGATGGATGAGTTGAAGTCCAATCCCGATACGCGCCACATTCCGGTGCACATCATGTCTTCGCATGAAGTGAAGACGCAGAGCCTGATGAAAGGTGCCGTGAACTTCATCAATAAGCCAGTCGCATTTGAACAGATGCAGGAGGTCTTTGGCAAGATCGAATACATTCTGACGCATCACCCCAAGAAGGTCCTCATAATCGAAGAGAATGCCAAGCATGCGAAGGCTCTGGCGTATTTCCTGGAAACCTTTGATGTAAACCTTGATATTACAAGTCAGGTGGGTAGTGCTATCGAAGCCTTGAAAAGCCGTAACGTTGACTGTGTGATTCTCGATATGGGTATTCCCGACCAGCGTTCATATGACACGTTGGAGGAGGTGAAGAAAACACCGGGGCTGGAAAATCTGCCGATTATCATATTTACAGGAAAGAGTCTTTCGCAAAAGGAAGAATTCAAGATTAAGCAATACGCCGACTCGATCGTAGTGAAGACAGCAAACTCGTACAAACGCATTCTGGACGAGGTGTCGCTTTTCCTTCACCTGATGGAGAACCAGAAAACTGACAATGGAAATTCTTCGCGTTATAGAAAGCTTGGTGCGCTGGAAGAGGTATTGAAGAACAAAACGGTTCTCGTGGCCGATGATGACATGCGGAATATTTATTCCCTGACGAAAGCACTTGAACGTTATCAGATGAACGTCATTCCTGCGATTGATGGCAAGGATGCACTTCAAAAGTTGCGCGCCAACAGAAAGGTCGACATTGTGCTTATGGATATGATGATGCCGGAGATGGATGGCTACGAGGCTACTCAGCAAATACGAAAGGATCCCAGGCTTCGTCACCTTCCGGTTATTGCGGTGACTGCAAAAGCAATGATGGGGGATCGCGCGAAGTGTATCGAGGCGGGAGCATCTGATTATATCACCAAACCTGTGGATATCGATCAATTGTTCTCATTGCTTCGCGTATGGTTGTACGAAAAAGTATAAGAATCCAGGTATGGGGGCATCACAGAGTAAAATTCTGATCATTGACGACGATGCACGCAATATTTTTGCGTTGGGCGCCGTGCTGAAAAGCAAGGGATTCTCTATCGTCACGGCAGGAAGCGCTGCGGAAGGGTTGGACATTCTTGGCAAAGAAAAAGTTAGTGTCGTACTTCTCGACATGATGATGCCGGAGATTGATGGGTATCAGGCCATCGGTTTAATCCGTGAGCTGGGTGAAAACATCCCCATCATCGCGGTTACCGCGCAGGCTATGGTCGGTGATCGCGAGCGATGTCTTGCCGCGGGAGCAAATGCGTATGTGTCCAAGCCCGTAGACGTCGATGAGTTGATGGCGTTGCTGAATGGATATCAACAGCTGAGATGATGGAAAGGCCGGGTATTGATCTTTCCGACGACCAGCTTGATATCATCGTAAGCGATGTGGCAGAGCTGTATGGCTACGACTTCACGCATTATTCGCGCGCTTCGCTCAAGAGGCGACTGATGCGGCTGATGATCAACGACCGGTTTGTCAGCTTCGCTGAATTCCGGTATCGGATCACCAATGATGAAGGTTACCTGCGACGTTTTGTAGAGGAAGTAACTGTCAATGTCACAGAGATGTTTCGCGATGCGGAGTTTTACCGGGCACTTCGCGAACAGGTGATTCCTGTGCTTGCTACGTGGCCACACATTCGCATCTGGCATGCCGGATGTTCAACAGGGGAGGAAGTTTATTCCATGGCAATTCTTCTGGAGGAAGCGAAAATTCTGCACAAGTCATTACTCTACGCTACCGACATCAACCCTTCGGTGCTGCAAAGTGTGCGCAAGGGGGTTTTTCCTTTAAGCCAGATGAAACAGTATTCGGAGAATTATATTCTCTCTGGTGGGGAACGTGATTTCTCGGATTATTATACAGCGCACTATGACGCTGTCAAATTCGATGAGCGGTTCTCGCAGCGGATTGTTCTTGCTACGCATAACCTGGTGTCGGATGGTTCTTTCAATGAGTTTCAGTTGATCATGTGCCGGAATGTTATGATCTACTTTGACAAGCCATTGCAGGACCGGGTATTGAAGTTGTTTTACGATAGTCTTGAGATGCTCGGATTTCTGGCTCTGGGTGCAAAAGAAACGCTTCGCTTTTCTGATATTCAACGGAAGTTCAAGCCATTTGCCGGGAAGGAAAAAGTATATCGCAAGGTAGAGTAGATGCAGTCCTCAGACAACCGATATGATTTATTGATCATTGGCGGCTCAGCCGGAAGTCTTTCCATGGTGATGAAGTTGCTTCCAATGATCCGGCAGAAGGAACACCTTTCGATTGTTATGGTTTTCCACAGGAAGAATTCTGAGGAGGGTATGTTAGTTGATGTATTGTCGCGAAGAACTGGCTTTCGGGTAAAAGAGGCTGAAGAAAAGGACCAGATAACGCCCGGTATAGTGTACGTTGCCCCGGCTGACTACCACCTTTTGATTGAACGCGACCGTTCGATTACGCTGGACGACTCCGAGAAGGTCAATCATTCGCGACCGAGTATTGATGTTTCTTTCGAGAGCGCAGCTGACGTTTACGGGGAGCGGCTCGCGTGTCTGTTGCTGTCGGGTGCAAATGCTGACGGCTCGGAAGGGTTGCGCAAGGCGCGGGAGAAGGGCGCTCTGATCATGGTTCAGGACCCCCGTTGTGCAGAAGTTTCCTATATGCCGGAGAAAGCCATAGAGGCTGTTCGCGTTGATTTCCTGGTTACTCCGGAGAACTTTCTGCAGTCGCCAGTGATAGCTTCTGATTTCTGATTTCAAATTTCTGATTCCTGTTTCTGATTTTCTGATTTTCTGATTTTCTGATTTTCTGATTCCTGATTGGGCAGGCAGCCTTATTGAACGAGTGTATTTCCAGCTCTGACCAGGGTTCGTCGGGCTTGTAGGACGTGATCAGACAGCAAACAGGTAAGGCAACAGGCAACAAAAGGACCGTCTTCTCCCGCCACCTGGCAGCCAGCTCTTAGGCCTGATATCCAGCCAGCCAGCAATTGTTTTCCCGGCGATTTATTGCCAGTCGAACTGACTGGAACACATCCTGTACTTCTGTTGGTCCTTCCGTTAAAATCAAGGCTATAATATTTCACAGTTCAGACAGTGATAAGGCATAGATAAAGCAGTCCTATATAGGACCGCCTTATCACCGCTATATTACCGCTATATCACCGCTATATCACCGCCTTATCTGAGACGACTTGAGCACGTTGGAACGGGGATTTGCGGGATCTGGCAGATCAAAAGGGTGATGGGACCCGGGAAATCGATGGGATACTTTTAACCGGCAACAAGACGAGGAACGGGCGACCAGGATGGGAGATGTCTCCATGTTCAGGTTCAAATTTGACCCATCCGCTGTCCGAATCGTGTAAAGTTTGGAAAAATTGCCTCAAATAATACCCTATTGATGTCAATGTTGCTACAAATATTTCCTTTTATGGTTTGAAATTTGCCGTCTGTCACAAAAAGTGTTATTTTTTTGATGTGGAGTTATTAAACCGGCGTCACCGTTTGCTGAAACCGGAGCAATCGTTTGAAGCATCAAAATTAAATTCTGTAAAGATTTCTTAGGTCATACCATTCTTCTCCAAAGGCCTGTATTTGAGGAATTTTATATCGTAGGTTCGATTTACCATCATAAACCTAAACCTGCCTATGAGAATCCCTCTACTCATTTGTATGACGTTGTTGCTCGGGATAAATGCCCGGGCGCAACAGTCTACAGTCAAAGGAAAAATCACCTCAAAAGAAGACGGCACCCCGATTCCGGGCGTCAACGTCATTCTTAAGGGAACATCCACAGGAACGAACTCTGATTCTGACGGTTCGTATGCGCTCACGGTACCCTCCGAAGGAGGTACGCTGGTCTTCACCTTTATCGGATTGAAAACTCAGGAAATTGACATTGCCGGCCGTACACAAATTGACGTCGCAATGTTAATGGACATGACCGAGCTGACTGAAGTTGTCGTCACCGCCCTGGGTATTGAAAAATCGCGCGATGCGCTGGGGTACTCGCTTCAGAATGTCAGTGGAAAGGAGCTTACTGAAGCGCGATCACCCAACCTCGCCAACGGCCTGTCTGGTAAAATCGCCGGCGTGAGGATTAGTCCCAATGCCGGACCAGGAAGTGGATCGAACATCCAGATACGCGGGCAGTCGTCGCTGGGCGGTGTTAACCAACCGCTTTTCGTCATTGATGGTGTTCCGATGGAACAATCACAAAATGCAGGTAAGCAGTTTGGCGGAGGGATGTCTGAAATCAACCCGGACAACGTCGCCAGTATATCGGTACTCAAAGGACCAAGTGCCACAGCGCTCTACGGATCGCGCGGCCAGAATGGCGTGATCCTGATCACCACCAAAAACGGCTCAGGCACGAAGGGAATGCAGGTGGAAGTGAACTCAAACGTCATGTTCGAACGCCCCGCCGTCAAACCAAACTTCCAGAATACGTATGGCGGTGGTCACGGCTATCGCACCTGGTATACCAACGGTCGAAGTGCGCCAATAACGGATCCGTTGGAAATCGAACAATATCGCAATGCCTATGGGTCGGCAGCACCATTAGGAGGTACTGATGGTACTGACGAAAGCTGGGGCGGTCCAATGGACGGAAGACTCGTTCGTCACTGGTGGTCGGGCACGGAGGTAGCTCCCTTGACTCCTGAACCTAACAACTGGGATGAGTTTTGGGAAACAGGAAAAACCATTACCAACAACGTGGCGATCTCCGGAGCCAATGAACGGGGTAGCTTCCGCATCTCCGTGGGCAGACTCGATCAGACGGGTATCATGTACAACAACGACTATTGGCGCAATAACTTCAAGCTTAACACCGTGTACGATCTCACGGACCGGCTAAGCGCAGTCATCTCGGCTGAATATATCAAGTCCGGATCTGACAACCGCAGCTTCCAGGAGGGACAACAGTTTATCTGGTCGCATCGCCACACCGACTGGGGGCGGCTCAAGAACTACAATGCATATCGCGATGTGCACATCCAACTTCCCGGCGATGGGGACGCGCCTAACTGGCAGCATACTTACTTCATCAATCCATTCATGGCGCAGGATATCCTGCCGTACTCGAATGAGAAAGATCGCATCGTAGGCAACGTCTCGCTGAACTATGAGATCACGCCTTCGCTCAATGTAATGCTTCGAACCGGTACCGACCTGTGGTCTGATACGAGAATCAACGTGCTCAACTATGAACGCGTTCGTAACGGGAACCGCCTCTACGGACAATATTCCGAAGAAGTTCTCCGCAATCAGGAAACGAACACCGACGTGATGATTACCTACGCAAAGGAGTTATCCAATACCCTTAGCCTGAACCTTATGGGGGGTGCGCTTCTCCGGACGAACTACTACAAGCGGAACTTCACACAAGTGAACCAACTTGTTATTGACGGTGTGTACAACCTGTCGAATTCGATAGGAAGCCTTAATTCTGTGGCGAGTACAATTGAAGAGAAAGAGTCTCAAAGCGTTTTTGGTTCCGGGCAGTTGAATTTCAAAGACGCCTTGTTCCTGGATGTAACCGCCAGAAACGACTGGTCCAGCACGCTGCCTTCATCGAACTGGTCATACTTCTATCCTTCCTTTGGCGTGAGTGCCATTCTCTCGGAATTCATTGACATGAGGGATTACAAAGTTTCATTTGCAAAGTTAAGGGCCAGCTGGGCGCAAGTCGGAAGCGATGCCGATCCTTATGCACTGCAGCAAACCTTCCTCGCAGCTACGTCGTGGAATGGAACGGTTCCGGAGTTCTATGAAAACACTGAAATTGCCAACAGTGGTCTGAAGCCGCAGATGACGACCGGGATAGAACTCGGATTTGAGGCGCGTTTCTTTCAGGACAAAATAGGTATAGATTTTACCTACTATGATCAGTCTACCAAAGACCAGATCCTCGCAGTAGAAATAGCAAAATCCAGCGGATATGACAGACGAATCCTGAATGCCGGTAAGATTACCAACAAGGGGGTGGAAGTTATTCTGTCTGCTACGCCTTTCAAAACGACCAAAGGATTCCAGTGGGATCTTACAGCCAACTTTGCGCGCAACCGGAACCAGGTTGTGGAGCTGGCTGAAGGACTTACAACGTACACGCTGGCGGTACGAAACAGTCTGCAATCTCTTGCCATGGTTGGTCAGCCTTACGGAACCTTGTTTGGCATAGGCTTCGAGCGCGCGCCTGACGGGAAAATCCTCTATGAGAATGGCCTCCCTGTGGTATCAACAACTGCAAAGGTGTTGGGAAATATTCAGCCTGACTGGACAGGAGGGTTGATGAACTCATTCTCCTATAAAGGTTTATCAGTATCCGCGCTGATTGATATCCGCGCAGGTGGCGCCGCCTACAACGAAGGTATTGGTATCGCACGCTGGACCGGCCAGTATGCTGAGACTGCCCCTGGACGGGAAGAAGGGATCATTGGCGTAGGTACCATGAATGCCGGAACTGATGAAAGTCCGGTGTGGGTGCCTAACGACATCGTGGTGCCCGCGCAGCAACTGTACGCCTTCAACAATGCCCGTACACGGCATGAAGCTTCCATCTTCGACGTGAGTTATGTAAGACTTCGCGAAGTATCGATCGGTTACTCCATTCCGGAATTCCTGCTCAGAAACGTTTTCATCAAGTCGGCGAAAGTTTCGGTGGTAGGACGCAATGTTGCTCTTCTGTTCAGCAACATCCCGCATACGGATCCGGAGTTCGACCGGTTAGGTGGTAACTCCTACGGCTTTGGCTACGGTGAACTGCCTACAACGCGCAGTGTTGGTTTTAACGTGAATCTCACCTTCTGATCCCAAAATGATTTCTATGAAATACTATAAACTGACATTATACATTGTTCTGCTCGTCTGTTTCGCCGGCAACAACGCCTGTACCGACGGATTCGAAGAGAAGAATATCAGTCCGAATAGTCCGACGACGATAAGTCCACCGTTTCTGCTCACCACTGCTATTGAAAGGTCGGTGGATCGCATGTGGGGCAGCAACATTCGTTTCGAACGACTCAATATCGACGGACCGATGTGCTGGATGGGTTATCTCGGCCGGAACATTTACGGCAACGAAGGTGACGACTACACTATCCAGTTGTCGATGTACAACAATACGTGGAAGGCGTTTTACAACGACGCGCTTTCAAACCTTAACAGGATAACTGAGATTACGCGTCCTGAAGGGTCGAAGCCGAATGCGACCTATGAAGGCATAGCCATTGCGTTGAAGTCGTGGGTTTACTCGATGCTCACTGACTGCTGGGGGCCTGTTCCTTTTTCTGAAGCACTCAAGGGAACTTCGGGAGAGCCGATTTATTCTCCTGAGTACGACAGCCAGGAATCGATATATGCTACACTTCTTGAGGACCTCAAGACTGCCAACGAGAAGCTGGTTGTGGGCGGACCTGCGATCGATGGAGCAGCGGATCTGATTTATAAGGGCGATATTCTGAAGTGGAAGAAGTTTACGAACTCACTGCTCTTGCGCCTTGCCAACCGTCAGGCTGCAAAGAATCCGACGGTATCAAGAGCAATATTCGCTGAGATCCTGAGCAATCCTGATACGTATCCCATTTTTACAAGTGTTGCCGACAACGCCATTCTCCGCCATACGGCAAACCGGCCCAGCAACAACGAATGGCACGAAGCCATGATTCAGGGCAACCGTACGGACTGGAATGTCGGCAAAGTACTCATTGATAAACTCAATGCGCTGGAAGACCCACGTGTTGAAGTGTATGCTCAGCCGGTGTCGCCAGGTGTATACGTTGGAATTCCAAACGGATTGCCGGATGCGGATGCGACAACATACCTTAACACCACGTCGAAGATCGGAACCAAGTTTCTTGCACCCGATGCCCCATCGGTGATCATGACCTTTTCAGAACTGCAATTCATTCTGGCAGAAGCTGTCCTTGATGGCGATCTGACGATAGGATCTGCGCAGGATTATTTCGAGCAGGGGATTGCGGCGTCGTTCCTGCAGCATGATGTTGCGATGCCTGCAGATTATATCACCAAACTCGGTCCTGTTACGCGCGAGCTGGTCTTCGATCAGAAGTACCTCGCACTCTACGGTCAGGGAATCGAGATGTGGACAGAATACCGGCGTACCGGCTTACCTGTATTGCCTCCAAAGGACAGCCGCGCAGTATTTGTAAATGACGGAATTCTTCCCACGCGTCTTCCGTATCCAACAACCGAACAATCGCTTAACACCTCTGCGTATGCCCGTGCCGTTGAGATGATCGGTGGTGAGAACAATGCAAAAACACCGCTGTGGTGGGTAGAGTAAGTAAGTTGAACCCTAATACGTGAATGCAATGAAATCAATATTAAAAAAATACAAAGACTATTCGTCAACTGCCTTGAGTCTGCTGATTCTTCTCGCTGGTGCGATCCTCTTCATCTCCTGTGATGAAGAGGATCCATTTGTCGATCGGGTTGTTTCGCCGGTACTAATCGTTTTCGACGATGTACCGGGATATCTGGCGGGCGGTGGGCTTACGGCTATTCCCAGTGTTACCAAAAAAGTCTCTGATGTGAACTACACCGAACCGGTAGTCCTTCGCGCTTCATTCTATGAGCTGGACAAGAGCGGAATTCTGGATCACAACATCGGAATAGATTCTATTCCTGTTTCAAATCTTTCGATTCGGTTTGCTCGTCGTGACGCACCATTCTCAATGGAGGGCGTTACTGACGCGAACGGGAAACTTGAAATATCAACGACCTGGGAGGCGCTGGGGATTACTGACGTCGAGACCATTGTGATGGCGGCTCAGGGCAAGTCGATCGCCATTCCCCTGGCCTGGTCAGGTACCCATAAGGGACAGTCCTTTACGCGCTTTTCACAACTCATGTTTGTTAAAGATCCCGATTAATTCAAAACATAAACAAAACCTATTCCACCTAAGATGAATACAAATACAACAATCAACAGAAGAAAGTGGCTTAAGAACACAACCGTAGCCGCTGGAGGATTACTTACTGCAATGGCATCTATGCCATCGGCTTTCGGAAAGCCGGCTTTTGGAATGAAGCCTGCCTCCGGAAAATATCATCTGATGGAGAATTACCATGTAATGCCGAATATGCGGGAACCTATGAAGGCGAGGCTTCTTGCCAACGAGAATCCCTGGGGACCGTCGAAGAAAGCTGTTGAAGCCATTGCGATGAGTGCTTCGATGGGGAATCGTTATGTATACGACAGCACGGTGAAGATGATGGCCATGCTCGCGGAGAAGGAAGGCGTTGATTCTGACCATATACTCTTATCGCCGGGATCGACAGATATTCTTGAGAAAACAGCGTTCGCGCTTTGCCTGAAAGGAGGGAATGTAATTTCAGCTGACCCCAGCTACCTTTCACTGGTTAAAACGGCGACGTCAATAGGTGCGACGTGGAAGAACATTCCGCTTACGTCAGACTATTCGCACGACCTGGATGCAATGGCAAAGGCCATCGATGATGAAACGCGACTCGTCTACATCTGTAATCCGAACAATCCAACGGGTACGCTGACAGATATTGCCAAGATCAAGGCGTTTGTGAAGAAGATAAATTCGCGGGTTCCTGTGTTTATTGATGAGGCTTACCTGGATCTGCTTGAAAAACCCGAAGAGCAAACTGCTGTAGGTTTGATCAAGGAAGGTTATGATGTAATTATAGCCAGAACGTTTTCCAAGATTCACGGAATGGCCGGACTTCGGATGGGCTACATGGTTGCAAGTCCCGAAAGGATCAAGTCGATTAAAAGCATGGTGCGGACGGAGATGGGAATCTGTGTTACGTCACTTGCAGGTGCAATGGCAAGTTTGCAGGATATCGAGTTTCAGGAATATACCCGTAAGCACAACAAGGAGGGGCGTGATTATGTCTTTGCGGCACTGAAGGGAATGGGGTTGAATCCGATTCCGTCATACACCAGTTTTATTTTGTTCCCCATACAGATGCCTACGAGCGAACTCCTTCCGAAATTGATGGAGAAGGGGGTAGGTATACGCGGCTATGAAATCGACGGTAAGCAATATGCGCGAGTCAGCATGGGCACCATGGACGAACTGAAATTATTCACCAGTTCGCTGCAGACCATCATTAGCTGAGTGATTTTAAAATCCAGACTCCGGGTGCAGCTGCATCCGGAGCTATCTGATTAACCGCATTAACCTATGAGTCCGGCATTGACGAAGACAATATCACTACTTTTACTAATTGCAATCGGCTATTTGCTGAGAAACAAAATCAAGAATAAGGATCAGCGCGACGGAATAAAGACACTTATACTCAGTCTTGCGCTTCCCGCCACGATTTTTATTGCCCTTCTGCAGGTTGACTTCAAGTTGGATATGATAATCATTCCCATTGTGGCGTTGACCTTTAACCTGATCATTTTTATCCTGCTCGATAAGGGGCCATGGGCTACGATGCTGAACATTCCCCAGAATCAATATCGAACCCTGATCATGCTCATTCCCTCGCTGGCGCCGGGCTTGTCATGCTTTCCCTTCATCATGGAGTACAGCGGCCAGGAACCGTTGGCGCTGGCTGCGTTGGCGGATGTTGGTAACAAAGTGTTTGTACTCATCTTCCTGTATACTGTCGCGATGAACTGGTTCTATGGGCAGCATGCTTCCCTGACCCCGAAGGGAAAAGGAAAGCTGAAGAGCCTGTTGATAGCGCTGGTGAATGAGCCGGTTAACGTGGTAATCCTCACGGCAATCGGAATGCTTTCACTCGGACTGTCCTATACCTCGTTTCCTGAGTTCGTCACATTGAGTATTGACCGGCTAAGCCTCATGATGACGCCGCTGGTGCTGTTGTTCATCGGTTTTTCCGTGAAGCTCACGTACGACCAGGTTCGGACTATCTTTTCATTTCTGTTTTTTCGCGCAGGCATTGCATTCTTTCTGAGTGGATTGTTACTGTTTTTCTTCCCGGTGGATAATCCCGCGCTCGTTCTGCTGATTATTGTCTTTCCGCAGAGCGCCTGCAGTTTCTGGCCCTACGCGCATATGGCAGCCGTGGGACAGATGGAAAAAAAGGAGGGGATTAGTCAGAAGGATACGATGTTCGATCTCGACTTTGCTATGAACGTGCTGGCATGTTCGATGCCGTTTTCGGTAATTTTAATTATGGCGATTTACTCCGGCAGTGAATATATCGCGTCCACTCCTGCGGTATTTATTGCCTCGGCGGTATTCGCAGGTGTCGGGCTGCTAATCGTGGTTCTTACAGCGAAGTACTCGTCGGTATTTAAGTCCGATCCGGTCGAAATGAAAATGGAGATCCAGAAGTCAGGCCAGGAATAGGACAGGAGTCAGTCGAGATAGAGCTTCATGCCTTCATGGGTTGGCTTAAACCCAATGCGTTCATAGAAGCGGATTGCGTCGCGACGTTTTTTATCACTGGCTAATTGCACTACGTGGGCGTTCCGGTCTTTAGCAAGGCGGATCGCCCACTCAATCATTTGCTGGCCCAGGCCCTTGTTTCGTGAATCTTCTCTTATGCGAACAGATTCGATCTGGGCGCGCAGCCGACCACGGTAACTGAGGTGCTGAAGGAACGTTAACTGAAGTGTGCCGACAACTTCGCCATGATCATTTTCGACTACCAGTAGCATCTCATTTTCATTGGCAGCGATTCTGTCGAACGCATCGTAATAGTATTGGGGCAGGGGATCCGTATATTGTTCACGAACCTTGCCTATGGTATCTTCAGCGAGGAGTTTTACTATTTCAGGTACGTCAGGTTTGCGGGCTTCGCGAAAAGTCATTCGTTTATTCGTTTTTTTGTGAATACGTCAATGCCTACTCTCGTGATTTGGCGAGTGTAAAAAAAAGCGATTTCCTTGCACTGCCCCTAAATGGATATTACCATTCTTACGCTTCCGTTCTTATGATCCCGAATTCGCATATGAATGTTGCCCCTCCCGAGTGCGGCGAGAAAATAGAGGGGGTCAACTTTTGAGAATTCGGCCTTTATTCGATTCATATCCGACGCATCTGTATTGATATAAATGTCGACCTCCAAGCTATTCTCCTTACTTAACTTTATTTCGACCGGGTCGGCGTTTTGAAATAATGAAGGTATTTTTTCGGCCAATACAATGTTCAGACCATTGAGCGGGCATTCAGGACAAGTAAAGTTTGATTCTACTGAAACCCCGCTTCCCTCTATGCGCATTCCGGATGTTCTCGTTGCATTTTGATCAAAGGGAATTGCTTTTTTAGTTGTGAAGTCGCCGTCGGTCAACGCAATATTTATTGGTGCGTTGTCGAGGTGGAACTTTGAGACAAGGGCAGCAAGTCCCTGCATTCGATCAACTGTCAGTTGTGTTATTGAATCCTCAAATGGAATGGAGAGCATGTAACTAAATGGTAGTGAATCAATCCTTATGGTCCTGATTGACTGTATCTCTGGCCATTTATTCAGGTCGTTTATAACGGAAATAAGAGAAGAGCTTGACTTGTCGCAATGATGGTCATTCATTTGGTTGTCGAATTGAAAGGTGATTCCATCTTTGACGACGACTCTGCGTCCGTTACACGAGAACACAATGGCTATGGAAAAAAGCAGGATCAGAGTTAATCCGAAATTTCTCATGAAGAAGTTGATAGTTCCTGCCTTGAAGATAGCGTTTTGACACATAAGCGGGAAGACCAGCGCAGATTCGTTTCCACGACATCTAATCGCCTATAGCGATAAGCAGTCATAATTTCCAAGACACGTATCGGTCAAAACGACGTTTTCGTATTTAATTTCCGTATCAGCGTTTCGATCAGTTCGTTTGCATCCCTATGCCTGAGAAGAGCGGCTGTCTGGCCTGCCCAGTATGCCTTAAAATCCGGATTGGCATCACGCCTTGCAGGATACGCTTTCAGGTGGCCCATGAAATTACTTTGCAATGGGTACGGCGCCAGAAGGTGTTGATAATCGCGAAGCTCATCCGTTAGCCGGTTGCGTATCCCTCTTGAAAGTCTGCCGGTGAAAACTTTTGTCAAGGTTGTATTGGAGGCGTCGGGTGTAAACAATATTTCTTTGTGATCCTCGGCTGCGTTTGACTGAGCTGTTGCAAGGAAGGCGGTTCCCATTTGAACCGCATGTGCGCCAAGGGCCATCGCAGCTCTGATCCCGCGGCTATCGCTGATACCTCCTGCACCAATTACCGGAATACGCACCGCATCGGCTACTTGAGGGATGAGCGCAAAGGTTCCCATCAATGACTCTTCTGCTGGTCTTAGAAACGAAACCCTGTGGCCCCCGGCTTCGAAACCCGTGGCCACAACAGCGTCAACGCCTGCTGCTTCCAGGGCAATGGCTTCATCGACTGTGGTTGCAGCTCCCATCGTTACAATTCCTAACGCTTTGCATCTTTCCAGAATTGCCTCTGATGGAATGCCATAAACGAAACTGAATACTTTGGGTCTTGCCTCGAAAATGGCCTGTATCTGATCTTGAAACTTCTGCCCCCCGAGAACGGGTTTCTCCGGGACGGGTAAGCCTAGTTCTTCAAAATACGGTGTAAATAGTTTCGTGAGCCTGTTGTAGTCCTCATCGCTGAATGCCGTCAAGTTACTGTCATGATCACTAACCCATAGATTGATGTTAAAGGGTTTATCAGTGGCTTTTCGTATCTCATGGCAGGTTTCGATAATCTGCTCCGCCGACTGAGGCTGGCAACCAAAGGAGCCCAGTCCCCCGGCATTGGATACGGTACTAGTCAGCGAAACGGAAGATAAGCCACCTCCGAAAGGCCCCTGCACAATCGGATAGTCGATTCCCAATAGGTCGGTGAATTTTGTTTTGTTCCACATAGCATTCCTGTGTTTGTTAAACCAATTGACTTACGACAGACTGTTTCTTTGCGCTTTGTTCGCAGCATAGGTGTCCGATAATTTTGAATTGCAAAACAAATTCGTCGTGGATAAGCTTGTCGCCGAGGTTGGTGAAGAATTTTCCGGAGCGGTAACGAATGTTATAGAGGGAACGGTCGATCACAATTTCTCCCATGGAATGCAGAAAGTCGGTCAAGATTTCAATTTTAGCAATGAATTGAATCGGGTGGGTGATGTCTTTGATGGTGAGGATACCGTCAATGAGAAGGTTGTTATTTTCGGTGGGTACAGACCCCATTATTGTAAGTCTCGCAGCCTGGAACTTGTTTACCGAAAAGAAGTCATCGTTCTTAAGGTGCTCCAGGAATTCATCATGCGTTGCTGCGTCGTCGATGTCGGTAACGGTGATCGATGTCATATCAATCAGCACCTCGCCGCCGGTTAGCAGTCCGTTACTGATTTCAAGGTGACCACTTTCAACCTTAACTGCCCCCGTGTGCAATCCAAGGACTTTCTTGCCTGTCCAGTTTACCGTGCTGCTTCCATTATGGATCTTGAATTTTGCCATTTGCTTTCGTTTTAATGGTGAAGAATATGGAACAAAATTACGGTGAACAACACGAGCGGGAGAGGGCATACGTCACTACTTTCGTGTGATGTGGATCACATTCCCGCCTGGCTGGAGAGCTATTCAGATCCAGACTTGAAACGGCTGAGGGTTTCTCTGCTTACGCCCAGATAGGAGGCTATCAGGGCTTTCGGAACTTTCTGGAAGAGTTGCGGGTATTGCTCCAGCAGCATATCATACCTTTCCCGGGCGCTGTTGCTCATTAGCGAAAGAATTCTTTGTTGCAGGGCAACGTTTCGCGTATTGGTTTTCTTCCGGAAGAAATGCTCGATCTTGTGAATCTCCGCGCATAGCTTTTCCCTGTTTTCGTACGATAAACAAAGTACTTCTGTATCTTCGATACAGTCGATGTCGATCTCGGCAGCGGTCTGATAATAGTACCCCCTGTAGTCGGTGATCCACCAGTCCTTCATTCCGAACTGGATGATATGAATTTTTCCCGTTTTATCCGTGTGATAAGATTTCAGACAGCCATCAAGGACAAAATAGTCGAACTTGACAGCCATACCTTTCTGGACGAGGAATTGATGTTTCTTAAATTTACGAGGAACGAAATGTGAGAGAACAAATTCAAATTCCTCATCCGAAAGGGGAGAAATCTTTTCTATCTGCTGCCGTAGGATTGTAGACATTTTTGTCAGAGGTCGGGGGTGTTTGAAAGGCCAGGCTGGATTGACAAACCTGCGGCCGGGGCCAATTAACTGATTAAAATGGCAATTATCTGTAAGCAGAACTGCATCCCTATTTCAAAATGGTTAGTCGTTCAATGAATTTATTCCCTGCTCCCTTAGTTTCTGCAGGTGTTCTTTCATCGTGTTAACCTGTTCCGGCGCGTGACCCTGCCAGACCGTGACTTCGCCAATCACTCTGAAGGGGTGGGTAGACCGGTAAGACTTGCTTGGGTTGCCTGGAAATTTTCTGTCCGTGAGGTCGGGGTCATCTTCGACAGGCCCGGTAGGTTCTACGAGGTAAATCCTTTCGCGACCCTCGCCAAAGGCAAGTTCAGCTCCCCAGATTGCGGCGTCGAGTGTTGATGTGAGAAAAATATACTTTGCCTGTTTCCTGTCGTCGTAGTTGGAGTTATTTCCCGGCCGGATAAAGTCACCTGGCTTCAGGTCAGCTTTTGTTCCATGAAAGTACGTTTGGGCGAATGGCGTCGCTGCGCCATTATTTGCGGGATCAGTAAGTTGATCTTCATTCATAGGCGTCCTTGGTGTTAGTGTGGGTACGTTTTACGGCAAAAGAGCCGGTGAAGTTACCAACACGATACCGCGAATGCCATTGAAGCAAGGAATTTTGATTTTGGTCTATTGGATAGGGATGCAGAAATCAACTATGGATTTCTTTTCCGGGTGCTGATTGAAATCGTTGTGGTATATTTCAAACGGATTACCATCGCTTTTTTTATAGCCGTTTTCGTTCATCCAGATGAACAATCCGGTCCATGCCTGTCCAAACTCGTCTAATGTAATTTCGTAGCTACCGACAACGCACCTTCCTGGTTGAATGGTCGTCACACTGAATGTGCCTGATGGCGAGGATGGGTTTTCAAGCGCCAGGCATGCGCTCATTCTTACTTTTTGCTCTTCCGTGATTTTGATACTATCGTGGTAGATCGTCAGGAGCTTTGTTTTTTGATCGAGGATTCCGGTTGACGTTGCCCAGGTGATCAGGTTACCGAATGCTGCGCCGAGGTTTTGTGGTCCGATGACGGTAATGTAGGCCACGTGCATGGGAGCGATGTGCTGAATTTCGATTCTTGCGTTCATGGATGTCCAGTTTTTTATCCTTTCGATGACGCAAAGATATTTTTCAGCATCCCGGCTGGGTTGACCATTCTTGCTTTTCTGCGGGTGAATGTTACTGTACTTATGGGGATTTGATTTGCGGAATTCCGATGGGCTGACGCCGTAGAAGTTTCTGAACGTTCTGGTGAATGCAGAGTTGCAGCTGAAGCCCCGTTTCAGCGTAATTTCTGTGATGCTTTCGTTGCTGTGGAGGAGGTCGGCTGCGGATTTTTCGATGCGCCGTCGCGTGATGTATTCATTTAATGTTTCGCCTGTGATGAATTTAAAAATCCGATGGAAATGGAACGGCGAGAAGCATGCAACGTCGGCCACAGTTTCCAGTGACAGGTTGGAGTCGAGGTTATTGTCAATGTAAGTAAAGACCTTGTCGAGACGGAGCTTATATTCCCTGTGCAGATCGATTTCGGTGTTTGGGCGATTCATTAATGGGATTCTTTCATGGATGGCAGAGAAAGATGGCGAAATTTTCGTCAGTTCACAATAAGCACGCATCCGTGTTAATGGAACCATCAAATGGGAGAAGAGAACCTGTTAAGGGGCATTGAAAATCAATGCGGTCGTATCTTTGTGGCGGGAGTTGCAAATGAACAGGCTAACCCGTGTGAGCGATTGAAGCGGCACCCCGGACCCCGACGGCAGAAACGTCAGGTGAACAGCTTAACTCATTCTGGAAGGTAAATTCAAACAAGAAAGAAATAGTTATAGTCGGGGGAGGAGTATAGCGGAAAGCGCGGCCTTGCCTGGCGAAAGCGCTGTTAGTACGAAGAAACTATCAGCAAGGCACACCCAAAGATATTTCCAACATGGAAAACGACATAATATCCCGGTGGTGCGCGCAGAAAGGACCGGCGGCATTTTTAATTCATGCTGCAATGGGTAATTTGCCGCGGCGTCGGCTTCCACACGCCGGCTATATTATTCAATAACCTGTAACATGATTACACGAAAACTTGCAGTGCCACTGATCAATGAGAAGGTACTGCAACAGGCAGAACACTGTTATATCGTGACTTCGTCGGTCTCTGACGCGGGGTTCGACTTTGTGCGCAGCCGGATTTCACCGAAATGCAAGATCGATCTTGTAACGGGACTTGACCGGCCTGTGTCTCCGAATGTGCTTCGGAGAATTCTCAATAATTATTCGGAACGGATTTCTGTCAAGGTGTACACGCGCAATACGCTCAATGCCAACCTGTATTTGTTTGAGCTTCCGTTTCGGAAATCTGTGGCGTATATCGGGTCCGGTGGACTGACGATGGATGGTTTGAAAGACCAGGAAGAGATTTTTTGGAAGGTGACTAATCCCAAGGAGATAGAGTCGTTGCTCTCGTGGTTTACCAGCTTTTATGAATTCGGCATGCCGTTGACGCAGCAGATGGTGGAAGCGTATGAACCTGTCTACGCGGCTATTCAAAGACGCGAGGTGGCGTCGCGACGTGAGAAGGAGTTTGCCGTAGTGTCTGCAGGTATAGCGTGGGATGTGATAAAATTTCGCAATCAATATTTTCAGCGGGAAGAATACGCACTGTTGAACGAAGGCAACGCTGGGGCGCAGCGAGTTCAGCATCGCCTTCGGCAACTTGCGGATGAGTCATCGGATGCGTTGAAACAGAAAGGAATTTTTCTGGTGAGCGAAATCATTGATGTGAATGAAGCGGAAGATGGATTTCCACCGTCAGTGTGGATTTCTTTCAGCAGAAGTGCGTCGGGATTTAGTCCCGGGTATGCCCGGGTTGATGCAGGGTTAACCGCCTCGTGGTTTTTCGTGCGTCTGTACCTTGCCGGCGGTGAGGATGCGAATGACGACCGTATGAAGCTGATGCGCCAACTTGACGAAGAGGCCTTTCGCCAGAAGCTGTTTGGTGCTGTTTCGTCGCTCGGAAGTGGCTATGTGGTGGACGTGGGAGGCCGTAGACGAGGGTTGGAAACGTTTGCGCGGGACACCGTCCTGGTGGAATGGCTAAGGAGTGACGAGTCTGGCCGATGCCCCATCGTGATAGAGCGTCGCTTCCTGCCCGGTGACGCGAAAATCCGCCTCGACACGATAAAATCAACTGTTTATGAAGAATTGATTCGCCTTAACGCCATCGCGGTCATGCTCACTGATGCGTGAAAGGGGTGGCATTAGTTATTATTAGAATGCGGGATTTTCGGCCGGGACGACAAAAGTTCCTGAAATTTTCGGTAGAAATACTCTCGGGGATTCGTAAAATTTATAATCTTGTCCCAAAGTGCGGAGAAGAACTCGAACACAAAGCAGAAAATGACATAACGTCGTAAGTCAATGGAAATCTACTTCTACTTTGTTTTGATTCTCTTCGCGTTTGGAATTGTAGACCTGATCGTTGGTGTCAGCAATGACGCGGTCAATTTTCTCAACTCCGCAATCGGTTCAAAGGTTGCTTCATTCCGGACCATTCTCATCATCGCAAGCGTTGGTATTCTGCTCGGATCTATCTTCTCGGATGGAATGATGCAGATTGCGCGCAGTGGAATCTTTCAGCCTGCATACTTTACTTTCGAACAGGTGATGTTCATTTTCCTGGCAGTGATGCTTACGGATGTTATCCTGCTGGATTTTTATAATAACCTCGGGCTACCAACTTCAACCACCGTTTCACTTGTGTTTGAGCTTCTCGGAGCTTCATTTGCGATAGGGTGTCTGGTGATTTTTTCAGGAGGAGAACACGCTTCCGCGCTGGCCAAGTATATTAATGTGAGCAGTGCCATGGTGATCATCGGCGGGATATTCCTTTCGGTATTCATCTCTTTCTTTGTTGGTTCGTTTGTACAATATATAACGCGTATCGTATTCAGCTTTCGCCTCAAGAAATCTGTTCGACGCTTCGGTCCCGTATTCGCCGGTGTTGCGATTACAACGATTATCTATTTCCTGCTGATAAAAGGTGCAAAAGGCAGTGCTATTATCACGCCTGAGCAAACCCGGTGGATAATGGAGAATACGATGTATATCATGACCGGCAGTCTGATCTTTTTCACGCTGCTGACGTGGATGCTACTAAGCACCATTAAGCTGAATCCATTGAAGCTGATTGTTCTGATGGGAACGTTTGCCCTGGCGATGGCATTTGCGGGTAACGACCTGGTGAACTTCATCGGCGTCGCCGTAGCGGGTTTCAGTTCGTATCAGGTGTTCATATCTTCGGAAGCCAGTGCTGATGCGCTTAATATGGGGGCCCTTAACGAAGCTGTGAAAACGCCGTTTTGGCTGTTGCTTTCCGGCGGACTGATTATGGTAATCACGATATGGACCAACACCAAGAGCAGGAGGGTAACCGAAACCGAGATATCTCTTGGAAATCAGGATGATGTCGATGAGAAGTTTAAGCCCAACAATTTTTCACGCCTGCTGGTAGGAGCAGCGTTGTTTATCGGCAAAGGAATATCTCTTTTGGTTCCCAATGTGCTTCAGGCGAAAATCCAGAAGCGGTTTGTCAGAAAGAAAACCAAGAAGTCCAAGGACAAGCCTTCGTTTGACCTCGTTCGGGCATCGGTAAATCTGTTGACGGCAAGTGCACTTATTGCGTTCGGTACATCGATGAAGCTGCCACTTTCAACAACGTTCGTAACATTTATGGTGTCGATGGGAAGCTCCTTTGCGGATCAGGCCTGGGGTCGCGAAAGCGCAGTGTACCGTGTCGCGGGAGTCCTTCGCGTTATCGGGGGATGGCTGATGACCGCCCTCCTTGCGTTTGCGGGTAGTGCGATCGTGGCCGTTGTACTCTTCACTCTCGAGGGATATGGAGTCGCCATTCTGTGTGTATTCGCCGTTCTGCTGCTGGTGCGCTCACACGTAATCTTCAACCGCCAGGTTGCAAGCGAAAGCAAAGTCGTTACGCCGGTATTCCACATCACTGCCGATGCCGGAAAACTTCTTGATGAACATAAAAAGGAAATCATCACCAGTTTTCAGAACGTCGACGATATCCTGAAGGTTTGCGTGCAATCCATCAAAAGTTCTGAAATGAAGGCTGTGAAAAATGTCAAAGGCAAGCTGAAGGATATGATGGAGGAGAATAACAAGTTGAATGACAAGATCATCAAATACATCGGGAAGATGGATTACGCGCCTTCCTCGGTGGCGAAAAACTATCTGTTGGTGTTTGACCGGATGCAGAACATTCACCAGAGTTGTTTGCTGATCAGCGAAGCCTGCGTAACGCATGTGTCGAATCATCACGAGTTGCCAGAAGCGAAATACCACGAGGCGCTGACTCAATTGAAGAACGGATTTCATTCTTTTACGAAATTCGTCAGCACCCGGATTCTTTCATCGGAGACGTCAAATATGATTGCCATCGAGGGTCAGCGCGCCGAACTGAAGAATCAGATTGAGACGATGCTGGAGGATCAGATTTATCAACTAAAACGCGGACAGCTCGGAAATCGTCTGGCGTTGCTGCAGATACGGATTCTTTTGGAAATCAATGATATTATCCGGGAGATGGTTGAAATTTCCAGGATGTTTATCTTCTTCAGGGAGGGAACAGTAAAGGGGCTTACCAAATTCTGACATCTACCTGGTTACGGGCAGGGAGTACATCATCAAAAGGTAATTTCGCGAATCATTTCGGTCAGCCGTTGAATTTTGGCTTCATCGGGATGCTCCTTTTTCAGTTCTTCGATAATCTGATCGGCGAGCTGCATGATTTTCGCCTGCTTACTGGCAGGGTTTTTCCCAGGAAATATTTTAGCAGCCATTTTCATCGCTTTGTAAAATTCCATCAGTTGTTTTTTCTTCTCCGGACTCGTAATCGTTGCTGGCATAGCGGTATTGATTATACACCTGTTTCGTAAATAATTATGCCCTTCAATACCTATCTCCCAGCACGTTGTCCTCTGGTAGTTGTCCGCCGGTAATGAAAATGTTGGATGTTAGTCTTCCTGATAATAACTTTCACCGAATACAAGCACGGCCATGCCGCCATTTTATGATGAAATTTTTTCCGATTCTTTGCCTGTCGCTATTGCTGGGCTCGGGCGCTTATAGTCAGTCGACCCAGGCGACTACGTATTGCAATCCCCTTAATGTGGATTATACGTACATGATATACAATGCGTATGCGAACCTTTCATATCGTTCGGGTGCAGATCCTGCTGTCGTTAAATTCCGCAATGAGTATTACATGTTCGTAACGCGCTCAATGGGTTACTGGCATTCTACTGATCTGAACAACTGGACGTTCATCAGTCCTGAGAAATGGTACTTCCAGGGGTCGAATGCTCCGGCGGCCTTCAATTACAGGGACTCTGTTCTGTATGTGGCGGGAGACCCTTCGGGAGCGATGAGTATCCTTTATACGGATGATCCGAAACGCGGCGACTGGAAAGCTGTTCCGGGCATCCTTCATGATTTGCAGGATCCTGCGTTGTTCATTGACGACGATGGTGAGGCCTATATGTTTTGGGGTTCGTCAAACAAATATCCTATACGGGCACGGCGGCTGGATCGCAAAGATCGATTCCGCCCTTCGGACAAAGTGCACGAATTATTCAACCTTGACATGGCAAAGCACGGATGGGAACGTTTTGGTGAAAATCACGGTGACACTGTGCTGGGAGGTTATATCGAGGGTCCGTGGCTCACGAAGTACAACGACACCTATTACATGCAATACGCCGCTCCCGGCACTGAATTCAATGTTTACGGCGATGGCGTATATACAAGCAAGTCGCCACTGGGGCCCTACACGTATGCACCAAATAATCCTGTATTTTATAAGCCAGGCGGATTCATAAATGGAGCAGGTCACGGCAGCACTGTTGAAGGCCCTGACAAGCGGTACTGGCATTTTGCTTCGATGGCGGTTTCTGTTAACGTGAACTGGGAACGCCGACTCTGCATGTATCCAACTTACTTCGATAAGGAAGGTCTGATGTACAGTAACACTGCGTATGGAGACTACCCTCATTTTGCTCCTGCGGTACCAGGGAAAGCAGGTGAGTTTGCCGGATGGATGTTACTGTCGTATAAGAAACCGGTGACCACGTCTTCGCATCAGGGCGATAACGTCGGTACTAACGTCGTTGACGAGAACGTGAAGTCGTTCTGGCTTGCAGAGAATAATGGCGACAATCAATGGGTGGAGATTGATCTTGTCAACGCTTCGCGGGTTCACGCGATACAGCTGAACTATCACGACCATGAGTCAAAGATGTATGGTCGTATCCCTGGATTGTATCATCGATATATAATAGAGGGATCACTTGATCGCAGGAACTGGACCGTATTGGTTGACAGAAGTGACAGTTACAAAGACGTCCCGAATGATTATGTGGAGCTGTCTTCGCCGCAAACCGTGCGCTACGTGCGATACAAGAATATTCATGTGCCGACGCCCAATCTGGCGATATCTGATCTCAGGGTATTTGGCAAAGGAACAGGGAAAGTTCCTGCTACCGTGAAGGGGTTCAGCGTTACGCGGAAGACAGACCGCCGGGACGCACAATTGAAGTGGAATGCCGTACCGAATAGTCAAGGCTATAACATCCGCTGGGGGATTGCACCGGACAAACTTTATAATTCATGGCTTGTCTATGGCGAAACGTCATTACTTCTGAAGAGTCTTACGGTAGATCAGACATATTATTTCACCATTGAAGCTTTCAATGAAAATGGCATTTCAGAGAAAACGAAAGCCGTGAAAATAGATTGACGACCATTACTGGCGGCTAGTGCCTTCGATGGGCGCTATCTGCTTTGTTGGTAATGATAAACTGCCGCAGTTCTCCTTTTTCCCACGCGTTTGCAAGCGGGTCAACGTCAGGCATTGGGATGTCGGCGCGTTGTTTTTTCTTTTCAGCAGATGATACATTGAAACGCCTGTCGCGTTCCTCCAACAGCTTTGGATCGAGCTGGCCGTCTTTCGTAAAGCCCATCATGATCATCGGTGAACCAATAGGCAGCTGAAATTCCTGATCGGTATGCCATGTGTGAATGGTCTTGCCATACGTTGAGACAAGTTTTTCCATCAGCTCGTATTCTGCAATATCAGGCAGGCCGGGTGCAATCAGCGTTCCGGACTTTACTTCGTGGTGATGCGAATGCCATAGTTTTTTCTCTTCGTCATCAAGTGTCTTGAAAAGGCGTTCTGTGATAATGTACTCGACGCCCATCAGCTTGGCGTCTTCGCCGTTGCCATCATAAATGACGGCCTGGTATACATCCTCATTAAGTTGCGAGACATAATGATGGGCCTCCATCTGCGCGCCGATATTGCCGTTGTAGAAATGAAAGCCGTCGAGGTAAGCATTGATCTTTTTTAGCGGTGGGGCACTTTGAATCAGGTCAGCGCCCGCATCCAGCACCTTGCTTTTTGCTGACTTGTCAGCACCGGGGGCATCGACGTTCGATTCCGTATTATTCCCTCCGCAACCCAGCATCATTGACAGGCATATCGCGACGAAGAGGTTTTTGTGATGATTCATGACAGAAGGATTTAGCTTATATAAAAAGAGACGCCATGAAAGTCTGAGGGCGTGTGGCCATACCGGGAGACTTGAAAATTCTGCCGCGTTTCTTTATGTTTGAAGATATGCCCCTAACCTTCAAGAGATCCATATCCGTGTGGAGTGTGGTGATATTTCTTCTGTTTTATCTCGCTCCAGGTGCCATTCAAGCTCAGAAATCAGTTGGTTACAAGCTAAACCGGGGTTACGATGCCAATTCGGACCATCCTCATCATGTTGGTTTAAAAGGTGAGAGGTTTACACTTAACTGGAGCATTGTTCCCGATGAAATGCCTCCGGATAATTCCCTTTCCGGCAAAATGAAAGTTTACCTGTCGGCGGACTCCATCCTGTCGCCCGAGGATGAGATGATTCTTTCCAGAGACGTTGACGTGGAGTTCTACACGTATCGGACCGACGAATTGCCGACGCTTCAGGGTGGTTATCATTACCTTATTCAGACCTTTACGACCGATTTGCCTGGTTTCAGGACGACATGTGATCCACTGGTTACCTCAGTGGTTGTCGTGGACTTTACCATGACGCTGAAAGATGTGTTTATCAGCCATTTCAGAACCTCGGAGTACGACCACAGCACACGGGTGGACATTAAGATAGAGATGACCACACCCTGTTGCACAAGTGAAATAGGAGACCTTAATGGCTATCTGAAGATTTTTCTCAGTGAAGATGAAATGCTTGATGACGCTGACATTGCACTGTCGACATTTTACCCCGATGAGTCTTTGAGCAACGGTGTTAATATACTGCGATTCGAGGACGACTTGTTCATCGTTCCGGAGTTTGACGACTATAAAAATGTAGTTGTCTCGTTTGAAGAAGGCTATTTCGCCAATGCATTTCAATCCAAAATAGAAAAGCGCTTTGTCGTACCGTTGAAGGTTGTTACGGATATCGCGCAGGTGAATGAACATCGACGAAAAGATCATCCGTATCTGACTTATGGATCATTTGATATCAACGCCCAGGACCTCGAAGGGATGGATCTGAAGCCATTGATGAATCAGGCGGGAGAATTCTATGCGAAAGTCAACGAGGCGATTACCGCTGCAAAAACCAATGACTATGCGGGCTTCTTCGCTGCAGCAGATACGGCCTTCGCGATGGCTGGTCGAAATGCAGTGAGCTCTTTGTTATATGTTCATCCAAATACAATTTCTTCTCTTTACGCGCTTTTTATCGACATCGCGGAAAAGGATTCGATTGAGAACGAATTTTCAGATCCAGGAAATACTGGTTTCCGGCTGGGGGAAGCCATGAATATGGCTGCGTTGATGGATAGCGCATATACCCGGTTACGCCGTAGTATTTTCCCGAACGATCTCGAGATTGAAAATGCTGTTGAGAGGGCGGGATATTTTGACGCAGAAGGTGAAGATCCGTTCATGCATCCTGCTATCCGGACTCCAATTCTTTGGCGCGAGGTGTCAACGCCTGCCGTTGCGCATTTTCTCCGGATCACGGAATATGAAGAAGCAGATCAGATTATTCATGCAGTCAGGGAAATTTATGATGAGGTGCTCAAAATTGGATCAGCTGCAGCGCCGCTTATTTCCAGGTATCCACGGGCTTCATATCTCACGGATGCGCTGATCTACGATAGCGACGTATGGGAATTTTACGTAAACGCAATGCGGTTCTATGGCATTATTGGTGACTACGAAGCCGGAATGTCGGTTTATCGGTTTCTGCAGGACTTGTCATATACTCAGGATGAAATATTTCTTACGGAGTTTCGCGCGGTATCGGCTGAATTTTTTGAAACCTTCCACGAGTTTGAAAAAGCCGACTCACTCTACCAGGCTCTTGATGCGTTCCACCTTAGACGAGCCAGGGAATTCAATAGCGCCGTAGAAGTTTGTCATGCCTTCAACAGCGCGGCCTTGCAGCAACGTCTAAATCCAACTCAGGAAAGGGATGCTATTGGAAGAGAATACGAGGCCCGGGTAGCGGCGGCAGGAGACTCCGACTCGTGGTTTGCACTCGATGAACTTTTGAATAATAAATTAACGTCGTTCAAGCACGGCATTTTCTCTCTGCCAGCATACGATCGACACTACCTGTCGCAGATTCAGATGCTGGAAATGCAAAATCAATTCTTCGCAGCATCTGAACTCAAAAAGGACCTTGCGTTTTTTCTTGGAAGAGACAGGCGATATGATGATGCGTTCGCTGTTTATGAGTCACTGTTTCCAATTGAAAATTTTAAGCTAACTGCATTCCGGGGATCATTTAATGAAGAAGCCCAGTTGTTTAATACGGCGAAACATCTCGACATGTTTTCACGATACGTAAACCTCTTGACGGAAATGCCGGATACTATTGCTGCAGAGATACGGGACGCTGCTGTCATGAGGGGATTTGAGCAAATGCTGTTTTATCACTCTTTCATACTGCGGGGAAATTTCCGGATGCTGTACAATGTGCGGGAGTCGAACGACCCGGCGATCCTCGCGAAGTTTGAAATCTGGAAGGCTTACCGGCAATTGCTCAATCAGGTTTATGTATCTGACGAAGTTAATCAGGAGGATGTCGGGAAGGTCAAAGCTGAATTAGTCAACACGGAGAAGGAACTACAACGCATGTCACGCGACTCGCTGTACTTTCTGGAAGGCGCTCCTGCTGACTTTAAGGCTATCAAATCCCAACTCAAGCCTGGCGAAGCAGCGATTGAAATTATGCGTGTTTCTGTGAATCACGAGCGTTACTATGGCGAAGGCATACGGTATGTGGCGTTCCTCGTAACAGCGGATGCCGATAAGCCGCAGCTCGTCTCGCTGGAAACGCCCGGAGACTTGCTGGAGGGTAGGTTCTTCAACTATTATCGTTCCGCGATACGCGGCAAGTTCGCGGATACGATATCCTACAAAAGGTTCTTTGAACCAGTATTGCGAAGCATTGGTCCGGGAGTAAAGAAGGTTTGGTTTGCGCCAGATGGCGTATTCAACCTTATCAATCCAGCGACGATATACAATCCTGCTTCGGGCAGATACCTGAGCGAGGATATTGCGTTTGCGCAGGTTAGCAGTATCGCCTACGTTGGAGAAGCGGAAGATCTGCAAATGAAAGACGGTGTTTTTTACGGGAACCCGAATTTTATCAGGGAGACAAAGTCAGAGGATTCAAGAACGTCTGAGGTCTCAGGTCGTTTTGCTGTTCTTGCCAATCCAGTCGCCGAGCTTCCGGGAACACGTGCAGAAGTGGAGAGTATAGGGAAACTGTTGAAGAGCAAAGGTGTAGCGGCAAAGACATACCTGGGTTCCAACGTTACCAAGAAGAATATTTATGCGTCCAGGAAGACGGATATTCTTCATTTCGCCACACACGGTTATTGGCTTGATGAGAAATCGTCGAAGAAGACTTATACTCCTTACGCGAGTCTCTCTCATTCGGCGCTGCTGCTGACAGGAGCACAATTGAAAGACAAAAATGGCTATCGCCTTCGTCGCGATGGCATTCTCACAGCTGCAGAAATTCAGAATATGGATCTGTTCGGAACCAGGCTTGTGGTTTTGTCGGCGTGCGAGACGGGGTTAGGTGAGGTGGTTCCGGGTGAAGGAATATATGGTTTAAAGCGTGCTTTTCAGCGCGCAGGGGTGAAGTATCTCGTATCGTCACTTTGGAAGGTTGACGACAAGGCAACGCAGAAGTTCATGCAGCATTTTTACGGGTTTCTTATTCAGGACAAGGAAGTGAGTTCGGCTTTTGAACGTGCTGTGAAAATGCTCAGAACGGAATATCCCGAGCCGTATTACTGGGGCGCATTTGCGTTGACGCAGTTTTATTGATTGACAACAGCTCCTTTTTCTGGAATTATCTTCAGCAGATAACCAATCCGGCGGTTCCGTTTTGGTATATGTTTTTTACCATGGGCGTTGAACATCAATAAATTGTTCAGTTATGGAAAAGCATTTACACACTTCAAAGGGATCAGCGTGGATAATGGTGCTGTCTTTCGCTTTATTAACCGGCTGTTCTGGCAATCTCACCTATCAAGCTGCTATGGACAAAAACCGGAAGAGCATTTCAGATCTTTCGCGACTGCAGGATGCCAACTTTCTTACAGAGGCCGCCAGTTTTAACCTATTCAAGAAACAAGTAGCCGACCTTGGCGTCGAACGCGGTTATAGTTCGGCCCTTGTTGATCTGGCACGCGCTAAGGTTAAGGAGTACAATGCTACGGGCCGTGAAATTACTAAGCTGGCAAAGAAGAAGAAATTCAAGATTCCTGCAGAAATGAAGAGGGAGCATCAGGCATTGGTGGATCAGCTTTCGTCATCTGCAAAAGCTGAGTTTGATTCTGAATTCATCAAGGTGCTTCAGGATCTGAACAGGGAACAAACAGCGATATATGAAGAAAATTCCTCAGGAGCCGAAGATGCCGATGTACGTGCTTTTGCGGCCCGCAACCTTGGGGCGCTTCGCCGTAACGCGGATGAGTTTGCGAAGGTTGATGATCAACTAATGCATTTGCATCGTTAATATATCGCGACTGCTGGAGCCTTACAGCAACGTTCGTTCCTGGACGACAGGTAGACGTACCGTGAACGTGGCTCCCTGATCGACAGCAGCGCCCGCAGTAATAGTCCCGCCGTGACGATCAACGATCTTTTTGCATAACGATAAGCCCAGGCCGGTGCCTTCATACACATCTTTGGAGTGAAGCCTCGCGAATGTAATAAAGATCCTGTGTGCGTACGCCGGATCGAATCCTACGCCATTGTCCTTAACGTTTATGACGACGTATTCGCTGCCGTGCGATTGTTCCATTGTTCCTGTAACACTGACTACGGGCTGAACCCCGGGGCGAGAGAATTTCAGGGCATTATTTATCAGATTGAAGAACAACTGAAATATTAACAGCGGTGCCCCTTCGAACACCGGGAACTCCTTATCATAAGTGAGTATCGCTTTTTTGTCCTGAATAAGTACCTCGAAGTCCGTCTCGATTGCCTGAAGGATTTCAGTCAGGTATATTTTTTCCGTACTTTGTCCATAAGAATCGAGCGACGAATAGCGTAGCACACCATCAATCATACTTACCATCCGCTGACTAGCATGCTGGATTTTGTTAAGAAATCCGGTTCCGCGTTCAGAAAGACTCGATGAAGTATCTCTGCGTAACAGGTCGGCGAACGTCTGGATTTTCCTCACAGGCTCCTTCAGATCGTGACTGGCTACGTGCGCAAATTGGAGGAGGTCTTCATTCGACTTCTGCAACGCCAGGTTAACAGCATTCAGGTCTTTGGTTCTTTCGTCTACGCGATCTTCAAGTTCGGCCATTACACGCCTCCGGAGATCATCGTCCTGCTTGCGTTTTGTTATATCGGTAAAAAGTAAGGCGACTTTCGAAGGTTTTCTCCCCACGGCGAATGCAAAAACTTCAAACCATCTGCCCATTGCCTCTGAGCCTTCAATAAATTTTACCGACTCGCCGGTCAATGCGACTTGTCCGTATATGCGCGTCCAATGATCTTCGAGATTTGGGACGAGCTCACGAGCGGTCTTACCAATCGCATTGATCAATCCAGTCTGTTGCTCGAATACGCGGTTTGTTTCCAGGAACCGATAGTCAATTGGGTTTTCTTGTTCATCGAAAAGCATCTCCAGGATACAGAAACCCTGATCGACAGAGTTGAAAAGTGTTTGGTACTTGGTTTCACTCTCTTCTATCCGGAGTCGGTTTTGCACTTGTTCCGTCACATCGATCACATGGACAAATATCCCGTCGGTGACTCCTTTCTCGCTGACAATAGGTTGGTATATGAAATTCAGATAAAGCTCGGAGGTTTCGCCGTCACGGTCGATACGCAAGGGCTGTTCATAGCCCTGGTAAACTTTCCCGGAGGTGTATACCTGGTCAAGCAGCTCGAAGAAGCCCTGTCCTTCCACGTCACTTAGCGCCTCGCGAACAGGCTTGCCGATGATGTCGCGGGTAGCGCCAACGAGCTTCATATATCCAGGGTTGGCAATCTCGAATATATGTGTCGGCCCGCGGAGTACGGCAATCATCGCCGGTGCCTGCATAAACAAACTGTAAAGGCGATCGGTCCACGCCAAACGGTTTGACTCGTTACCATCTTCCATCCTGGCTGGGGAATTCAATTCCTCACGTGTTGACTTAGTCGTTCTTTTCATTTCCAAAGTATGCCCTGATGATGCAACGAAAAATATTATACCTCCATTTTTGCAGGTCGATGCGCTCATTATGTGTGCCAGCGGAAAAATTGATTTGTTTAACGCGACCTTTCAAATTGTCGTGGTATCGACTTAATTTTCAGTGCTCGTTAAACGAAACTTTGGTAATCAATTCGATTCGCATGAAGATAGTGAATCTACGTCGATCATCGTTATCCTGATGGCGCTGACTTACAGGTAGACCTGAAGTTGGACATTCCACTCACCTTTACGGTCTGCAATCGTACAGGTTTCCTGCCATAGATCGGACGGGATGAATATTGTATGGAGACCTTCGCATGATGTCCGTCCAGATAAATATTGAATCAGTAAGTTCCGGCTTCACGGAGATAGTCGAGTTGATTCCATGCTACTGCTGCGGCTGGTTGAATTCGGAGTCGGCTGTCCCGAAGCCTCGGAAGGAGCAATCCACCCTGTGCGTAAATGATCTACGCCAGTGCCGGGCAATACGGGCGCATTCCCGGACTTTCAAATACGGGCCTGGAAGTCAACGAAGGATCGTGTACGCCTGGATTACAAATCCCCGTTGTTCGTATATAATCGGACCGAAGTCAAAGTGGTAGTACACGGCATATAGCGTCAGCGCCATGTTCGTATTGGCTATCGGGAGGTCAGCAAACATGTCGGTTCCCATCAGATGGATATCAAGACGAGTTATTTGTCCGGTACCTCCTGAACTTCTGGTAGGTAAGAGCCCAGCTGGCGACCAAACTGATCAGATATGTCTATTGTAGGCTAGTTGAAAACAGGGACATCTGCCATCAGCATACTTCCTAAGGTCAGTCGGGAGATTCCATTCCAGTAGTGTAGTCCAAGATTCATCCTACGATTGCCATGACGATCACCATGGAATACGACTGCAACGAAATTCAACAGATGATTAGGATTTGTGAAGCGCGAACCGTTGTCATTGACGTGATGGGGGTAACCGGTATTGGGGTTCGTTCAGGTTAGTGTGATCTGATCAGTTCAGGATTTCGCATGACGGAGTAGAAGTCGGTCATAATTTTCTCCTTATCAAAGTCTTCCCACAGGATCACTTTTCGTGAGTTGGCTGGCCTGTCGACCCATTGGTTGTCGACCAGTATAGGTGCCGGCAGTTCCTGTTGTTTACCCCATTCCGGATTCTTAAGGATTGCGACGGCAACCATGTCGAACAATGCCCGCGACTGGGTTGAATCGGAGTAATGGATGTGTTTGAACAGGTCGACGGAATAATCGCCAAAAGTGGAGAACTTTCCCCCGTGGCGGCCCTCAACGGGTTTATCGATACGGGGTCCAAGACCGGGCATGATTTGTTCGATTTCTGCCTTCGTTGCAGTTACTTCAGCAGTACCGCCGGATTTACCCCAACGTACCGTTACAATTTCAAAAGGTACGCGTTGATTTAGAAGGTAGTTCATCGCCACCGTATCGTTGTCCTGGTTGTACTCACCTGGATCAGGGTAGTTTGAGCCCAGCCAGACGAGGCGGATGTTGTCCTGGATAGACGGATCCTTTTCGATGGCAAGAGCGATATTGGTCAGTTTGCCGACCGCGAGAACAACGAGCTTTTGCTTTCGCTCTTTCTTGGATTCTTCTATAATGAAATCAACAGCTTCTGCGCCGTCGAAATTTGTTTTGTGCAGGTCGGCGCGGATTGCAGTAAAAGACTTGTCGGCCCCCTTGAATAACGGAATTGCCTTATGCGCCTTTGTGAGGTGCAGGATTCTCTCGGCTTCCTTGTATTGGCTATCTATGTTGCCACCGCTGTGAGTAGTGTTTACGGTAACCCCCTTCACGTTGAATAGATTGCTGTTGAACAGCAGGTATGCCATTGCGTGTTGATCATCGAGTTCGTTGTTGGCATCCGTATCAAAGATGATTGGCATCCGGTCATCTTCGACGTTCTCGCGTTTCACCGAGCACGAAGTAACGGTGATTAACGCGAGAAGAATAAGGGTGGTAGGGAGGTGGCTCATAGGGTATCAGTGACAGGTGACAGACACCTCAAGCTATGATTTTTTTTGCCGACTAAAAAGTTCAGGCAGCTTCCAGGGCGGGCACTGAAGCAGGCTGGGAGTTGTCCATCGCCTTCAGGAACAATTGGGCAAGAAGGTCAATTTCTGTTTCCGAGATCCTGCCTTCAGAACGGGCAATAATCTTAATGTTTTCGTGGAAAAGATTTGCGACGGTGGCAGCAGAAATAGTTTGAGTGATCGGCGCATAGGATTCGAAAAACCCGATGAGCGAAGTGAGCATTTGCTTTTCAAGACGTTTCACCTCGTCAACGTTGAATGGGAAGTTGGCGAAATGGTCGAGGAATGCAACAATATCGGGATTGCTGGTATAGTAGGTGATGAGTTCGCGCCAGAGTTTGAAGTAACGTTTACTGAAGGGTTCTTCCGTCCTGGTAGCAGCGTCAATTACTTTGTTGATGGACTCGAAAACCTGAACTCCTGCGAATGAGATGAGTTGCTCTCTGTTTTCAAACAGCGTCTCGACCACGGAGGCAGAAACGCGCGCGTGATATCCGACTTCAGCCATCGACAGGTAGCTGACTTTTCCTTCTTTGATTAGTTTGAGGGTAGCTTTGTAGATCGCTAGTTTTTCCATAAAAATCCGGCCTTTCGGCCGTTTTGGTCTATACTATTAGCAACAAAAAAATCAGGTCAGGCAGTTCCGTGGTGAAGTCGTTCACCAATTGTTACGAGAGCCGGGTCAATGTAGCTGCGGCGATCCGGCGAACGGTTGATTTGGCGGCCACATAAACAGCGGCGGTCGCTGACAGTCTTTTTTTGGACTTTGGTAATAATTTCCGGAGAGAAGCAGGTGTTTCCTGTGTTGCTTCGAGACGCGGGTCTGGAAGGCCGTGCATGGTAAAAAGGGAAGCCCGACGTACAGTAGGATTCTTTGAGTTCATACTCAGATTAGGTTAATATAATGTCATTCAGGGCTGCCAACGCATCAGGTCAGCCCCGATGTGGTGCAATGTTACGCCTTTAATCCATGTTGAAACATGTGATGTAATGAAATCCTGCAACCTGCTGAGTGCAACCTTTTCGGACAAGAAAATCTTGCAATCGAATGCACCCAAGGAAAGAGAATGGTCGCCGGGTTTTTCGATGTGACTTGCCTGCTGCTGTTGCCTGTTTGCTGCATGGAAGATTCATGCGGGTAGATAACGACTTTGATAAAGGTCTCGCGAGAACCATAAAAATGTCATAAAAGATTAAAATACCATTAATTAGCTTGTTTTTTGATGGAATTCATCCGCCGGAATCAGCCCGGGACGGCGGAAACCTTTATATTTGAAAGGCAGGTTGATTGGAACTTCGGGTCCGTCAGCCGATTAAGACAACTGGAAGAATGAAAAAAATACTTGTCCCAACGGATTTTTCTGAATCGTCACGAGCATCACTGTCGTATGCCGCCATGCTGGCCTTGAAAATGGATGCAGAACTCATTCTGTTTCACGTAATTGACATTTCCAATTCGGAGATGTTGTTAAAGCGGGCACGGCTTGAAGAAGAGGTGGTTGAACTGGCGCGACAGGATGCAGGCTACCTTATCGACAGCATCCGTGCTGAAATGGGGCAGAACCTTAAGATCAGCTTCGAGTACCGGATGGGTCACCCTTTACATAAGGTGATCGATAATTTTGTTCAGCAAAACGACGTTGGACTTATCGTTATGGGCTCGCATGGCGCCTCGGGCCTTCGTAAGGTTCTGATGGGAAGCATGGCTATGCAGGTAATCAACAACAGTAGCGTGCCGGTGATTGCCGTCCCTAAGGGTGCAGTCTTTCAGCTGGATAAGATCATTTACGCGACTGATATGTCGAATCTGGCGAAGGAACTCGATTTCCTTGTCGGTTTTGCGCAGCGGTTCAGTGCAAGTGTTCACGTTGTGCACGTGCTGGCCAGCGACGAGCCTAACCCTGATCGCACTGAAATAAAGGCGCAGATCGCACGCATTGGTTACCCGAAGATTTACTTCCACGTTCTTCGTGGCGATGAGGTTACCAGGGTAGTGAGCACTTTTGTACGACGCGGCAAAGCTCATATGCTGGCGATGTTCACCCATCGCCTTGACTTTTTCGGACAACTGTTCTCGACGAGCGTAACCCAGGAGATCGCTGCGCAAAACCACCTGCCGGTACTGACCATCAACAGGGAACGCGCCAAAGACTTCAAGCTAGACTAATCGCGAGTTGCATTCCGCCGATATTGGGAGTTGATTCTTTGGATCATCTGCTTTGACGCGCTTGCTTACAAAAAACGTTGATAGTGTGTTCGTCAACAGGTATCTTTCCCGATACTTGAACCTCGACGCACATCCAATGAAATTCTGCCTTTCACATTTCACTGTAGTTTTATTACTGCTTACATTTTCTGGTTGTGCCGAGCGCGAGGTTCCCCCGCCGTCGCCGGTAGGGCCCGTGCCGACAGATTCCCAGATGGCATGGCATGAAATGGAACTGAACGCCTTCATCCATTTTACTACAAATACATTCACCGACAAAGAATGGGGTTACGGTGATGAAAGCCCCGCAGTCTTCAACCCTGAGAAGGTTGATGTCGAACAATGGATGTCGACACTGAAGGCCACGGGTTTTAAAGGTGTGATCCTGACGACCAAGCATCACGACGGGTTCTGTCTGTGGCCATCTCAATACACAGAACATTCGGTAAAGAACAGTCCGTATAAAGGTGATGTTGTTAAGGAGGTTTCAGACGCCTGTAAGCGTCATGGCTTAAAGTTTGGGGTGTATCTTTCACCATGGGACCGCAATCGTGCAGACTATGGAACTCCAGCTTACATTGATTATTACAGAGCGCAGTTGAAAGAGTTGTTTACGAACTATGGTCCTGTCTTTGAAATGTGGTTCGATGGTGCGAATGGCGGCGACGGTTATTACGGCGGCGCGAACGAACGCCGGAGGATTGATGGCGCTACGTATTATGAATGGCCAGCTACTCTTGATACGGTCAGGCAAATCGAGCCCGATGTGATCTTCTTCAGCGACGCGGGGCCGGGAGTACGATGGGTTGGCAATGAACGCGGAATTGCAGGCGAAACAAACTGGAACACGATTACACCGGATACCTTATACGCTGGAAAAGCAGGTATTGAGAGTTTGTTGAACTCCGGGGCGGAAGGCGGAACGCATTGGATTCCCGCTGAAACGGATGTGTCTATTCGTCCGGGATGGTTTTACCATGCCAGTGAAGACTCTCTGGTTAAATCACCTGAGAAACTGTTTGATATTTACCTTACCTCTGTGGGGCGCGGGTCAACGCTGTTGCTTAACATTCCTCCCGACAGGCGTGGGGTTCTTCATGAGAACGATGTTGCCGCGCTGAACGGATTTCGATCTATTCTTGACTCTGTTTTCGCGAAGGATCTTGCCGCAGAGGCTACAGTGGAAGCAGATAATTATCGCGGTGGCATCAGTGAGTTCAGTCCACAACAGGTTGCGAACGGGAACAAAGAATCTTATTGGGCTACTGACGATGAGGTGTCGCAGGGTAGTATCCGGTTGCAACTAAAGGAGTCGCAACGTATCCGCTATGTTGTTTTGCAGGAATACATCCGGCTTGGTCAGCGTATCAAAAAATTTACAGTCGATGCGTGGCGAAACGGTAAATGGGAACAAATTGCAGAAGGCACAACGGTAGGATACAAACGGATTCTGCCTGTGGATGTCGAGACTGATAAGATACGCGTTAACTTCCTTGATTCGCGGGGTCCGCTCGTTATCAGCAGCATCTCACTTTTTTAAAGATTTCTGGCTTCCGATTATTTGCATTGAAAAATCTTTCACGGAATACACGGAATTGGATCGCCATCCATGAAACTTGAAACTTAAACATCCTCCCTACGGAGTGATGCAGGTGGCGTGTTGTGGTCTGCCCAATCAGAAATCAGATACCTGATATCAGAAATCCCCGTGGCATCGTCTTTTTTAGTGTGGGTGTAATTGAACCCCTCCGGCATGAAGGCAACGCATGAACATCTTTGGTGGCAATATGGAATCGTTTATCAGATCTATCCCCGTTCATACCAGGATAGCAATGGCGATGGCGTAGGCGATCTGCCGGGTATCCTGAGTCGCCTTGATTATCTGAAATGGCTTGGCGTGGATGCTATCTGGATTTCTCCGATATATCCTTCACCAATGGCCGATTTCGGCTATGATATTTCCGACTATGAAGGCATACATCCTTTGTTTGGTTCGCTTGATGATCTCGACAAGCTTGTGAAGGAAGTGCACGATCGTGGAATGAAGCTCATACTCGACTTTGTTCCAAATCACAGTTCAGACCAGCATCCGTGGTTTATTGAATCGCGGTCATCACGCGATAATCCCAAACGCGACTGGTACATCTGGCGTGATCCGGCCCCGGACGGAGGCGCACCCAATAACTGGCTGGCTGCATTCGGTGGACCTGCCTGGGAGTGGGATGAGACAACCCAACAATATTATTATCATGCCTTCCTGAAAGAGCAGCCTGATCTTAACTGGCGTAATCCGGAAGTTCAGCGTGCCATGTTGCAGGCGATGCGTTTCTGGCTTGACCGAGGTATTGATGGATTTCGTATCGACGTGATGTGGCACATGATAAAAGACAATGACTTCAAGGACAATCCACCTAATCCGGATTATCAGCCCCACATGGCCACCTGCGACAAGGTGCTGGCCGTGTATTCAACAGACCAGCCTGAAGTCCACGACATCGTAAGGATGATGCGAAGTCTCCTCGACGAATACGACGAGCGCATGATGATTGGAGAGATATACCTTCCTATTCAGAAGCTTGTTGCGTATTACGGCGTCGACCGGAATGGTGCACATCTGCCGTTCAACTTTCAGTTGCTCACACTTCCGTGGGATGCAAATAAAATATCACTGGCAATTGCTGAATACGAGCAATCGATTCCCCCACACGGCTGGCCGAACTGGGTGATCGGGAATCACGATCAGCCGCGTGTAGCCAGCAGGATAGGAGCAGAGCAGGCCCGGATAGCGGCGATGATGTTGCTGACGCTCAGAGGAACTCCTACGATATATTACGGTGAGGAAATTGGGATGAAGGATGTTCCGATACCTTTTGAAGAGATCTGTGATCCACAGGGATTGAATATGCCTGACAAAAATCTCAGCCGTGATCCTGCGAGAACGCCCATGCAGTGGAGCGGCGATGTAAACGCGGGATTTTCTGCCGTGAAGCCGTGGCTCCGTGTTGACCGCAGGTTCGCGAAGGTAAATGTGGAGGCGCAAAAAGAAGATCCGGAGTCAATGCTAACGCTTTACCGAAAACTCATACGCCTGCGTCAGTCTGAGCCGTCTCTTTCAATAGGGGAGTACGTTCCGGTTTACGCCGACCACCAGATGCTGGCATATATCCGGCACGTTGATGGACATCAGGCGTTCCTGATACTTCTGAACCTGAGCCATCGCCCCTGCTTTTTGCGTCAACCGAAGACCAGCTATTCGGGAACAGTTGTCGTGTCGTCGGCGCCGGAGCTTGAAGGCACGCGTGTTTCAGGAACGATATCGCTAAGCGGTGACGATGGAGTTGTGGTAGCGCTGGATGCTTACGATTAATAATAAGCACTTTTTGACTTCGCCTAGTATGCGTCGTTCAGTGCGAAGACAGGTTTACGATACATCCATTTCCCTCCGGTGAAGTCGGGAAACTCGATTGTTTGATTGCCAAGTTCTATTGATTTTTCACTTAGTGGCGTGATGGCACTCCAGGCTGCAGCATCGTAAACATCCATCGGCGGCGCGGTCTGATGTTTAATGGATTCAATGAGTGCGTTGATCACAAAAAAGTCCATTCCTCCGTGTCCTGCACCCTCCGCATCGCGGCTGAACTTTTTCCAAAGGGGATGATCGTATTTCTCAAGCCATTCCTTCTGGGAGTCCCACCGATGTGATTGCGACTTGCCTTCAACGTATATCGATTGATTTACGTCCATCCATAATCCTTGCGTTCCCTGGATGCGGAAGCCCAGTGAGTAGGGTCGTGGAAGATTTGTGTCGTGTTGCAGGAGGATGGTCTCGCCGTTAGCACAGGTGATATTAGTTGTGACGACGTCGCCGAGTTTGAACTCAATCCTGGCATTTGGATGGTCAGGCCCGCAGTTGCTGACAACGTGGTTGTGAAGTCCGCGTGCCTTCGAGGCAAATGAGCTCAGGGTAAGGAACCGGTTGCCTCTGTTGATATTGATATAGTTGGCGATAGGTCCGATACCGTGTGTGGGATACAGATCGCCATTGCGATGAACCGAATGTTGAGTGCGCCAGCGCGCTTCGCTCCAGCCTTTTTCACCGAACTCACATCCATTGCCATATGCGCTCTTGCCGTCGTTGAATTTCACCTCGCGGAGGTCGTGCTGATAGCCTCCCTGAAGATGAATCAGTTCGCCGAATATTCCCTCTCGGACCATGTTAAGTACGGCCATTACATCACGTCGATAGCAGACATTCTCGAGCATCATCACATGTGCGTTGTTTCGCTCTGCGGCCTTGACAACGTCCCAGTGGTCTTCAAGCGTGATACCAAGCATAACTTCGGGTGCCACCCATTTCACGCCCGCATCGATAGAACTGATGATCATTTCCTTATGCCATTCCCAGGGAGTTGAAATGATTACGGTATCAATCCCCTTGATTTCAAGCAGTTTCTTCCAGGCATATGGATCACCTGTAAATATTTGTGAATCCTTGCGGTTGTGTTTCTTAAAGAGCGATTTGCTCATCTCAAGCATTCGCGGGTCTATGTCGCAGATAGCCACAACCTCCGTATCATTTCGCCGCAGCAACAGGTCAAGGTGGTTCTGACCGCGCAGGCCAACGCCGATTAGCGCTACGCGCACCTTTTGTTGGGGCGTGGAAGCCTTTGCAAGATTCAGTGGGTGCAATGCCAGCGTAGCGGCGGCCATCGCTGACGATTTGATAAAATCTTTTCGATTCATGGGGAGAGTTATTCAGTCCGCGAAATTTACCTGTTTTGACTAAAGATTCAAGGCTGGCAGGCTGATAGCTCCCGAAATCGCCCGGCGCATAAATCAAAATCAGATGACGTAAGCGTTGCGACGGCTTAAAGCGGGGTATGTGCGGCGTTCTGCAAAACCATTCATGTACTTAGACCCGGTTCCTGAAAGATATTTGTTACCTTGAATAGCTATGAAATTATTGATATTGATCGCTTGTGTGTTATTGACACACATCACACACGCTCAGGACGCATGGATACGTATAAATCAACTGGGTTATGCGAGTTCGGGATTCAAGGTAGCTGTCTACGGAGCTAAAAACAATGAATCGCTAGAAGTGTTTGAAGTGGTCGATGCAGCGTCGTCGGTTGTAGTATTTAATGGTAAGGTTGGAAGAAACTTCGGCGCCTATGGACCGTTTCAGACAACGTACCGTTTGGATTTTTCAGCTGTGAAAAAGCCCGGTACGTATTACCTGCGAACTGGCGGCACACGTTCTCCGGATTTCGATATTGCAACTGAGGCTTATAAAGGTGCCGCAGACTTTGCGTTGCGATATATGCGTCAACAGCGTTGTGGCTACAATCCTTTTCTTAAAGACTCATGTCATATGCACGATGGATACACCGTGTATGGTCCGATGCCTGATGATACGTATGTTGATGTAACGGGAGGGTGGCACGATGCTACCGATTACCTGCAGTATGCCACAACCAGTGCAAACGCAACGTACCATCTACTGGCTGCGTATCGCGATTTTCCAAAAGTGTTTGGCGATGTCCATCTGGATAATGGCGACCCCGGAAGGAACGGTAAGGCTGATGTGCTTGATGAAGCTGAATGGGGATTGCGATGGTTACTGAAGATGCATCCGCGCGAAGACTGGATGTTCAACCAGATCGCCGACGATCGCGACCATACCGGGTTTCGTTTGCCAAACAAGGATACGGTTGATTACGGTTTCGGCCCTGGAAAGGGGCGACCTGTCTACTACATATCCGGTGATGTCCAGGGTCTCGGTAAACACAAGAACAGAGCCACAGGAACTTCTTCCACCGCTGGGAAGTTTGCCAGTGCATTTGCGCTGGGTGCTGGCATCTACAAAAGCATAGACAGGCAATTTTCGTCAGTCCTTGAGCGGAAGTCTATTTCTGCTTACGCCTACGGCCTGCGAAAGCCGGGTGTGAGTCAGACGGCCCCACATAAAGCGCGGTACTTCTATGAGGAAGATAACTGGGTCGACGATATGGAGCTTGGCGCTGCGGCAATATACCAGCATACGCGGAATGAGAGATATCTCAGGGAGGCGCTCCAATACAGTCAACAGGAGCAAATAACGCCGTGGCTGGGTAAGGATACAGCCCGGCATTATCAGTGGTATCCGTTTCACAATTTCGGCCACTATGAGTTGGCGCGGTCTACCAAAAAGAACACACGGGATGAACTCATCGACTACTATCGCCGTGGAATAGATGTCGTATGGGATAAGGCCAACAATAATGCTTTTTATCGCGGAGTGCCCTTTATCTGGTGCTCGAATAATCTAACGGTATCTTTTGCCATCCAATGCTACTTGTATCGCCAGTTGAGCGGCGACGACACTTACCGCGAGCTGGAGCAGGCCTGCTTCGACTGGATCTTTGGCTGCAACCCCTGGGGTACTAGTATGGTTTTTGGGTTGCCCGCCTCTGGTGACACGCCCGTAGATCCGCATTCTTCGTTCACCATTCTTCATAAGTACCCGCTGGATGGCGGATTGGTCGATGGCCCCGTTTACGGCGACATCTACAACAATCTGCTGGGCGTGATGCTGGCTGACAAAGATGAATACGAAGCATTTCAATCGCAGCTGGCAGTATACCATGACGACTACGGTGATTACAGCACCAATGAGCCTACGATGGACGGCACTGCCTCGTTGGTCTATCTGCTGGCGGCGAAAGAATGGGAATCAGTAAAACGCAAATAAGTCTATCATGAAAAATATCCTTTTATTCTTTTCATGTCTTGTCATACTCGGGTGTGGCTCAAAGACTAGCGATAACGGACAGGAAACGTCAGAAAATTCAGGGCCCAAACTGGTATGGTCTGACGAATTTGACTACGAAGGATTGCCTGACCCGGCGAAGTGGAACTACGAGGAGGGAATGCTTCGAAACAATGAAGCGCAATTTTATACCCGTGAAGATGAGCGGAACGCTCGTGTACGGGATGGATTCCTGACTATTGAGGCGCGTAAGGATGAAGATGGCAGGGCGGCCTACTCGTCAGCCAGTCTGATCACCTTTGGCAAGAAGACTTTCCGTTATGGCCGGATCGAGGTGCGGGCAAAGGTTCCCGTAGGTAAGGGAACGTGGCCGGCGATCTGGATGCTGGGCGAGAATATTGGTGAAGTCGACTGGCCCGCGTGTGGTGAAATTGACATCATGGAGAACGTGGGATTTGATTCACTGAGAGTTCACGGAAATATTCACACGGAGGCTTTCAATCATGTGAAAAACACGAATAAGGGCAATTCTATTCTGGTTGAAAAGCCATGGGAAACGTTTCATGTTTACAGCGTCGACTGGAGAGCGGATTCAATTCAGTTTTTTGTCGATGATCAGAAATACTTTACCTACGTAAAACCGGAGAATGCTACACTGGCAGAGTGGCCTTTTGACAATCCGCACTACCTGATTTTGAACCTTGCCATTGGCGGAGGCTGGGGTGGCCAGCAGGGCATTGACGATTCAAGATTTCCACATCAATTCATCATCGACTATGTCAGGGTATACGAATAAAGTCTTCGCTCCGTTGGTTTCAGGCGTTTACGTAAATTTTATTACAGTCCCTGATTTTGGTCTTTGATCTGCCCGAGCCGCTTCGTAGTTTGCTGGTTAAATCAGGGAAACTATGGACCGACGTTCCGCGCTCAAATATCTCGGTATCGCTTCCGCGGCGGCATTCGCGTTGCCGTCGTGTGTGCAAGACGAGAAAAAACTGTCTGTTGCGCTTAATAATCTGAAGATAACTGGAGATGAAGAAGAATTAATGGGCGCCCTTGCAGCTACCCTTATCCCGCTAACGGATACGCCAGGCGCAAGAGAAGTGGATGCTCATCTTTTTACTTTCATCATGATCGACGACTGCCATCCAAAAGAAGAGCAGGAAAAATTCCTTGCGGGGATGAGATCATTTGATAGTGAGGTTAAAAAAATAACCGGTAAATCGTTCTCAAAAAGCTCTGCGGAAGAAAAGATCGCTGCGCTCGAAAGGCTGCAGGATCAATCGACAAACGTGGCCGACGCTGTGCGTGCTTTTTACAGATTGAGCAAACGGTATATCGTCCAGGGATATTTGTCCTCAAAACATTTTCTGACAACGGTAAAGTTGTATCAACATGTTCCGGGCCCCGTGTTTCACGGCTGTAAATCGCTTTCTGACAACCAAAAAGACTTATCCTGATGGCTAATCTGAATACAAAGGTGAAAGACGAAAATACGTACGATGCTATCGTAGTAGGATCCGGCATCAGTGGTGGCTGGGCTGCGAAAGAACTCGCCGAGAAGGGCTTTAAAACACTCGTGCTTGAACGGGGAAGAGACGTTAAGCACAATATAGACTATCCTACGACGAACATGATGCCGTGGGAGTTCAAGCATCGCGGAGAGATTCCTTATGAAATACAAAAGGAAAATCCTGTCGTGAGCCGCTGCTATGCATTTCGTGAAGACGCCTTGCATTTCTTTGTGAAAGACAATGAGCATCCGTATATCCAGGAAAAGCCCTTTGACTGGATACGTGGTTATCAGGTTGGCGGAAAGTCGCTGTTGTGGGCACGCCAGACTCAACGCTGGAGCGATCTCGATTTTACGGGGCCTGCCCGTGATGGATTCGCCGTCGATTGGCCGATCCGGTACGCAGACCTTGCACCGTGGTACAGTTATGTAGAGAAGTTTGTTGGGATTTCCGGTAATAACGATGGCCTCGCCGAACTTCCGGATGGCGATTTCCTGCCGCCGTACGAACTCACCTGCGTGGAGAAGCACTTCAAGGAACAGGTAGCAAGATTTTATGGAAACCGTCATGTGATCGTTGCGCGCTGTGCGCATCTCAGCAAACCAAATGAAATTCATTTTCAGCAGGGACGGGCACAATGTCAGAACCGTACCATTTGCCAACGGGGGTGTCCTTTTGGGGGATACTTCAGCAGCAACTCTTCAACGTTGCCCTGGGCGCTGAAGACGGGGAACGTCACATTGCGGCCTAATTCTGTGGTTCACTCGGTGATGTATGATGAACAAAAGGGCAAAGCTTCCGGCGTGCGTGTGGTCGATGCGTTAACAAAAGACGTCGTGGAATATTATGCGCCGCTTATTTTTGTGAACGCAAGCGCCCTGAACACGAACTTGATTCTACTTAATTCAACTTCGAGTCGCTTTCCAAACGGACTGGGCAACGACAATGGTCTCCTCGGCAAATACGTGGCATTTCATATTTATCGTGCACGCATCAATGCAACGGTGGAGGGATTTGATGATTTCATAACAGAAGGAAAGCGACCTACCAGCGCGTACATGCCACGGTTCAGAAACCTTCACAAGCAGGAAACCAACTTCCTTCGGGGTTACGCTGTTGGCATCGGTGCAGGTCGATATGATGAGCAAGGGCGCGACGGCGTTGGCGTGACATTGAAAGACAACCTCGCCAAAACAAAATGGGGACCGTGGCGAATCAACGGTCATATCATGGGAGAGACGATTCCAAAAGCGACAAATTATGTTGCGCTTGATCCCAGCAAAGATGAATGGGATATGCCTAAACTACGCGTATCAGTTGACTATGACGACAACGATGAAAAGATGATCGTTGACTTCAAGGAGCAGATGACGGAGATGTTTGAAAAGGCAGGCTTCAAAGACATTGAGGTTAGTGATTCGAAACAGGCGCCGGGTCTTGATATTCACGAGATGGGCGGGGTGCGAATGGGGCATGATCCCAAAACTTCACTAGTGAACAAGTGGCATCAACTCCACCATTGCAAGAATGTTTTCGTTACTGATGGTGCTTGTATGACATCTACTTCAACGCAGAATCCTTCACTCACGTACATGGCTTTCGCAGCGCGGGCTGTTGACTACGCTGCAAAGGAAGTTGCCAAAGGAAATCTTTAGTCGCGATTGGCCGTGTGTTCGTGTGTTCGAAGAAAGTGCGCTGCTCAACGTTTTTTCCTATGCTGTCATTTGCAGCTAAAGGAATTTGTGGCGTACTTAAAGCAAATTCCACGAACCTATGGCAACATTTCAGATCAAAGAATCTCCCGAGATATATGACGTTTGCATAGTAGGGTCAGGAGCTGCTGGTGGCATGAGCGCCTACACACTTACACATGCGGGTGTTAAGGTCGTTATGCTCGAGGCTGGTCCGATGTACGACCCCGCGAAGAATGTAACTCAGTTGAAATGGCCCTGGGAATCACCGCGTCGTGGGGCAAGCACTACGCATCGGCCCTTTGGCGACTTCGATGCATCGTATGGAGGGTGGGAAATCGACGGTGAGCCGTACACGCACAAAGACGGCACGGAGTTCGACTGGTTCCGTTCGCGTATGCTGGGAGGACGTACCAATCACTGGGGGCGGATATCGCTGCGTTTTGGACCAAATGATTTCAAACGAAGAAGTATTGATGGACTAGGCGATGACTGGCCCCTTGGCTACGATGACGTGAAGCCGTGGTACGATAAGGTGGATCAACTCATCGGCGTGTTTGGCAGCGTTGAAGGGATCTACAATGAACCCGATGGCATCTTCCTGCCGCCACCAAAGCCGCGACTACATGAAATGTTCATAAAGGATGCAGCGGCATCGCTCGGAATTCCTGTGATACCCTCGCGCCTCTCGATACTTACAAAGCCGATTCACAATCGTGGCCAATGTTTCTATTGTTCTCAATGTAATCGCGGTTGCACCGTATACGGCGATTTTTCTTCGTCGTCGGTACTCGTCAAACCTGCACTCGCAACGGGTAACCTTACCGTGATTCCGAATGCAATGGCACGTGAGGTACTCACAGATGAGAATGGTACACCTACTGGCGTTTCGTTTGTGAATAAAGATGATCTCCAGGAGCACGTTGTCCGGGCAAAAGTGATCGTACTGGCAGCAAGTGCATGTGAATCTGCGCGGCTGTTGCTGAATTCAAAGTCGCCCCGCTATCCGAACGGGCTGGCGAATTCGAGCAACGTAGTCGGGAAGTATCTGCACGATTCCACTGGCGCATCGATGTCGGGATTCCTGCCGAAACTCGCAGGACGGAAACGTTACAATGAAGATGGCGTTGGAGGAATGCATGTATACACGCCGTGGTGGCTGGATAACAAGAAGCTTGATTTTCCAAGAGGGTATCATATTGAATACGGCGGAGGTATGCGCATGCCCGGCTACGGATTTGGGTTTGGCATTGAAAGTGTAAACGGACGCTATCCGGGACGCGATGGAAAGCAAAAGCCTGCCGGGGGCTATGGCGCTTCCCTGAAAGATGATTACCGATATTTCTACGGTGCCGCCTTTGGTATGGCAGGCCGTGGTGAGGCAATAGCGCGTGAAGACAATTACTGTGAAATAGATCCCAACACTGTAGATAAATGGGGTATCCCGGTTTTGCGGTTCCACTATAAATGGAGCGACTACGAAATTAAACAGGCGAAACACATGCAGGATACCTTCGAGGAGATTATCCATAAGATGGGAGCGGTGGTGACCTCGCCGAAAGGTGACGCGTCAAATAATTATGGTCTGCTGGCCCCCGGGCGCATCATTCATGAGGTGGGAACTACCAGGATGGGTAACGATCCAAAGCGGTCTGTGCTGAACAAGTTCAACCAGGCCCATGATTGCAAGAACCTGTTCGTGATGGATGGGGGAGCGTTTGTATCGCAGGCGGATAAAAATCCGACGTGGACCATCCTTGCGCTAGCCATGCGCGCATCCGAATACATGATCGACGAATTGAAAAAGCAAAACATCTAGTCTATGGACAGAAGGAAATATCTTAAGTCAATGACTATCGGCGCCGTTGGTGCAGGCGCCCTCCTGCAATCGTGCAACGATAAGGGCGAGCCTAAAACTGTTGAAACCCCGAAGTTCTCAATAGATCGTTACCGGGAAGAAGTTGAACGTGAAGAAAAGCTCACGAACGAAAAAGATTTTTTCACGGAGCACGAAATGAAAACGATTCGTGTGCTGGCGGATATAATTATTCCTGCCGACGATGTATCGGGAAGCGCGTCTGATGCCGGCGTACCGGAGTTTATCGCTTTCATTGTAAAGGATATGCCTCAGCATCAGCTCCCGTTGCGCGGTGGACTTAAATGGCTCGATTTGCACTGCCTCCGCAAATATGGGAAGACGTTTGTTGACTGTTCCGGGGAACAACAGATTGCGGTGGTTGATATCATCGCTTATCCGGAGACCGCGCCAAAAGAGATGCAGCAGGGGGTGGCCTTCTTCAACAGGATGCGCGATCTCACTGCCACAGGGTTCTTCACATCGAAAATCGGAATTGAAGATCTTGGTTATGTTGGCAACAGACCCAATCAATGGAATGGTGTCCCTGATGATGTGCTGGCCCAGTATGGGATGCAGTACGACGACCGCACTAATGAAATATCAGTCAAGTACACTTCCTAGTACAGGGTAAGACAAACTTTCTGGCAACGTAAGGTTAATGATAATCGTCAAATAATTTGACTTGGTAAGAAGCAGATTTACGACGAAATTGGGAGTATGAGGCACGTCCTGTTTGTATTGTTTTTGGTTTCTGGCTTCTCATCTTTTGGCCAGGCCGATGTACCTTCAGGAAAACGTGTCCAGCGGGCAATCCGTGTGGATCATGCTCCAAAAATTGATGGCGTCCTGGATGAAAATCTTTGGAATGTCAAAACAGAACGACATAACTTCATACAGTACCAGCCCGCGAACGGGACGCCGTCCAGGTTCGAAACTACCGTTCAGGTGATCTATACAGACAAGGCCGTATACATCGCGGCACGCCTTTATGATCCCGATCCACGTAAGATATTGCACGAATTCGGTGGTCGTGATGACATGGGCCGCAACTCGGATTGGTTTGGAGTGGTGCTTGATCCTTATAACAGCGGAATCAGTGCGTTCACGTTTTTTGTGTCCGCCGCCGGCGTGCAAAGTGATTATTATCTCACCGGTACGTTCTGGGATTCGAGCTGGGATGCTGTCTGGAACAGTGCAGTGGCGCGAAACGAAGATGGGTGGACAGTGGAAATGGAAATTCCTTATTATGCCATCAGGTTTCCCCGGCAGGATGTCCAGGAGTGGGGCGTGAATTTCTTCCGCAGCGTAAAGCGCAATCAGGAAGAGGCGTACTGGAATCCTGTTGACAATTCTATTCAGGGTATTGTAAACCAGTCTGGATTGTTACTGGGGATTGAGAAGATTCAGCCGCCGTTAAGATTGTCTTTTTCACCATATGTTACCGCTATATACAGACACTCGGAAGAGACCGGCGAAGCTGACCTTTCCCTTACGGGCGGGATGGATGTGAAGTTTGGTATCAACGAAAGCTACACACTTGATATGAGCCTTGTGCCTGACTTCAGTCAGGTACAGTCGGATAACGTTGTGCTTAACCTTTCGGCTTATGAAGTTCGCTTTAGCGAAAACAGACAGTTCTTCACAGAAGGGACAGAACTGTTCAACAAGGGTAGCTTGTTTTACTCGCGCCGTGTGGGAGCTACCTTTGGCGAAATCTCCTACGATGAAGATAAAGAAGAAATTGTATCTCAACCAGTGCAGGCGAATCTGCTGAACGCAACGAAGATATCCGGAAGAAACAAAAAAGGCCTCGGATTGGGATTCTTCAACGCCGTAACAAACAAGACACATGCGCGGATAAAGCATAAGGAGTTTGGAACGGAACGAATCGTCGAAGTCGACCCCGTGACGAACTTCAACGTAATGGTTGTCGATCAGAATCTGAAGAACAATTCCAATCTTAATTTTACGCACACCAGCGTAATTCGGGGTAACGGCGGTAATGATGCGAATGTTAGCGGTGGATCTGTTTTGGTTAACGACAGGACACTGCGGTATCGCTTTCGTGCCTTTGGCTCCGTAAGCAATATTGCGCGGCGAAATCCAACGGATACCGATGGCAATGATACTGGATATAAGTATACCCTGGAGGCTGCCAAGGTCAGCGGTACCTGGCAATACGGGTTAAGCCGAACTGTTGAAACGAAGAATTATCATATAAATGATCTCGGCTATTTGCGTGCACCTAATGAAGTTTCTCATTATGGATGGGCGCGTTATTCCATCTTCAAACCCAAAGGCGTTTTTAATCGGTTCAATACCTATTTGTCGTTCTTCCATGATCAATTGTTTTCGCCCCGAAGATTCAGCGCACTGGATATAAACGCAAGCTCCTATGCGCAGTTCCGAAATTTCTGGTCGGTCAGCGCAAGCTATGGATTCAGGCCGGTAGAAGCCTATGATCATTTTGAACCCAGAACGGATGGTTACTTTGTAGCCCTTCCCACTTCCCGAAGTTATAGTATGTCGTTTGAAAGTGACTCACGGAAGCCGCTTAAAGGAAATTTCTATGCGGGAAGATGGACTCGCGAAGAGTGGAGTCAGGAGTCTGGCTGGATGGGTTTGTATCTTCGATACAGGGTCAGCAACAGATTGTCTTTGAACGTCGAGGTAAATGGTGATGCAAGCCTTGGAAGCCGGGGATATGTAACAAGCCTGTCAGAGAATGAATCCGCTGAAGACGAGATTATTTTCGGGAGACGAAACATTCGATCTGCTACGAACATTGCCGGTATCAATTATACTTTCAACAATCGCATGGGCCTTAATCTGAGGTTACGTCATTACTGGAGCAAAGTAAAGTATAATGCCTTCTATAGACTTGGTCGGAGCGGTGAGTTGAACGAGAGCGACTACACCGGTATTGACGATGCCGGTGAGTTTATGCACGACACGAATTTCAACGCCGTTAACATTGACCTTGCATATTCCCTGCAGGTAGCACCCGGATCGTTCTTCAACCTTGTCTGGAAGGATGCTATACAATCGCTCACCAATCATGCAACCCTCGATTATTTCTCAAGTTATCGTCAGGCGATGCATGCACCCCAAACAAATAACGTATCGCTGCGGTTTACCTACTTCCTGGATTATCTGAGTCTGAAGAAATCTGTATCGCGCTTCTAAGCCGTGTAACGTATTGGCTGGAATACAACTTTTTTCGGCGGTCTGTCCTGGGATTGTGTCGTAACTTTATCAGATAATCAAACAGTTATGGAACAGATTCTTGATCTCCCCGTTGAAGCAGACCGCAAGCGTGAGTATGCAGACTTTGGTACCCGTCTCGTAGCAGCCATTATTGATGGAATCCTGCTTTTTCTGGCAAGGTTAATTTTAGGCTGGATCATCGCCGCAGCTGATGGTGGCGGGGCCTTCGTAATATACTTTTTGGGCATCATTCTCAACGCAGCGTATTTTGGCGTGATGGAGAGTTCCGAAAGTCAGGCAACATTCGGAAAGATGGCCATGGGTATTAAAGTAGGAGATAGCCAGGGAAACAGGATATCTTTTGGCAATGCCATTGGACGCTACTTTGGAAAAATCCTGTCAAGCCTCTTGTTATTGATTGGCTATCTGATGGTCTTGTGGGACGGCAAAAGGCAGGCACTCCACGACAAACTTGCTGATACCTATGTATACAGGAAATAACCTGCCATGTAAAGATTGTTAGTATTGTTTTGACTGGCTGAGTTTCCATCGGAGTCGTATCTTCCGATTCTGATTGTTTCTTCTTTGAAAAATGTAATACTTGACATCACGGCGGAAAAAGAGAAGCCGGTGCGTGCCTCTTTCGGTTTGCGCGCCCTGGCGATGTTAATAGATTTTGCAATCGAGGTCATCGCTTTCCTGCTGGTCATGGCTTATATTTTTCCTAAAAGCCAGGATATTGCACTTATTCTCCTATTCCTCCCAATTGGTGACGTCCTCTATTTCGTCCTGATGGAATCGTCTCCGGCACAAGCTACATTAGGACAAGTGATCGTTGGTACTAAGGTTGTATCACGGAGGGATTCACGTATATCCCCTGTAGCGGCCCTGGGGCGATATTTTGGAAAGCTTGTTTCATGGCTTGTATTAGGCGTGGGGCACCTGGCAGCCGCCTGGAATCCGGGAAATCAAGCGCTTCACGATAAGGTGGCTAACACGTATGTCATGAGAAGGTAGCCAATAGCCGTTCCGTTATGGAGGACTAGGTTGTAGAGTCTGCCACGGCCGTCTCACCTCGTTCATATTTATCAGGCATTTGTATTTATATGTGCCGGATAGCTAAATGGATGAAGTATGAAGAAAGTTCTATCGAGCCTTGGTCAATTTCTTTGGAAAGGAGTCGGACCTACTTGTGTTTTGATTGTTATAGGCAGCTTGTCTGCCTGTGACGATTGGTTTGATAATGATGATGACGACGATGACCGCGACCGCGTTGGTCGTAACTGGGTAGAGAAAATAGATACTCCGTGGGAGATGACGTTTGCTCCTGATGGATCAATGTTCGTGACGCAGCGTCCCGGATTCATAGCAATCATAGATAACGGCAATCTGAAGGTATGGCTTAAACTTGACTCAGTTGTTGTTGAAGCGGGTGAATCCGGTTTGTTCGGGATAGCCGTCGATCCGTCATATGAACAGAATGGGTACGTCTACTTCGGATACACCTATGCTGAACAGAAGTCACCTCTCAAACTCGTGAACAAAATCGTTCGGTATCGGAATGACAGTGGATCGCCGGTATTCGACAAGGTACTCCTTGACGGAATTCCGGGAAACCATCTCCACAATATTGGAGCTTTTGAATTCGGCCCTGATGGGATGTTATACGTCACCTCAGGTGAGATCTTTCAACCTCAGCTCGCCCAGGATCCGGCTTCGTTAAATGGAAAAATCCTGCGCATGACACGCGATGGTGAAGTACCTGCCGACAATCCCTTTCCAGGTTCTTATGTGTATTCGTTAGGACATCGCAACCCACAGGGTATTGCCTTTCATCCGGAAACAAACGCGCTATGGTCGACCGAACACGGCCCCTCCGAAGAACAGGGATGCTGTATGGATGAAGTAAATCGGATCGAGGCGGGTGGCAACTATGGATGGCCTATCATCAGGGGAAGTGAAGAACAGGACGGTCTGATCCCGCCGGCGACATACAGTGGCGACACCATCACATGGGCACCTACCGGTGGATTTTTCGTTACCCAGGGTGAGTGGGCGGGTTCTATGTTATTCACCGGGCTTCGCGGCCAAGCGTTATATCGCGTCGTGTTCAATTCCGCAGACCCCAATAAGATTGATGCGGTAGAAAGATATTTGTACCGCAAACTCGGGCGCCTTAGAAATGTTGTTGAAGGCCCTGATGGAAGAATATACATCGCTGTTAGTAACCAGGATGGAAGGGGCGATCCACTTGGTATTGATGATCGTATTGTCGTTTTTACACAGGATGAAATTCGGAGGCATCCTTCGCCATGGTGATCACCGGATAGAGGGAGTGCTGAAGAGCATTCCCTTTTTCAAATCATGCCCCTTGACTTTAGTTCAAGATACTTGTTTATCGAGGTAACTGTGAGATGTTCAGGTGCAGTAAGAATGCTTGAGATACCAATCTGCCTAAGCTGTTGCACCATCTGAACTTTTGCGAGCACGTATTGTTCCGCGGTGATTTGTTTATAAATGTCTTCAAGATCAGTTGCAATACCGGAGGTGACAGCGGTGATCTCTGTGTTCTCAAAAAATACCACGACCAGAAGATGGTGTTTGTTCAACTTCTTAAGATAAGGCAAGGCGCGTTGCAGCGCGTATGTGCTTTCAAAGTTTGTATAGAGAAACAGTAGGCTTCGTCCACTTACATGGTGCTTCACGGTCATGTAAAGATTCTCATAACTGGCTTCTACAAGATCTTCACGCTCGTTGTAAAGCGCTTCGAGAATCTTCTTTAACTGTGTTTTGCTGCGTTCCGCTTTGATTACGGACTTGGTAGAACTGTCAAACGTGATCAGTCCCGCCTTGTCCTGCTTACCTAATGCGATGTTTGAGATGACGAGCGCTGCGTTTACAGCATAGTCGAAAAGGCTTAGTCCCCCGAATGGCATATGCATTACGCGGCTTTTGTCGATTACACAATATACCTGCTGCGACTTTTCATCCTCGTACTGATTAACCATCAACTGTGCCCTCCGGCTCGTGACCTTCCAATTGATGCTTCGGTAATCATCGCCTCGCGCGTATTGCTTGATATGCTCAAATTCATAACTATGACCGATGCGACGAACTTTCTTTACGCCGTATTCGCTGGCTTTTTTGTCGAAAGTCTTTAGCTCAAACCGTTTCATCTGAATGATGGAAGGATAAACCGGAATATCCTCCTGGTTCGCGAATGACAATTTTCTTTTGGCCAAGCCAATAGGGGATGAAATGAACAGATGCGTTTCCCCAAAATGGTATAACCCGCGCGAAACCGGCCGCAATACATATTTCTCGTTAAACTGTTTCCCGATGCCGAGTTCAAGCGGGATATAAAAGTCGCGCTGCTGAAATTGCCCGGGAATCTCATCCACAATTACGCCATGAAGTCTGATGGGCGTGTCAGCGGAGACCGAAAGTTCAATCTGATTTTCGTCACCCAATGAAAGGACAGGAGGAACCGACCTTCTAACGGTTATGCGAATGTTTCGGTTGAATAGTAAAAAGACATCCGCAATAGTAAGCAACAGCAAGAGCAGGAATCCCGTTTTTGCGAAGGCGCCCAGGATCGGGAATCCAAAAGAGAACATCATGAGAGTAATAACCACCCCCATTGCCCAGTAGAATCTGTTATTCAGAAAGAGGTTTCTGAAAATGTTCATTATCGCGGTACCTCTATTGATGAAGTAATTTCATCGATAACGTCTTCGGGTTCTCTTCCTTCAAGTTCCGTTTCCGCGGTCAGCACAATTCGATGATTGAGAACGGGTGCAGTAACGAATTTGACGTCATCGGGAGTTACAAAGTCGCGTCCGTTCAAGGCCGCGATCGCTTTCGAGGTCCGCATAATTGCCAGAGACGCGCGGGGTGATGCACCGAGAGTGAGGTCACCATTATTTCGGGTCTTCTCAATAATTCGTGCGATATAAACCAGAATGTCGTCGCTGATGTGGATCTTTTCGATAACATCCTGACATTCGCGCAGGTCTTCCCTCGTCATAACTGCAGTGACTGATTCAAACACCCTGTGTGAAAAGTCGTCCTTGTATTTTCGCAGAATATCAACTTCCTGTTCGACCGAAGGGTACTGGAGTTTAATCCTGAAAAGGAATCGGTCAAGTTGTGCTTCCGGCAGACGATAGGTTCCTTCCTGCTCAATAGGATTTTGGGTCGCAATTACGAGAAATGGATAGTCCATTGGATAGGTGGTTCCATCGATGGTAATCTGTTTCTCTTCCATCACTTCGAATAGTGCGGCCTGTGTCTTGGCAGGGGCGCGGTTGATTTCATCGATGAGTACGAGGTTTGAAAAGACGGGCCCGCGATTGAAGGAAAACTCGGAAGTCTTCACGTTAAATACCGTAGTTCCTGTCACGTCTGTCGGCATCAGGTCCGGCGTGAACTGGATTCTCGAAAAATCAACGGAAATAGATCGCGCAATCAGCTTTGCCGTAAGAGTTTTTGCAATTCCGGGAACGCCTTCGAGCAGGATGTGCCCACCGGTGAAGATACCCGCGAGGATTAGGTCAATAGTACTTTCCTGCCCTACGACCGCTTTTCCGATTTCTCTTTTTATCCGGAGAATAGCCTCGTTTAATTGTGTGATGCGTGAATGCATCAGGTCCCCGGATGACTCTATCTGTGGTTCTTCCATCGTCGTTACTTACATTGTTTATAAAACTTATCTATTGCCTGATGCAACTCAATCAACAGGCTGGAATCTTGTGCGTGGGTGCTGCTGTTTTCAATCTTGTCGTGCAGATCGAGTATTTTAATAATTGTGCTTCCATCAACGCCGGATCGCTGTTCGAGTATTCCAACAAGATCCGTGGTGAGCGTTTGTGCGTGAATGCCATAGCGCGAACGAACGAAGAAGTGAAAATACCTGAACTTTTTTCGGGCCATGTCGACGTGGTCGCCGTTTTCAAAGTGCAGCGTCGAAACCAGTTCCATAAAAGCCAGTGACGAATTCGACTTCTCTTCAAGCACGGGAATAATTCTTTGTGTACGCTTCGCTGTAAACGCGATATACACGATGATCGTGAACAGCATGAGGTACCAGGCGTACTTCAGGCTGGGTTGATCCATCACATAATAAAGTGGACTACTTGTAGCATTTTTATTTTGTGAATACGGAATCTTGCTGAATTCATCCCATAGAATGTGCTCGCCGTCAAGATACGACAATACCGTCGACAGGTAAGTCAGGTTCTCTTCCTTGCTGAGGAAGTAGTTGCTGAACACAATCGGGTTGCAATGCAGAAAGAAATTTCCTTTTCCAAAAGGTATCCTTATAAAATTTATCTGCTGTTCTCCATGATATCCCAACGGAACCAGAACCATTTCTCCGCATATTGCTTCGTCGTTGATTCTGGTCCAAAGATATTTCCGGTCATGACTACCGTACCTGAAATTATATCGGAACGGAGTGGCGCGCTTTAGTGAATCGTGGAAGAAGTTAAATAGCGCAAAGGTGTTCAAATCTCCTGTATATGCAATTTGTTGGTCACACAGGTCGATTTGAAGTTCTTCGATTAATTCAGTTGGCGGATCAAGACTGGCAATAAGGGCGTTGTTGCCAGCTTGGATATGTTTCATTAGTTTTTCGCGGTCTTCGCGATCGAGGTAGAGACTCTGTCCGATGAAAACATAATCGGTTCCTGATGTTGTGCTTTCGTCGTTAAGGACTTTCCGCAAAGGCTTGTCCTTGTTGATGGTTAAGGATTTTGTTCGCTTTCCGAGTACTTTACTGATGAACTGAGTGCCATAAGGCTGATCACTGTCCACTGCATAGCTTTCATGCCACCTGTAGCGCCGTTCTTCATCCCTCGTTAATATGAAGTATGCGAGTAGTGCGAGCGCGACCACTCCAAAGACAATAATCGGTGCGTTTTCCTTTTTCATCTTGGCCGCGCAGCAAGTTGCTTGTGTATACTGTCAAACGCCGATGTTATTTGTTCGGACCCCAGGACGTCAATCTCGTGTTCGCCATACCATACCGTTTCATAGGCCAAGGTTAGCTTTCTGAATTCGTGATAGAGTGCTTCTTTGGAGAAGAGCTCCATTACATACTCTCTGTTGGTCTTGTCGCGTTCCCATTTTATCAGGCCATTGCTGTTAAGGGCCTTGAGAAGGGCCAGGTACTGAATTCTGATTACTAAGCGGTAGTTGCCGCTCTCCCGGGCTTCCCGAAGAAGTCTGTCGATCTCCAGCTCTTCAATATTTTCCACGGTATGGGGGGACTGGTGCCGTTCATATACCACTTTTCGATTCGCAGGCGAATCTGCATTTCGGATAATGGAAAAGAGGAACCATAGGACCAGACCGGTGATGGCGATGTATCCAACCCATTTTAATGCACGTCCATCCCAGGGAGTCGAAATCGAGACAGACGTAGGTTCGCGGGATTCTTCTTTGCTCGTTTCTCTTTCGACTGCTCTCTCCGTATAATCGATTCCGCCTGTTATTTCCCTTACGGCATTTCGATCAATCTCCCTGATGGCGACCGATTCGCCTTCAAATACAGGTTTTTCCCTGTTATCGGATGCCTCCTGTTCGTGGCCCTCTTCGAGTTGAAGAATCACTTCGGAGTCATCCTGGGGGAAGGCAGGGATGCACGTCAGGAGCATAAGAAATATGAATATGCTGTTCTTCATTTCCTCGTGGGGCGTTTAAGGGATCCAAGTTGCTCAATCTGCATCCTGAGATGCTTCGCCGAATGGATCTCTGCGAGTGAAAAGTATAGGTATGATGCGACAGGACAGAGCAGGGGAAGGACCATGTAGAAAGCCAGAATTCTTATCCACTTTTCAAAAATCCACAGCGCCGATTCACCCCACGGTGCATCCTGTGTAATCTGCCAGCTGAGCACTTCCATGTTGAAATACAGTAGAGGTGTGTTTAAAACCAGCAGAAATGACGATGCCAGCAGGATAAGGAGTACCTGAACACCGAGAACTTGTCCGAAGGCTTCGGAGCAAAGCGTAGCCGTTCGACCAAGTGCTGTGAAGAGGTTTACATTTTCTGTTGCCTGGGTGAAGATCCAGATCAATACAGGTATGGAAAGCACGATAACAAAAAACAGCCCGGTATCTCCAAACCAGTAAATTATACTGTAAATCAAAGCGGTGATGAAGAAGGTCTGTCCCATGCTGATGATCCTTGCCGACCACGCCCGAGTTTCAGTGTTTTCCTTTTGAATAAAATAAATGACCCTCCCGAGTACAATTGTTGAGGCGGAGGCATTTATGATCATATGCAAAGGGCTGGTAGTCGTTGTTCCGTAGAGGAGGCCCGTGAAGAGTGTCATCCACCAGAATTCATCGTGCAGGGTAACCAGATCGTATTCTATCGCAGATGTAAAGAAGTGAAGAACAGTTACGCCGAGAGTTGTTATTGCAATCCACGGGAAGAGTTTACCGGAGAATTTCATTGCGAACGAGAATCCATCTTTCAAAAGTTCAGCGTTGGTTTTGATCTGGTCTGTAGCGGGAGTTTCGTATACTGATGGATGGAGCCGCGTTTCCTTCAACGGCTCGCTGAATCCCTTTTTCTGTTTCACCCATGGGAAGATAACAAAGTAGCCAATAATAAACGCAGCTGAAAGCAGGATCAGTAAAAGGCGAAGGATATCCGAGACATCAGTGTACCGCGTAAGGAAACTCTCAATAATGGCGGCAAATACGAATATCGGCGTGATACCAAGCAAAAGCTTCAATGATCGGATTGCCGATATCTGAAATGCCTGAAGACGCGTGTAGGTGCCCGGGAAGAGTAATCCGCTTCCCAATGTAAGACCTGCTCCCCCTGCGATAATGATTGACGAAATCTCCAGTGTACCGTGAAGCCAGATCGTCAACGCTGACTCTGCAAAAAGGCCGCGCTCAACGAAGAAGAATTGAAAGCATCCTACCATAATGCCGTTGTAGAGAAGGATGGCTATTGTGCCGATGGAAAAAAACACCCCCATGACATACGTCCTGAAGGCCACCATGAGGTTATTGACGGTAATACCGAGGAACATCTCGACCTGGTGCTGCCCCTTGTATACTGCCATCGGGTCACCTTTCTCGATGTTCTCCTTTGTCATGGTAACATAACTATCGCCCAGGATTGTGGCCGTAAACTCGGGGTCATTACTGGCGGAGAATACGCCGATACCTGCTGAAATCGAAAATATGATAAGCGATATGAGGAGAGGTCTCCGGCAATGTATGACTATCTGCGGAAGTTCTTCCAGCCAGAAGTTTTTGAAACGCCCTGGTTTTGATTTTTGATGTCTGTAGATGATGGAAAAAAAATCCTGGCTGATCCTGTTCAAATAGACACGAACCGATCGATTCGGATAGAATGTCCGCGAATAGGATAGATCATCTACAATTTGAGTGAATAAAGTACTTAGCTTTTCGGGGTCCTTGGTTTGCTGTTTAAGAAGCTTTTCGGATTCCAGCCACTTTTCTTTATTTTGCTCTATAAAACGGGTTTCCTTCATTGCCAATGTGAAATTATTCAATTAGCGGCGAAAAATGAAAACGATAGAAATCAAAACCTCCCAGAATGTAGTGTTACAGTATGAACTTGCCGAATTGCGTGATCGCATACTGGCTTTTGTTCTTGATCTGGTTTGTCTGGTAGTCGGCATTTCGCTTCTGAATGTTATCCTCGGGCCTGTTTTCTATTCTTCGGAAGTATTGGGTGCATTTTTTTTAGTTTTCCTTGCATGTGTTTTTATTTTCTATTCTCTCTTCTTCGAAGTTGTAAACAACGGTCAGAGTATTGGAAAGATGGCTTTGCGCATCCGCGTGATTAAGACTCAGGGAGATAAGGCTACTTTTTCTGACTACGCAGCGAGGTGGGTATTCCGGATGGTGGATATATACTTTTCCCTGGGATGTGTTGCATCTATGCTGGTCTCGTCTTCAGCGAAAGCCCAACGTATCGGCGACATTGTTGCAAATACCGCGGTGATCAAATTGATTCCGAAGATGAATATCAATCTTCATGATTTGATGACCATCCGTTCAAGGGAGTCGTATGAACCGAAATTCCTCACCGCCAGGAACCTTCGCGAAGAGGAAGCCCTGTTAATCAAATCCGCTCTTGAACGGGCCAAAAAGCACGATAATCAGGCGCATCGGCAAACCTTGAGATTGCTTTCCGACAAAGTAATGCGGCTGTTGGATATACAGGAACATCCGCGGGATCCGCAGGAGTTTCTTATCACCGTGCTAAACGACTATGTCGTGCTGACGCGGTAGGGCAGTGCACGGCTTCGCTTCAAATGATTGTAAAGTTAAGTCACACCATTGCTGCGTATCAGTACATGCATTTCTGATTGAGTTGTGTGCGATGTGTCTTAGGGTGATACCATTCTACAAACGGCCTTGAATTTGATCCGCTTTCCACTCCAGGTGGAAATTACTGCCTGAATCAATATGTACGTGTTACACATTGCAAGAAAGTGCAGGATAGTTATCTCGCGGCCTCCTGGCAATTTTAAGTCTCAACTAACGAGTATGGTATTAAACCAGGAATTCAAGCACGTATCCTACCTTTGGGACGACCGCAAAGCGGAGAAGATGAAAAACGAGGTAGATCTCCTGATCTATCGATCCAATATACTTGGGGCTGATTTGAGGATTACGAACTTCGGAGGTGGGAATACCAGCTGCAAGACGCGGGAGGAAGATCCGCTTACCGGAAAGATGACAGACGTTATGTGGGTGAAGGGGTCCGGTGGCGACATCGGCACACTCACGCGAAAAGGGCTTGCCGGGCTATATCTGGACAGGCTGCATGCGTTGAAAAGTCGCTATCGCGGGCTGGAGTTTGAGGATGAGATGGTCGGGCTGTTCTATCACTGCATCTACGATCTCGATTCCAAAGCACCTTCGATAGACACGCCGCTGCATGCATTTCTTCCGTTTACGCATATTGACCACCTGCATCCCGACGCTGTAATTGCCCTTGCCGCTGCACGTGACGGCGAGCAGATCGTTAAGGATCTTTTTGATGGATCATTGGCGTGGATTCCCTGGCAGCGTCCGGGGTTCGACCTGGGGCTGAAACTTGAGCAGTGTATTCAGCAGAACCCGGATATATCAGGAATTGTCCTCGGGGGCCATGGCTTATTCACGTGGGGGCCTACTTCCTATGCGTGTTACATGAGCAGCCTCTCGGTGATTGAACGCGCTTCAGAATTCCTCGCGACCAATTTTGGCAAACAACGCCCCGTGTTTGGCGGCGTAAAAATCAAGGCTGAGCCGGCAGAAACGCGGGCAACGAAAGCTGCTGCAGTAGCTCCGATCCTCCGTGGGCTTTGTTCCAGTGAGCGCCGGATGATCGGACACTTTACTGACGATGAACGTGTTCTCGAGTTCGTTAACAGTAACGATCTCACAAGGCTGGCCCCTATGGGAACCAGCTGCCCCGACCATTTCCTGCGAACCAAGATCAGCCCTCTTGTGCTGGACCTTCCATCGGATGTATCGCTGGATAATCCGGATGATCTGGCAAAGAAGTTAACCCCCCAGTTTGATACCTATCGACGTCAGTATCAGAAATACTACGACGATCACAAACATCCGGATAGTCCTGCTGTACGCGATCGCAATCCTGTGGTCATCCTTTGGCCGGGGATTGGGATGTTTACGTTTGCCAAAGACAAACCAACGGCACGGGTATCTGCTGAGTTTTACATCAACGCGATAAACGTAATGAAAGGGGCAGAGGCGGTCTCTGAATATGTCAGCCTGCCCTTGCAGGAAGCTTTCAATATTGAATATTGGCAGCTTGAGGAAGATAAGCTTCGCCGCTTGCCGCCTGAGAAGCCACTGACGGGAAGGATTGCCCTCATCACAGGAAGCGCGGGGGGTATCGGAAAAGCTATCGCTGAGAAATTTATCCGCGAAGGCAGTGTGGTTGTCATCTGCGATAATGACGAAAATCGTCTTCTGGAAGCGGAACGTGAAATGCAGTCATTGTATAGGCGTGACCAGTATATCAGTACTATCATTGATGTCACTAAAGCCAATACAATTCACAAGGCAATCCAGAAAATAAACCTTGCGTTCGGCGGCGTGGATATCGTTGTGAACAATGCGGGCATTTCTATCTCAAGAGGATTTACTGACCACTCAGAGGAAGAGTGGGATGCTCTTTATGACATATTGGTCAAAGGCCAGTTCTTGGTTTCCCAGGCCGCTGTCCGGGTGATGAAACTTCAGGGGCTGGGAGGTGATATCATAAATGTTGCCAGCAAAAATGGTTTGGTGTCAGGACCGAAAAATGCAGGCTATGGCTCTGCCAAGGCGGCCCAGTTGCATATGACCAGGTTGTTGGCAGCCGAGCTTGGTGAACTGAAAATTCGGGTGAATGCCGTCAATCCGGATGCTATAATCGCCGATTCCAAGATATGGAAAAGTGGATGGGCAAAAGACCGGGCAAGCGCGTATGGCGTATCCGTTGATGAGCTGCCCAGATTCTATGCTGATCGTACTCTCCTGAAGGAGATACTTTATCCTTCCGATGTCGCCAATGCGGTGTTTGCATTTGTGGGTGGCCTGCTGAATAAGTCCACCGGCAACATGTTGAATGTGGACGGAGGCTTGCCTGCTGCATTTTCGCGGTAGCGATATCTTTGTCTATGGTAGAAAAAAAGGAGCCCTGGGCTCCTTTTTTATTAATACGGTTCGCTGTTCAGGCTAGATCGAGTTCCGCATAATAAGCCTGAATGGGTTCTTCACCTTCTCGCGGGAATGATTCTTGATCATATCTGCCATTGTTTCTCCCATTTTTACAAAGTCAGTACTAAGAACGGTGATTCCACCTGCCAGTATTTCTTTAAATGGTGTGTCATTGTAAGTTATAACACCGATATTCTTTCCAAGCTTAAGATTTCTGGCTCCTGCCTTTTTGATGATTTCAACCAGGTCAGCTTCTTCAATTACTACATACAGCTCCTGAGGTTTGATTGTGTGATTGCATGTGCTATCAATTACTTCGTATTCGAAACCTTCGGCTTCACAGAAATTGATGAAACCGGACCTGATGCCGGAGCAGTAGTAGTTTTCACTTGGGAAGACCATGTAAAGTTTCTTGTACTTTCTGATTTTCTCGATGCCCGTATACAGTGCCTGGTGAATGTCGAGTTCAAAATCTTCAAAGACGCATGCATATTCACCGTCTACGCCGGTGATGTCTTTGTTCAGCATGAGCAGTCGGTCTTTGGGGATTTTATTTATTGCAGCACGCACACTTTCAGTTTCGTCGGTAAGGTGCGGCATGATTACGTAGTAGTCGTATTTGCCGAGATTCTCAATAATTATCTTCTCAAGCATTCTGCTGTCGCAATGGTGAATCTGAAGGTCGACAGTAGCGGAGGCATCAAGGTGTTTTACAAAGGAGTTATAGATCGTTTTCTTGTGATCACTAAGTTTATTGAAGACAAGAAGAATTCGTTTACCCTCATTTTTAGTGGTGCTTGATACGTAGAACCCTTTGCCTCTGACGGCAGTGATGATACCACGACGTCGAAGTATTTTATATGCTTTCTCCACGGTGTCGCGCGACAGATAATACTCTTCACTTGTTTCATTAATTGAAGGAATCTTGTCGCCAACCTTTACCAGTCCTATTTCGATGTCGGATACAATAGTATCAACTACCTGTTGGTACTTGGGGATCTTCGAGTTTTCGTCAATGCTTAAAAATCCTTGGAACATATTATAGGGTGTTTGGGTGTCCTGTACTTTCATGCCATGTAAGGCACTGTGCGTAAACGATATTATGAAAAAAATCTCAAAGGTCAAAGACAACAATCGGTTGTGTCAACGATGCAGGTCAGTGCAGGATGTGAACGCACTGCAGAATAGTCATTTTTATTCCAGATAACAAAACAACCCAATCTAATTTGACCTTATGAAAAGATTTTTACTCACCTTTTGCTGCATGTGCATGCTACTGGGGTTGCAGGCACAGCAGCGGACAGTTACGGGTAGGGTTACTGACGAAACTGACGGGAGTACGTTGCCCGGCGTTTCGATCGTGGTGAAGGGAACTTCACGCGGTACAGTGACTGATAACAGCGGAGCCTATTCGCTTCCGGTTTCAAACACCGATATACTCGTGTTCACGTTCATTGGTTTCGAGCAGCAGGAAATCACTGTTGGTGAAAGAACAAACATTGACGTCGTCATGCGTACGTCGGTGAATGAACTCCAGGAAGTTGTCGTGATCGGCTATGGTGAACGGGAGCGAAAGGATCTCACAGGTTCAATCTCAACGGTGAAGAGCGAGGATATCGCGAGCGTTCCATTTGCATCTCCGCAGTTTGCTTTGCAGGGAAAGTCAACTGGCGTCAGGGTGATTAACACCAGCGGAAACCCTTCCGATCCTCCGACAATATTCATACGCGGGATTGGTACATGGAATGGAACAGCCCAGCCGTTGTATGTTATCGATGGACAAATCATTTCGCCGCCACAGGCAGGGAACCAGGATCTTATAGGAAATATCAATCTGTGGGCCAGCATCAATCCGAATGATATCGAGTCTATCTCCGTATTGAAAGACGCATCAGCTACCGCGATTTATGGGAGCCGCGCTGCCAACGGTGTAATACTGATCACCACCAAACGCGGAAAGAAAGGAAAACCGGTGATCGAAATAAACAGCCAGTACGGCATACAGAACATTCCTACATCAGATGTGCTTTCAACTCCTGAGATGGTGCGCCTGAGTCGCGAGATTTATACCAATAGTGTTGATCCTAACGTAACCTTAGAAAGGAACTTCTACGGTCGGGATGAAGCCAATGATCTTGCGCGTTCGAATAACTTCACTCCGCAGCTGGACCCTCAGAGCCCTTACTACATTGGTGAGCCAACTATGTTTGTAGACTGGCAGGACGCCATACGAAACAAGAACGCCGTAAATCAAAGCCATTCTATCCAGGTGTCCGGCGCCGGAGAATCAGCTAACTATTTTGTTTCTGTAGGATACACTGAGCAACAAAGTGTTGTTATCGGAAACGACCTTGAACGGTATACACTTGCGCTCAATGTGAACACCGACGTCAACAAGTTTATCAAGGCAGGTGTGAATTACAAGTTGAGCTATCAGGAGTCGGGGAACAATTCTCCGATGCGTATGATAGAGGCAGCGTCAGCACCTCCATATCAACCTATCTTTGATCCTTCCAATCCGTTTGGTTATGCTCCTACATCTACGTTGTACGACGAAACGGGACAATGGGCACAACGACGCAATTACGGATCGCAGTCGCGCATAAATGCGTTAGCACTTGCCAACATCAACTATGGCGGATTTGATATTCTGCGAAATATGGGGCAGGGATATATTGAAATTACTCCAATAGAAGGTTTGCGGGTTCGCGGCGGTTTGTCGATGGACTACGTGTATCAGCAGCGCAGGACCTTCCAGGATATCGCAGATCGCCAGTTCCGTCCCAATCCATCAGATCCTTACGCCGGCGATACGCCTTATCCAACGAATTCATTTGGAGATTATCAACTTCGTACCAACAAATTCTTCAACTATCAGATGGACCTGACAGCTACCTATGACAAACAATTCGATAAGCATCGTGTTACGTTAATGCTTGGTGGTCAGGACCAGTTCAGAAAGCAATGGAATGAAGACCTCGGAACAAGAGAAGTTACATCAAGAGATCCTGCACGGTGGAGTGTTCCCAATGGTCAGCCGCAAAATCGTACAGGATTCGCGGGGCGTTCCGAATATTTCTGGTATAGTTACTTCGGACGGTTCGACTATGTATTTGATAGTAAATATTATCTAAACTTATCGGGAAGAAGGGATGCCAGCAATGGATTCCCGAAAGAGAACCGGTGGGGTTTCTTTCCTTCTGTGTCTGCCGGGTGGCGGATCAGCAGTGAAAGCTTCATGGACGGTATTCCTTTCCTGAACGACTTGAAGCTTCGCGGAAGCTGGGGGCAGGTTGGTAATGATGAAACAGTTGTGGGCAGATTTGCCTATCTGTCGAAAGTGAACAGTGGAAGTGGTTCATATTCTACTGGGTCGGGAGATGGTGATGCCCGCGGAAACTACAATACGGCTGTGGTAGTGAGCGATCTTCCTAACCCGGACCTTCGCTGGGAAGTCGTAACATCGACCAACGTTGGATTCGATGCCTTGCTGTTCAACAACAGAGTGAACTTCACGGCCGAATACTTCAACAGGGTAACTGATGACATCCTACAGGCAGTAAACATTCCTTTGTCGGTTGGAGCCTCTAACCCTGTGCAAAATATTGGTTCTGCACGTAACCGTGGCGTTGAATTCGACCTTGGTTACAACGGAAAGATCGGGCCTGTCACCTATAACGTTTCAGGAAATATTTCTTTCCTTACGAACACCGTGTTGAACCTGTACGACGGACAACCTCTCACCACCGACCGCGGCCGGGTAGAAGAAGGACGTTCCATCGGTCATATCTGGGGCTATAAACTTGGCGGAATATTCCAGTCACAGGCGGAAATAGATGCATACTATGCCTCTACGCCGGATGAAACTATTGGCGGCAACGCGGCATACGTTCGGCCTGGTGACATGTACTTCCTCGATGTTCAAGGTAATCCTACTGACGAGGAGCGCTTCTACAGCAGAACGCCCGATGGCCGAATCAACAGCTTCGATCAGACTGAAATCGGTAACTCAATACCCGGCCATACTTATGGCGTTAATATCTCTGCTTCATTCAAAGGGCTGGATTTATCGGTCAACTTCTATGGTGAGGGCGATGTCGATCGCGTGAGCACCATTCGTCAACGTCTGGAGGCAATGAATGCGGGTGGGCTGAATTACTCTGCCACTACATTGGGGCGTTGGACACCGGAGAATCCTTCAACGACAATGCCACGCGCCGTGTTCAACGACCCTGCAGGTAACAACCGCTTCTCAAGCAGATGGGTTGAAAAGGCCGGATTCTTCAGACTTAACACATGGCAGCTGGGCTATTCAATTCCCGCTAACATCCTTGAGAAGACCAAGGGAACCGTTAGCCGTTTCCGCGTCTATGTCGGCGGTCAGAACAACATGCTGATTACGCGCTGGTCGGGACTGGATCCTGTTAACGATGACTATCCATTGCCGCGCAGCTGGTTCGTTGGTCTTAACGCATCACTCTAATTACTACGATGAAAAAATATTTCGATATGAAATTCATTAAAAATTACTTTGCGACGGTATGTGCTTTACTGTTAGCCGTCTCTTCGTGTGATATCTCGCGCCTGGATACACCCAGTATCGCACTTACGGAGTTGGATTACTTCAAAGATCGAAACGACTTTGAACAGGCCCTTTTTCATGGGTATTCGAAAATGACCGACTGGTATTGGTTCCGTTCGCAGAACTTCATCCATCCAATGCTGTTTCTGCCAGGTGATGATATCACAGAAAGTCAGGCGTTTCAAACATGGGAACAGTTTAATAACCTTAATCCCACAAACGACTATGTTACGTACTTCTATACGTCAACCTATCAGATGATCCAGCGTGTGAATGTCGTGGTGGAAAAAGTGGACGTGGCGAATCCGACAGAGTTTCCCGATCCTTCTTTTCTGCCAATCGTGAAAGGTGAAGCTTTGTTCCTGCGTGCGTTAGCGAACTTCAAACTTTGGAACATGTATGGTACTGCGCCCGTCATTACGGAGCGTCTTTCAACGGTGAACATGAATCAGCCTCGGTCAACAGGTACGCAACTTCTTGATCAGGCGATCTCGGATCTGCAGGAAGCCATACCGTTGCTTCCCACGGTTTGGGATGATGCGAACCGTGGACGGGCTACGAAAAATTCTGCATACGGGCTTCTGCTCAAGTCTCTGGTCTTTCGGGGCGATTACACAGGCAATGTTGCAGACTACACCGCGGCAATTGACGCATACAATCAGATCACCGCATCGCTGACCGAAGATTATACCGATAACTTTTCAGGATATACCGAAAACAACTCCGAGTCGCTTTTCGAATTCCAGGCATCGCGTGCGCCTACACTCGATAACGTATGGTTGCAAAATGACGGACCCTGGCGAGGTGTGGAGGCAATGTCGGCGTACTGGGGTTTCTATACGATCGTAAGTAATGGTCAGCGCGACAACCTTCGCGGTTCGAACTGGAAGGTTACCCGAAAATTTGCAGGGCTTTATGGCACAGACCCGCGGGTTGATTTCTTCATGGAAGATAACAGGAACTTTACGAAGTACGGCCACGAGGATTTGGATGTGCAGTCGGGAACCGCGGGATCGCTCAACAACAACCGAATCCTTCGCTATGCTGAATCCAAGTTGCTTGCGGCGGAAGCGATCCTGCTATCAGGCGGAAACAAAGCGCAGGCGATTGGCCTGATCAACGAAGTACGTGCCCGTGCGCGCGGCTGGGCTAACGCAAAAGGGTTGCCCAATCCTCCTGCAGACTATAGCACGGCAGAGAGCAACGCCGATGTTATTATGAAATGGATTGAAGATGAGCGTGCAATTGAATTACTTGGTGAGGAGCAAGTCCGCTGGTTCGATCTCAAACGCTGGGATGCACGCGGTTATAAGAATCTATCTGGATGGGGCGGCGGAGACGAACATTTCAGTACTGACTTTGAAGGGGCATTCCAATTTGAATATCCCAAGCACTTGCTGCTCCCGATTCCTCAATCTGAAATAGATCGCAATTCAGCCATTCTGGAAAACAATCCGGGTTACTAGGTTTTATTTGGTTTAGGGGAAGAGAACCATTTGGGGCTCTTCCTCTTTTTATTTTCTGATTTCTGGTTTCTGGTTTCTGATTGGATCAACAGCACTTTTCCGTCCGTGTGGTGGCCCGGAGGACGATTGTGGTGGACAGACCGGCAACGGGCAACCGGAAACATTTTCCGGACTTTGATAAGATATGTCTGCGGGTGCAATGGGAAGCCCCCTAAATCCTATTATGATCTGATACGCATCCTCCGTTCATCCTCCGTTCATCCTCCGTTCATCCTTCGTTCATCCTTCGTCCTGGTATTTTTCGAGATTTCCTGAAAAAAGGGTTTGATACCCTGATTATCGTGATGAATATTGTTTCGATCAGGATCAGTCCGATCGTACCGGTTTATGCTTCTTTAACCTGAAGGAGGCGGGACGCGTCTTGGTAAACATCGGGCTGGTGAACAAGCCATGCGGCACCGAGGGCTGATCCCCGCGGATGATCCGATGTCAGGATAGTGCGATCACCCATCTCTCGTTTTAGTATCTCGATAAACAGCGGGCTCTTGCAGAAGCCGCCTACGACGATGATGTTTCGTATTTCACGTTGGCGGTCAACCAGGTCTATGGAAAGCATCTGCCAATGAACGAGGCAACGCATCAATTGGTGTTGTGCTTCTTCGTACGAGTCAAAGCGCTCATAGCTGAAGTAGCCTTGCTTTTCAATCCGCGGTCCTGATCCATCCATTGCCAGAGGAGAAAACCTTTTATGTACATCGTTTCCCTGCACAAGGGCGGAATATATGCGTTCGTCAAACGCAACATCCTTATGGGCATCCCGGTTCATGCCGAAGTGATCTGCCAGCGCTTTCTGCTGGACTTCATATTCATGTCCCAGGAATATCCGGGATGCTTTTACAGGCTTTCCCTCATGGGTCAGGTAACTCAGACAATCCTGTTCAAGCTCACCTGAAGTTAGCGGACTCGTGTTGAATGGGTTGAAGCAAATGTTCCAGGTACCGGTAGACAGTAAAAGGAACGGTTCATTCATCGTAACGAGATAGGGCATAAGAGCTGCAGAACTGTCGTGAACACCGCAGCCGAAGGTGATATCTCTACCATAAAATTCCATCGTAAATGAGTCTGAGGGCAACGTAACCGGCGGGAACAGCTTTGTAATTCCTTCCGACACCGCCCATTTATGATAGTCCATCCGGTGGAAGTCCCACAACATGGTATGACATCCAATACTGGTAATGTCGCACATTTTCTTCCCGGTAAGAAGGAATGGAAAATATTGTGGAAAATGAAGAAGCGTCTTCGTGTGCGAGAAATGATCCGCCTTCGCCAACTTAAGCCAGTACGCCTGTAAGCCTGAATTCAACATTCCCAGCCATGGTGATGCCGTTGTTTCAGGGATACGGCCATCGATGTCGTGATCCGACTTGAACTGATGCTCCAGTTCCTCAGGAAAACGCTTGAGATAATTGTAAAACGGCTTCAATGCGGTACCCGAATTATCCAGGCACACAAGGCTGGCGCCGTAGCCCGAGAAGTTAACATGTGTAATCGCGTGACGTTGGTCTGAAAAAAAATAGTCTACCATTTCGCGAATCCACGTTACCAGTCTTTCCAGGTCTTCACAAGGGAACCCATCATCATCGACTATTTCAGGGAGTGTAGTTGTTTTTTCTTCGAGGACGTGGAACGTCTCGTCAAATACGAGCGCTTTCTTGGTGGTTTTTCCAATATCAAAGATTAGCGTGCGAGTTTGTTTCAAGGCGTCGAAAATATTCTAATGGTTGGAAAAAATCCGGACTTAAACAACACCCCGCGTCGCCCCAGAATTCTCCGGGGGACACGAAGCCTAAAACCCAGACCAAACCCATCAAAGCAAAAAAAGAATAAAGAAACGGGTATCCTGCTATATGCTGGAAAGATCAGGACACCCAAAATAGCGTAATCATGCAATTTGCCGACTGTCGCATAGTTTAGACTCAATCGTAAGGGTAATTCAATGGTTCTTTATAATTTCCAGAATATAATCACGCAATTATGGACATACTGCGCGAAATACAAGACTTCAACTCCAACAGTATTCAACGGCATGATAGGCAGGTAGAATACTTTCGGCAGTTTCTGCAGCTTGAGAATGATCGATGGAACGATCTGCTCACGAAAGTTGAGGATCTGCAAATAGCGGTACCCAGTTGGGCGCTTGGTACCGGTGGAACGCGCTTTGGTCGCTTCCCCGGAGGTGGTGAACCCCGGAACCTTGAGGAGAAAATCGAAGACGTCGGACTGCTTCATAAACTCAGTCGAGCTACCGACTCTATATCGCTGCACATCCCGTGGGACATCCCGGATGATCCTGCGTCGGTGAAAGCATTACTTGCTGCGCATGAACTCACCATTGATGCGGTAAACTCGAACACGTTTCAGGATCAGAAGGACCAGAACTTTTCATATAAATACGGATCGCTGTGTCATACCGACTCCGCTATACGCCAGGAAGCAATAGCACACAATATTGACGTCATTGAACATGGCAAGTCACTTGGCAGCAACATGCTCAGCGTGTGGCTGGCTGACGGATCCAACTTTCCAGGCCAACACAATTTCAGAAAAGCGTATCAGCGAACGCTTGAGTCACTCGTTGAAATTTACCAGGCGATGCCTTCCGACTGGACGATGCTACTTGAATACAAACCCTATGAACCACATTTCTATTCAATGGTGTTGCCCGACTGGGGTACGTCACTAAAGATGTGCGAAGCCATCGGCGACCGGTCTCATGTGCTCGTCGACCTTGGACATCATCTTCCAAACACAAACATCGAACAGATCGTGGCGCGACTCACGCACTACGGTCGCCTCGGAGGTTTTCATTTCAACGGCTCGCAATATGGCGACGACGATCTCACAACCGGAGCAATTAAGCCATTTCAACTGTTCTTGATTTTTATTGAACTGATAGCCTCTGCAAATGATCCATCGGTGAAGAACCCGCGTGTGGCTTATATGATCGATGCAAGTCATAATACCAAAGATCCGCTCATAGATCTTTTGATGTCGCTGGAAAATATCCGGTCAGCCTATGCAAAGGCGTTGCTCGTGGATTATGCGCAGCTTGAGCGCGCGCAGTCTGAGAATGACGTAGCCGGAGCAGAACTTCTATTCCAGCAGGCGTTTCAATGCGATGTGCGCCCACTTCTTGCGGCAGCACGACTCCGGTCCGGCGGATGCCTCGACCCTGTTTCATTCTTCCGGGAAAGGAATATTCGGGAAAAACTTGTTTCACAACGCGGAAAACTTTCCGTTGCAACTGGTCTCTGAATATGGGTGTAATTATTGGTGTCATTCTCCATGCTCTGGGTGGATTCGCTTCGGGAAGTTTCTATATACCATATAAGAAAGTTAAAGGCTGGGCCTGGGAAAGCTATTGGCTTACCGGTGGGCTCTTCTCCTGGATATTTGCTCCCATTGTGTTCGGCCTCGCTACCGTCGCGAATCTTTTTTCGGTACTGGGAGATGCTCCTGGCGAAAGCATATTCTGGTGTTATGTGATGGGCATGCTGTGGGGCGTCGGCGGTCTCACCTTCGGACTTTCCATGAGGTATCTGGGCCTGTCCTTGGGAATGTCAATCGCACTTGGGTACTGCTCCTTTTTTGGGACGCTGATCCCGCCCTTCTGGTACGGAACGCTTGGCGAACTCTTTCAGACGAGATCCGGTGTGATGATCATACTCGGGTTGTTTGTCTGCCTTGCCGGAATCGCTATCTGCGGATGGGCAGGGATGCGCAAGGAGAAGGAATTGCCCGATGAACAAAAGAAAGAGACGATTCAGGAATTCAATTACTTCAAAGGATTGCTTGTCGCCACCTTTTCAGGGATTATGAGTTCCTGTATGGCGTTCGGATTGGCTGCCGGCAAACCCATCGCCGAACTTGCGGTCCAACAAGGTGCTGATCCGCTGTGGCAGAATAACGTCGTTCTCGTAATTGTGCTTCTGGGAGGATTGACCACGAATTTAGTATGGACAGTTTATCTCAACATTAAAAACAAAACCGGCAAAGATTACACGAATACGTCAACACCTTTGCTTTCAAATTATATCTTCTGCGCAATTGCAGGTATTACATGGTATCTGCAGTTTTTCTTCTACGGGATGGGGTCAACTCAAATGGGGAAGTATGACTTCTCAAGCTGGACGTTGCACATGGCGTTTATCATCATATTCAGTAACCTCTGGGGGCTTTATTTCCGCGAATGGAAGGGATCGACGAAAACTACGCTGCGCATCATGATCGTTGGAATTGCCGTTGTGATTCTTTCAACAATTGTGGTTGGCTACGGCAATTATCTCGGATCCCTCGAATAGCAGGTAAGTAAAGGATTGAAAAGTCTTTGTGGTTAGCCATCATTGTTAACAAACTATCTATGATGAGAATCGCGGTTATCCTGCTTTTTGTAGTTCTCGTGTCCGGACGAGAGACTTCCGGTCAAACGGTATCTGTCGACGATGGCGTTACTTTCCAAACCATTGAAGGCTTCGGAGGTTTTGGCGCCAAAAAAGTGTGGTGGGATCAGGGCCCATGGCACGACGCCGCGTATCTGAAGGAGACGATTGATAACCTTGGTGTGACTTTCTTTCGCACCCAGATTTACTGGGATGGCGAACCTTCTAATGACAACGACGATCCCCAGGTGCTCAATCCTGCCGGTTTTAATTTTGGTCCGCAGAGCAACAACGGCAAACAGTTCCCCTTCATTCGCGATTTGCATGCAAAAGGCGCGAAGTTGATTGCAACAGTTTGGACACCACCGTTGTGGATGAAACTTCTGGATGAGCGAATTCCTGATGAATGCTACAATTGCCGTCAATGCCCTATCGGAGGGGCGGGTCGTGAAATGTGCGGTGGTCGGTTGAATCCTGAGTATTACGAAGAGTTTGCCGAATACCTTGTAGCTTATGTAAAAGTGTTGAAGCAGGAAACCGATGTTGATTTATACGCCATAAGCATTCAGAACGAACCTTATTTCGCGAACCCGTTTGAGTCCAATGTCGTGATGCCGGAAGAATATGGAGACCTGTTGAAAGTCGTCGCCACGCGATTCAAAAAGGAAGGGCTGACAACGAAATTTTTCGGTCCGGAACATATGGCGGAATGGTCATGGGGTGTTCAGCAGCGATATGTGCAGGAGATCCTGGCAGATCCCGACTTAAAGCCTTTGCTTGATATCTACGCCGTCCACGGCTATGTCGACGGGGTTGCCGCAGATTATGGATCCGCAGAAGGATGGACCGCGCTTTACAACAACATTACGGCAGCTCACGGCAAGCCGCTCTGGATGACCGAAACTTCTGATTTCAATCTTAAGGACTTTGACCTGGCCATGAGCATGGCAAAGGGATTGTATCTCGCACTTAAGTTTGGAAATATTTCGGCGTGGATATATTGGACGATGAATGATGCGGTGGTGGTGAACAACCAAGTCACACCACTCGGATACGCATTCAAGAATTACTATCGATTCATACGCCCCGGTGCGGTTCGGATAGAGGCAGAAAGCTTCGATGCCGGTATATTGGCGGTGGCTTTTAAGCATCCTCAAACCAACGATCTGACCATTGTACTGATCAATCATACTAATGAAGCAAAAGCAGCTTCGTTGAATACCACGTTCAGTCATGGAGAACTTATGCTTTACCGCACTTCCCGTTCACAAAGTTGTGAGAATCTTGGTCCGGTACAGGGTGATCAGCTTACGCTTCCAGCGAACAGCATAAGCACCCTGACGACCATCACGGAAGGACAGGTCGTTGATATTAAAAAAAAAGTAGATACGAGATAGCTTTGTATCCCAATCCTGCATTGGGGAATATGTTGATCGAAGTTCCTGAAGGGGAGGGGATGGTAACCCTTAAAGTGATGGACCTGAAGGGAAGGCTGGTGCACGATGAAACGTTGATTTATCAGCGCCACGAGCTTGACACACGTACATGGCCCTCAGGTGCATACCTGTTTCAGTTTTCCACGTCGCGAGCAATCACAACACATAGGATTATTATTCCATAAAGCTGGCCCCTGATTTTACAAATTTGCTTCAGAGAGGTATGCGATTGGCGAGGAGACTGTTGTCCTTGTCTCGCCAGGAAGAAAACAGGATATTGCTGGGGTACCTTCCTAATTGAATTAATACGCTACATATGAAGCACCTTCTGATACCCTTTCTGCTCGTCATTGCGTTGGCGACAAATGCGCAAAAACTCAAAGTCTATGATCTCACGGTGGAGCATAAGACAAACCCTGTTGGTTTGCATGACCGGCATCCACGACTCAGCTGGAAGCTGCAGAGTGAAGGTAAAGACATCATGCAGACTGCATACATGATTCGTGTGGCCACATCTTCGGATTTCAGCAGGAGCAAAATCCTGTGGGAATCCGGACGGGTAGATTCCGATTCATCCGTTCTCATTTCATACAAGGGACCCGAGTTGAAATCGGGGAAGCGTTACTATTGGCAGGTAAAGGTTGCTGATAACCGGAAAAACGAGTCACCATGGAGTGAAACGGCATTTTGGGAGATGGGGCTGATCAATGATACTGATTGGAAGGGACGTTGGATTGAGCCGGTTCAGGATACGGTGTTGAATATTCCCGCGATGACATTACGCCGCAAATTCCCTATTGAAAAGAAGGTTGTACGCGCGAGAGCCTATGTAACGGCTCATGGCCTTTACGAATTCTACGTTAATGGTCAGCGCGTAGGTGATCAGTTGCTCACGCCAGGATGGACTGCCTACGACGAACGCCTCCAGTATCAGGTGTATGATGTTACAAATCTGGTAAGACAGGGTGACAACGTGGTCGGCGCAATCCTCGGAGACGGATGGTACCGCGGACGTCTTGGGTGGGAGACAAACTGGGGTGTGTGGGGAAAGCGCATCGGACTATTCTGCCAGGTGAACTTTGAATATGCCGACGGCACTTCATCATCCATGACAACTGACGATGCGTGGAAGAGTACTGCAGATGGCCCGATTGTCATGAACAGTATTTACGACGGGGAAACATACGATGCGCGCAAGGAATTGAAAGGCTGGTGTACTCCGGATTACAATGATTCATCATGGACACCGGTGAATCTTGTTCCCACCGGACACGAAAAGCTTGTTGCAACAGAGACGGTTCCGGTTAAACGAATTCAGGAACTGCAACCTAAAAAGATTTTCCGCACTCCGAACGGTACGCTTGTCGCCGACTTTGGTCAGAATATGGTGGGCTGGGTGCGGCTTAAGGTGTCAGGACCGGCCGGAACAGAAGTGATTGTTCGCCACGCCGAAGTGCTTGATAAGGAAGGCGAGTTCTATACCCTGAACCTGAGGACAGCCAAGGCTACCATGACGTACATCCTCAAAGGAGAAGGCGAGGAAGTCTATGAGCCGCGATTCACCTTCTTTGGATTTCGTTACATCGCAGTTGAAGGCTTTCCGGGCGAGTTGCGGCCCGAAAATGTAACGGGCATTGTGATTCATTCTGATATGAAACCTACAGGAAAATTCGAATGCTCAGATCCGTTACTGAATCAGTTGCAGCACAATATCGTGTGGGGGCAGAAAGGCAACTTTGTGGATGTACCCACTGATTGTCCGCAACGCGATGAAAGACTCGGATGGACCGGCGATGCTCAGGCGTTTTCGAGGACTGCCGCGTTCAACATGAATGTGGCTGCGTTCTTTACAAAGTGGTTAAAGGACCTGGCCGCAGATCAATATCCCAATGGTATGGTTCCTTTCGTCGTTCCTGATGCCCTCGGAAACGCTGCAGGATCCACGGGATGGGCTGATGCTGCTACCATAATTCCCTGGGATATGTATCAGGTCTACGGTGACCGCCGTATCCTGGAGGTGCAATATCCCAGTATGAAAAAATGGGTGGATTTCATGAAGTCGCAAAGCCGCGATAATTTATGGAACTCTGGTTTTCACTTTGGAGACTGGTTGTTTTACCGCCCCGACGACGATAATAGTGGTCGCGCCGCTGTTACAGATACCTATCTGATTGCTCAATGCTTCTTTGCTCATTCAACGCAGCTGCTGATCAAGACTGCTGAAGTACTAGGCAAGACGGAGGATGTCGCGACATATAGTGACTTGTTGAAGAACGTAAAAGACGCCTTCATGCGTGAGTACGTTACGCCAAGTGGTCGCCTTGTATCAGGAACACAGACAGCCTATGTTCTTGCCCTGGAGTTCGATATGCTTCCGGAGGAACTTCGAAAACAGGCTGCACAACGCCTGGTTGAAAATATCAAGAGCTATGACAATCACCTGACAACAGGTTTTCTGGGAACACCCTATTTGTGTCACGCGCTAACGAAATGGGGTTATAACGACGTTGCTTATACGTTGTTGTTCCAGAAGTCTTATCCATCGTGGTTGTATCCTGTAACGCAAGGGGCAACGACAATCTGGGAAAGATGGGACGGTCAGAAACCTGATGGTTCGTTTCAGACTATCGGCATGAATTCGTTTAACCATTATGCTTATGGTGCCATTGGCGACTGGATGTATCGTATCGCGGGAGGTATCGAGATCGGCGCACCTGGTTACAGGAAAGTAATCATTCAGCCGCAGCCGCATGATAATCTTACATATGCAACGGCATCTCTTGAAAGTGCCTATGGATTGATTGAATCGCGCTGGCGCAGAGAAGGTACTCAGATTACAGTAGCAGTCACGATACCTCCGAATACAACTGCAGAAGTATGGCTCCCGTACGCGGGACTCGAAACCGTGTTTGCCAATGCTTCCTCCAAAAAAGATCAACCCGTCCTACGGAACCCAAAACAGTATGGGAACCGCATCGCGTTTGAACTCGGCTCAGGTAAGTATGAATTTCGGTATCAGATGAAATAATAGTTTCAGGGCCGTTCAATCAGGTAGTAGATGGCTTTCGTTTGCTCACCGTCGAGCGTGAATACACCCTTGCGTGACTGCACTACTTTACCGGTCTTATTGCCGGTGTGGTCAAGGATATGAATACTGGCCTTGGCGTTTCCTTTCAGTTGGACTTTCAGTGTTACTGGCTCAAGCAGGATGGGCGCATCGCCAGTTTCGAGAAGCTCAGTCATCTCCGCGTTGTATTCCATGCCTGTATTCCGAGCCCTGGATATGGTGGTTACCAGCACCTGTTTTGACGACTGGATTCCCTTTTGACGATCGAGACTGGTGAACAGGATCACACTGAAATCAGTATCCGGGGTAATGGTCACGTCGTCGAGTTCGAAGGTTTCTCCTTTAGCAAATCCGATCACGCCCTGTGTTCCCGCGGAATTAACAACGACATAATTTTTTTCTCCGTAGTGCCACTTCAATTGTCCGGTGTTTGACACGACGATCATCTTCTCCTTATCAACGAACGGTGCGATATCACCTTTCATTTGAAGCTCGGGTTTGTTGAACGAGACGGATACCGGGCCAACCGCAAGCGCTTCAATTGGAACGGCAGATTCAAAACTCTTGACATCGTATTGCTGAGATGTTTTTTCAATGAACTTCAGCTGGCCCTTTTTCAAGTCAGCGATATTTACATTCCGGTTCGCGAAAGGTTGCCCTTCTTTTACATCTTCGCGATAGACCATCGCGGCCAGTGCGGGGTAGAGCGCAAGCTGTAGGGGAGAGGTAACGTTGTACACCCCATGCCCACTTTGAATGGTTGGGGTGAAGTGTGTGTAGTCCATCGCAAAGGCATATGAAGCATCCCACCCCTGAAGTCCCATACCATAGATTGCTATAAGAGGAGCGCTCTCTGCAACCCACTCGTTTGGGATGAGACTCATCCATTCCGAAATCTGAAACGGGCGATCTGCAACCATCTGTAGTCCTGTACTTAACAAACCGGAGCCTGGGCGAGAAAGCATTGATTCGTTGTTCACTTTCCCAGGCTTCAGGGAATGGCCAGTTCCGCCTCCGAAATAATTGTGACGATCAATAGCGCCGGCGTTGTAATCCGCGTAAAGATTATAGAAATGCGTAATTCCTGATCCTGCCTGCCAGCAGCTCCCTACGATCACACCTTTGTATCCTGTCTTTCGGATCGCCTCAACGAATTTTGCATAGAAGTTGTTTTGTTCTTCGAATAGGAACGCTGCCCTGTCGGCAACGTGCGGTGGGACGGCACGGTCTTCCTTTAATGCCTGCTCATATTCTGATGAGAAATAGCCATGATTCGGTTTCGGGTAAATTGTCAAGTCATCGAGAGACTCGCCTGCGCTAAGGCCCTGGTTGTTCCATGCTCTGCGCAATTCTTCCGCAGATCCATATTTCTTGTGTAGCCACTTGCTGAACTTTTCGCACAGCAGCTTTCGGTATGTAGGGGTTTGCTTCAGCGTTTGCTCAATCGCGCCCCAGAAAATGTTGTCTTCATTCTGGAGTTCAATGAACGTCAGGGCCGGATCGTCGGCGTACCGTAAACCTGTGTGCGGGTTCACATGATTGAGCATGTTAACCGTGAGCTCAATATTCAGTTCCTGAAGATCTTCAGCAAAATTCACGAGTGATGCTGTTGTGCCGTTCAGGTGTGACCAAGGGAATTTAGTGTCACGGATCTCCTCATACGCGAGCACCCGACTGCTGTCCGCAGGGCGTAGTCGGTGTCCATAGATGTGAGACCAGCTGTAATAGATCCCAGCTTCACGCAATGTATGATTGAAATAATCGAATCTGCGCCACTTTTCGTCGGTGATCTTCGTGGAATGGACGCCGTCTGTAGCCTCCCATGTGAATTTGTGAAAACGCACCCCGTTGATTCCGTACTTGGTCATGAGCTTCACCCATTCATTCACTTTTCCCTCCGGAGAAAAGGGTGAGTTGCTGCAGATATTGACGCCCCAGAATTTTACCGGAGTGCCATCCTCAAACTGAAAATCCTTTCCTTTCATCTGGAGAAAGCCATGCTTCCCCGCCGGCTTATCCAGCCAGTCGCCCATGTCCAGCGTCTTGCTCTGAAAATATTCCTGCGGTTGAAAGGGAAACCATTTTTCAATATTTTGTGCAATACTCGGTGCTGGTAAAAGTAGAAGCAGATAAATCAATCGTTTCATATACCAATTATTGAAAAAAATGCCGCGGATTCATCCTGCACTGTCTGATGGAGCCATTGACTGAAACAGATGGCAGGCAGGACAGGCAAGGATGAGTAATAGCAAGTGTTGGCGTATTTTGTCGGAATTCATGAAAACGAAGTCTTGTGGAAACAAGTATCTCAAAATAGTGTATCCACGAGCTCAAAAAGCAACGAACAAAAAAACTGATCTGAATGATGTCATTGAAGCCATCTGCCCTCCTGTTTGTATTTCTGCTATCCACTTTCACGATCGCTGCCAACGGGCTTACGCCGGTGTCTCTTTCGTGTGAATACGAGACAAACCCGTTGGGTATCGATACAAAGACTCCGCGGCTTAGCTGGTACTACTCAAGCGAACTGAGAAATGCAAAGCAGTCTGCCTATGAAATTATTGTGAGTGATAGTCGCGAGGAGGTACAACGCGAGAAGGGCGGCCTGTGGGCAACAGGGAAAATTAATTCTTCCAATAGTATCAATATCCGTTATGAAGGTGCCCCATTGAAGCCGTTTAGGCGGTACTTCTGGCGCGTCCGTGTTTACGATGAATCCGGCGCTTCGTCTTGGAGTGAGATTGCCTGGTTTGAAACGGCCATGTTCGATGCGTCTGACTGGAAAGCTGTATGGATTGACGACGGGAAACCACAGCCGCAAAATGATCTCGATTATTACAAGCCTGAAGGAATGCCGCTGTTCAGGAAAGGGTTTCAATCTACAAAGACCATAACATCAGCGCGTCTCTATATCAGCGGACTCGGTTATTACGAAGCTTCGCTGAATGGTAAAAAAATCGGTGACAATGTTCTCGATCCGGGATGGACCGCCTATGGTAAACAAGTACTGTACAGCGTCTATGATGTAACAAGTCTCATTAGAAAAGGATCAAACACGTGGGGAATAATGTTGGGCAACGGTTGGTGGAATCCCCTTCCGATAAAACTCTTTGGCCGGTGGGATATTCGAACCTACCAGGAGACAGGGCGGCCCTGCGTTAAGGCTGAAATACGAATAAGGTATGCGGATGGGGCGGAGACGATCATTCCCACGGATGAAACCTGGCAAAGTACAGAAGGGCCCGTCATGCAGAACAGCGTATACCTCGGCGAGCATTACGATGCACGACGCGAAGTTAACGGATGGGATACTGGTGCCAATGGGAAAACTGCCTGGAGAAATGTAAGTCCGGCAAAAGGTCCTTCAGGACGTATGACAGCGCAGCTGCAGCCGCCTATCAAGGTTATCAAGGTGATAAAACCTGTAAAAATTACTAACCCCCGACCCGATACGTTTATCGTTGATATGGGGATCAACTTTGCCGGTGTTGCGCGAATACGTGTTAAGGGTCCTGCAGGGAAAACCATTCGCCTGCGCTATGGCGAGGATATCTTCAAAGACGGTACCCTCAATTACTCGACATCGGTAATGACGCAGATACGCAAAGGCGGTATCAAAGGCGGACCTGGCGCGCCGGAGACAGCGTGGCAGGAAGATCGGTACACCTTGAATGGCAAAGGCACCGAAGTGTGGAACCCGCGGTTTACCTTCCATGGATTTCGCTACCTCGAAGTCACAGGCTGGCCGGGTAGGCCAACACTGGCCGACTTTGAAGGGCTGCTCCTGAGTGCTGACTTGAAAGAGAATGGTACGTTCTCCTGCTCCAATGAGATGTTCAACAAGATTCAGGAGGTTACCCAGCGTACTTTCCGCAGCAATGTTTTTAGTGTCCAGTCCGATTGCCCTGCAAGGGAGAAACTTGGCTACGGCGCCGACATTGTGGTTGTGGCAAATGCATTTATCTATAACTACGACATGGCCAACTTTTATAGAAAGGCCGTCAGTGATTTTGTCAATGACCAGCAGCCCGATGGAGGTATCACGGAGACTGCTCCCTTCGTTGGTATTGCTGACCGGGGTTATGGCGGATATTCCGGACCTCTGGGATGGCAACTGGCCTTTCCCTACGTGCAGGAGCAATTGTATGACTTCTATGGCGACAAGGAAATCATCGAGCGAAACTGGGATGCCATTACAAAGCAGATGGATTTTCTCAAGTCGAAAGCTGTAGATGGATTGTTTCATTGGGATATCGGCGATCACGAAGCCATTGATCCGCGCGCAGAAGCCTTTTCGGCTGCGGCATTTTATTATCACCACGCTGTACTGGCTGCGAAGTTTGCCGGTATTCTCGAGAAGGAACAGGATTCTATCGAATACAGAAAACTGGCGAATAATATCAAGCGCCTTATAGTGAGAAAGTATCTCGTACCCGGTACGGGAAGATTTGACAACGCTACACAGGCTGCGCAGATTTTCGCATTGTGGTACGACCTTTCTCCGGAACGCGAGAATTCATTTAAAGTATTGATGGATGAGTTCGAACGGCACAACTGGCACGTGTCTTCAGGAATTTACGGCGTCAGGATGATGTTCGACCTGCTTCGCAAATTGGACAAGAACGATCTTGCTTATCGCGTCGCAAATCAGAAAGAGTTTCCAGGGTGGGGGCACATGGTAGAAAGCGGCGCCACTACCTTGTGGGAAAGCTGGGATTATCCCGAGCTGTTTCCATCCCAAAATCATCCTATGTTTGGATCAATCAGTGAATGGTATTACCGCTCACTCCTGGGGATCAACCCAGGCGCACCTGGCTTTGAAAAGATTATTATCAAACCTCAGCCAGCAGGTGATCTGACATTTGCAAAGGGTAGCTATCAATCAGTAAGAGGTCTCATTCGCAGCAGTTGGCAAAAGAACGGCGACTCCATTGTAATGGATGTTTCAGTTCCGGGGAACACAACAGCAGAAGTCTGGGTCCCGGTGAGGAAAGGACAGGCGGTTTATGAATACGACGAACGGGTAGATAACGCCAGCGCTGAGGGCAACTACGTCGTCGTAAATGTTGGTTCAGGAAATTATTCTTTTACTGCAAAATAGGCTTAATATGAAGGTTTTTGTCATAGCCATTGCATTGTTTTTTGTTTCGTTTTGCGAGGCTCAACCTCCGCGGCTTATCGTGCGGGGTGATGATATGGGCTACTCTCATTCCGGGAACCTGGCGTTGATCAAATGTTACAAGGAAGGTATTCAAACATCCATAGAAGTGATCGTGCCGTCACCATGGTTTCCTGAGGCGGTACGTTTGCTGGCTGAAAATCCTGGAACTGATGTTGGAATTCACCTCGCAATTACCAGTGAGTGGGACAACGTAAAATGGCGACCTGTTTCCGACTGCCCGAGTATCCGCGATGAAGATGGCTATTTTTATCCGATGGTATGGCCTAACAAAAATTATCCCGGGCGTTCCATTCGCGAGAACAAGTGGAAACTTGCGGATGTGGAAAAAGAATTTCGTGCACAGATTGAGCTGGCGAAAAAGTACATCCCCCGGGTTAGTCATGTCAGCGCGCACATGGGATGTACAGATCTCAGTGACTCTGTTCGTATGATGACGAAACGCCTGGAGCGTGAATACGGTCTCGATATAGATCTCGTTCGCTACAACGTTAGAAGCGTGCGGTATGATGGGCCTTCAAAAACATTCGCGGAGAAGAAGTCCAGCTTCATGGCTATGCTTCGAAAGCTTGAAAAGGGCAATACCTACATGTTTGTAGATCACCCCGGCCTTGATAATGAGGAGTTGCGTGCGATCCACCATATCGGCTATGAATCCGTGGCAGAAGACCGTCAGGGCGTAACGTCGGTCTGGACTGACCCGGATGTCAGAAAACTCATTGGCGACCTTGGCATTCAACTCATTTCGTATAAAGATCTGGTCAAAGATTAGGCATTTCGGGTTGAAGCAAGCACAATAACCCTCGAATTTGTTCGTTGACTGAAAATGCATTGCTGGTTGCATTGCATTTAACGAACTTATTCTGATGCGCCGCCTTCCGATCCTCCTGTTGTGCCTTGCTTTTGTTCCAGCCCTGGGGCAGGATGCCCTTAACGAGTCTGTACAGGTGGAAATTGCTGGAAATGGTGTTTTCATTTCAATCAATTATGAACGCAAATTTACCAGAGGGTTTTCGGCAAGAGCCGGAGTAGGTCCAGCACCTTTTGCACTGTTTATTCCGATAAGCTTCGGTAAAACCTTCTTTCACGGGAACCATCATCCGGAAATATCAATGGGACTTACTTATGGTATTTACGATGCCGGAAGATTTGCCGAAACAGTTAATAGAAGCCAGCTCTTTGCAAGTACATTCTTTGGATACAGGTATGACAACCCCGAGAGGCGGTTCATCTTTCGGCTGGGATATACGCCGTTTATCAGGCTCACCGAACTCGCTGGTGAAAACCGCTATTATCCGTACTTCGGATGTGGACTCGGTTTTAAGTGGTGAACTCAATGACCTCGAAGGCATGAGGTGATAATATCACTGTTTTCTTCAATGGTTCTATTAGCACTTCCTGTGTCTGGTCAGTGTAATTCCAGACTATCACCGGACCATCTTCCGCCCACAACGCGTCGACATGCAGAGGTGCAGTCGACGTGGTTTCATAAAAATATCCGAAACGTCTTTTGTCGGACAGTAGCTTGAATACATCGTAAACTGGATAAGGCTCACCCTCTGCAGACAGAATACCATGTACACCTACCGCCTGAAAATAGGTGGCGCCTGCAGCCTTTGCATTTACCAATGACTTGACACTGCCGAGTGTCCAAAGTGCGCAAAACTGCTTCTGCTGTCTTGCGTCAAATCGCTCTTCCTCTGGAATTATAAAAGCAGCGGGATCAGTTGCATATGGATTATACTTGCGTTTCAATAGTACAGGCGAGACATGAACAGGAAGTTCATACAAATCAAATGCGCTTGCAACACCCCAATACGGTGCCTCAGCATTTTCGATTACGGTCAGGTCGTCAGTCGCATGTTCCTGTGGATCGACCGCGAACGTCACATAATCTGCGTCGGCTTTATTCATCCTGTATCGGTTGAGCTCTGTGAAATTGAAATCTGTTCCGATCCCAAATTCAGCCCCTGGAATCATTTCGCGCAGCAGTGGGATGAAGAGAATATGAAGGTCTTTTGTGGTGAGTTCATTTTTGCTCAGCAACGTCACCTTCCTCACAGGGATGCGTTCCCTGCGCAGGAGATTTATGAATTTGTCCATCTCATCGCGGGGATCTGATGGAAGGTGCAATGCAATCTCGAAAGGCGATTCAAGGCGTTGACCTGCTAAAACATCGCTGCTGAATATGTCCGGCCATTCCGGATTGCTTAAATCAACGTCTATTCGATAGTGATCGAATTTAATCTCTTTAAGTAGTGCAAATATTTTTTCAGTGAACTCTTCGGAAGGTGACGAACCGATACCGATTTCCGGAAGTCTCAGGATGCTGCTTCCCCTCGAGATGGTGATCATATTATCGATCACAGGGGAGGGCTCACTGTTTTCGCAGTGAAATTCGATGCGCTGTGAGATTTGATCACCCTTCCGAAGCTGTGCCGGAAAGGGTAGCCGCTGAGGAGTGCAGAAGGTCTTAAACGATGCATCACCCCAGTTACGCTGGTCTTCAGTTTCAAAAATATCACCTTCAAACTTCAGGTTATACCATTTTGCATTGATTCGCCACCTCATTCCCGTAACTTCCTTGAAAGGTGTGGCTGGAGCAATTAATGTCGGGAATGTGTGTTCACTTTTCGTTCCATCGGGATGAGAAAGCACGACAGGTTCACCGATCACTTCTTTCAACGGATGGAGTACGCAAAATCCGGCGCGGTTCTTTTTGAAATCCTCCAATACGTTTCCGTTGATAGAGAATACCAGCGATCCGTTTCTTTTTACGTCGATCGATATTTGCCATGTGATCAGGACTTTTTCGTCGCGGCGGTTGAGGGCTTCACACCTGATAGCGAAGCCATCCTGATGTTCTTCGATAGTTTCATTAACGATGGATAAGTCAACAGTTCCCCAGTTTTCATCGCGCAAGGCGAAGTAAATCATTCGAAGCACTTCGTCGCTGCCGTACTGAATGTATCGCACAAAGCCGTCTTGATACAGCAGCGTTAAGGGACCACAGGTTAGTTGCATTGCTTCATTCATTGTTTTGACGTACTCCTGGAGGAGGATAGTTTTTGTCCGCATCATCTATGATGAGAACCCAATCATGACCATAACCCGAGTCAGGCGGAGTGAATGCAAGTTGTCCCTTATTAGGGAAACGTCCGGCGTCTTTGGTTTCTCCCGTTCTTGGATCGTACCAGTTTGCAGTTATTTCCTTTCCGGAGATCTTTGTAGTGTTTACTTTGAATGGTTTACCCTGCGCAGAATAAACAAAGATGTAATCATTACCGCGTGTAGCCTGTACGCGATCATTGGCACCACGCGCGTCATCAATCAGCGTCTGGTCGGGCAAGCGATCAAACATCGGCCGTGACTCCATGAGAGCCCGAATATGCTTCATTTGAAATGCGCCAGGAAGATCCAGCGCTTCATACCATGGGAAGTGTGGTGAATTTTTTGGGACACGATCCGGCGTCCACATCTGCCAGATTCCATGGCACCCGTAGGTGTGGCCGAAAGCGCCTGCAAAGAGATCGAGGTAGGCAAACATTCGGACATCGTAAGCGCTGGATGTTCCCAGGTCTTTTGCATTGAAACACACAGGGTGATCTTCGTATATTGGTTCGCCGTCGATGACGGGTTTTATCGGTTTTCTGTTGTACACTATCTGAATGCGATCCCATACGTTGTTTTCCCTGCAATGCCCGTTCTGCATCATGTTAAAGTCAAGCCATTCATCGTTGTGAAACCATTTTGAGGAACCGCCAACTTCAGGTTCCGTTGGTTGCGGGTGAAACGTCATCAATGCTTTGTCATGACCACCAACGCCCTCAACGATTCCCGCTGCCATTGCGCGCCATATAGCCACATCGTTGCCATTGCGCGGATTTCTGTCTCCGCCAATGATCCAGATGATGTTCTTTCGGTCCTTGTACCGGTTACCTAACCACCTGCCGAAAGTTTGCGCATTATCACGATTAAAGACTTCAGGCCCTTTTCCCCAGCCCTGGTAGACTTTATCGCCCCAGGTTGGCAATAACCCGATATACAAACCAAGTTGCTGAGCTTTGTCGATGATGTAGTCGACATGCTGGAAGTAAGCGTCGCGTGGTTTTGACGGATCATTCCCTTCCAACGGCGTTTCGCCGTAGGGGTTTGGATCATTCAACCCCTCAAGTTCGGCGAGTACGACGGCCTGAATCACCGTGAATCCCTTATCAGCGCGATTCTGGAGGTACTTGTCGGCCTCTTCACGCGTAAGCCGGTGAAACAGTTCCCACGCAGTGTCGCCAAGCCAGAAGAACGGCTTGCCATCCGCAGTCTGCAGATACCGTTGATTGTCAGACACACGCAACTGGGCCGAGGCCAGCGCACATTGGAAAAGGAGTACAAGTGCTATTGAAAGTCTTTTGATCATTTTTTCAACAGGGTAATGTTATCCTGAATACAAGATAACTGAAACGGATACAGTGTCCATACTGTACTATCGGGAATTGCTGAAGATAGCTTACCTCGCAATTGCCCTGCGTAATTGAGTATCCACAGATCACTGCCCGCCAGCCTTCCGCCTGCAGCAATGACTATTTTCGATTGACTTCGCGTAATGGGATAAAATTTCAAATTGTTACCTCATTTAAGTTGATGTATTCATTTGAAATTTGGCTTATTTTACCTGAGATGTCGATACAAAAAACGGCCATTCGAACAGTTTACTTCAGCATTGCAGGAAACGCGGTGCTGGCGCTGATCAAGTGGTTGGCCGGGTTCTTTGGAAACTCGTATGCGCTGATCGCCGATGCTATCGAATCTACTGCAGATGTTGTTTCATCCTGCCTTGTATTGCTCGGCCTTCGCATCTCAAGCCGGCCCCCGGATGACAACCATCCTTATGGACATGGACGGCTTGAGCCCTTGATAACATTTATGGTGGTCGGATTTCTCATCATGTCGGCCACGATAATTTCATATCAGAGTATTCAGAATATCCGGACGCCGCATGAAGCACCGAAACCATTTACGTTAGTCGTTCTCGCCGGTATTCTGATATGGAAGGAGTTGTCTTATCGCTTCGTCATGCGCAAGAGTCGTCAGACGAACAGTTCATCGCTCAGGGCCGAGGCCTGGCACCACCGCAGTGACGCAATCACGTCAGTGGCAGCATTCATAGGGATATCTGTCGCATTGTTTTTTGGCGAGGGCTTCGAATCGGCGGATGACTGGGCTGCGCTCGTTGCCGCAGGGGTTATCCTTTACAATAGTTACCTCATTTTCCGGCCTGCGCTCAGCGAGATTATGGATGAACATCTTTATGAGGAGCTTGTCGCCAGGATAAGGGTTGTCTCTTCGCGTGTGCCTGGCGTAATGGGTACGGAGAAGTGCTTTGTAAGAAAATCCGGGATGCGCTTTCATGTGGATCTTCACGCCAAAGTAGATGGCACGATTTCGGTCAGGGAAGGCCATGATATCGCGCACCATCTTAAAGACACATTATGTGCCGAACTCCCAGAAATTGATCAGGTGCTCATTCACATCGAACCCGCGGACGTCTCGTGAAGATTTTTAGGGGCCGCTTTTCGGTTTGCTGACAATCAGGAATCAGAAACTCCCCGGCGCTGTGGTGGATTCAAGTTCAAGGTTATAGTGTACTTCCTGATCCAGCAGGGCGCAGATCATAGGCATCAAACTGCCATCTTTTGAGTGGAGCCGGATGTGGTCAGAGGTCTTGTCTATCCTTTCGCATTGACCACGGAGTGTTTCCAGTAACTCGTGTTTGTCGATCAGGTCAATCTTGTTGACCACGAGAATTCCTTTCATAAAGAGGGTATGTTACTTTAAATATAAGGTTATCAAACCGGATTTGTCAATTCCTCAGTATGAAAGAGGATTTTTTGGTAATATCGGGTTAAGGTCAGGATATCAAGTTGTCGTGCATGGATAAAGGTATCAAATCGAGGTTTGAATGGGCTCTTGAAGAACTGAGGATCCCGCCCGGTGGTACGGTCCTCGAGGTCGGACCGGGAGCAGGTATTGCATTGGAGATGATAGCCACGCTTGTGTCGGATGGTAAAGTGATTGCAATTGACAATTCTTCAGCGATGCTCTCCAAGGCGAAAGCGCGATTGAAAAAGTCAGGTTTGAGTGAGCGTGTTACTTTCCTGGAGGCCGATGCAGCCTCGGCGGACCTTTCCGGTTTCGACTTTGACATCGTGTTCGCCTTTAACGTCAGCCTTTTCTACAAGGGGGCCGGCCCATCTAATGTATTCGACCGCGTTGCAAGCGGAGGGCATGTTGGCGTGTTCTATCAGAATCCGCCGGGATCTGACAAGCAGCGCCTT
>JAEZGH010000171.1 GCA_023417065.1 Bacteroidota bacterium
CGTACGAATGGCTCTCGGATGTTCTAGAACGAATCGAGGATCACCCGATCAAACGATTGGAGGAGTTACTCCCCCATAAATGGAAACTTCGGGAAAATTCAAACATGTAATTAACGGGACGGATACGGATCGCCTCTCAACGGACCCGAAGCGCATAATGCGTTTAGCAGCTTGTTCTCATCGGGAGCCTGGATAACCACATCGGCTTATGAGGATCAGGAAGCACCGAAGGCGTTTCTAAATTACTTGTTGTTTGATGATAACTTTAACCTTCTGGATGCAGGCTTCGATCAGGTAGGGCAGGCGGGAGCAACGACGCACGACTACATGTCGCTACAAGTTCGCGTAAAGCAGACGGGATATTTGTATATTTATCTTTCCAATGAGAGCGATAAGATCGTGGATGTGTATTTTGATGATTTTAGAATCACCCATCACGCTGGAGTCGCAAGCTCAAATGATTATTATCCATTCGGATTAACATTCAATAGCCGTCATATGGAGAAAAGAACGTTTAGCCCATATCAATACAATGGGAAGGAGATGCAGGATGAACTGAATCTTGGATGGTTCGACTATGGTGCTCGAATGTACATGCCCGATCTTGGAAGGTGGGGAACAATAGATCCTCTCGCCGACAAATTTGAAATCGTTACTCCTTATAACTATGCATTCAATAATCCGATCCTTTTTGTTGATCCTGATGGTCGCGAAAATGTAATTTATCTGATTGCAGCAGGAGATTTTTCGTTCGATGAGTTGAAGAAGATTGCAGGAATAATAAACGGTATGTTTGAGAAGCTCAAGCTAGAAACGCGCGCGGTCGCATTCGACGAGAAGGAAAGAGGCCAATTTTTAGAAGGTGAAACAGATGATAATGATAATTGGGCAGTTATTGGCACGGATCGAAAGGCTATTGCCGAGAAGGCCAAGTCGATAACTTCAGATCCTACATATGCCAAGGAGATTGATGGATGGCAAGACAAAAATCCGAACACTATTCATCCCGAACAGTCAAATACAACAATTGGAGGAAAAGGGATCGTAGTTGATTATAATGATAATATTAGTGGAGCGTATGTTAGGAAAAACAAACGGGAGGAAGCTGGCTTGGCGATCATTCATGGCGCCGGGCATAGTTCCTCATGGGTGCAGTCGACATCCCCTCGTACAGGCCCCGGAAAGAATATCAGGGGCCATACTGACTTCGGAGTGATGCAACAGGGAGATGAGCTTGGAAGACAATACCGAGAGTCTGGGCTAATTGGCATTCTGGGACAGGCAGGAGAAGGCCAAATAATTAATGGTAACAGCTTTTATGGTGACGAAACTTATCGTCTCGGCATAATGGGAAGGTATGGAAGAAATCCATCCAGCGATAATTATGGTAAAAAACGCCGCAAATGAAGAGAATAGCAATATTTTGGTTGGCAGCTGCAATAATATGTCAAGTTGGGTGTGATCGAGAGGCTAAATTTTTGCCTGTGGAATATAGCGATCCGTATTTTGAAAGTTTTAGGGGTAAGGCAATTAAGTATGTCGTAGTCCAAAATGTTGAAACTGGATTAAACGCAATCCCGGATACCATTGAACTGGATCAATCGGGCAATATTATAAGGATCAACTCTCCTTATTTTACGGAAAAGCGTTCGTACAGCGCTAACAATTTTCTTGAGAGGCGTTGGCATCGAAGCGATGTCACAGCGAACTATATTGTCCGTTATTCGGCTAAACGCGATACCTTGGTGCAATGTTGGCGCACAGTTAGCCCGACAGACTGGCAAATGGGTCGCGATACGGTCAGCTCAATCCTTTGGAAAGTATTTCTTAGATACAACAAGGAAGGAAGAGTAATTGAAGAACATGACGCGAGGTTAAACCATCTTAGTAAATACATTTATCAGAGCGGTAAACTTATACGGAAGGACGTATATAATCTGCATCCCAATGGCTATTCACATAGCTGGGTTTATGATTATGACGAGAGAGATCGATTACAACGAATCACACAATTGGCTGATCAAAAAGAATTGGAAGTTTTCTACTATTCAAGTGGGCTGCTCGACTCAAGTATCACACGATTGCGTGGAAGTGAAAGGGTTTTGCGTTACTCGTACATATATGATGAAGCTGATGATTAACGCTTTTTTTGACGTTGCCGTTGGAACACATTTGCCCACATCTAGTTACATGGGGCGTAATTCGAACAGATCAAGTGAGCCAAGATGTAATTCTTTAAAGGAAATGATTGACGATGAATCTTGCTCTTACAGGAAGTAGGGACCTCGTAAATGGATGCAGCTCCCGAATTAAACCTAGTATTGTTTGACTATCGAGAAGGTCGCGGCAGGGAAGGTCCCAGAGATTCACTTAAAAGTTTCCAAGGTTATCTTCAGACAGACGGATATGGAGCTTATGATTACTTTGGAAGCATCACTGGCATTCTGCTGATGGCATGTTGGGCGCATAACAGGCGAAACTTCTTTGAAGCCCGGTCCAACGACGCGCAACGTGCAGACTATGCGCTGGAAATGATCCAGAAGATATACCTGATTGAAAAGCAGGCCCGCGACCAAGGGCTCACTGTTGATGAGCGAAAGGTACCTGGCTGTTTTTTTCGAACAGGTTAAAACTCGAGGAATGAAATCTAAGATCACGAAATTCCGATCCAAGGCCGGAAGCACCAGTTATTGATATTTTTCCTGAAGTGTTACCGCTACAACAAAATTCACTCAACTCGCTTACTCGGACCGAATCAAAATTCAATTGGCAATCTCCAAACCAATTTAACTTTGCGTTAATCATCGGTACATTGCAGAAGTTGATTGATTTGGAGCCGTCCAAATCGGCTGAAAGGTGCCGGACGGATTGAAATCCAAAATCGTATTTCGCAATGGCAGCATGGGCAATATGTAGGTAGCTGATGTAGCCATAAAACAATGAGAAAACCCCAATTGAACCGCCTTTAATAGTCAGCTTTTCTATTGATGGAACTTTTATTTCGAAGATCTTCGCCGTGCATTTGTTAATATCAAAATTTTCGACCTTGATCGTGTTTATTTCTAACGCTGAAAATGTACAATCTCTGAGATCCAAGTTCCGAATATTTGAATCCTGTATTTCCAGCTCGCATTCTTTGCTCCAATCGCCACCTTTCCATAGCGAGAGGTCATTGATATCGACTTGAATCAATCGAATGTTTCCAGAAAATTCGGTAATCTTAAGCCCAGCTACCTTTACGTTCTCTAGAGAAATTTGTGGAAATACGATTTGATTCAAGTCGACATGCTCAGTACACTCAATGTCTTTTACGAGCCCGCTATTTGACCTAATTATGCTAATGAACGAACTCTTGGAGATTACAACCCTTTTAGGGCTTGACTCAGAGGAGGCTTCATCTAACACTTCCATTTTTCTCGCCTTTGGATACTATTTTCTAGCACACAAGATATGGAATTTCGGTTTGGCATTTAGTATTTATGAAGTCCGTTGTGATGATCTGGAGCATGAAGTTAAGGGAAATAATGAAATCAGTACGACAGTCCTGAGGCTTAGTGAATGAAAAAAATACTAAACCACAGGCAGCCCATAATGTGCAGCTCTTCGCCACATCCATCATTGTTGACGAGGCTATCCATACAC
>JAEZGH010000193.1 GCA_023417065.1 Bacteroidota bacterium
GGTACGAAGTGATTGAAGCCAATAAAGGCATCGATTGCAACGGAGACACGATCCAGTTGGTCAGAAGGAATGGTTTCTTCGAAGTCGCATCCAAAGAGACTGTATAGAAGATATATAAGTCTATAGCGAGGCAATTAATCTCAAGACGACGCAAGTCGTCTTCTTTATTTTCATAAATTTACCATACGAACTAATTAAAACAGTATCCCGGAATAAAATGATTCGCTTCAAGGGCATCATTGAAAAAGCTATCACCAAGGGTGACAAAAGTGGCTGGTCGTACATCCTGATTGACCCCAGGCATGTGCGCAAGCTAAATGGCGATTCGCGTAAATCTTTTCGTGTAAAGGGTAAACTTGATGACTTCGCGATTACTCAGACTGCGCTTCTCCCTGTGGCCGACGGTCCTTTTATGCTTCCTTTCAACGCCGCCATGCGGAAAGGTACCGGCAAGAAAGCCGGCGATACTGTATTGCTTCAGCTTGAACTCGATGAGCGCCCCGTTGAACTATCCGCTGACCTGCTTGTTTCACTCCGGGAAGAAAAGGCTGCGTTAGACTTCTTCAATAGCTTGACGCCATCGCACCAGCAATACTTCAGTAAATGGATTGAAAGTGCCAGGACCATTCATACCAAAGCAAAACGCATAACTATGTCAGTGATTGCACTCGCATCGCACCAGGGTTATGGTGAAATGATCCGAAACAATAAGGAACAGAAATAAAAAATAATCACAAAGGATCCTGGCGCCAGCGCTTCTTTTCGGAGTGTTGTTTTTTCTTCTTGATGCAATCTTCTTTGGAAGCCTTCGTCGGCTTCGTTGGCTTTCTTTTCTTCTTTCTCGCGAACGCTTTCTTTAAAATATCATCGAGCTTTGCAAGCACCGTTTCTTTATTCGTTTGTTGTGAACGACTATCCTGTGATGAAATAGCCAGTATCCCCGAAGCCGAAATCCATTGTGCGCACTTCGCTGCAATGATATTCTTTTCCTCTTCAGTGAGTATTGCTGAATTGGCAACGTCAAAACGCAGCGTTACTTTGGAATTTACCTTGTTCACATTCTGGCCCCCGGGACCGGAACTTCGCGAAGCGATAAACTCTATTTCGGGAAGCAGTAAAGAAGATGTTACGCGGTTGTGCATGTTAGTCAATACGTCATGGTCATAGGATCGGGAAACTGAAATTCATACCCAAGCTCATCGCGGAGGCGTTTATTGCTCACAATTTTTGCAGCCTCATTATCCGGCTGTATGAAGTGAGGTGCAGGAACGCCATTCGCGACACAGACGTGATGATAAAACTCACGTCGCGTTGGATGGGCATCCGCGCATGCGTTGATATCGATATTCCAAAAATTGCGCCGGATAACGGTTTTAATAACCCCGATACAATCATCCAGATGAATCAGGTTCACCGGATCATTACCTCCACTCACTGTTCGTCCGGAAAGAAAACGCGATGGATGTCGCCCTGGCCCGACCAACCCACCAAAGCGAATTACCGTTGTATCGAAAAAAGTGTTCTGCCGGAAAATTTCTTCCGCCAGAAAACCTGTTGATTCTCTATCCGCATCAGTCTCGGTCACTGCACCCGATTTCCCCCTGTACACCGATGTTGAACTGATGAATAACACTTTTTCAACACCACCCTTCACAAGTTCGCTACAGACACAGTGCAGCCTTATGAGGTAGTCAGTGGATGCAGTCGTAGTACGCCCGGGTGGAATACAAATAACAACTACTCTACTCCGAAAGAAAGCTTCAATATTTTCACCTTCGACCTCCGGAGCGAAACTGATAAGATATGGTCTTATTCCGACGGCGGAAAGGTCGCGCAGCTTTTCACGACTCGTCGTGGACCCATTGACGTCATATCCCGACCTTAGCAACGCGACCGCCAAAGGCCTGCCAAGCCAGCCACATCCAAGGATGCTGATTGTTTGTGAAGGTATAAAAGGACTGAAATCTGCCATGTGATGCGGTGGGCATCAATTTATAAAAACATTTATCAACAAAACTTCAAATAAAAGAACAAAGCATGATTCGAACACTGGGTTTGATTCTGACCATAGCAGGTATCGTCGGACTGGTACTGGGTGTACTGGGTATTTTTGGTCAGGATCTCGTTAAATTAAGTCCGTGGGCGTTATCGATACTGGGACTGATATTCTTCACATCAGGGATCGGCCTGTTAAAAAAGCGATGACCAACCGGCATCCTGGAATTCGCGATGCGGATTTTTCTCTTCAACTCACTGATCAATCTTTCTGACTTCATCAACATATCGCGAAGGCAGGATAGCTTTCTTGAGAAGCCCGTCCAACCGCAACACGACTGCGAATTTGTACAGCAATATGAGCACTCGGAACACACCCCAGCCACTAAGCCTGAGCTTGTGTTTTACAATTGGCGGCGTGATTACTGCCTGGGCGCCCAGGAGGATCCTGTAGCGGACCGGGCCGAGATGTAACCTGTATTGGTTATATAAGTCGCGCGTAAAGTCAGAAACGTCGAGATTCGCCTTCATGTGTTTTTCCCGGTCATTTAGCCAGGACTGATAAGTTGAAGGAAGTGATGGAATTTGCATTCGCTGTCCGACGCGGCGAAAGACGCTATATACCTCTGCCTTTTCATCCGTCCTAAGCTGCCTTGCGAGCAATTCGTACGAACGGATAGAATAATCGATAAGCATGTAAAGCACGTCGCGGTACGCCCAATCAGGGATAACCGTGCCTCTTTTGTTTTCAACATCGTGATGAATAGCCGACATGCGGTCGATAACCTCGTGGGCACGTCGGAGTGGTGAAAACACAATGAGGCGCGCGTAAGTGACGGTGGAAAAAAGGCGACCCAGAGGATCTGCCGGTAATCGTCCCGTGAAGAAGAGCCAGTCTACCGCCTTATTCAAAGAGAATTCAGCTGCTGCGCCGGCGAATATAAAAAGCACAAAATCACTGCGGCCCCAGATCGTTCGCACGATCGAGCCGGGCTCGACAAACCACGTCCGGGACTCTTCGCTGTTCATAGCCGGAAAATGGCGAATCTTTTGAATTAAATGCGCGCCTACTTTTGAAAAAGATCGTCACGGCTGCGCCCGATATTTCCGTCTCCTACACCTTCATCGGTTCTTTCGTCAGTTTCGCTTTCGTCAAGCGGTTCGTCGGCATCTTCCTCCTCCGATTCATTCAAATCGTCTTCCGGAACATCGTCGGATTCAATTTCCTCGTCATGTGGTTGGCCCTGTGCCTGGATATTGTTAACATCGTACATGCCCGATCCTGGGAATTTTTGATGCCAGGTGCAGGTCTCCGGCACCTTTTACATTCCAATCGGGTTATTACAACCTAACACTACACCGATGAGAGTCGCCTTTTATCTGATATTTCCAGTAATAGTTATGAGTATTTCCGCATGTAACAGCCAGGGCCAGTCCAACGAGATCAGTAAAAACCAGGAGGTTTCAAAGGAGCCTGAGGTTAACAGGTCGGAAGATGAATGGCGGCAGATTTTGACGCCGCAGCAGTTTCACATTCTACGGGAGAAGGGCACTGACCGGCCATTTATAGGCAAATATTACCGAACCACGGATGCCGGTGTTTATGAATGTGCCGCCTGTGGCAATGAATTGTTTACTTCGGATATGAAGTTCGACTCCGATTGTGGCTGGCCGAGTTTCGACAAGGCGATTGAAGGCGGTAAAATCAAAACAGCCCAGGATCTCTCCTACGGCATGGTTCGCACGGAAATTCTTTGTGCGCGCTGTGGTGGACATCTGGGCCACCTGTTTGAAGACGGACCTACTGAAACTGGTCTACGTTATTGTGTAAACTCCACCTCGCTGAACTTTGTAAAGGGGGAAGAATCAGGCGAAGTGAAAAAATAGCAGGCCGGCCCGGCGAAGGAATAAACGCGAAGGGAAACCTGGCTGACGGCAATCACCAGCCAGCCAGATTACAGGTAAAAGTTATGGATTAATCTGTCCCTCAACCCCGTCGTCGAATGGTTTACCCATTACGGCACCGGCGGCAATCTTGATCAACTGAATCATCTTGTTGTTCCTGGTATCCCAGTAATAGGCATCAGCAACATTTACTTTCAGGATCGTAAGATTCGGATCATCCTTACCTTCACTAAACCAGGCCTTGGCAAACGGCGACCACAGCTCTTCCAGTTTCGATCGGTCTCTGATCACCTCAGCGTACCCGAAGACCGTCAGGTATTCAGAGCTTCCGGGATTTGAATAGAACAACTGCACTTCGGGTTCTTCTTCGATATCATTATTCTTCTCACTGCTGTCCCCACTAAGGAACCAGAAGTTTCCTTCCTCATCCACTTCCTGTGTTGTCATCGGCCTGCTTTTCAATGGCTTTTGGTCAAGCGCCGTTACGAAATGGCAGAACTTTGCATCCATTGCGAGTTCACGTAGCTTTTTTATGCCTTCTTCGCGGCTTAAATTCTTTATATCTCCCATGATTGATGTTTTTCAACATCATCTATAAAATTTCATTCCTCGCCGAAACGGGCAACGTACGTACGTCTCGATGACATCAGCATGCTAAACAGTCTGCGTCTGACCTTGGGGGGGAGTAGCGTGAAAGAACGGGAGTTCGAGGAGAGCGGACTTAATCTATACTTCGCGGAACCGGTTTTTTTCTTTTGCTGATCACCTTTCGCTCAATGATACCCTCTGCAATTTTCAGCAGCAGCACGATAAACAATTTAATGAGAATGCTGTAACTGATACTATCACCAAACATCCCGATCACGGGTTCAACAAAAAATTCCTCCAATACGAAAAGGGCGATAGCGATGGAATAGATAATAGCGTACGCACTTTTTGTCGCCTGTGCTTTGGTGAGATCTTCAAGAGTATTCTGCAGGTCTTCGTTCCTGCTTTGCAATTCGCGATTGGTGCGTTGCAGTTTGCGTTCCAGTCTTCCGCTGATCCACGTAAGGAAGCGCGTTTGTTCAAGAAGACTTTTGTATTTCCGGGTGAGATCGACCAGGCCCTCGCGGGTGATATCCGGCGGGGTTTCAACACCAATCATTCGACGGTAATGATCCAATACCATACTTTCCTTGCGGAAGAGTTTTTCCTCCCGGGTCATCTTGGTCATATCTACTTTGCGGTTGGCAGAACACCAAATATAACCCAATCGACTCAGCAGACCTGAGTGATGTAATATTGACGCCCTAAACGCAGGGCATCAATCGAGGATATGCGCTTTTTCGGTCGATGGCGGGCCTTCCAGTTCTTCTGAAATCAGCGCCTCGATGTGCTTTGAATGGAAATAACGACTCGCAAACATCCGAATAGGCACGAGACCTGCAATCAGCAAAGGGAAGAGTATCCCGATGGATGACGATTTCAGCACCCACAACGCCACGAAGCAAATGAATTGAATGATGGTGAAGGTATGAATTACCTTATGAGGAACTTCCCGCGTATAGTGCGTATCGGGATAGAGCTTGGGATCCGTAACCCAAAGCATCATGCGTTCGAAGAACTGATTTCCGCCGAGAGATGTCAGCCCCATGAACAGGAACAATCCAAACAGTACAGCCATTGGAATATACTGAACATACGCCATGAGGAATATCGATGCGGCGATCATGATATGAATTAGCAGTCCCGAAATACGATTTTCACGAACCCATCCGATTACTTCTTTTTTGACACCACCGACGTCGATGATTTTCATCTGCGCGAGACTCTTGACATGGTTCAGGGAATGCACCGTAGCGGCAACGATCCATGGCAAGGCAAACAGGCTGCCCACCAGAACGATCAATCCGACAATCGCGAGATCCAGATGATACCCGCTGCCCTTGCGCAATTTGTTGTCCGGGGAATTAACAAGGCGCGTTGTTATGTTCTGATCGAGGAAGAGCAGAATAGTAGCAAGAATCGCAGGACCGATGCTCGCAAAGATCACCCAGATGGGAACATCGAAAATATTGACAAGCCACGCGCGACCTGATGTCGTCCGAATCTTGTCGGGCACGGCAGGTCTTTCAAGACTGACTTCGTGAAACTCCATGGCGACAATAGTCATCATCACAATTGCGATGGCCGGACCAAAGTCGCTGAGGAAGTCGCGGAATCCCTTTCGCAGGTACGGCGTATTCGTCATACGTTTCAGGTTCCGGGCGATGATAAACGTTCCAAGAGCGAGGATCAGCGATAAGAATGCACTGGACATACCGTTGCCTTCCGGACCGAATGAACCCGTGATGTTACTGATTGCCTCCACGATGAAGATTACAGAAATCAACGCGGAAAATATCTCGTCGGTGAATCTTGTAAAGAATCGCATCAGCGCGCTTGCATCAGTGAATGCACATATAAGCAGGAGGATTCCCGACCAAATGCCGACCCAGGCGTACGTAGCGAGAAAAGAAATATTGAGTTGCTCGCAGGCCTGGTACAACAGACCTGTAAAGATCACGATCGGACCTGTACCACCAAGTATCGTAAGAGGCTGACCACCAAGAAGAGCAAAAACGATCCCGCCCACTGCGGTTACCACCAGCATCTCCATAATGCCGATCTGGTTGCCTGTGTACAATCCCGTTAGCGCGCCGAACGCAATTGCATTGGCTATTGCAGCGAAGTAAAGGAACAGGGTGGTCCCTGCCACTTTGGAGTGTAAGCCATCGCGAAAGTCGCTTCCGTAGTGAATCGCCTTTCGTTTAATATCTTCCGCAATTCCACCGAAAAGTCTTCCGGTGTAACGAAGCCCGTCGTCAGTATGCATAACAAATTCTCAGGTTACTGACCGGCTCAAAAAAAACCGGCAGATCGAACAATACGGGCGCAATATATTAATTCGAAAATATTGCACAACTTAAAATTTTCTATGCGGGCGAATTATCTTTTGACGATATGCAGCGGCACGCGATCCGGCTTCAGCGTTACCAGTGCGTTCACCACCGGTATATGATCCGTTGGCAGGACTTGAAATCGTTTGATGAACTGCTGAAGAAAAATTGCCATCTCCGCCATTGCGAAATTGTTTCCGATACACAATCGCGGTCCGGAGCCGAAAGGGAAGAACACGTTTTTTATCTCGCGGTTTGCGGGATCAAGAAAACGCTGCGGCAAAAAACGCCCGGGCTCCTGCCAGAATCGCGGGTCGCGGTGCAGGCCATAGTAAAACAGCACAATGATCGTGTTTGCCGGATATGAGTATCCGTTGAACGTATCATCGTTTAATGACACGCGATCGCTCACGTATGCCGGAGGATACAACCGCATGCCTTCGTTGATGACTGCCTTCAGATGCGCATTGGTTGTTCTGTCCATCAGGTTGAGGTTATTCGTTTGCGCGAAGAGATTGTTTTGTTCTTCAGGATTGCGCGCAAGCAAATAAAGTATCCACGAAAGCGCATTGGCAGTAGTCTCGTGCCCGGCGATGATGAGTACCATTATTTCATCAATCAATTGCTCCTCAGCCATCGGCTCGTTGGTATCTTCATACCTCGCCTGAAGCAGCATGTCAAGAAGGTCACCATGACTTCCTACAGAAGGGCGGCGTTCGCGAATGATCGCAGCGATTATATCGCGTGCGCGCTGAGCTTTCTGGTGGTTTCTGGCAAGCTCTCCGGAGAGGCGATACCACCAGCTTAGGTGCGGGCGCCGAAGGTCGCGAATCACAAAATCCTGCGTGTCGGACACAAAGCGGCTAATGTCAGCACGACGCGTTTCGGGGATCACCACATTGAAAAGTGTATCCATCACAATGTCGAATGCGAGTCGATTCATCAACGGATACACATCCACCTCCCCGGGGCTTACTCCCTCCAGAAAGCGCGCCACCGTACGCTGCATGATTTCATACAGGCCATGAATCTTCTCCAGATGAAATCCAGGTTGAATGAGTCGACGCTGGCGCAGCCAGAAATCCCCATTCGACGTCAGCAATCCCTTTCCGAGAAAACGTCCCAATGCATGCGTCTGCAGTTCCGACTTAAAATAATTCCGATGATTTTTCTTGAGCACATGTTCAATGAATGCAGGATCCTGTGTAACGATGAACCGCTTCCTGCCCAGATATACGCGATACGTTCCGTTAAAGGCGGCCATACTCTCCTCAATCGTACCAATAGGATTTTTTATCTGCTTCAGCGTGCGATCAATTGAAGCAAAAAACGAATAGCCATCCGGAAAAACGTACTGTTTCATAGCAAAAAGATACAACCTGGCACCGTACCCCGGGAATTTGACCAAAAAAAATTTCGCCATGGTAACATCCTCAGCGGGAAAGACGATTTATACATGCATTGCCATTCCTCTTCGCCAGCGCCCCCGGTCTCTCGGGGAATAGTCTGTTACACAGGATTTCCGTACCTTGCGGCTCATATCAGGAAAATCAGTCAGTGAGAAAAAGGTCCGGACTTCGGAGTTTCTTTATCAAGAATCAAAAGGGTATTTCGCGTGCGGAATTGAAGCGCCTGATGTTATCGGGATTTCTTGCCCTGATGTCGCTGATTGTCGCGTTTATCTACTCCGTATTCGACCTTATCAACGGGGTATTTTATTCACAACCGGCGTATATTATTCTGGCGGCAGCTTCAATGCTGGCGATTACCCTGATGCGTTCTGGCAGGTTCACGCTGGCCAGAGTGATCCTGCTGGCCATTGCCAACCTGGTTGTGTTCTGGGCCGCGATCACCGATCCGTTTGAAACCGGCGTATTTTTGTTTTTCATACCGGCGGGGATCGGCTCGTTTGCCATGCTGGGAAACGAAGAACGAAAAGCCTCCATCGCCCTGGCCAGCTTCACGACGTTGCTGTTTCTGCTTGCGTATTTTGTACACGCCATCCGGATACCCGTTCCTCCACCGGAGCCTATCTACATAAAGATCAGCCTCCTGATCAATTACATCATTTCGCTTACGATCGCAATTCTCGCAATCAACTTCCTGATAAGCCTGAACCGCGAATCAGAGAACGAACTTATTCACAAGGAAGAACTGGCGAAGCAAAGGAACGAGGAACTGCGCAAAGTGAACGTAGAGCTTGATCGTTTTGTGTACAGCGTATCTCACGATCTCCGTTCGCCCCTCAGTTCCATTCAGGGTTTGATCAATATTGCGAAGCTTAGTCAGGATCCGGAGGAAATCCGAAACATCCTGTTAATGATCGAAGATCGCGTGAACTCACAGGAGCATTTCATCAAAGAGATCATCGACTATTCGCGCAACACCCGAACAGAAACCCGCCGTGACCCGATTAACCTGCGCGAACTCGTAAGCGAAATTGTAAACTCGCTGCGCTTTTCACTGGACGCCTCGAAGATTGACTTCAGAATCTCCATCCCTGCCGATACAATCCTCCTGTCAGACCGCATACGGCTTACGGTCATCCTCAGCAACCTGATAGGCAACGCCATCAAGTATCACGATCTGTCAAAACCGGCCCCATTCATAGAGATCGGCTACCAGCCCGATGAAAGCATTCTCTACATCACAGACAACGGCTCCGGGATTGACCCCACACATGCCGGCAGGATTTTCGACATGTTTTATCGCGCGTCAGAATCATCAAAAGGAAGTGGCCTCGGGCTGTTTATCACCAAAGAAACAATTACCCGCCTTGGCGGCACAATTTCCGTTGAATCAGAGTTAGGAAAGGGGAGCACATTTCAAATTCACCTTCCAGGTCGGGTGTAAAACTTTACTCAGAGACGTCCGGCATCGAACGGGTTTGTCCGGATTCGTTCGCTTCTTTCTTCCAACCCCCGGAATACACGCTGATTTGAGCATTTTCTGTCGGGCATCCTTCTTGTCAGAGCGCTTTCATCAATTTCGCATATGCTAAAAAGCTACTTCAAAATCGCATTTCGAAACCTGCTCAAGCAGAGAGGATTTTCAATAATAAAGATTGCCGGTCTCGCACTCGGACTGGCTGCCAGCCTGATCATCTACCTGTATGTTCTGGAAGATATGTCGTACGACAAGTTCCATCCTGAACACGACCGTATCGTAAGGCTGCTGACCATCGACAACGCCGAAGGCGTGAGCAGCAAACTGGTTGGTGTCACGCAACCACGACTAGGCCCCGCCGCAAAGGACGAACTGCCCGAAGTCGTTGAAAGCGTTCGGTTCACTGGCGGTGGTCAGTATGACCTCGCGTATGAAGACAAAACCCTCAAATGCAAAGCTGCTTTCCGGGTCGACCCAACAGTATTTTCAGTATTCAACTTTCCTGTTGTAAACGGACCATCGTCAGGGATACTTGATCAGCCTGGATCGATCGCAATCACTACCTCGCTGGCCGAGAAAATTTTCGGAAAAGAAAACCCCGTCGGTAAAACCCTGAGATTGAATCAAACTACTGACCTGCATGTCACAGCCGTGCTTGCAGACCCACCAAAGAATTCACACATCCAGTTCGACTTACTCCATTCACTTGTACCCGGCCAGAATGAGGACGGCTTTCGGCAGGCTCTGGATACGTGGCAAAGCATTTTCACATACACCTATCTCCTACTCGACAAGCCTGCCAACATTGAAAACCTGAATGAAAAGCTCCAGGCGATTACGGCGAAGAACAATTCCTTCGATTTTTTTCATCCCGTTGCCCAGCCCCTCGACGACGTACACCTGAAGTCGAAGGGCATTCTGTTTGAAGTCAATGCAAACAAGTCGGATATGCAAAACGTGTATATCCTTTCGATCATAAGCGCGCTGATCCTTTTTCTGGCGCTTGTAAACTTCACCAATCTTGTCACAGCCAACGCTGCAGGACGTGCAAAAGAAATCGGCATGCGCAAAGTCATTGGTGCAGTCAGAGGACAACTTATCGCGCAGCACCTTTCAGAGTCTATTTTGATCACAGTGGTAGCGATGGTGCTTGCCTTGGGCACCGCCTGGACTTTCCTTCCCGCACTGAATAATTTATACAACAGGTTCGGCGATTTCAGCATTCTGCTTCAGCCTGAGAATGTCATACTGATTTCCATTATCACCGTATGCATCGGCGCACTCGCCGGCATATATCCTTCCCTGGTGTTATCTGGATTTAAACCTGTTCAGGTGCTTAAGGGCACATTCAAAGGTTCAAACAACGGCATCCGACTTCGCAAGGCCCTGGTGGTAGTTCAATTCACCATATCAATAGCCCTGATGGTCGGAACAGGAATTGTTTATCAGCAGATGGACTTCATTTACAATGCCGACCTCGGATACAATCGCGAACAGGTTATCACGATCCAGCAAAACGGTGCTACCGCGGGCAGATCAGTAACACTGAAAAATGAGCTCCTCAAGAACGCTAACATCGTATCGGTAGGAACGTCGAGTTCGAGAATCGGCCAACAACCTGGTCGCACGACAATTTACCCGGAAGGGCGAAGCATTACGGATACCAACATCATCGCCAGTATCATGACGTCCGACGAAAACTTCGTCCCAACGATGGACATTCGCATGAAGTCGGGCCGGACCTTCTCCCTGCAGTACGACGATTCACTTTCGATGGTCATCAACGAAGAGATGGAGAAACTTCTTGGATGGGAGGATGCCGTTGGTCGAAGGATCAGCCTTCCAAGTGGCCCCGAGCCAACAGACCTCACAGCGTACACCGTCATTGGCGTGGTCAGGAATTTTCATTTCGCAACAATCCGGCACAAGATTGAACCGATGTTTATGCTGTATAATGACAACAACAACGCGATGTCCATTCGCATAAAAGAATCCGGCATTGACGAAACGATCAATTACATCACCGACACCTGGAAAAAAGTCAATCCAGGAACGACCTTCGAATACGCGTTCCTCGACGAACAGTTTGCCAACCTCTACCGGAATGAAGAGGCCTTTCGCGCAATGTTCACACACTTCACCGTCCTGGCGCTGGTTATTGCCGGACTGGGATTGTTCGCGCTCTCAGCATACAGTGCCGAACAACGCAAAAAGGAAATCGGCATCCGGAAAGTTCTTGGCGCAAGCACGTTGAGTATTCTGTTCCGCTTGTCGGGCGAATTCCTTGTCCTGATCCTTACGTCATTCGCCATTGCAAGTGTGATTGCCTATTTCGCAATGGACAAATGGCTACAGGATTTCCAATACAGCATTCGCATTTCGGCGGGTATCTTCATCGTTGCAGGGATCGGCGCGGTATTGATCGCGCTATTGACGATAAGCTTTCAGGCGCTCAAAGCTGCATTGCACAATCCTGTGAAGTCGCTGCGAAGCGAATAGATCCAGCCGGTCGGCTAAAAGAAACCTGATAATACCCGCCAATCCTCACAGCGGGTATTATTTTTTACGGCATACTTGATAAGGTTTCCTCTCTAACCACCGGCTATGCGCAGGTTATTTTATGTTTCGACGTTGTTGGTGATATCACTGACGCAGATCCGGGCGCAAGTCCGGCCAGAGTATCTTTATAACACAACCCTCCCCTATGGAACGCTCGACATACGCACGCGGATCAGCGCGTCAGATTATTACTACCTTGTAGAAGGCAAGACATTCAGCTTCCGCGAAAGCGCTCCCGGTGTTCGCACCGACACGTATCACAAGATGACGAATTATGATACAAGCCCTTTCCAGGAAGGCCACATGCGCCACGCGAAAGGCGGAGACGATACGTTTGAAATGAATTATCGTTTTCTGCTGCCCCGCGGGCATCAGCCTGAGTATCAACCGGGATATCCGATGATTGTACTGATGCATGGCGCTATTGAACGCGCCAACTGCTATTATGATGAGTGCTACCACGGTGACTGGGACTATGATCCGAATACAAATTTTCCGCCGGCTCCGACGTCATCGGATCATCCTTTGCTCAACAACGATCATCACCTCTCTATCGGGGCGCGTGATCATCTCAACGCACGCAACCGCGCAGGAAACCGTTTGCCCGATGATCCCACCATGCCAGACCGTTCCTTCCCTGGCTTTGTGCTGATGCCACAGATGTTCAATGACTGGGATTCGCTATGGGTGGAAAAGGTTATCCGCATCGTACAGCTTCACATCGAAAAGTATAACATCGACCCCAACCGGATTTACATCCACGGGCTGTCCATTGGCGGGTATGCGACATATGAAGCGATAAAACGGGCACCCTGGCTGTTCACGGCAGCCCTGCCTATTTCAGCCGTGTCGGAAGCTGCCAATATTTTTAAACATAATCAGCAGGACAAGGTTTCACATAATACATTATGGATTTTCCAGGGTGAGCGGGATACCGAGCCCACCGTAGCGTGGACCAAAGGCGTCATGCAAAAGTTTAAAGACGCCGGTGGCATCGTGAGGTATACCGAGTACCCTGGCATCGGACATAACATCTGGGGATGGGCGTATAACGAACCCGAATTTTTCTCCTTCATGTTAAGCCGGAACAAATCCGACATTCACGCCAAGTTTCAGCGCACGGAAATCAATGCAAAGGAGAACCTGTTCCCCGAGTTAGTTCTTGCTGAAGGCTTTTTTGCATATCAATGGGAAAAGGATGGCAAGATCATCTCCGGCGCCAGCTCGAACAAGTTTGTTGCGACAGAGCCCGGCGTGTACCGCGCACGTTTCAGTCGCGTAGCATCGCCATCTTCCGGCGACTGGAACCGCTGGTCAAATCCGATTACGATTACAGCAACTGCTGTTGAAGAAGAGGATGAAGAACCAGACGAAGAAGAACCACAGGAAGAGGAGCCGGACGAAGAAGAACCGGAGGAAGAAGAACCAGACGAAGAACAACCTGGAGAACAAGAGCCTGACCCGGATGACGATTCTCCTGGAGAAGAAGAACAACCCGGAGACGACGAACAGTCGGGTGAAGAAACCCCTGATGGCGAAGATCCAGGCGATAACAATCCAGGCGACGACGATACTGGTGACGACACTGGTGACGACGATGAGGATGGAAATCCGGATAACGACAACGGTGGTGACGATTCACAAGACAACGGCAGCGGCAGCAACGAAGGAAGTGGTGACGGTGACAACAACGATGATCCAGATGAGCAGCACGGCACTCCTGGCGACGACGACGACGATGTGATCACGAGCCTGCCTGACGAAATTGCGCTTGAAATATTCGTCTATCCGAACCCTGTTGATTCGCACACGATAATGCTCGACGTCAGAAATCCGTCCGGGCAGTCTCTGGATTACACCATCACCGATGCGCTGGGGCGCGTACAGCTTCATGGAAACATCGCAGGGGCAGGTGTAAGCGGAAGGGTAGCCATTGAGTCAGAACAGGCTCTTGGCGACGGCGTGTACATCCTCCACGTGAAGCACCCCAGCGGTGACGTGAAGAAACGCATCGTGATCCGCAGACGGTGAGAGCATTGCCGGTTGCCGCGTGGCGTGTGATCTTGTTGCCGGTTGCCGCTTACCTGTTGCCAGTTGGTGTAGCCTTATTTCTACGGAGTGCCAGCCCAATCAGAAACCAGGAATCTATCGGAAGAGTGGAGAAAGAGTGGACGGAGAGTGGAGAAAAACCGGAGGAATGACCTGGGACGCGCGTGCCAAAATGAGAAAATCGTGTGAGGACGTTGGTGTACCTGAGTGAGGCGAACGGGCAAACCGGCAACTACCTGGCAACCGGCAAAAAGACACGGAGTCTTCCACGAAGCACCAAACGCAACAGTTACCATGGATACTCACCCTTGAACCTTCTTTCTACGGAGTGCTGCCCCAATCAGAAACTGGAAATCAGAAATCCATTCCAACCGGATAGATCAGCCATTTCTTATCCATGTAGGATGACTTCTGGTAGAACCAGTTGTACACCGTGTATGGAGAGGCAGTGAATGTAGCATCGTCCTGCTTCTTCTTATCAAATTCCTCTTTCAGTGCCGCATCTTCCTTAAGCATTTTCTGCGCCATGGGTTCCATTACGTATTGTTCAACGTACTCAGTCCGCGAGAATATCTCGGGAAAGAAGCCCCATTGGAAAAACGAATCCGGTGAATCAGGATGAAGAAGGATGATTGCAAGGTCACCCAACGGTTGGTCTGTACTGACGCGTACCGACCCCGGATACAAAACATCTTTTGCCACAGCAGGCTTGACCTCACCCTGAACAGTGAAATGTCCTTCCGTAGGGCGTTGGCTGAACCGCGGATTTTCGATTTTGAAGAACTTCCCTTCTAACTCCGTGGGAGCGTTTATCTCCTCCACCTGAATGCCGTGAAGGCGTAGCCGGCTTATCACCTCTGGATACGTCGATGGAATCCAGAATGCCTTTGGCCGGTCTGTTTTCTTGTCGGGGGTAGTGTATCGGAAAGAAGGAATACGTTGCTTCACGGGCTTCGCATTCCAGACAACGTATTCGCTACCCGTAATTTCAGACTTGCGGCGTTGTGCCTCGATGCCCAGAAATTCAATAGTATCGGGAATCGCGGAACGTTTCCAGCTGAGCACCAGATCCCCGGGACGTGCACGCTTATCTTTTTCAATAGCATCCCTTAGTGCTGATCCCTCCTTTTCCAGCAACCTTATCACACCTTCAAGAAAAACGTATGTACCCAACACCCGCTGCCGGAATGGTTTCAGCGAATGATTTTCAATGAGAATGGTGGGTAAGTGCCGCGCATCGCCATAGGCGTTTGAAAGGCGGGGAGAAAATGGGAACTCCGTCATACCATCCGCGAAGTCCATGTCATTCTTTGCAAAGATTATCGGTCCGGGGATATGTCCCCACTTCTTGAGTTCTGCATCCATCGATGGACGCAATCTATCGCGTAGCCAGGAAGCTATTGCCGGTGAATAGTTTTCACTGAAACCGTAGGTAACGTCGTACTGATAGTCAGCACCGTCGGTCACGTGTATGTCGATGTACAGGTCTGGATCATAGTCGTTGATGACCGAAACAATTGCCCGGATTTCTTCTGTGTCAAGCTTGGTGTAGTCGCGGTTAAGATTGTAATTCCGCGCATTGCTTCGCCATCCCATATTCTGTGGACCACGCTGATTCGGCCGGTTAAGAGAAGAGGCGCGTTCATGGCCATCAACATTCAGGATGGGTATAAACAAAATGTTGACACCCGATAGCAGGTTTTTCTTTGATCCAAATGCAATGTCGCGGAGCAGCATCATTCCCGCGTCTTTCCCGTCGATTTCACCGGCATGAATACCAGCCTGGAACAGCAGCAGGGGCTTCGTCGATGACGACAATTTTTCTGGAGTAAAATCACCACTTGATGAGACGATCACCATGTTGATATCACGTCCCTGGAGGCTCCTCCCGATGGAGATCATCCTGACAAGATTCGTTTCCTTTTCGAGTTTCCTCAGCCAATCCATCGTGGCCTGATAATCCGGCGTCGTTACAAAACCGGAAGTCTCAGCAGGAGTTATCCATTTATTTTTGGGAGAAGCAATGAGCTCGAGACTTTTGCCCTTCCACGGGGGTGCCGGAGGAAGAAAATCCTGTCCGCAAAGCGAAATCGTGACAAGACAGGCGATGATTAGTGCAAGAATTATTTTCATTTGGTTCTGGGAAATTATTCTTCGGACGTGTTGACCATGAACATGGCTGTTGGTACGAGGCGCTTGAAAATTTCATCCTTGATAGCCTGATCGATATCGAGTGTGTGAAGGGCTTCCGACATGCAGGACAACCAGGCAGACGCTCCCTCTTCAGTGATCACATGCGGGAGATGGCGAGCGCGAAGTTTCGGGTGTCCGAACTTTTCAGAGTACAGGGGCGGGCCACCGAAGAACTGCGTGAGAAAGAGTCGCTGCTTTTCCTTGATTTCTGCTTTGTCCGTTTTGAACAGCGGTCCTATTACTTCATTGCTAAACACCAGATCATAGAAGCGATCCAGGAGGCGCCTCAGATTTTGTTCGCCTAATTGATCGTACAGGGACTCACCCGTCATTTTGTTCTCTCGTTAAGGCGAAAAAGTATCAGTTATTTCCTACAATGGCAAACAAAACTTTACCGACATCCTAAGACGAGGACGGAACTGATCCCGCCTCCTTCAACCTCACGATAATTTCGCTCATATCGGAGGTGCTTGTCATTTCGAAGTCAGGTGCCAGTAAATGGTATGAGTAAACCCGCTCTCCCGGCGAAGGCAAATGCGACGTCCAAAGGCTCTTGCACTGAAGTAAGTGAAATTCACCATCGCGTATGTCATACACGACCACCGGGTTGATGACGTCTTCCTGAAAGGGAAAACAATTCAAAAAAACGGGATAATCAAACAGCTCTACATCTTTCAGCTCCGGGAACAGATTGGCGTCAAAGAATTCGTAATTGAAGATTCTTGATTCAATTCCCTCCTCCATCAGGAGAGCCTGGAGCTGGGTGAGCTTTTCCTCCATCACCTGATATGGACTAACCGTGAACTTTGAAATATGGCACCAGCGATCAGTTGTTACATCGAGATATTCGAGTGCTTCCCGACCGAGGTCGAGTTTGTAGTTGAAGAAAGAATAACCCGGAACAAAATAGCCCGGATAGAAATATTCAAGTCCCTGGCTCTTGCAATAATTCATCTTAAGATAGATCAGGTATTTTCCCAGACTGTATTTCTTGTATTGCGGGTTATAGAAGGAAGTAATCCCTGCCGCGGCCTTCTCGCCGAGGTCGAAGAACCCTGCTGCGATCAACGACTCGCCATCGTAAAGACTCACTTCCATTGTATGGAAGATATTGTGAAATGCTTTGCCCTGAAGCAGGTGATACAACGAGGGCGACGTCTCGAATGGGATACCCTGTTTGTAGTGGGCAAAGAGTTCTTCTTTAGCGAGGTCGAGCGAGGCCGGTTTGAATTCGACCCGGAAGCGTTTGTTCCTTTTCATGAGCTTCTCCTGCGTACGGTCGGATGCAAAATTCCGCAGTACGACACGAAGCCAGATAGCACTGAAATACTGCTGTTTGAAGTGCAGAAAATTCGTTGTGAACAAGGATTGCCCCATTCTGAACCAGCCGTGCTGAAGGTATCGATCCAGATGAACCGGTGGGAGACGATCAGGATTATGCACCTGTGCGAACATTCCGCCAAGATATTTAAATGTGTAGTTTTCGCACAAGGCTGTTGAATTTTTCAGCACAATACCCGCTTAAGTTGCTCCCTCGTTCCGAGTCACAGGCGACGCAAAACCCTGAATTTAAGTCAAGACGGAGGTTTTGTCTGCTTTTGTAACGCCAACAGCCGTGGTGTTACCGAATGGTATTAAAGTTTTACAAAAGCAGTAAAACCGATTGTTAATCTTTTAAATGTTTTATATGAAAAAGTTATTCTTGACATTATTCACCGCCGCCATTATGACTGGTGCAATGGCTCAGGTTGAAGGTGATTCTACCAGTACAAACCTGCGGCAGGAAGCCGAGCAAGCTGAAGACGCCGTAGAGCGTACCGGCGACGAGATTGGACAGGAAGCTGAAGAGACGCGCGATAATCTTGGAAATGAAATCAACCAGGCTGAAGAATCTATTGAGAACCGCGCTGACGAAGCCGGTAACCAATTGAATCAAGGTGCTGACCGCGTTGGCGACGAGGTGGAACAAGGCGCCGACCGAGCAGAGTCTGAATTGAATCAGGCTGGTGAAGGAATGCGCGAAGGAGCAGAAGAAACCGGTAATCAACTTCGTCAGGAAGCCGACGATGCACGCGATAACGCAGAAGAAGGTGTAGAAAAGGCCGGCGACGCTATTGAAGAAGGTGCCAACAGAACTGGCGATGCTATCAACCAGGGCGCTGACAGAGCAGGCGAAGCCATTGGTCAGGGTGCCGAGAGAACTGGAGAAGCAGTTGAAGAAGGTGCAGATGCTGCCGGAAATGCAGTAGATAACGCCGCTGAAGGTGTTGCCGCAGGAACACAAGACAACATTAGCCTGGGACCTAAAGTTGAAGTTGTAGAAGGCAAAGAAGGACCCAACCACGAAGTAGTCTATAAAATCGACGGTGAAATGTATTACGTCGATCGTGAGCAGGAACAACTCGTAAAAGCAGAAGATTCTGATTTGCGTGACGCAAAAGATGCAGCTGTCATTCACTCATCAGCACGGGACTAATATCACAGGGTTATATTTGGCAATGAAAAAGAGACCGTTAGCGCGGTCTCTTTTTTTTGCTTTATCAAATGCAACGCCTTTGCTATACGACAGGAAGTTTCCACCCGTTGTGATACTGCGCCGTGAGATACTTGTTTGCCTCCTTGTTATCAATAAACTGATTTCGTTTGTCATCCCAGAAGACTTTTGACCCGGTTCTGAACGCGATGTTACCCATTTGTGCATTGACCGCGGCAACACTGCCGGATTGTATCGGTGTATTGAGATGATTCTGGTCGTTCTTGCGAATAGCTTCAATGAAGTTCTTCGTGTGCAGGTCGAGGTAATTCAACTCCTGCGGCTTCCGGTAAGCTTCAATCGCTTCCATGCGGGGCTTACCTGTGTTGCTCCACCCTTCTGCTTCACGTTCGATAAACACTTCATATCCGCCCCTGTTCACAACAAGGGTCCCGTTGTTTCCGATGAAGGCTATTCCTTCGCTGCGGTTATACGGTCCCGTGTCAATGCCAGTGGCGTGTTCCCATAACATGTTGAAATTTTTATACTGGTAAATGGCCTGAAGGGTATCAGGAGTCTCAGATGCATCGTCGGGATACGCGAGCTTGCCACCTGTAGCCATCACCGAAACCGGGGCGAGTTCCTGCATTGCATAAAGAGCGATGTCAATTTCATGGACACCCCAGTCGGTCATAAGACCTCCGGCGTAATCCCAAAACCAGCGGAAGTTGAAGTGAAAACGGTTCCCGTTAAAAGGGCGTTTCGGTGCTGGCCCGAGCCACATGTCGTAGTTCACTCCGTTTGGCGGCGCACCGTCGGGGAGCACGGGCACAGGTTTCATCCATCCCTGATAAGCCCATACTTTCACCAGCCTGATTTTGCCTAACACACCAGACCTGACAATCTCTATCGCTTTGCGGTAGTGAGGACCGCTACGCTGCCATTGCCCTGCCTGCACGACCTTACCGGTTTTGCGTTGTGCTTCCACCATGATCTCGCATTCGCGGATGGAATTTGCAATGGGTTTCTCCACGTACACGTGCTTTCCTGCCTGCACGGCGTCGACCATCATCCGGCAGTGCCAATGATCCGGTGTACCGATCACTACCGCATCGATTTCTTTATTGTTCAGCAGTTCGCGATAGTCTTTATAGACCGTGGGCTTGTTGCTGCGCAGTTTGGCGTAGTCAGCCAGGCGCGTCTGGATAACTTCATCATCGACGTCACATATCCCCACAACATCCACGTCATTCATTTTCAGCAGCGATTGTGTGTTCGACCATCCCATGCCTTTGCATCCGATCAAGCCAATCTGGACTTTGTCGTTCTGGGAAATGATTCGTTTTCCTGCGTGCAATATTCCTGGAGTGAGTAATGCACCACCCAATGCTGCCGAAGTATTCCGGATAAAGTTTCTTCTTTTCATAAGCGCTTATTTGTGATGGATCAAGATAATAATTTTGATCAGACCGCTGCACACGTTTGTGTAGAGATTGGATCAACGGAAAGAGAACCTTGTCAGACAGGGTTTTCCGGATCGTTCCGCCACTCCCGGAAGTCGTCGGTCTGTATGGTATTGCGGCGTCGGTTTCCGAAAAGAAGCATCAGCAGGAATCCGATCAGCGCGCCGCCTACGTGTGCGAAATGAGCGATACCTCCGCCGAAAATCGACACGCCGGTAACGCCGGAGAACAGGTCGAGGGCAATGAGCACGGGAATGAAATACTTCGCCGCAATTGGCACGGGAAAGAATATGAGCGCAAGTTTGGCATTTGGAAAGCGCATTCCGAATGCTACAAGAATTCCATAGACGGCACCCGAGGCTCCGACAGCCGGAACATGAAACAGTTGCCAGAATTGCTGAATACTTTCAAGGGGAACTTCGCCAACGCCACGGAGGTATCGATACTCGGTTCCCAGAACTACATTAAGTTGTTCACTTGAAATACCGGCACCGAGAAATTCAGCCATGTACTGTTTGAACTTGTATAAATTGATTGCCGTATATACCACGCTTGCACCGATACCGGCGGCAAAGTAAAACAGGATAAAGCGCTTTATTCCCCACAACTGTTCGAGAGGTGTGCCGAAAGCCCACAACGCATACATGTTCATGAGCAGATGGAAGAAACCGCCGTGCATGAACATCGTTGACACGAGCTGCCAGACTTCAAAGCGGGGATTTTCAGGCAGGTACAGCGCGAACCATTCAAACATCTGTTCGTACATGCCTGGCACGTGTTCCGTCACCAGGTAGAAAATCCCGGTGATAATGACCAGGACAATAATAGCGTCAATCGGTTTTCGCAAGGGCTCGTGTTTTGCTCCGGTAGTAAAGGAAGGAAATCCCGCTTTGATAAAAAAACGCTACCTTAACAAATTCAAAGGCTAAACTTCAACATCGAATTATGAAAACGATCCTTCTACTGCTTACACTACTTTTTACAAATACGTTTATGCTTTCTGCCCAGAGTTCCCCCGAATCAAAATCACTTCGCCACGTTGTTCTGTTTAAGTTCAAGGACACCTCGTCATCGCAGGACATCGACAAGGTGATTGCTGCGTTTGAAGCGCTGCCACAACAGATCAGTCAGATCAAGGCGTTTGAATGGGGGTTGAATAACAGTCCGGAGAATCTGAATCAGGGATTAACGCACGCATTTCTGCTTACCTTCTCATCGGAAAAAGACCGCGACGACTATCTCGTTCATCCTGAACACAAGAAATTCGGCGGGATTGTCGGGCCGCACCTGGAGAAGGTGGTTGTGGTGGATTATTGGGTAAAGTAGCCCGAAGTGTTGCCGGTTGCAGGATGCCCGTATGCGGTGGTTGGGTAACTGGGTGCTTGATAGCGAGTTTTCTGCATCGCTGACAGCGCCGATCCTTTAAGTCAGATCAAATCAGGAATCAGGAATTCTTCGACATATCCCCGGGGTGTCTTCGAGGGGACTTCGAGTATACGGCAGTAATTCCGCAAGGTTTTAGCAAGGATATCCCAATCTGGCGGGTCTGAAACTAGTATATTGTATCCTTTATACTTGCGTTAATACTGCCGTATATAGCTCCAGAGGTCGGGGAAAGGTCGGGGAAAGGTCGAGGAGAGGTCAGCCCCGTAGCAGGGTGGTAGGGTAGCGAGTTAATGGATCGCGCGATGTGGCTGGTAGCAGGACAGCAGATTTCGCTGCCAGTTGCAGATTGACGGTTACCGACAACAGGATATTTCATCGTCATTTCATTTCCCCTCTTCTTTCTTACTTTTTGGAACCCTACTGATTTATTCTTGAGGAGCCAGACCGCTTTCCTTTGAGGTGTTCCTTTGGGAATTCAGACCTATGTGCGGCAACACCCGTTTCTTTTTTTACTAGCGTTCCCGCGCTCCCCTCGTTCTGGAAATCTGTTTTTAAGTCATGTGTACGCGGTCCCGGGTGAGTTTCCAACCTGGCGGAAGACAGGCCATTAACATCATTTCGCCCCAGTCCATTCTACCTCAACGAAAACCAAATATGATTTTAAGGGATAGTTCAGTTGCATCCAGCCTGAAGTCAGGAATCAGAAATCTCAAATCTGGAATCGTCCCCGTTCTCTCCCGTATCTTTAAAAGGGCGGGACAGATACAGCCCAGATACGAGGCAGATACGGGACAGATACGGGAGAAAGTGCTATTTTGGGTGGTGAATGCAGGTGCAGGAATGGGTTGAAAGGCGTCCGGAGCAATCACGTAAACCTGTCGCATTCGCCCCCTGCGAGGTGTTTTAGGGTTTGTTCCACCCACACCGAAATCCGGCGATGGTTCAAGCCTGGATTGCGAAAAAACTCCGGGAGGTCGGTCTGTATAACGATTTGGTGAATAAATTGTTATTGCAAAAATCGCGGGCGTCTGCGAAATTCGGACATACTTTCAAGCGGGAGTAGCTCAGTTGGTAGAGCATCAGCTTCCCAAGCTGAGGGTCGCGAGTTCGAGCCTCGTTTCCCGCTCAAAAAATACAAACTACCTAACCAGGTCGTTCAAAAAAGCCGAAGTTGATTGCCTGCCGATGACTCATCAGCGTGTCTGACCTGCTCCTGATAGAAATTCGAAACCGATATTCCGAGAAGTCTCACGCTCTTGCTTGCATCGCGATCAGCAAGCAATTCCTTTACTACATTCAGAATAACTTTTCTATCGTCTGTGGGTTCATCAACGGAATAGCTACGTGTAATGATTTTGAAGTCACTGAACTTCACCTTGAGCGTGATCGACTTTCCGCGAAGCTGCTTCTTCATCAGGCGGTCACTCACCGTCCGCGCGATCTTTTCAAGTTCATAGATCATTTCCTCCTCCAGTGTGAGGTCATAGGGGAACGTATCTTCAGCCCCGACGGATTTAGCTTCGCGGTGAGGGATAACTTCGCGGTTGTCGATGCCGCGCACGATCTCGTAATAGAATTTTCCTGACTTTCCGAAGTGACGGACAAGCTCCGCTTCCGACAAGCGTTTCAGATCAGCACCCGTGTGCAGCCCCATGGTCTTCATACGCGTGGCTGTTACCTTTCCGACACCAAAGAATTTCTCCACCGGCAGACTTTCCATAAACGCTTCGATACGCGACGGTCCGATGAACGTCAGACCATCAGGCTTTTGGAGATCGGAAGCCGTCTTGGCCAGGAACTTATTGATGGATACACCTGCAGAGGCGGTGAGACGAAGCTTTTCGCGGATTTCTTTTTTTATGAGATCAGCAATTTCAAGTGCCGAACCAATACCCTTCTTATCCATCGTAACGTCGAGGTAGGCTTCGTCGAGTGACAAGGGTTCTACAAGATCGGTGTAGGTGTGGAAGATCTCGCGCAACTCCCGGGATACCCCTTTGTAGACATCAAACCGCGGCCGGATGAAGATTACCTTCGGACACAGCTGCTTTGCCCTTTTGCTGGACATCGCCGAATGGATACCGTATTTACGCGCCTCATAACTTGCTGTGGCCACGACACCTCCCCTGCCCTCCGGCGATCCGCCGACAACGATAGGTTTGCCCACAAGTGAAGGGTCATCACGCTGCTCTATGGAGGCATAAAAGGCGTCCATATCAACATGTATTATCTTCCTGAACGGAGGTTTTGGTGGCATTCGCATTACGCGGTTTCAACTTAAAAAATACCGGAGGTTCCTCCACCTTTTTTTGTGTATCCTTGCAGATAATCCCAAACAGGATCTGATGCACAAACTCGCACTTCTGCTTTTTACGGTCGCCTTGCTTTTCCGTTGTCAGGAGACTGTAATTTCCGGAAAAGTCATCAAAGTAGCCGATGGCGACACCTTCACGATCCTGGCGGATGGAAACCAGCAGATACGTATTCGTCTTCATGGCATCGACGCGCCGGAAAAGAACCAGGATTTCTCCCGCGTATCGATGGAGCATCTTACCGAACTAATCATGCACAAGGAAGTCCGTGTCTATCCAAAGCGGAAAGATCCCTACCGCCGGATTGTAGGTATCGTAAAAGTTGGCGAGACTAACGTCAACGAAGCCATGCTTAAGACAGGGCTCGCGTGGCACTACACGGAATATGACGAGAACCCCGAATGGGCTGAGATGGAACGTCTTGCACGCCAACAAAAAATCGGCATCTGGTCCCATAAGAGTCCTGTTCCACCCTGGGAATTTCGTCAGGCAAAACGCAAGCAGCCGCAGGACCGTCGTTGATCTTAAGGATGAGCCTACTTGTCCAACAAAAGTTCTGACAAGCCCTGCACTGCTGACATAGGGCTGTCACGGGTTAATTGATCTTAGTGAAAAACAAAATCAATAACCCTATGACAACAACACAGCAGGAAGTCATGACGACCCAGCAGGTCGCGGACCGTTTTTATCAGCTTGCACAGGAAGGCAAGTGGGCGGAGGTTCTGGACGAATTGTTCAGCCCGGACGCAAAAAGCATTGAACCTCCCGGCGTTCAAGGATTCCCCGAAGTTGTTACCGGCCTGGATAACATCCGCGAGAAAGGCCGGCTATGGGGAGAGTCTATTGAAGAAGTTCATGGCGCTTATTGCAAGGAACCTCAGGTAGGTGGAAACTTCTTTGCCTGCGCGATGGGCGTTGATGCAACGATTAAAGGTCAGGGTCGCGTGCCCATGGATGAGATTGCGTTGTACGAAGTCCGGGACGGGCGAATTGTTCGCGAGCAGTTCTTCTACTAGCAGCCTGCTTAAAAGGGAAAACAAACAGGAGGCATCACTCCTGTTTGTTTTACTATGACCAGGCAGCGCCATCGGGCATTGTTTTTTGATTCTGCGAAGCTGGATCAACCCCTTACGCATGGATCAGGTACTACCGAACTTCGCCTCCAGCGCTGTCAAGCATCAGGCAAGTCACCGCCCTCTCGACCAGCACACAATGCAGGCCCTGCCGCGCACCGTTTCGCGAAACAATAATTACCTCCTGCTCGACGGTGAATGGAAATTTGAATACGACAAGCACGACGTTGGTCTTCGCGAAGGATGGCACCTGCACCACGATTTTCCCTATCGTGCAAAATGGCCCGGTTCCGTCGAAGAGCACATCCTTCAGGCTCATCATCAGGAGGGCAAGGAACCCTGGCGCGATAAGGTAGTCGTGTGGTACGAGCGCACATTCGACTTGCCTCCGCGTCCGGCGGAATTCAGCCACCTCATGTATCAACTTACCTTCGGCGCATGTGGATACGAAACACGCGTTTGGCTCAATGGTATCCCACTGAAGACCATTGAAGGGGAAGAGGCGCATTATGGGGAGTACACATCATTTTCATATGAGCTGACAGACTCCCTGCTCCTGCCTTCAAATCGCCTGACTGTGCGCATAGAGGATACGATGGACTCCGATCTTACAAGAGGAAAACAGGAATCCCACGTCTACAAAAGAGGCGGAATCTGGTATCAGACGTATACCGGTGCCGTTAGAAGCATCTGGCTGGAGGCCGTAGAGCGTAACCGGCTGAGGTCGCGAATCAGTGTCGTGAGCATTGTGGAAGACCAACTTGTGCGGTTCAATTTCACCATCCGCATTCACGATCCGGGGCAATATCTTTTGAGGCTGCATGTTTGTTCTTTCGACGACAGAAGTGAACCGATGGCGACGTCGGAGTATCCGCTGCTTCTTGAAGCGGGACAAAAAAATCAGCGCGTGGCAATGGAGCTCCCGGGTGCAAAGCTGTGGAGTCCTGAGGAGCCGAACTTATACTGGATCGTCGCCGAGTTGATAGATCACAACGGCTACAGTGCATCGATACAGGCACATTTCGGATTGCGGAAAATTGAAGCCCGCGGCAGGTACATATATCTCAACAACAAGTCCATATACCTTGACGGCATACTCTATCAACCGGGAACCGCCACCTATGAGGAGATGCGGAATCACATGAAAGCGATGAAAAAACTGGGGTGTAACCTGGTTCGCGTGCACATTGCGGGTATCGATCCCCGGATTTATAATCTGGCCGATGAAATCGGGATGCTATTGTGGGTGGAGGTACCTAGCCCCCACAGCTCCACACACCAGAGTCGCAAGAATCACTGGGAGGAGCTTCAGCGTATGCTGGCACTCATCGAAACCAATCCATCCATTGTGTTGTGGAGTTTATACAACGAAGACTGGGGCGTTCAGGACATTACAACCAATGCGAAAACACGTCAATACATTATCGACACCTATCATTATATGCAGATTCACCATCCGCAGTTCCTGGTAGTGGATAACGATGGGTGGCATCACGTTTCCCTGGAAGGGCGCCTGAAGTCGAATCTGCTGACCGCGCATGTTTACACCCCTGACTTTGAGCGGTGGCGCGAAATTCTGTCCAAACTTGCTTCTGGCGATGTAAATAATGTGGCGGTGTTCCCGCTGGTAGTCGGGGATCCGTTCTTTTACCGCGGGCAGGTACCCCTTGTGGTCAGCGAATGGGGTGGTTTCGGATTTGCCGATTATGGAGGCCCTTCAGAGAATGCAGACCGCGCGGAAAAAATTATTGCGTTCAAGCAGGAGCTTCGGCGACACCGCATTGCCGGTGATATTTATACCCAGGCAACAAATATCGAGGACGAAAAAAATGGATTGATCGACTTCCACACAGGGCAATTGTGGGTTCCGGAAGGACTCCTGCATTCATCCGAAAACCGCGATTCCGGACTGCCGGACTCCCGCTCATAAAAAATCACACGAGGGACCGATAATATCGCCGCGGTGGCAACATTTTTATGGAGGGGATGTTATAAATTAGGACTGGCTTCTACTTACCGTTCATGTCTATGGAATTTAACGCACCTCCCCTTTTCCGTCATCTCGCGATAGCTCTGTTGGCGGCCACCTTTGTTCAATGCAGCCAGGACGAGCCCGACAATAAGGCGCTGATAAACTGCGACATCTCGTTGTTTTCAAATGCCGCGATGCAGGGCAAGGTCACAATCAACCAGGCCCTGATAAATCTTAATCAGATCCAGGTTACAGGAACGCAGCCCTCGCTGAGCACCTCGACGTTTACGAAGGCTTTGTCGGCTGACGACGGCATATTTGATCTCATGGATCCGAACAGCCCTTCGATCCGCGTCGACGCTGAACGCAATGATTATGATCCTCTCAGCCTTACTCTCACGCTGGGGAGCGACTCAAATTCGCCGCAGATAGAGAACACTGCCCCGAACATCGAGAGTTACCTGCAGTCGGCCAAACCGGCCTTCCTGATAAGTGCGCGTTTTGATAATCGCGGCCGGGCAATACCAATATATGTCGCGTTTCCCGCGGTATCACCCCTGAAGTCGATGGCTGAGCAATATGGATCCGTCCGTGTAAAGATTGATGTTGAGAACGTTGCGGAAATTCAGCTCAATCCCGGGCACCTCTTCGATGGCCTGACAACGCAGCAACTCGAGGGAGCAACGAAGGCGACCTATCAAAACCAGGAAGTGATCTTTATACATCCGAACTTTAACGGCGCGTTATACGACATCCTTCTTTCACGTCTTGAGGACGCACCCAATTCAATGAAGGTGAAAGTGAAAGTCACGCGGTCTCTGGAGGACAAGTAACATCGTTTCTATCCTTTTCGTCAAGGCCTTCCAAATTTCTTGAGAAGAGTCACCATTGCTTTGTCGATATCTGTTCCTTTACCGAGGACGCCCTGAAAAAGGTCGCCTTCGGAACGAACGCGGGCAACAGCATTTTCAATATTGAAATCGCGGATCTTCAGTCCCTTTTTGACTTCATCCCAATGCAGGGGCATCGAAACCGGAGCCCCGGGTTTAGGACGCAGCGAATAAGGTCCCGCGACGGTGGCCTGGGGGCGATTTTGAAGGAAGTCAAGATACATCTTTCCTTTTCTATCGGATACTTTTCTTTCGATGCTGGTAAAAGCAGGGAGTTCACCGTGCACGATCTTCACCAGTGCGCGGGCAAACTCTTTCGAATCTTCGTAGGTATACTTGGGTGCAAGCGGGATGTAAATGTGCAGTCCGGTCGACCCGGAAGTTTTGCACCATGATTTCACGCCGATAGTATCCAGCACACTCTTCGTAACCTGCGCGGCCTCGATAACCTGATCAAAGGTCGTGGCCTCATTGGGGTCGAGGTCGATAATACACCAGTCGGGATTGCCCGGCGACATTGCCCTGCTGCTCCACGGATTAATTTCGATGCAGCCGAGACCTGCGATATACAGCAGACTTGCTTCGTCGGCGCAGACCAGAAAATGCTTCTGGCGATCATCACCCTCGCTGAAGTATGGGTACGTTTCCAGCCACGCCGGAACTTTGCCTGTAACGTCCTTCTGGTAGAAGCTCTTGCCTTTGATACCATTCGGAAAACGATTCAGGGTCTGGGGGCGATCTTTCAGGTAGGGCAACATAACCGGCGCGATCTGATAATAATAGTTCAGCATATCGCGCTTGGTAAATCCTTCGTCGGGCCAGTAGACCTTGCTGAGGTTCGTAAACTTAAGGTCGTGTCCGTCAATTTTACGAACCTGCGTTTCATCGGACGGATTGAGCAGCGTTTTTCTTTCTGCCTTCGCAGGGGCTTTTACAAGCTTGCGCGCGCGCGTCGTTTTCTTCGCCGGCGCCGGTGTTTTCACCACCGTGTCTGTGGCAACGGGTTCTTCGAACATCACTTCCGACGCTTTCTTGTCTTCGCGGAGACCACGAAATGAGGGATGGCGAAGTGAGCCATCTTTCGACTTGCCGCGATAAGCAACTTCAGCTACCACCACGGGTTTTACCCATACGACTTCGGCTTTGGGAGGTTTTGGCCGGAAGCGCGACGGTTTATTGTAATCCGGTTCTTCTGCGAACGGGCACTTCTTCGTTTCATGTTTCTTCAGCTTCTCCAATATCTCTTTCTGAACTTTCACCGTGAAGCCAGTTCCTACAGGACCAGTTGAAACCAGTTTGCCATTTTCAAACACTCCAGTCAACAGGGCACTAAAAGGTTTGGTAGTCTTTTCGTTTCGCGTGTATCCGCCGATCACCACTTCCTGATGTTTCTGCGTTTTTATCTTCAGCCAGTCTTTGGATCGTGCGCCCGGAACATAAGGTGCATCTTCTTTCTTTGCCATGATGCCTTCGAGCGAGAGCTTATCTGCCTGTTCGAAAAGTTCCTTCGCAGAGACGTCGAAGCTTTCGCTCATGCGGATGATGCCCGTATCAGGAATCAGGGAAGCAAGAATTTTTTTTCGGTCACGCAGGGGCACCTCCATCAGATCATATCCGTCGAGCCACAGCAAGTCGAATACATAATATATCAGTTGTCCATCCGCCTCACTGCGCCAATCCTGCAATGCATTGAAATCAGGATGCCCTTTTGTATTCACCACAATGATTTCGCCATCGACGACGGCGTTGACGTTCCATTGCTTCAGCGCATCAACGACGGGATAAAACTTTTTATTAAAATCCTTATTGTTGCGCGAACGGATCGAAACCTCTCCTTCATTGAGGTAACTGATTGCGCGATAGCCATCCCACTTCACTTCGTATAGCCACCTCGGTTGATCCACGGGGTCGTTTACGAGGGTAGCTAACATTGGAGCAATATCGCCGGGCATTTCTGCTTTGGCGGATCCCCTTGTTTTGGAAATATTGGTTGACATGGAACGGGTAGTTTTCTTTTTTCTCCTGTCGGATTTCGAAGCGCCTTTTTCGTCTTTCCGGTTGCTTTGCCATTCAGGCGCATCTTCGTCGGCGGCGAGGTCTTCTATTGTTTTGCCGGATACGACAGACCGATCTTCGTCAAGAATATTCTTATCGGTAGCAAAGTCGTCGCGATGTTTGATGAGCAACCATGAGTTTTCGCCGCGGCTTGCAGTTCGTACCAAAGCGAATTCGCCGTTGAGCTTTTCACCATGCATGCGAATCTTGACAGAGCCTTTTTCAAAGGCAGCTTCGAGGTATTTCTCCTTTGCCTTCTTCGTCTTGAATTCACCAACGGGTTCATAGGTACCCTGGTCCCAGATGATAACCGTTCCGGCGCCGTAGTTTCCGTCAGGGATGATGCCTTCGAAGTTCCGGTAGTCCATAGGGTGATCTTCAACGAGCATGGCGAGACGTTTGTCTTTGGGAAGCAACGACGGCCCCTTGGGTACGGCCCAGCTTTTCAGAACCCCGTTAAGTTCGAGTCGAAAATCGTAGTGGAGTCGGGAGGCGTCGTGCTTCTGGACGACGAATACAAGTTCCTTTCCTGACTTTCTGCCGCCTTTGGGCTCCGGCGTGTCGCCGAAGCGTCGCTTCTTCCTGTATTGTGTTAACCCCATGGCTATACCAGGAATAAAATAATGCCAACAGACGGGTGAATATGAAGTTCCGGGGACTGGTGTATTTTGTCTATCTTTGGCGCATGCAACCTACATTAAACCTTCTTGAGGAAACGATCAGCCACTTCAATGAAGGTGCGCGTTCCGTCAGAGCTTATACGAATCACACGACATATATATTCACGCGTGTCGCCAACAGTTCCGATTTCTATGTTACTCTTGAGGAACCTGGCTTTCCCAAGACCAAGGTGAGTTCCATTGACTCATATTTCGCGGACGTATTCGGAATCGAAGTTGTGCATTGATTTCTGATTCCAGATTTCTGGTTTCTGAATTCAGCACCTTTCAAGTGCAGCACTTCGCAGAAAAAAGGGTCAGATTTCAGGGTTCAAGGACAGACCGGTAAAAGGTAACAGGCCACCCGGTAACCGGTAACGGGTCTACTCAAACCTCAGAGATTCGATTGGATCGAGTTTAGACGCTTTGTATGCGGGGTAGTAGCCGGAGATTAATCCTACGAGCACACAAACGATAAAGCCGATAGCGATCCAGAGCCAGGGAACGATGAATGAGTCGTTTCCAAGGAGGCGTGAAGCTCCGTTTCCGCCGAGGATTCCGAGAATAACCCCGGCAAAGCCGCCGATCATACAAACCACAATCGCTTCGATCACGAATTGTTGTTTGATCTTTTTAGGCGTGGCTCCCAGCGCTTTGCGCACCCCGATTTCGCGGGTACGCTCGGTAACAGAAACGAGCATAATATTCATCAAAGCAATAGACGCCCCCAGAAGTGTAATGATGCCAATGGCGAAGCCAACAATCTGCGCCATATTCGAAAGGTTATCGAGTTCGGCCAGCGTTTCACTGCGCTGGAGTTCGAACGAATCTTGCTGCCCCGGCCTGTCACCGCGAATGCGCCGCATAACGCCAGTGGCTTCTCCCATGGCGTATTCCATCATCGTAGGGTCGGAAATCCCGACAGACATGCGATAATTGAGACCGCGTCCACCCGAGAGTTGGTTCGCCTTGACAATAGAGACGAAAACCATGTTGTCGTAATTTGAAGAAGGGTCGTTGAAGCCGCCCTTTTCTTTCAGGAGGCCTATCACGCGGAACTGACCGCCCATAAAAGAAACCTCCTGGCCTTCAATAGGCTCGTTGTCGTTGAACAGCGTCTTATAGACCTTATATCCAAGAATCACCATTTGTCCACCACTACGCGCTTCCAATTTCGAAAAGCCCCGTCCCTGCTCGAATTCCAGGTTTTTCAAGGGAAAGAAATCCTCGTTTACCCCCACCACGGACACGTTCGGCGTGGTCTTTTTCGACAGGCGTTTCACCTCCGCGATGCTGGTTGTGTTCGCAGACAATCCGACCGTTGACGGTACGTTATATTCGTCGATGAAGCTGAGGGCCTCATTCATAGTGATCAGAGGATAGGTCTTTTCCGCTACGCCCTGGGTGCTGCCTCCGCGGTTGGTTTTCGAACGGATGTTGAACGTATTCGCGCCGAGCGAGGAAAGACTTTTAAGGATAGAGGCCTTTATACCGTCAACCGCCGTAAGAACCCCCACAAGCGCCATAATGCCGAGAGCGATAATCATGGCCGTAATTACAGACCTCAGCATATTTGCCTTAACCGAACGCAATCCTTCACGTATATTTTCAGCGAAATCCATAGATCGAGACTATTCTGTACAGTAATACGTTGATCTACCAGGCCCGAATGTTACAAGTGGCAGAAAAATTTGTGAAATATACCTTGATCCGGGGTCTGAAGCGAGAGAAAAGCCACCGATTGTCGGCCTGTTTTGGTAATTTTATCAACCGAAAACCGAGTAGCATGATTAGAAGTGTGATTTTTTGGTCTCTTATTTTGGTTACCACGGTGACAAAGGCCAACTCCATCCTCATACCGATGGATGAAAAACAGGCCAACCACCTGAAGGCCTACGGTGTGGCTTTCTGGATTTTGAAGAGCGAAATGGAGGTTGACTGGCTGCTGAATTACCGCGGAGGAAGTTTCATGTGCCGGTATCACCCAGCGATCCAGAACGAACTAGTCGTCAGAGGCGTAAGTTTTGACGTCATCTCTGATGCGCAAGCAAACCAGATCATCGCAGAAATAGCCAGTCCCGCGGTCAATTATGACGTGATGAGGCTTGAAAAGTATCCCCGCATTGCTGTATACTCGCCCAAGACAAAGCAACCCTGGGATGACGCCGTGACGCTGGTGCTCACCTACGCGGAAATTCCTTATGATATTATTTATGATGACGAGGTTCTGAAAGGCGTGCTGCCCAAGTACGACTGGCTGCACCTTCACCACGAAGATTTTACCGGACAGTACGGAAAGTTTTATGGCAACTACGCCAATATGCCCTGGTATATTGAACAACAGAAAGAAGCTGAAGATATCGCCCGACGAAACGGGTTCACGAAAGTTTCACAACTTAAGCTTGCGGTTGCCAAGGCCATTAAAGAGTTTGTCGCAGGCGGTGGATTTATGTTTGCCATGTGCTCAGCAACGGATTCCTACGATATTGCATTGGCCGCCGAGGGAGTTGATATCTGCGAAAAAATGTATGATGGCGATCCGGCTGACCCGTTCGCACAACGGAAGCTGGACTTCTCCAATACGTTTGCCTTTGAAAACTTCCAGCTGGTTCGAGACCCGTATCAGTATGAGTTTTCCAACATCGACAATCCTCCACACGAACGCGGGCTGCGTCAGGATAATGACTACTTTACCATCTTTGAATTCTCGGCAAAGTGGGATCCTATTCCTACGATGCTGACCCAGAATCACACGAAAGTGATTAACGGTTTCTTCGGACAGACTACAGGATTCAAGAAGGAGTTGATTAAATCAGACGTGCTGATCATGGGTGAGAACAAGGAAATCCGCGAAGCAAAATATCTGCACGGCGTTCTGGGTAAAGGGTTCTGGACCTTCTATGGCGGACACGACCCGGAAGATTATCAGCATCAGGTTGGTGAAGAACCCACCGATTTGAATCAGCACCCCAATTCCCCGGGATACCGCCTGATCCTCAATAACGTGCTCTTCCCTGCAGCGAAGAAAAAGAAACAAAAAACCTGAGACAGCTCTCAGGTTTTTCGTTTAGCAAAGCTCGTTCAGTTCTTCCTGTCGTAGTAAAAGAGCGCTACTCCGTTCGGGTAGATGATATGCTTTTGAAGCGTCAGGTTAACCTGCTTTCGTATCGACGGAAATAATTCAAGTCCTTCACCGAGTATAACAGGAATGATGGCGATCACATATTGATCGATCAATTGTGCGTCGTGTAGCAGCGAAATAATCTGGCCCCCGCCGATAACCCAGATATCTTTTCCGGGTTTCGTTTTCAGTTCGGCGACGAACGTTGATGGATCCGTTGTCACCAGTTCTGCCTCAGGAACGAGTTTGCGATCCGGGTTATGCGAAAAGACGTAGGTCTTCTTGTCGGGATAAACCCAGTCACCGAAAGCGCGACACACTTCATAGGTTTTGTATCCCATAAGCGTCGCGTCGAGGCTGTTGTAAAATTCATTGTATCCGTAATCCTGTTCCGAGGGATCCGGCAGCCAATCGATGGCTCCGTTGGGCCTGGCAATCTTACCGTCGAGGCTGCAGGCGATGTAGAGTTTGACCTTCCGCATTAGAGTCTTTTTTTCCAGAATGTCGCTGAGCGGGAAAAATTATTCTATCTCATGCGACAACTTTCCGCCCTTTATCGAAACGACCTTTGCATCGGGATGCTGCGCCTTGTAACGGTCAAGATACTTCGACGCCGCGTCGTAGGTGGCAAATTTTCCGGATGCCCAGTAGACGTTCTCGCCATCGTCAAAACGATCCACGCCCCATACGTAATCGCGCTGCGATGTGAGGATAGCCCATGGATCTTCCTGTGGTCCCGTAGTTAGCAGCAGCACTGAATAGTGCTCAGACGGTGGCGTACGGAGCTCGCGCAATTCAGGGACGTTGACGTTGTGTTTTGCAGAAAGCGTTCGTGAATCGTTAAGGAACGTTTCAAACGCGGCCTTCGATCCGGCGTCGCGTACCAGTTTATGATTCTTTTCCAGACCAGGGATAATGTAGTAGTGTTTGTTGGCATCGGGAGTACGATATACCCACTGAAGGTAATATCCCGCATCGGTAATGCGCATTTGCGAGCTGTCGGATGAATACGAGACCTTTTCCAGCTCTAGGTATGCCATCGAGCCGCCGTCGGTGTATTGCTTCCGCTGGCCTGACACAAAGTTTCCGAGCGAATATACTACAAACTGATTGGACTCCTTGCGCCACTCCATCGGCTGGATCACGTGCGGGTGTGCGCCTATGACGAGGTTAGCGCCGTGTTTGAAGCAAAAATCTGCAAGTGATTTCTGCGCCTTTGTAGGCAGGCGTTCATATTCATTGCCCCAATGTGTAAAAACGATGATAACATCAGGTTTCGATTCTTTTGCCCGCAGCAGATCGCGACGTATCAGCGCCGTATCAAGAGGATTGACAATATTGGGCTTACGTACAGGAATCCCGTTGGTTCCGTAGGTGTAGTTAAGGAGCGCAATGCTGAATCCGTGTTTGTATAGCATCAGCGGATAAGACGCTGCGCGTTCTGCGCTGTCTTTGAAGGTTCCGGTATGCGGAATTTTCAGGCTATCCAGTACATCAATAGTTCTGATAATGCCCTGCTTACCGCGATCGACGGAGTGATTGTTCGCTGTTACGAGCGCGTCAAAACCGATGTTGCGCAACGTGACAGCCAATTCATCAGGGGAACTGAACTGCGGATAGCCCTTGTAGGGCGGTCCTGCGAGCGTTACTTCCAGGTTGCCGATGGCCAGGTCAGCTGATTCTATATACGGTTTGATGTATTGAAAACAGGAGGTGTAATCATACGATTTTGTGGCCGCATTGTATGCCGATGCAATTTGGGAATCGTGTCCCATGACATCTCCCGCAAATAACAATGACAGTCGCGTTGTATCCTGCGCCAGCAGGGGAACCGTTAATACCAATGCCGCAAAAAAAGCCAGCGTGCGTTTAAAAAATGAATTCATCGTAAGTTTATTCGTGAATGGTTTCTTTCTGATTTACATCGATCACTTTATCCTGAAGCACAACGCAAACGCGGTCTTCACGCGCCGGTCGGATTCGCGCAAGTCCGGTAAAGACTCCGAATGCCGGCAACAATCCCTGTGATGCCCCGAAGTGAAAACACGGCAGCGTAAGTGATTGCCTGCCTCTTCCGTAAAGCACCACACCGGGATGAATATGACCGGCAAGGTTATAGTACCCCGGTGGAATGGATTCCATTGGGTGATGGGTGAGAATAAAATTACCGAGGACGAGGCTGTCATGAAGGATAACTCCTTTCCGTTGATATTGGAGCTCACTCATGATATCGTGATTACCCATAACGAGTTCAAAGGAAATATTTGAAAAATGTCTGATTACTTCTCCAAACACCTCCCATTCCGGGTTGTAATGACTGTGGAAAAGATCGCCCAGGCACAATACACGATCCGGACGTACCTGATGGATCAGCTCCACCAGCATTTCAATATTTCTGTCGTTTGCTTTACTGGGAAGCGCAATGCCAGATTTTCTGAAATGATTGATTTTGCCCAGATGAAGATCCGCTATCAGGAGCGCCTTCATTCTTGGCCAAAACATTGCTTTATTCGGCAGCAACTCAAACAACTCACCCGAAATTTCAACTTTCATGCTCGCTGGCCGTAATTTATTAGTTTTAAGGTGCGAAGATAATTCATATTCTATGCAAAACCGTATCGGGCGACTAATCGCCGTTTTCCTGTTGCTAGTATCTTTTTGTGCAAATGCCCAGCGGCAGTTACCTCCGTTCAAAAAGTTTGTCCACACCGCGGGGAATGATTCTCTGCCATACGGATTGCTTGAACCTATCACCACCAAACCCAATCAGAAGTACCCCCTGGTGCTCTTCCTTCATGGCGCAGGAGAACGGGGCAAAGACAATGAGAGTCAGCTGAAACACATCAGAATATTGTACAATTACAATGTATTGGACAAGTACCCTAGTTTCGTGCTTGCACCGCAATGCCCGAAGCAGCAATTCTGGACCGATCTGGTACATGGACGGCCTTTCAGTGAAACGCCCAATAAAACGATGGCGATGGTCATTGAAATCCTCGACAAAGTGATGAAAGAATATCCTGTTGATCCGGCGCGGGTATATATTACGGGTGTGTCGATGGGCGGATATGGCACATGGGATCTGATTACCAGGTTTCCGGATCGATTTGCGGCGGCTGTCCCAATTTGTGGCGGCGGTGATGAGCGTGTTGTTGACCGCATCAAACGCATTCCCATATGGGCTTTCCACGGGGCAGAAGATGATGTTGTTCCGCCAAGGCAAAGCCGGAAAATGGTAGCTGCCCTTCAGGCAGTAGGCGCTACTCCCGGGTACACTGAGTATCCTGGTGTTAAACACGGAAGTTGGTCACCCGCATACAAGGATCCTAACCTGATGCCCTGGTTGATGAAGCAACGACTGCCGGCACCTGAGACGCGATAAGAGTTCATCTTCCGGAAAGAGTTTCTATTCGGCGTACTGCACAGCCATCTTGCGAATGCGGTCCTCAAGTTTTTCGGAGGTTAATTTTTCGCGCATTCTGTCTACCATAATCGGAAATGCAAACGGCGTGGGCTTATCAGGATAAGCCAGCGTGATCTTCTGATGTTTGATCCGTTCAAGAGCCCGACGCAGCCGCGCCTCTTCAAGCTGAAAATCCATCACCTCTTCAAAAGCTTGCTGCAACAACAGATTGTGAGCCTCATAGTCGTGGAATACATTGAAGAACAACTGCGATGATGATTGAAGGTGACGATCTTTTACCGGTTTACCGGGATAGCCCTTGAAGACAAGTCCTGAAATCGCAGCGATGTCGCGAAACTTGCGTCGGGCCATTTCCGTCGAGTTGATACTTGCCTGAATATCTTTCATCAGATTTTCAATACCCAGTACGTCGGTTTCGATAGCTTCTTCAATAGGGATAGGCTGGTCCGACAACAGTTCGAATCCGTAGTCGTTCATCGCAATGGAGAATGTGATCGGTTGTATTTGCGCAATGCGATAGGCAACGAGTGCGGAAATCCCTTCGTGTACTGCACGTCCCTCAAATGGATACATCAGCACGTGATATCCTTCTCCGGTTTCAAAGTATTCAATAAGGAATTCGTTTCGGGCAGGAAGATGTGATCGGCTCTTCTGTAATGCGAAAAGGGGCTTCAGAAAGATGATCTCCGGATCATACGCTTTGTTATGAACTTCCTCATCGATTTTGTTTCTGATCATTTCGCTGAGCTGCGACGACAGCGGCATGCGGCCACCCTGCCACGACGGAACTGCACCTGATTTGCGGTTGGTTTTGCGAACGTGAACCTCCATGTCCTTAATCCGGACAAGTTCAAGGTTCCGTCCAGCAAACCAGAACACATCTCCGGGGTTGAGTCTTGAGATGAAGCCTTCTTCGATAGTGCCGAGATATTTTCCCGTAACGAACTTTACGTAGAGCGAGCTGTCTCCGACAATGGTACCAACCGATAAGCGGTGGCGCATCGCGATCGCGCGATTCTCGACCTTGTATAGCCCATCCGTTATGACCACCTTGCGATATTCATTGTATGCCTGCAGGGAGTCTCCGCCAGTAGTAATAAATCCGAGAAGCCAGTACCATTCGTCCTGCGTGACGGAGCTATAGCTGAAGGTGTTCCGGATTTCCTTGTAGACTTCCTCTTCGCGAAACCCTTCGGAAACCGCGAGTGTCAGCAAGTATTGCATGAGTACGTCGAATGAACGCACATAAGGGAAGCGATCTTCAACAATCTTTTTGGCAATAGCTTCACGTAGTGCGGCGGCTTCCATAAGTTCGAGTGAGTGAGTCGGCACGAAGTAGATGCGGCTCACTGCACCGGGTTGGTGTCCACTCCTTCCGGCGCGCTGCAGAAACCGCGCGACGCCTTTTGGTCCGCCCACCTGAATCACCGTTTCCACGGGCCGGAAATCCACACCGAGGTCAAGGCTTGACGTGCACACTACAGCTTTAAGCTTTGCCTGATGCAACTGATCCTCGACCCAGCTCCGCAGCTCCTGGCTGATGGAACCGTGGTGCATCGCGATCACTCCCGACAGTTCGGGCGCCTTGTCCAGCATTTTCTGATACCATATTTCCGCGAAGGATCGCGTATTGGTGAATATCAACGTAGATCCGCTGCCTTTGACGATATCGATAACCTTTGCAAGCAGGTGAATGCCCAGGTGACCGGCCCATGGCATTTTCTCCACCGACTCGGGCATGATTGAAATGACTTCAACTTTCTTTTCAATATCTGCACGAATGACACTGTACTTCCGCTCATGGTAATAGTTTCCCAGCAGGGCGTGGACAGCCTCGTCCATGTTTCCGATGGTCGCCGAAATCCCCCATATCTTAAGATGAGGTGAAACGGTCTTCAGCCGTGACAACGCGAGCTCTACCTGCACACCCCTTTTCGAACCCATGAGTTCGTGCCACTCATCGGCAACGACAACCTTTAGCTCGCGGAAGAATTCGGAGTACCCTTTTTGAGCAAGCAGGAGATGTAAACTTTCTGGAGTCGTTATGAGAATTTCCGGAGGCTTTTCCTTTTGTTTGGCCCGTTCCCTGACTGATGTATCACCTGACCGCACACCGACGCGCCATGGAAGCTCCAGGTCTTTGATGAGGCGCTGGGCAGAATATTCGATTTCTTTCGACAAGGCCCTTATTGGCGTAATCCAAATTGCCTGCAACCCGTTATTCCTACGGCGTTTGAAGACAGGATTGGCGCGAATGAATTCCAGGATAACGGGCATGAGGAGCGAGTATGTTTTTCCACTACCCGTGGGTGCATTGACCAGGCCGCTTTCACCGTCCAGATACGCCTTCCACGCTTCAGTTTGAAAGGGAAACGGAGTCCAGCCTTTACTTGCAAACCAATCTTTTCCTATTTTTAGCGGATCTTTCAAGTCAATGAGCGTTTACCAGTGTTTGCTGTCTTTCTAAGCCGGAGCCATGTCGTGTCATTTATTAAACGCGGCGCCTCAAATAAAACAGAATTTTGGCGGCTTCTAAACAATTTAATAGTCCTGATGTTTTTTCGATGGAACTATCCGGAACTTCCTGTAAAATAGTCCGGCAACACGATGGGAAAATACTCTATTAAGGAGCTTGAACAGTTGAGTGGCATCAAGGCACACACGATTCGCATCTGGGAAAAGCGGTACAGGCTTATTGATCCGGAAAGAACCCCGACAAACATCCGGCTTTATTCGGACGATGATCTGAAGAAAATCATCAATGTATCGCTGCTGAACAATCATGGAATAAAGATCTCCCGGATTGCCGACATGACGCCAGTGCAGATCAACCAGAAGGTTCTCGAACTAAGCGAATCCCAGACGGATACGGCTATCCATATCGATCGCCTCGTGATTGCAATGATTGAGATGGAAGAAGAAGGGTTTGAGAAGGCGCTTAATACCTTGTTTCTCCGTTATGGTTTCGAGAGAACCATCACGGAGATTGTATACCCTTTCCTGGAAAAGATTGGCATACTCTGGCAGACCGAAAATATCACGCCTGCTCACGAGCACTTCATGTCGAACCTGATTCGGCAAAAACTGATTGTTGCCATCGACGGGCTGCCCTTACCACCGAAGAGTTCCCGGAAGGTTATGCTGTTTCTTCCGGAGGGTGAACTGCATGAAGTCGGCCTTTTATTCTATCACTACCTTACGCGAAAAGCGGGCTTCAGGACTTACTATCTCGGTCAAAGTGTTCCACACAGCGACCTGATCAGTGTTTTCAACGTCCACAAACCTGACATGCTGATTTCATCGATAACCACTGCGACGTCGCGGCCGATTGAAGAATACTTTTCCCGCCTGACGTCCGATTTCCCACAGACCCCTATCCTCCTATCCGGTCAGCAGGTGCAACGTTTCAATGGCGCGAAGATTGGCAATATTCAGACTTTCCGAAACGCGCTGGAATTGTACCAATTCCTCGTTTAGATCATCGGTGCGCTTCTGCGCGCAATCTTAATCCATTTCTAACCCCTCCTTTGTCTTAACTTTTAGATATTTTGTTAAACATTTGTTGGATCATCGACGTTTATGATGTAGTTTTGTTTACTTTTTTAATATACACATTAAACACATAGCAAATGACAGTGATGGAGTTCACACATCAGGTGGCAGGCATGAGGGACACGCTTTATACCTTCACACGTCGTTTTACCACAGATCGCGATGAGTCGCTCGACCTGGTCCAGGATACAATTCTTAAGGCGCTGACCTATAAAGACAAATTCAGGGAGGATGTAAATCTCAAAGGTTGGCTGTTCACGATTATGAGGAACACCTTCATAAACAACTACAGAAGACATCAGCGATCGAAGACATCCGTTGACATGTCAAAAGATTTGTACTACCTGAATATGGAGGACGAACACACGTTCCACCGTCCTCAGGAAAGCATGCAGTTCAAGGAAATCTGGAGTAGTATGAATACCATAAAGGATGAGTTTATGATACCATTCAAGATGCATACGACCGGGTACAAGTATCACGAAATTGCTTCACATCTCGATCTGCCGATCGGCACGGTGAAGAACAGAATCTTTCAGGCGCGCAAAGAAATCCAAAAGAAATTGCAAGGATATAGTTAACTTCCATTCATCCGAAATACTTGGAATGAAACGAATCGCGGTCATAGGTTCCGGTTTTGCCGGATTATCAGCAGCATGCTTCATGGCACGTGAAGGTCATGATGTAACCGTAATAGAAAAGAACAGCACACCCGGAGGTCGTGCGCGTGCATTCACGGAAGCCGGCTTCACATTCGATATGGGGCCAAGCTGGTACTGGATGCCGGATGTGTTTGAAAAGTTCTTTGGCTCATTTAATAAGAAGACATCAGACTTCTACGACCTCGAACGTCTCGATCCTTCTTACAGGATTATCTATGACAAGAATGATATCATGGATATTCCGGCGAAAATGGAGGAGCTGGAACAACTGTTTGAAAAACTTCAACCCGGAAGCTCCGCTGCCCTGCGAACATTTCTGAAGGAGGGCGAATTCAAATACAACATCGGAATGCGCGACCTTGTGTACAAACCTGGTATCTCACTTTCCGAATTGATGGATATCCGGTTGGTAAAAGGCGTGTTCAAACTACACGTACTTCAATCCGTCACTTCATATATCAAGAAATTCTTTCATCATCCGAGGCTCATCCAGTTGCTGGAGTTTCCGGTTCTGTTTCTTGGCGCAACGCCGGAGAACACTCCTGCACTATACACGCTGATGAACTACGCAGACATGTCGTTGGGTACGTGGTATCCCAAAGGCGGGATGAACAAAGTTATTGCAGCGATGGCAGAGCTGGCAACCTCACTGGGAGTGAGTTTTCGCTTTAACAGCACGGTGGAACGAATTGAACTCAACGGTACCAAAGCAAAAGGCATCGTAGTAAATGGCAAGTCAGATGCCTACGATTTCATCGTAGCAGGTGCGGACTACCACCATGTCGAGCAACATCTTCTTCCCGCCTCGCACCGGCAGTACAACGAATCATATTGGAACACACGAACAATGGCTCCGTCGAGTCTGATCTTTTATTTAGGAATAAATAAAAGGATAGACGGACTTCTCCATCATACGTTGTTCTTTGATCAGGATTTCAAGCAGCACGCGCGCGAAATTTATGAAACCCCCAAATGGCCCAGTGCGCCGCAGTTTTATATTTCGTGCCCCTCGAAGACCGATCCAACTGTAGCGCCGAAAGGATGTGAGAATCTGTTTATACTCGTTCCCGTAGCGCCCGGGTTACGCGATACACCTGAAGTCCGCGAAAAGTATTTCGGGAATGTAATGGACCGGCTGGAACAAATGCTGGGGCAGAGTATCCGCGATGCAATTATTTTCAAGCGGAGTTATGCGCACAGCGACTTCGAGAGTGACTACAACGCGTTTAAGGGAAATGCTTACGGTCTGGCAAATACGTTAAGGCAAACCGCGAACCTTAAACCATCGATATTAAGCAAAAAAGTCCCCAACCTGTTTTACACGGGACAACTCACTGTGCCGGGTCCGGGAGTACCACCGTCTATTATTTCGGGAGAGGTCGTGGCCCGACAATTGGAGAAAAGCATACGAAACTAGCCATACTCTATGAAAGACCTTTTCGACAACGTTTCTATCCGATGCAGTCGCCTCACAACAAAGGCCTACAGTACATCATTCTCACTCGGCATCAGATGCCTGGAGAAGTCGTTACGGGATCCGATCTATGCGATCTACGGATTCGTGCGATTTGCGGATGAGATTGTCGATACGTTTCACGGTTATAACAAGGCTGACCTTCTTCAGCGTTTTTCGGATGAAACTTATACAGCCATAGAAGAGCGTATAAGTTTGAATCCGATACTGAATGCATTCCAATCGGCGGTGAACGAGTACAAGATCGATCGCGAACTGATCGATCGATTTCTTAAGAGTATGGAGATGGACTTGCACCGCGAAACTTATGACGAGGCTGCATTCAAAGAATATATACTTGGGTCGGCCGAAGTTGTGGGACTGATGTGTCTTAGAGTTTTTTGCAAAGGGGACCAGAAATCATACGAACGTCTGCAGCCATATGCGATGAGTCTGGGCTCGGCTTTCCAGAAGATCAACTTCCTGCGGGATCTTAATGCTGATTATCTTGGATTGGGCCGGGTTTACTTTCCGGGTATTGAAATGCAAAACTTCGATGATGCTACGAAAAAGCTGATTGAAGCGAGCATATACAAGGATTTTGAACACGCCTATTTGGGGATAAAACAACTTCCCCGCGGTGCGAGGCTCGGGGTTTATATTGCATATGTTTATTACCTTGCGCTCTTCAAGAAGATCAGGAACACGCCTTCACACAAAGTCCTGGAAGCACGGATTCGTATCCCGAACCCGCACAAGGCGCAGCTGCTGGCATACTCCTACTTCAAACACCAATTGAATCTGATTTGATGGAAAAAGTTGTATTGGTTGACGAGAATGATCAGGAAATAGGGTCCATGGACAAGCTGGAGGCGCACGTTCGGGGTGTGCTTCATCGCGCCTTTTCGATATTGATATTTAACAGCGATGGCGACATGCTGATTCAGAAAAGGGCCAGCTCCAAATATCACAGCGGCGGATTGTGGACAAACGCGTGCTGTAGCCACCCTTCACCCGGTGAGACGATGGAAACCGCTACGCGGAGGCGTCTGTTTTACGAGATGGGAATCGACACCCCCATGACATTTGCCTATAAATTTATCTATAAAACCGAGCTCGACCGCAATCTCACGGAACATGAATGCGATCACGTTTTTGTAGGAACATATGATGGTGAACCAACAGTAAATCCCGAGGAAGTAGAAGACTGGCGATACGTCTCACTTCCCGAACTCAGACGGGAAGTCGCTGCACATCCCGAACAGTTTACTTACTGGTTCCGAATGATCCTCAATGATGCGGCGATCGAGCAATTTGCGTGAAAGCCAGCAGCTCCATACCGGGTTCGGCATTGACAACCTCTCCCTTGTAGACAATACCTCAACCGTGTTCTGGTTTCGACGGGACCTTCGGTTGAAAGACAACGCGGCGTTATACCATGCTCTTCGGGAAAATTCCCGCGTCATACCGCTTTTTATTTTCGACGAGATTATCCTCAACGAACTGGAAGACAAACGCGATGCACGGGTAGCTTTCATTCTGGAGTCGCTGCGAGAACTTCAAAGAGAGCTTCTGGAATTAGGCACGTCGTTGCTTGTTGTTCACGGCGATCCTGTAGAAATATTCCGCCGGATAAGTTTGAAAAGGGTTTACGCTAATCACGACTATGAGCAATACGCGATCGCACGCGATTCGTCCGTGAGCGCATTGCTCCAGGAAAAAGGCGCCGAAATGATTACGTTTAAAGACCAGGTCATCTTTGAAAAGGATGAAATCGTAAAGTCGGATGGAAAACCGTATACCGTTTTCACTCCCTACAGCAAACAGTGGAAGCAAAAGCTGAACGATTTTTATCTTAAACCATATCCGTGTCAGCGATACTTTGGTTCATTTTTTAAAACTCGTCCCCTTCCTTTGCCCGAATTACCTGATATTGGATTTCAACCTCCAACGGTACCGATACCCGAACGAAAGATTCCGTTATCGATTATTGGCAAATACGATCAGACGCGGGATATCCCTGCCGTTCGCGGCACTTCGCGGCTGGGCATTCATTTGCGCTTCGGTACCATTAGCATTCGACATCTCGTCGCTCTTGCGCTGAAGAAAAACCAGACCTGGCTGAATGAACTTATCTGGCGCGAGTTCTATCAAATGATATTGTGGCATTTCCCGCATGTTGAAAAAGGTTCGTTCAAACCGGCCTACGATCGAATATCATGGACGAACGATGAAGATGACTTTAAGAAGTGGTGTAAAGGGAAGACGGGGTATCCCCTTGTTGATGCCGGCATGCGCGAATTGAATGCTACTGGGTTTATGCATAACAGGGTCAGAATGGTAACCGCAAGTTTTCTCACGAAGCATCTCTTGATCGACTGGCGCTGGGGCGAAGCCTTCTTTGCAGCAAAACTGCTCGATTACGAACTTGCTTCAAACAACGGCGGCTGGCAATGGGCAGCCGGCAGCGGATGTGATGCTGCTCCGTATTTTCGCATCTTCAATCCCGAATTGCAGCAGCAGAAATTCGATCCCCATTACGAATATATACGGAAGTGGATTCCAGGATTTGAGCCAGGTAACTACCTCCCAAGGATTGTCGAACACAGCTTTGCGCGGCAGCGTGCGATAAACATATTTAAAAAAACCGTGGGTTAACCAGAGGTCATCAAAACAATCGCAGCTTCAATCGTGTTTATCAGACATGAAGGTGTATACCCTGAACAGGAAGCAGTTCTTACCGGTTGATTTAGCTAGAGCCTGGGATTTCTTTTCGTCGCCGGCCAACCTGGCGCGTATTACACCGCCGTACATGGGCTTCAAAATTCTTTACAACTCAGGCCAGGGGAAAATGTATGCCGGGCAGATCATTCGATATAAATTATTTGTCTTTCCCCGGGTACCTTTTTACTGGACCACGGAGATAACACATGTGACCGAACCATTTTATTTTGTGGACGAACAACGGTCAGGTCCATATCGCCTGTGGCATCACCAGCATCGTTTCCGGGCTGTGGAAGGAGGCGTTGAGGTTACGGATGAAGTTAACTATGCCGTTCCTTTTGGCTTGCCGGGACGGTTTTTTCATGCGATATTGGTAAGGAAGCAGCTGAACGCTATTTTTGATTACCGGCACTCGGTACTTCAGCGCATGTTTGCCAACAACGATCTGACTATGCGAAAAACTGCGTAACTATGAGCGTAACGACTATTCTTCTTTGCGCATTGATCACGACAGGAACGTTTCTGTTCTGGGAGTTCGTTGCATGGTTTACGCACAAGTACATCATGCATGGTCTGCTCTGGACGTGGCATAAGTCGCATCATACTGTTCATAACCACGCCCTTGAACGCAATGATTTGTTCGCCGTCGTATTTTCTATTCCGTCAATTGCCATATTCTACTATTTCTCACAGGTCAGCTACAATCCCTATATGCTGGCCGTGGGGCTTGGAATTTTCTTCTATGGATTATTCTATTTCATCTTTCACGACATCATCGTTCACCAACGAATTAAATGGAGACCGGCAAAGCGTAGCCGATACCTCCAGCGGATGATTCATGCCCATTACGTTCACCATAGCAAACATTCGAAAGAGGGGTGCGAGGCTTTTGGCTTCCTCTATGCACCCAAAAAATATGAGCCGAAATCATTTTCTTTCAGAAAAGACCGGCAGGAAACGCAATAAACTTTGAATCCGAAATACCTCTACCTGACAATTAACCTGGCATCGATCAGTATACCCTTTATCGCCAGTTTTTATCCGAAAGTATCCTTCCTCAAAAAATGGAAGTGGGTTTGGCCAGCTATCATTATTCCTGCGATTCCGTTCCTCATCTGGGATGAATATTTCACGCAACTCGGAATCTGGGGGTTTAATTCCACCTACCTGACGGGAATATCTGCGGGGAGTCTTCCTCTCGAAGAAATACTGTTCTTTGTGTGTATCCCCTATGCATGCCTCTTCACGTATTTCGCGCTGAACCATCTGATAGAACGTGATTTGCTGTGGCAGTCGCATGAAATCATTTCCAGCGTGCTTATCGTTGCCCTGCTCATCGGGGGCGTTTACTTCATCGAGAAGGCGTATACGGCCACCACATTCATCCTCCTGGCTTGTTACCTCGCATGGTTGGTACTGAAAAAGCGCGCGAGGTTTGTAGGTAGATTCTACGTTTCATTCGGGGTCATACTACTACCGTTTTTTATCGTCAACGGTATCCTTACCGGCTCCTTTATCGATGGCGAAGTAGTTTGGTATAATAACAATGAAAACATGGGCATTCGTCTGGGTACTATCCCTCTTGAAGACGTATTCTACGGGATGCTCCTTCTGTTATTGAATGTTTCACTTTACGAGTTTATGCAGAAGCCGGCGAAGCGGTAGGCGTACCAAGTAGCTTATATTGAGATAAAAAAGGCCTCGAAAAGAGGCCTCATATCGACAAAAGGTTCCAGTCAAACTTATTCGTACCGAAGTGACGTTACGGGATTAGTCGCCGCAGCTTTGATAGCCTGGAAGCTTACCGTCAGCCACGCGATGGCGACTGCTGCAATACCGCTCAGGATAAAAATCCAGACACTGATTTCAACACGATGAGCAAAGCCGGAGAGCCACTGATCAGCGCCGTACCACGCTGCAGCAGCGGCTGGTATGAAGGCGATCACCACCAGTCGGATGAATTCAGCCGAAAGGATGACGGTAAGATTCAGTGATGTGGCTCCCAACGCCTTTCGGATACCAATCTCTTTTGTGCGCTGCTCTGAGGTAAATGCAGCCAGTGCAAACAATCCCAGACAAGCCACGAAGATGGCCAGACCGGCAAAGATTCCGAAGATCTTCCCCATCTGCTCGTCGCCTTTGAAAAGGTTGTCAAAGCGTTCGTCGAGGAAAGAGTACTCAAATGGTTCGTTAGCGGCATGTGTCTTCCACAGCTTTTCCACCGCTTCGATAAGTGATTTCGGATTCCCTTCGTACCGGATCATAAGGTTATTGGCGTTTTGCGTAAGCCGAACAGACAACGGACGGACATCAGTTTTAAAGGATTCAAAGTTGAAGTTCTTAATGACACCAACCACGCGCAGGCGTTCCATTGCGCCATCATCGTTGAAAAGGATTTCTGCACCGATTGGATTTTCAAAGCCAAATTCTTTCACAGCAGCTTCATTCAGCAGGATAGCCGTCGAGTCTGATGGAAAGTCACGTGAAAAATAACGCCCTTCCCGCAGCGCAAATTTCAAAACATCCATATGGTCGTAGTCCGCATAGTAGACCCCCATAATATGGTCTTGTTCTGATGCTATTGATCGGAAGATAGTCGTGTTGTTAACCCCTGGGAAATTATTGTTTGTATAACTTAACTTCTGAACTTCCGGCACCTGAGCGAGAGCATTCCGGAACGTCTCCTTGTTCTCGTGCAGCCTCCACGTGTTCGGAATAATCATGATGTTTTGCTTGTCCAGCCCGATGTTCTTTTCATGCATGTATTGAATCTGCTCGTAGACGATCACCGTAAAGATGATCAGTCCAATAGAGATAAAGAACTGCAACACTACCAGGAAGCTACGAACGCCGCGGCTCTTCATGCCCGCGCGAACTTTCCCTTTCAGAACCTCCACGGGGTTGAAGGCAGTCAGGTAGAATGCCGGATAACTTCCCGCTACTATCCCAACAAAGACAATCAGCACGACGATTGAGCCGAAAAATGCAGGGGTCATTAACAGCGACATGCCGAGTTGCTTCCCGGCCAAAAGATTGAATGACGGCAACAACAAATAGCACGCGATAATTGCCAGCAGGACAGAGACGGAACTATAGAGCAGAGACTCTGATAAAAACTGAAAGACCATTTGCTGACGCAATGAGCCCAGCGTTTTTCGAAGTCCAACTTCTTTAGCTCTTCCGGCAGACCGGGCTGTTGACAAGTTCATGAAATTGATACACGCAATCAGCAGAATAAACACACCGATGCCGGAAAAGAAATACACGTGTGTGATATTCCCAACAGGTTCGACGTTGTCTGGCGTGGTACTCCTGAGCCGGATGTCGGCAATGTTTGTTGCAAAGTAGCCGTATTCACCACCTTGCTCCCGCATCTGAGTGACGGTAACCCCCATGAAGCGTTCCATCTCCGGACCTATGTACTTATCTACAAGGGCGGGAAACTTGCTTTCAACGGCCGCGGCGGACGTATTGGGTCTGATTTTGAAATAGGTCGTCATCCAGTTGTTTAACCAGGTAACATCCTTCGACCGCGGAGAGCTGGCAGCGGAAACCAGAACATTAAAATGAAAATGCGAATTACTTGGTGCCTTTTCAACAACTCCGGTAACCTTGTATGAATTTTCGTTTCCGTTGATAGTCACCAGTTTTCCAAGCGGGTCGTCCGTTCCAAAGTACTTGATTGCAAGCTCCTCCGTTATTACAATACTGTTAGGCTCAGTTAAGGCCGTGGATGGGTCTCCTTTCAAAAGATTAAAGGTGAAAAACTGAAAAAAATTAGAATCCACATAAAATACGCGTTCTTCGGCGAAGACCTTGTCCTCGAATTTGAATGCAGGGCTGCCGAAAAAAGGCATAAGGCGCGTGGCAGATTCAACTTCCGGAATTTCAGACACCAGTGCGTGCGCCATCGGAGGACAGGTACTGGAAGTGCGTATATCCTGACCAGAGATCTTTCCGTGCAAACCTACCTGATATATGCGTTCATAGTCTTTATGAAACGTATCATAACTCAGCTCATCAGTCACCCACAGGATGATCATAAGGCTGGCGGTAACGCCGATGGACATACCGAGAATATTGATCGCAGAGAAGAACTTGTACTTAGCAATATTCCGGAGCGCGACTTTAAAATAGTTGGAGAACATAGAGAATGGGTTAAACCGTTCATCTTACTAGATGCATAAACACGGCAGGATGTTTCAGGAAATGAAACTTTTTTTTATTCGTCCCGCAATGTATCTACCGGATTCATCGACGCCGCTGTAAATATTTTGTAGCCGACGGCACCCAATGAGATCATAAACATGACTGCGATTGCGAAGACAAAAGTCAACCCATTTGATGGCTGATAGTAATGCCAGATGCTGCCCATCAGCAAGTCGACGGCGAAATAGCCAATGAGTGATCCTATGACAGAGGCGATCACAAGAATAATAAAGAAACCCGCATTTACAATACGGGTGATATTAGCCACGGAAGCTCCCAGGACCTTTCGCACACCGATTTCCTTCATTCGTCTGATTATATTCAGCGATACGAGTGAGAACAATCCAGTTGCGGAAAGCAGCATGGCAACCGCGCCGAGAAACGCGAACATAGTAAGTATATTCTTGTTAACGTCGTCCCACTCTTTGGCCTCCACTGCAAGCATGCTTCCGTTGTACAGGCGGTATGGAAATAGTTCTTTCCATTTAGCCTCCATGAAACGATTTATTTCCGAGGCGTCACCGGCAGCGGTACTTACCACGATCTGTGAGTATTTTTCAGGACCGATATATCGGATCATCAACGGTTCAAGCTCCCGCCATAGACCCATGGTATAAACATCCTTAACAACGCCCACTACATAAAGCTTGATCGAATCCTGATAGGTGATTTCCTTGCCAATCGGGTTTTCCCACTTGAACGTCCGCGCAAGCTTTTCCGAAACGATAACGGATTCATTTTTGTCGGTTTCTGAATCCTTTATAAAATCCCGGCCGTCGATTAGACTCAGGTTCATTGTATTGAGATAATGATCACCGACTTCAATGATATCCACCTCAACTTGTGCTGTTTCGTGCTTTATCGGACGATGAACGCGGTTAGAAAAGATTCCACTTGCTGCGCCCGCGATAGAAACGACCTTCGGGTTTTCAGACAGCGCGTTTTTATAGGCAAGTACTTCGTCACCATTATTGAGCCATGAGATCACGGCACCCTTAACATTGAATCCAAGATCATAGGCTTCCTGATATTTGGCATTCTGCCAGAAAGCAACAGAGCTTACTATAGCCATTAACGAAATTGCAAACTGACCTCCGAGCAAGACCTTTGACAAGACGCCCGTACCCCCGAAACGGGTCTTTCCTTTCAGGATACTGATCGGCTCAAAACTGCTGATGTAGAATGCGGGATAACTACCTGCGATTAAGCCGGCTACGACCAACAGCCCAACGAGAAACAACACGAAACCAGGGTTGTCAATATAATGAGGAGTTATTCGCATATATTCCCACATCACATTCCAACCATCCGCGAGGAAGCCGGCGATGACTGTACCAAGGAACAGTGAAATAAGGCATATCAGCATCGTTTCACCGATAAATTGGATAACCAACTGCTTTCGCATACCTCCCATTACCTTCCGGATTCCAATTTCTTTCAGGCGTCGTGAAGATATTGCGATCGCTGTATTGGTAAGGTTAAAGCACGCGATCAGGAGGATGAGAATTCCCATCACACCTGAACCAATGATGGCGGAATTCGGTGGTGCGTCCCACGTCCATGTATTCACTTGCGCGTCGCGATCGCTACGTGCCATCGATGGGAAATGGTCGAGGACGAAACTTGTGATAATAAAGTCCTCGCGAACTTTGTTATTATTTTCGACATAAGGTAAAAGCTGACTTGTAACCGATGCAACTCGGTCAGGATTTGAAATCTCAACAAACAGCGTAACCGATTTGGTCCAGTCTTCATCGAGGACGTCACTGAATTCATCGCGAACGTTATCAAAATTCATGAATGCTTCGCGCGAGTAGAAACTTGAATTCTGAGGTTGATTTCTGAATATTCCGGCGACCTTAATTTCCTTCAGCTGAGTTCCGTATACATGTGTGATTGTTTTCCCGTATGCATCCCGGGGGGATTTAAAAAGACGTGACGCCATCTTTTCCGAGATGAAGACACTACTCTTATCAGATATTGCTGATGGACTCCCTGCTATGAACTCGTAACTGAACATCTCAAAGAAATGGGGATCAACGTATGCCAGGCTTGAAGGGAAAAGATCGTCTTCAATCTTGAAGTTCGACCACGAGTTAAAGTAACGTGTTGATCGTCCTACGTCCTTAACATTCTGATTGATCACGCCGGAAAGGGGCAGCGGAACGAAGCCGAATTTCTCCACCGAATTATTGAACTCCCGGTTGGAGCTAATCCGATAGATCGCCTCGCCGTTCAGGTGGGTCTTATCAAATGTTGCATCATATTCATAGACAAAGTATGCGACAATGCAGCATGCGATCGCAATGCTCATTCCAACAATGTTGATTACAATGAACAGCTTGCTTTTAAGCATGCTCCTGAAAGCAATAAGGACGTAGTTTTTTAGCATAGCAATAACATTAACTACAGCAAGTGACTTGTAGAGACCGGTTTGGGTTGCACGACAGGCGAAAAAAATTCAAAAAGCCCAGAGTGGAGCCGGGAGGCATTAGCGCAACGCCCCGTGCAAGTTGCACGGGGGTGCGCATGGCTGCATTATTCTAACTTAACCTTAACCTTGACTCCAGCTAACGGACTAAATATGGAAATGTTCCTTAATGTTTTCGGTAACTACCTTGCCGTCGAACAGGTTGACGATTCGGTGTGCATAGTTTGCATCATAAGGAGAGTGAGTAACCATTACGATGGTTGTTCCTTCTTCATTCAGCTGCGACAACAAACGCATTACTTCTTCGCCATTGGCCGAATCAAGGTTACCCGTCGGTTCGTCAGCAAGAATCACTTTTGGTTTCGCCACGATTGCGCGGGAGATGGCGACACGCTGCTGCTGACCACCTGAAAGTTGCTGCGGGAAGTGGTTGCGACGGTGCATGATATTCATGCGTTCGAGGACTTCTTCAACGCGCTGCTTGCGCTCCGCTGAAGGCACCTTCATGTATAATAAGGGCAGTTCGACATTTTCGAATACTGTAAGTTCGTCGATCAGGTTAAAACTCTGGAAAACGAAACCGATAGACCCTTTGCGAAGCTGTGCACGCTGACGCTCAGAGTACTTTGCCACCTCGTGCTCGCCAAAATAATACTCCCCTCCTGACGGGTTATCCAGCAGACCCAGAATATTGAGTAGCGTGGACTTACCGCAGCCGGAAGGCCCCATTATTGCGACAAATTCTCCTTCCTTTATCTCCAGGTTGATATTATTCAACGCTGTTGTTTCCACTTCTTCGGTGGTGTAGACTTTTTCGAGATTTTTAAGCTTTATCATGGCGATGTTCGATTTGTTTTACGTTGGTTATTTGATTTGGTTGTCGGTTTCTCAATTTAACAGGAGAACTTCAATATCGTTAAAGTTTTCATATGATGATGTGATCACACGATCTCCAGGCTGAAGTCCCTCAAGCACTTCGAAGTGCTCAGTGTTCTTGCGGCCAAGTCTGATGTTTCTTTTCACAGCGCGGTCTTCTCCATCCAGTACGTATACCCAGTTACCTCCGGTGTCTTTATAGAATCCGCCAACAGGCAAAAGCAATTCTTCAGAAGACTGACCGAGTTCAATCCGCAGCCTCAGCGATTGACCCCGGCGGATACCTGGAGGGGTGTCGCCGACGAAATTCATATCCACATCAAATCTTCCGTTTTGAATGGTTGGATAGATGTACATGATCTCGAGGTTATACTCTTTGTTATTAAACGTTGTGGTTGCTTTCAAACCTGTCGATATACGCGGGAGATACAATTCATCGATCGGCACGCGTACTTTGTAACTTCCTACGATATCAACCTGTCCGAGTCGCTGCCCTTGAGCAATACTTTGTCCGGGGTCAAGTTGAGGCCTGGACAGCTGACCATCGATAGGGGCACGAATTACCAGGTTATCCAGAATGCGCCCTACCCCTTCCAGGCTCTCCGTCATCTTGCGCTCCGAGTAGTTAAGTTCGCGAAGCTGGCGAAGCCTGTCGAGTGAATCGTTTTTGTATACTTCATATGTAATTCTCCTTCGTTCGAGGTTGTATTTGTAGTCCGCCTCAGTCTTTTCAAAATCCTGCTTAGAGATCAGCTTTTTGTCAAAAAGTTGCTTCTGTCTTTTGTATTGTGGTTCAAGAATTTGAAGCTGATTGTCAATCAATGCCAGTGTTTGCCGTTGTTCCAGGTCGTTCCGCGTAATGGCAAGGCGGGTATCGCGCTGGCGGGTAATACTTTCATTAAGCTGAGCTTCCCGTTGTAAGACATCCAATTCGCGGTTAAGGTTGCTTAATTCAAGGATTATATCTCCGGCCTTCAGCATCGCGCCGCTTTCGGCGACAACCCTTTTTATGGTTCCACCCTCAATCGCATCAAGGTAGACGGTCCGGCTGGGTTCCACGGTACCCGTCTGCGGGATAAATTCCTGGAATACGCCACGCCTGACTTCAGCGATGGTGATTTTGTCTTTTTCGACTTTCAGTTTTGAGCGACGGTCGGCGAAAATCAACTGGTAGGCTACAAATATGATGAGTAGCGACCCGCCCCCATAGGTGAGAATTTTCTTAACAGTCCACTTCTTCTTCGCGATTTTTTTGTCCATGCTTTGCTCAGTTCTTTCGTTTAGTGGCACCGTTGCCAACAAGTGTGCCAACCACCAGATTGATCTCAAAACCCTGTTTTCACGCGGTAAATGGCAACTTTACTCGTTCACAATTGAACGAGTATGTTCGAAACCGAACGGACTGTTCGCCTGCAAACACACATAATCGCTGTTTTCTGGCCTTTTTTCCACTTTATGGCTTTCGGTATATGCTTTGCCCGGAGTCGGACATCATTGTCTAAAATTGATACAGTCCAAAACCACCTTTTGACACGCAATGGAACAGAAACACGGAAGGATCCTGATTGTCGATGATAACGAAGACCTCTTGAAAGCTGCAAAGATGCACCTTAAGCGTCATTTCGCTCAGGTCGACATTGAAAAGAATCCGGAAGCACTACCCACGCTCATGAACAACGATGATTATGACGTGATTCTCCTCGACATGAATTTCACTAAAGATGTCAGCAGCGGCCGCGAAGGATATTACTGGCTGGAGCGGATCCTGCAAATTGATCCGTCAGCGGTGGTGGTGCTAATTACCGCCTATGGCGACGTACAAATGGCCGTGAAAGCAATCAAAGCCGGAGCCACCGACTTTGTGTTGAAGCCGTGGGAAAACGAAAAACTGCTGGCTACGCTCTATTCTGCAATGCGTCTCAGAGAGTCCCGTGATACGATACAAAGTTTGAAGATCAAGAACGAAGAAATCAACGTCGCGCTGAATGAGCGCTACAGCGAAATTCTCGGTCAAAGCATGGCCATGCAGAAAATCTTTCAGACGATCGATCGTGTTGCGAAGACCGACGCGAACGTACTGATTCTGGGAGAAAACGGAACCGGGAAAGAGCTGATTGCCCGCGCCATCCATAAAAACTCGCCCAGAAGCAAGGAGAACTTTGTTGGCGTGGACCTGGGCTCAATAACGGAGACCCTATTCGAAAGCGAACTTTTTGGTCACAAAAAAGGCGCGTTTACTGACGCCAAGGAAGACCGCGCCGGGCGTTTCGAACTTGCCAACGGCGGCACACTGTTCCTCGACGAGATTGGAAACCTTTCAATGCCCCTTCAGGCAAAGTTGCTTACCGTGTTGCAGAACCGGAAAGTAAGCCGCGTGGGTTCGAATAAAGAAACTCCTGTCAATATCCGTTTGATCTGCGCGACCAATATGCCGCTGTATGAGATGGTGAAAGAGAACCGCTTTCGGCAGGACTTGCTATATCGAATAAATACGATCGAAATTGAAATCCCACCCCTGCGTGAACGGTTTGAGGACATTCCCCTGTTGGCGAACCATTTCCTCTCGCATTACTCCTCGAAGTATGGCAAGCAAGTAAGCCGTATCAGCGACGCGGCGATGGCGCGGATGCATAAACATCCATGGCCAGGCAATATCCGCGAGCTCCAGCATGCCATCGAAAGAGCAGTTATTCTTAGCAATAGCAGTGTGCTTCAACCTGAAGATTTTAACTTTTCACCAGCCGGAACCAAGGAGGATGGACAATTAAGCCTTGAACAGTATAACCTCGAAGAGGTCGAAAAACTGCTGATTCGAAAGGTGCTAAAAAAATACAACGGAAATATAACCCAGGCTGCAACCGAACTGGGTCTAACGCGATCTTCTTTGTACCGCCGGCTCGAGAAACACGGATTGTGAGAAGTGCACGCCACCCCGAATACGGGATTTTGCACTATCTTGCCGGTTGATATTGAGAACGATCTAAATTGAACTTCCGCTTTTCAGACTTTCGCGCCAAAGTGATCTTCCGGGTAATCCTTCTCGGGGTCACGATGGGCTTGTTCATGTACATGATCACCCGGCCTAACATGATATTTGCTGCGGTGCTGATGGGCGTTGTCATTGGATTTCAGCACGTCGAGCTGTTCCGGTTTGTCAGTATTACAAACCAGAAGCTGACCCGGTTTCTGGAGTCTGTCAAGTATTCTGATTTTATCACCGGGTTTACCGCAGACAATAAACTCGGAAAGAGTTTCAAGGAGCTGAATACCGCCTTTACGGAAGTGCTGGAAGCTTTCCGCCGTGCGCGCTCCGAAAAGGAGGAACAGGGACAGTACCTGAACATCGTAGTTCAACAGGTAAGGACAGGTATCCTCTCTTTCGACAGCACAGGCAATGTGCAGCTGATCAATGCGAACGCGAAGAAATTCATGGGCATCAATGCCATAAAAAATCTCAGCGATCTCAATATTGTTAATCCAAAGTTGTATCAGAGCATACTTTCAGCCGAGCCCGGAAAGAGTGAGTTGTACAAAGGCAGCAATGAATTATACCTCACCATCCAGGCTACTGAACTGCGCATCCGCGGAACGGATGTAAAATTGATTACGCTTCAGAACATCCAACCTGAACTACAGCAGCAGGAACTTGAGGCCTGGCAAAACCTGACCCGGGTGCTCCGTCATGAGATCATGAACTCCATTACGCCGATCTCGTCGCTGACATCAACGTTACGCGAAATCCTGGATCATGAGATGGAGAAGAAGGGCGATGTGTTTGAACTTGCGGAGGAAGGCGCGGACGACTTGCGTGAAGGGCTGGCCACCATCGAGAACCGAAGCAAAGGCCTCATCAAGTTCATCGACGCTTATCGCGAATATACATCCTTGCCGAAACCGAATATGACTCAGGTGCGGCTTAATGATCTTATCATGAAGGTTGCTCAGCTGATGAAGAATGACCTGAAGAAGACAAACATCAATTTCGAATTCGGGTGTGATTCGGAATATATAACAATCCAGGCCGATCAGGAAATGATAGAACAGGTGTTGATCAACCTGCTGAAGAATGCCAAGGAAGCACTTGCCGAAACGGAAAATCCTGTTCTCAAACTGCTCGGAAAATTTGAAGACAATACGATCAAGATTGAGGTCATAGACAACGGACCGGGAATTATCAGGGAAGCCCTCGATCAAATCTTCGTTCCGTTCTACACGACCAAAAGAACCGGCTCCGGTATTGGCCTAAGTCTTTCACGGCAGATCATGCAGATGCACAACGGATCCATTACCGTTGAATCTGAACCCGATGTGCTTACTGTATTCACGCTGCGATTCTGATCCAGCGGTGTTTAAGCCGAAACCTTCCTGAAAACCGCCGAGGCATTGTGGCCGCCAAAACCAAATGTATTGCTTAGCGCGACGTTGACTGTCTTATTCAATTTTGATCCCAATACCACTTTAGGTCCCTGAGGAATTTCAGGATCTATTGACTGCGTGTTTATCGTTGGAGGTATCACATTCTCATGCACTGCCTTGATACTGATGATTGCTTCAATAGCTCCGGCACCACCAAGTAAATGGCCCGTAGCAGATTTGGTAGCACTCACCGAAAGCGATTTTACGTGTTCACCGAATAGCGTGTTGATGGCTTTCATTTCGCTTTCATCACCGACAGGAGTTGATGTAGCGTGGGGGTTGAGGTAATCGACATCAGCGACGGAAAGACCTGCGTCCTCCAGCGCCCATTTCATTCCAAGTATAGCACCGGCGCCTTCGGGGTGTGTGGCTGTCAGATGGTATGCATCGGCAGACATACCGCCACCAGCGACCTCCGCATAGATTTTCGCACCACGGCGAACGGCGTGCTCGTATTCTTCGAGTATAAGAGCACCCGCCCCCTCTCCCATGACAAAGCCATCGCGCGCGGCATCAAATGGTCTTGAAGCTGTCGCAGGATCATCATTGCGAGTGGACAATGCTTTCAGGGCGCTGAAGCCGCCAATGCCGGCTTCGTTGATGGCGGCTTCGGAACCTCCTGTGACGAAGATATCAGCCTTTCCCCACCGAATATAGTTCATCGCATCAATGATTGCCGTGGTTGATGTTGCGCATGCCGAAACCGTTGTAAAGTTCGGTCCCATGAATCCCCACTTGATAGAAATCCACCCTGATGCAATATCAACGATAACTTTCGGAATGAAATAAGGATTGATTCGCGGAGTACCATCGCCAAGTGCAAATGTCATTACTTCCTGCTGGAACGTCTGAAAACCTCCATTGCCCGAGCCCCAGATAACCCCCACCCTGGTCTTGTCGATGGCGTCAAGGTTAAGCCCCGAATCCTTCAACGCTTCCGTTGTCGAAATGAGTGCATATTGTGTAAAGGGGTCAATTTTGCGGACTTCCTGTTTTTCAAAGTAATTCAGCGGATCATAGTTCTTTATTTCGCATGCGAACTTTGTCTTGAACTTTGTTGTGTCAAACCGTGTGATGGGTGCGGCGCCACTTACACCGTTCAGGAGATTGTTCCAGAATTCAGGTACGGAACTACCTAGCGGTGTTATTGCTCCGAGCCCGGTTACGACTACTCTTCTTTGTTTCATTTCGCTGCTATTTGGTCTAATAAACTCTTACAATGTTTCACGACTATCTTCATAGCCTTGTCAGATCCGGCGACGCGCGACATCATCAACGCCCCTTCGAAGCCCGTAAAGAACACGACTGCAAGTTCCTGTGATTTAAAGCTTCGCACAAATTCGCCGTTCTTCTTACCTGATTCCAGCAACTCAGCAATTGCATCTATGGTTTTTTGAATTTCAGCTGCCACCGCCTTTTTCATTAGTGGATTACAATCATCGGCTTCAATAGCTGTATTCAGCAGGGGGCAACCGCCGGCTATGGGAGGATTGAAAACATAGTCGGCATGAAACGAAATCAATGCAAGAAGTTTATCCCTGGCTGTCTTCTTCTTATTTATCCGATCCCGGACGACACTTCTTATCTGCTCCATGGAATATCGAAATGCCTCCCGGGCAATCTCCTGCTTATCGGAAAAATTGCCATACAATGAACCTTTGGTGAGTCCGGTTGCTGTTTCCAGATCACTCAATGAGGTGCCCTGATATCCCTGTTTGTTGAATATCTCTGCCGTTCTGGAAACGATAAACTGACGCGTCCGCTCTGATTTTGTCACGGTCCAAAAATATACCGATCGGTATATTTTTACAAACAAAAAGCGAAATGATTCAAACAGGCAGCATCAACAAATGGCCTGACAAGTAAGAGAATTGCCTAAAAATGGAAATACTAAGCGCGGACGCGGTAACCGCGCCATCCGTAGTAGACGATGAACAGGAAAGCGATCAATGGTACAAGGAGTGCATTTTCATATCCCTTCTGGTACGCCCAGCCGGTAATTGGTGGCAGGATCGCCCCGCCGACGATAGCCATGATTACAAGGCCGGCGCCAAGTTTAACCTGGTCTCCAAGATTCTTGATGGATAATGAAAATATCGTCGGAAACATAATCGACATAAAGAAGTACGTCAGACTGATGGCCACAACTGCTGTTGTTCCTGAGGAAACATAGGCGAATGCCAGAAGTAACGCACTGGCCAGTCCATATATCGTCAAAATGGAATTTGCACGAAACTTTGTCAGGAGCCACGTGCCCACAAACCTGCCAATCATAAACAGTACTAATGCGAACGACGCGTGGAAATTTGCGATCTGCGACGGAGTCATCGCGTCAGACACCGGATAGAGAAACTTGACGATAGCCAGGTGATCGTCTTTGGCGTAATGCAGTTTGAGATTCACAAAGTACGCCCACAACGATGCCTGCGCACCAACGTAAAAGAACTGCGCCAGGATTCCCATCATGAGATGCCTGTGACGGGTAATCCCTTTGAATGAAGCCGTGCGTTCCCCTTCAGCGGATATCTCCGGCATTTTCGTAACAGCGAAAAATATACTGACCAATAGAACAATACCTGCTATCACCAGATACGGCACCTGAACCGATTCAGCCTCGGCAATCCGGATAGTCTCTGCCTGATCGAAAGGCATCGCGTTGAGCGACTCGTTCGTATGCTCTTTATCAGAGAAGATGAAAAGACTTCCGATAACGGGGCCAATGATGACAGCCAATCCATTGAACGACTGTGCAAGGTTTATACGGCTTTCGGCAGACTTCGGATCTCCAAGAACAGTTACATAGGGGTTCGCGGCGGTTTCCAGAAAGGCGAGCCCACACGCAATCACGAACAAGGCCACCAGAAAAATTCCGTACACCCGAACTTCCGCAGCGGGATAGAAAAGCAATGCGCCAGCTGCGTAAAGCAACAGTCCTATCAATATTCCCTTTTTATAACCGATCCTGTTCATCAGAAATGCCGCGGGTAACGCCATGACGAAGTAACCAATATAGAACGCAGAGTCTACAATTCCAGCCTGAGCGGGATTCAGATTCAGCGCGGTCTGGAAGTGTTTGATCAGCGTACCATTCAAACTGTTCGCAAGCCCCCACAAAAAGAACAAACTCGTGACGAGCGCAAAAGGGATTAAGTAGTTCCTTGAGTTAATGCCCGCACTTGTAGCTGCGGTATTTTCACGCGAAGAGGGTATGGACGCCATGGATATGGGATTTGATTACAGAAGTGCGCGGTCAAGATGAACATAGCCACCGTCGACATGAATAAGCTGACCTGTAGTATGCGACGACCTCCTTGAAAGCAGGAACAAGACCATATCTGCGATTTCATCAGCAGTAGTCATTCTGTTTTCAAGAGGTATCTTACTTGTTATGGATGCGAGTTTTTCTTCCGGATCAGGGAATGTTTTAATCCACTTATCGTACAATGGCGTGTAGCATTCGGCTACAATGACGGCGTTTACGCGAATGCCATAGGGCAACAATTCTACCGCCCATTCACGGGTAAGTGCATTCCTTCCGCCATTGGCAGCTGCATAAGCAGAGGTATTACCTTGTCCGGTTTCTGCAGTTTTAGATCCGATGTTCACAATTGCACCTTTACTCACTTTCAGATACGGAAGAGCATGATGGACAATTAGATAATAATGAACGAGATTCTTATGGATGGAAGAAATGAATCGTTCGTAGTCGCCCCGTTCAAGACCAACGCCATCGTTGACACCTGCGTTGTTCACGACTCCATCGATACGACCGAACTCATGACTGATGACTTCCACAGCAGACTGACATTCGGCGGGAACCGACAACTCGGCGGGAACCTGAAAACATCGTCCGCCACCAGCTTCGATCTCACGCACAACTTTGAGGTTATCAGTTTCATTCCGACCAATGATGACGGGTATTGCTCCTTCGGCAGCGAGACCTCTCACGATACCCTCTCCTATGCCCTTGGCTCCGCCGGTAACAATGACGACTTTATCCTGAAGAAAAAGATTCATAGTTCAAGTAATGTGAATAAAAATAAGAAAATTGGTTTACGCGGTCCTCAAAGAGAATAGAATTTGACGGCATTTTCTCCCATGATCGCTTTTTGTTCGGAGATGCTTAATGCTGAAATATAAGATTCAACAATGTCGAGCTGCGCATCATAGTTTCCCGCCACCAGACAAACCGGCCAATCCGAACCATACATCAGCCGCTGCGGTCCAAAGGCTTCCATCACCTCGTCAAGGTAGGGAAAGAAATCTTTCTTCTTCCATCCTTGCCAGGAAGCTTCGGTCACCATTCCCGACAATTTGCAGAAGACGTTGGAGAATGTTCCCATCGCCGCCATCTGCAATTCCCAGTGCGTCTTCTCCCTGTCCTTAATGTTGGGCTTGGCGATGTGATCAATCACAATTTTTACATCGGGCAACGCCCTCACAAAGTCTAGTGCCTCCTCCAGCTGGTGATGATAAATCAGCAGATCATAGGTAAAGCCAAATTCGGCCAGCATTTTTACTCCGTTTCGGAACGACACGTCATTCAGAAAGCCCATCTTTTCCGCTTGCACTACATGGCGAAACCCTTTGACTTTAGGGAATGACTTAAAATACGCCAGCCTTTCCTGGAGAGCCGGTGACCGCAAATCTGTCCACCCAACAATTCCCCTGATGAAAGAATTGGCATCTGCAAGCTCAAGCAGAAAAGCGGTCTCATCTTCCGACTGGTCGGCCTGAACGGCTACTGATCCATCAAAACCGTGGTCGTGCAAATTCCTGCGCAAGTTTGCCGGGAGATAATCCTGCTTAAGCACACTCATATCATCCGTGATCCACGTATCGCGTTCGGGTTTATAATACCAGAAATGCTGATGCGAATCTATTTTCATGGCCACCGATTTAAACCGCAGTTTGTGATTGCGCTCCAAGTCCCTCAATACCCAACTCGATAATATCGCCCTTGCGAATGTACACCGGAGGTTTGAATCCAAGTCCTACACCGGCAGGTGTTCCTGTGGAAATCACATCGCCCGGAAGCAGAGTCATGAACTGACTGAGATAACTTACCAGGAACGGAATTTTAAAAATCATGTTTGAGGTGTTGCCATCCTGATACATAGCTCCGTTTACCTTGAGCCAGAGACGAAGGTTATGCACATCCGCGATCTCATCACGTGTGACCAGGTATGGTCCCATCGGCGCAAAGGTATCGCAGCTCTTGCCCTTTACCCATTGCCCTCCGCGCTCCAGCTGGAACTCGCGCTCACTGTAATCGTTGTGCAGGCAATAGCCCGCGACGTAATCCATAGCTTCCGATTCTTCGACATAGCTGGCCTTTTTTCCGATCACTACTGCAAGTTCGACCTCCCAGTCTGTTTTTGTGCTGTTTCGGGGAATGACAACATTATCATTGGGGCCGCAAAGTGCGCTCGTAGCTTTGAAAAAGATGATCGGTTCTTCAGGAGCCTTCGCTCCTGTTTCCTTTGCATGGTCGGAATAGTTAAGGCCAATGCAGACGATTTTCGACGGCCGTGTAAAAGGACATCCGATCCGTACGCTTGAATCAACCTCTGGTAGTTGATGATTTTCTTTTAACCAAGATTGCAACCTGACAATGCCATCGGTCTCAAAAAACCTTTCACCGATATCTTCGCCGAATGCCGAAATATCCAGGATACGATCATTTACAAGGACTGCGGGCTTTTCCTTACCCGGTTCACCAAAGCGCAAAATTTTCATTATGTCAGGTATTAAGTTTCAGAAATCCTCCGTCGATAGGGTAATCACATCCGGTTACAAAGGCAGCCTCATCGGAGCACAGGTACAACGCAAGCGCTGCCACTTCAGAAGGTTTACCCATTCTCCCGATGGGTTGGGTACGCGATAATTTTTCGAACATCTCATCTTCACGCCCGGGATAATTTGTCTTCAGGAAGCCATCAACAAACGCGGTATGAACACGTGCCGGCGAAATTGAATTACACCGGATGTTATGCGGCAGATAGTCTTTAGCAACTGACAACGTCATCGATGCTACGGCACCTTTCGTCATGGAATACGCAAACCGGTCTACCAGTCCGAGGAAGGCGGCAACAGAAGCAACATTAAGGATGACTCCGCGCTGTTGTTCCTTCATAAACCTGACCACAGCTTGCATAGTGTTGTAGACGCCTTTGACATTCACATCGAAAAGACTCATGAAATCGGCCTCCGAAGTATTTTCGAGTTTCCCAATATGCGCCACGCCAGCACTGTTGACAAGAATATCAATCTTTCCCTCCAGGGCGAATATTTGTTCGATCACGCGATTCACCTCCTGCTGACTGGACACATTACAGGAATGAACGCTTATGTTATCGATACCTTCGAATAGTTTTGATGTTGAATCGGCGTTGAGTTCGAGAATATGCACAGACGCACCGCGGGTGACGAACAGCTCAACAATAGCCTTGCCTATTCCGCTGCCTCCTCCTGTGATGACTGCCGATTTGTTTGTGAGCATAAACATGCTCAAATATAAACAAGAATGCTTATGATTGACCGTTCAGAAAAGAATCCCATTCATCGGCGCCATTTACATAATCTTTGAGGAAGATGGCGTATGATGGCTTAGACGGTTTTTTGCGCAAAGGCATGCCTGCCTCTTCGGGCGTATAGTCGCCCTTCTTAGCGTTACACTTCTTGCATGCCGTTACGAGATTAACCCACGTATCTTTACCCCCTTTTGCTCTGGGGATAACGTGATCGATCGTGAGGTCGCGTTTTGTGCCGCAGTACTGACACTCGTAATTGTCGCGCTTGAATATATTCTGCCGGGTAAGATTAACGCCCTTGTAAGGGGCGTTAACATAGCGATTAAGACGGATGACCGACGGCATCGGAAAGCTCTGACTCACCGAATGGAGTTTGTAGCCGTTTGCTGATCTGACCATCTCACTTTTCTTGAGGAAAACAAGAATGAACGCGCGCTCCACCGAACAGACCATGAGTGGGCTGTTGTCCTGATTCAATACCAAAACCCGCGAATTCATGAATGTAATATAATTCCAAAGTTTTGAACAAGCAAAACCGGAAACGATATGCGGAATAGCGAGCAGATCGAAAGTGAATCAGGCCAGTATCCTTCGGATTTTCGCGAGGGGATGCGTCAGGACCTTCGTCTCAGCGTGAATGATACCATTTTCATCCACCGAATCAATCCGAACCCGGCCGGAGGCGTGAATGATGCGTCCCCGCGGAAGGAGAATACCTACGTGGTCAATACGTCCGTCTTCCCTGTTGAAGAAAACCAGGTCGCCGGGCTGCGCCCCTTCCACGCTGGTCACCGGCTTGCCCTGTAACGCCTGCTGCCACGCGTCGCGATTCAGCTGGTATCCACAGATCCGGAAAACCATTTGCGTAAACCCTGAACAGTCTATCCCGAAAGGACTCTTACCACCCCACTGATAAGGCGCATTAAGATACTTGTGTGCAATACCCTGAAGATATTCGAAGTCACGCTTCAACCCGATAGTCTTCGACTCTCCGTTGAAGGCAAACTGTTCCTCCATCCGGAAAAGCTCTGATCCCGTAATCGGAATTATGCTACCAAGAAGGATTACAACGGGGCTTTTGTTAAAAAGAATACTCGACGTAACGTCAAGCGTTATCTTTAGTTCAGCGCGGTTAATATATTCGAAGAACTCGGAGGAAATTTCATAAAACTGATTTCGGGCAATCCAGCCCTCGTATTGATCGAGGTAGGTACGGATCTTCAGCCACTTCCCCTCCGAATGGGTATCTATCACTTCAAAATGATCGCCGAACAAGAGTTGTGAAGTCTGCTCCGCCTTATGGGCCGGCTCCGACCGTACCGGCACAAGGCTTAACCGACAAACGCCGTATTGCATGTTTTCCATGTATTGACCTTCCGTTTACCGTTCAGAATCGCATGTTATTGAGTTCCCGTTTCGCCTCACGCTCCTTGATACTTTGACGCTTATCATGAAGTTTCTTGCCCTTACCGAGGGCAATCTCCATCTTGGCGAGACCGCGTTCGTTGATAAAAAGCCGAAGGGGAATCAATGTCAGTCCTTTTTCTTCAACCTTGCCTTCCAGCTTGCGGATTTCAGAACGCTTGAGAAGGAGCTTCCGCTCGCGCGTAGCCTCATGGTTGTAGTGAGTGCCCTGCGCATAAGGCGTAATGTTAACACCCTTTACGAAAACTTCACCATTGTTGATATAACAATATCCATCCTGCAGGTTAACTTTTCCTTCGCGAATTGATTTGATTTCCGTTCCGGTAAGGACGATTCCAGCATAGTACTTGTCGAGAATCTCGTACTGGAACGTAGCCTGCCTGTTGCGTATGTTGATATCGTTTGAAAATCTTTGCTTCATTTCGTATTTATTCTTCGCTTCGCTGGAAAATTCGTTCCAGCTTCTCTTTGCGGAGGATCTTTTGGCCCGTTCTTCCCATCGCAATCAGTCGTGAGCCGACGCGGGCTTCAAAGAAACAGGTTAATTCGTTCCCATCTATATGATCGACCCAGGCAGTGAAGATTATTTCTTCCCCAACGAAAGCCGGGCTTTTATGTTCCACCGTCAGAAACGTTCCGATTCCCTCTTCATCCGGTTCTATCATCTCAAGTACAAACTGCCGCGTCGTCCATTCTGCGTCACGTGCCAGAGAGAACGTTGCGTACACAGGATGGACGGTATGATTGTGAAAGGATGCCTTGTCGGCAGACTCGATAGTCCTTCGATATTGTTTTTTGTCTCCGGGTTTGAAAATAGCTTTCATCAACTTTTCTATATCTCACAGACTTAGCCCGACAACGGCATTCGCGCGAGTGGTGTGACGTCCATGGGCGCAAACTCTCCCTTGAGGTATTTATAATGCGCGGCAATGGCAATCATCGCTGCGTTGTCTGTACAATACTGAAACTCCGGAATAAACACTTCCCAGCCTTTCCGTTGAGCGCTTTCGCGCAACGTCTTTTGAAGTCCTGAATTTGCGGAAACGCCACCTGCAATCGCCACCCTTTTGACCCCGGTCTGGTCCACAGCTTCCGACAGCTTTACGATCAGCATGCGGATCAGCGTATCCTGCAGGCTGGCGCATACGTCGGCCATGTTGTGTTCCAGGAATCCCGGGTCTGCCTTCAGACTGTCGCGGAGGAAGTAAAGTAACGCGGTTTTAATCCCGCTGAATGAAAAATCCAGCCCCGGCATAGTTGTCACGGGGAAGCTGAACGCCTTCGGATTTCCTTCACGGGCATACTTATCGATCAATGGGCCGCCCGGATATGGAAGCCCCATCATCTTGGCCGATTTATCGAATGCTTCGCCAACGGCGTCGTCGCGCGTCTGGCCGAGAAGCTCCATCTCCAGGTGATCCTTTACCAAAACCAGCTGAGTATGACCTCCGCTCACCGTCAGACACAAAAACGGGAACCGCGGTTTCGGATCGTCGATGAAGTGCGCCAGAATGTGCGCCTGCATATGGTTAACCTCGATGAGCGGTATCCTCCGGGCCAGCGCAAGCCCCTTTGCAAACGATAGTCCGACGAGTAGTGACCCCATCAGCCCCGGTCCCCGCGTGAAGGCAACCGCATCGAGATCGTTTGGTCTGATCCTTGCTTCGGTTAAAGCCTGCTGCACCACCATCACTATGTTTTGCTGATGAGCGCGACTCGCCAGCTCAGGTACCACACCCCCGTATTTTTGGTGGACCGCCTGTGAAGCGATAATATTATTAAGTACCTTGCCGTTTGAAATTACGGAAGCTGACGTCTCATCGCACGAAGATTCAATGGCAAGTATGACGGGCCGCATGGTTGAATAATGAACTTGCAAGTTATCAAAAATCGAATCACAAAAATACTCGCCTATTCCGTCGCGTCCACACTTTTCCTGATAATCTCGCTTTTTCTTTTCCTGCAGATGCCACCGGTCCAACAGTGGCTCATCTCGTTCTATCTCAAAGACTTTTCGAACGTAATCGGTTTTCCTTCAACGATCAAAAGCTTCAAGATGCTCTGGTTCGACCGGCTGGAACTTATCGGCGTCGACCTGTACGATCCGGAGGGCAACAAGATGATCCGTGCGAACGAGATCGTGATAAACTTCGAATTAAGCAACCTGTTGAACAATAACGACGTCAACATCGACGGCGTTTATGTCGACAGCGCTCATGTCTTTCTTACGGTTATTCAGGAAAATGATACCTCGCGCGATCTTAACATCAACACGTTTATCGCGCGGATCAATGAAAAGTATTCAGGTGGCGGCGGCACGGGGAGACCGCCACGGATCAATATCGGTGAGGCCTTCCTGAACAACAGTCAGTTCACCTATCTCAATCAGGACCGCGATTCGGTGAAGCGGGGATTCAATTACAATCAGTTTTCGGTTGGTATCGATGAAGCCCAGCTGAGCAGTTTTGCCGTCATTGGAGACACCACACAGTTTAACGTCAACACGCTGATCGGCCGGGACATTCAGACGGGATTCAGCATAAACGAGCTTTCGACGTATTTCCGAATTTCGCAGGGCGGCATGGAGTTCAAAGGACTAAACCTTCGCGCGGGTGAAAGCATCATTCAGGATACGATAATCTTTTTGTATGACCGGCAGCGCGACCTCAACGATTTCATCAACAAGGTGACGATCCGCGCCAATCTTTCCAACACCATCATCCATCCGAACGACCTTGCTCTTTTTGCGCCAGGAATTGAAAGAATTCAGAAGCCCCTTCACGTTAGTGGGCTGGCTGTCGGGAGAGTAAACAAATTCAAGGTCACCGGCATGGACGTCCTGCTGGGAAACACCCGGCTGAGCGGGTCTCTTGATATGGATGGTCTGCCCGAAGTCAACGAAACGTTCATCATCCTCAACGTAAAAGATTCGCAACTCGATACGCGCGACCTTTCGTTTCTCCTTAACAAGGGCATCATTGAGCGATTGGAACCGATGGGCATGCTTCACGTAGATGGTCAATTCCTGGGTTACCCGACAGACTTCGTCGCCAACGGAACCCTTATTGGACGACTGGGAACGATCCGTTCGGACATCAACTTCAAGGTTAACGAACAGGATTTCAACCGATCCGAATACAGTGGGCGCCTCAACCTGTCGGGATTCTCGTTGGGTAAATTCCTTAGCGATACGTCAACATTCCAGAATATTGCGATGGATGGTCGCATTGCAGGCTCCGGATTAACGCAGAACACGGCGGATTTCAAACTTAACGGGAAGGTGAGCCGCATCGGCATCCTGGGGTATGAATACCGTAATATCTCAACAGACGCGCGATTCGCCAAGGGCTTGTTCAATGGGTTTCTGCAAATCAACGATCCCAATCTCGAATTCCAGGCACGCGGGTCCGTAGACCTTCGGGAAGGTCAAAATCGGATTCAGATCGAGGCCAAACTGGACACTGCTTACTTTCACAACCTCCAACTCTCCAAAGACTTCCTGTTTCTCCGATCATCATTCGCCGCCGACGTTAAAGGTCTTTCTCTTGATTCGCTGGAAGGGCATGCCGAATTCCTCGATGTCAACCTGGCGTACAAGGACAACGAGCTGGCCCTTGACAGTATCGCTATTAATTCGTCGCGAGACGGATCTGATCGAAACCTCACTGTTCGATCGTCCCTCATCGATACGCAGATAACGGGTAGCTACCTCCTTTCGAATCTCGTGAACGACGTCCAGGTGCTCGCACGCGAGATATTGCTCAACATCAAGAACGACAAAGACGAGATTGAAAGCTATTACGCGAAAAAGAAATACCAACCGGAATCCTATCAGGCAGAAATCAAAGTTCGTGTCAAGGACCTCGCACCAATCACCGGCCTTGTGAATGCCGATTTAATGGTAGCGAGAGGTACGGAACTGACCGGGCGGTTTACAAGCGGATATACTTCCATCCTCGACCTTTACTCTCACATTGACTCACTGAACATGCGAGGGATGCTGTTTCTTGACAATGATCTGGAAGTTACTACATCCAAAATTGCCGACAGCACCGCAGTGCTCGCGATGGCGACGCTTAATTCGGGGACCCAGATCATCAATAAGAACCTCCAGACACAAGACCTTCTCGCTGAAGGAATCTGGAACGGAAACCATATCGATTTTGGCCTTGACGCAGACCAAACCGGGCAGACAAACTACGTCCGCCTTCGGGGGAATGTGAACTTTCAGCGCGACAGCACGGTGATCGCGATGGAACCATCAACAGTAAATCTCCTTGAACGCATCTGGACTTTCGGAGAAGACAACTACATCTCCGTGTCAAACGGATCGACAAGATTCCATAAGCTTGCCCTGATATCAGGTAGTCAATCCGTAGCTGTAAACGGTATTCTTTCGGAAGACCCATCCCGGCTTGTTACGCTCAAAATTGATCAGCTTGACCTTTCAACGTTTAATGTGATCACTGCAGAACGCATCAACGGCATCATGGATGGCAGCGTTGAGATGAGCAACTTCTTCAAGACGCCGAACATTCAGAATTCGGTTTCAATCATTGGCTTCAGGGTTAACGACTTCCTCATCGGCGACCTGCATGGATACAACAAGTGGGATACCACTGCTCGAAAGTTCGACATCAACGTAGAGGTTACGCGTGATGCAAAGAAACTGTTGAATCTCGGCGGAAATTATACGCCTTCCAGGAAATCTTCACCCCTCGACGTCAGTGCTACATTGCAGGACGCTGACCTGAAAATACTTGAACCTTTTCTGGAAGAAATCTTCCCATCGATTCTGGGTACCGTTTCTGGCGATTTTGCGATCACCGGAAAACTGGATCGTCCCGCCATCGAAGGCGAAGGACTCGTGAACGACGGGCAGATACTCGTGGGTTACCTGAAAACGAATTACCGCTTCAAGGGTATAGTCGGACTATCACCAAACTCCATTTATTTCAAGAATATTGAACTGACGGATGCATTCAGGAACACCGCCAGTCTGAATGGGCGGATCGATCACGACAACTTCAACAGCATGAGCATCAACGTCAATGCGGATTTCAATAACTTCCAGGTACTGAATACATCCCTGAAAGATAATGATCTCTTCTATGGTCAGGCTTATGCAACCGGAAACGTGGAATTTTTTGGGCCGTTGCACAACCTCCGGATTTCCTCCACAGCGCGCACCGAAAAGAACACACGCATATACATACCGATCAGTGGATCATCATCCGTCGAGAAAAAAGACTTCATCACATTTGTAAACTTCCAAGACTCCGTTATAACCCGCAAACTCACAGAAGACATCGCACGCCGTAACAAAGTAAATCTCACCGGCATCACGTTCGACCTGAACGTCGACGTTACACCTGACGCATATTGCGAAATCATCTTCGACTTAAAAGCTGGCGATATCATCCGCGGAAGAGGAAATGGAGACCTCAAGCTGGCGTTGGATACGAAGGGTGAATTCAACATGTTCGGCACGTTTGAGTTTACCGAAGGCTGGTACAACTTCACGCTATACGACATCATCAACAAAGAATTCGAAATCCAGCGCGGAAGTCGCATATCTTGGTTTGGTGATCCCTATCAGGGTGTACTGGACATAAACGCATCCTACAACCAACAGGCAAGTCTTGCCCCGCTACTGGCAGACATTACCGAAGAAGCTGCCGATATCCCTCAGCTTCGCAGAAAGTATCCCGTACAGGTTCTTGTGAAGGTGGAGGGACCAATGCTCGCATTGAACATTTCTTTTGATATCGAAGCCAGGGACCTCCCCAAGAGTATCCAGGCGGGAACGACTAACTATAATATGGACATCATCTTCACCGCCTTCAAAAACAGGTTGGATGAACAGGAACTCAAACGACAGGTGTTCAGTCTTATCGTGCTAAGGCGATTCTCGCCTCCCGAATCATTCGACACCAGCGGTTCCGTTGTGAACAGTGTGAGTGAGCTGCTTTCAAACCAGCTGAGCTACTGGATGAGTCAGGTGGACCAGAATCTTGTCATCGACGTGGATCTTGGTGTCATGGATGAAGAAGCGTTTAACACGTTCCAGTTAAGATTCTCTTACACCTTCGCCGGGGGAAGATTGAGGCTCACCGGCGATGGAACCTTCAACAACTCGAACAACAACGCGGGCGCCGGGGCAAGCCAGGCAAGCCCGTCGAGTGTGGCCGGTGACTGGACTGTCGACTACATGCTGACTGCGGATGGCAAACTTCGCGTGAAGATGTATAGCAGAACCAACGTGAACCCTATCCTCAGCTCCGTCAATCAGCAAAATACGATTACTACGGGCGCCAGCATTATTCACACACAAAGCTTTGACGAGATTCGCGACCTGTTCCGCCGTAGCCGCAACAGAAGTTCAGGCAGGAGCGCAGGCGATGCTCAGACACCCAAAGATGCTATTCGCGAGGAAGATGAGACGATCAACTAGGCTTATTGCGCTTGCGCTCCTCTTGCCACATCTCGCTCTCTGCCAGTCCGGCGACTCGCTGAATGCCTCCGTCAACAAGAAGGGTTTGACCAATGCTGTTCTCGTCTCGGCAGTCACTTACGCGGCATCCATCGCAACTCTGAATCACCTTTGGTATCGCCACGCCGACAAGCAGTCATTCCGTTTTTTCAACGATAATGCAGAATGGAAGCAAATGGACAAGCTCGGACACGCCTATTCGTCGTTTTATCTGGCGTATGGCGTCTCCCGCGGCTTGCAGCATTACAACCTGCCGGAAGAAAAGTCAGACGTTATCGGAAGCATTGCAGCATTTGCGACTCTCCTTCCAATTGAAATTTTTGACGGACACTCTACTGCGTATGGAGCCTCTGCCGGCGACCTCATTGCCAATGCGACGGGGCCATTGCTTTATCTCGGGCAGAAGCGGCTCTGGGGTGAAGTTCGGATTCAGCCCAAGTATTCCTTCCACACTACGCGTTATGCGGCAATGCGACCTGACGTTCTGGGCCGCGGTGCAGAGCAGATCATAAAGGATTACAATGGCCAGACGTACTGGCTGTCGGCAGACCTTGACAAGTTTATGAAGTTCCCCAAGTGGCTTAACCTTGCTGTTGGCTACGGGGCGGAACGAATGGTTTATGCCCGAGATGAGCAACACAAGGACCTGCCCCTCCCCTATAGACAGTACTATCTTTCAATCGACTTCGACCTCACTGCCATTCCTACCCGGTCGAAGTTTCTGAAGACTGTTTTCTTTTTTGTCAGCATGGTAAAACTGCCTGCGCCCGCGCTCGAACTGTCCCGGGGCCAAACGAAATTCCATGGGATATATTTCTAAAAGAGGTCAAAAACTTTTATAATCGGTGACAAATTGATATCTTCCTTATTCGATTTACCTCACTAAGTATGGATATCATGCACTACGTTCAGCAATATGCTGAGCAAATCGGTGGACAGTTTACCGATTATGACCACACCAAGTCGGTAGTGGTAGTTCCCGTCAACGGCTCCCGTTACCAGACAGTATTGGCTACAAAGCAGAAAAGCCCGGTATCAGGGAAAGATCAGGCAGTCTTCAGTTCAAAAGTGTGTGAGTTCAAGGGGGGAGTGAATCTTGAAGAGCTGCTGGCGCAAAACGCAAAATTCGACTATAGCAAATTCGTGTTGCAGGATGGCTTCATCAAAGTGGAAGCGTCTTGCCTGGCCGGAAGCGCCAGCGAAGCCCAGCTGAAAGAGATGCTCCACGAGGTGGCGCAACTCGCCGATCAGTATGAGTTCAAACTTACTGGGAAAGATATCCATTAATTGAACTTCACTGCGAAGTTTTAACGTTATTTGAGACGAAAACAAGTCGTCTTGCCGCCTGTCCCTCGTGGATTGGAGGAAAGTCCGGGCAACACAGAGCAGCGTACTTCCTAACAGGAAGGCCTCCGACAAGTCGGGGGACAGACAGTGCCACAGAAAACAAACTACCCCGATCCGTCGGGGAAAAGGTGAAAAGGTGAGGTAAGAGCTCACCGGTCTGACGGTGACGCCAGACGCATGGTAAACCTTACGCGTTGAAAGGTCAAATAGGCTTCGATCATGGATGGCTCGTCCAGATTCCGGGAAACCGGAATGTCGGAGTGGGTAGACTGATAGATCCTGGTTGCGAAATCAGGACCAGATAAATGGCAAGAGCCTGAAAAGGATACAGAACCCGGCTTACAAACTTGTTTTTTTTAACCTGTTAGTGGTTGCTGACAGGTTTTTTTATTTTTAAGCCAATCAAAATACACAAGAATGTCAAAAATCCTGGTTATTGAAGACGACAGCAAGATAAGGTCTATTTTGAAGGAGATTCTCGAAGAGAAAGACCACGAGGTGGAAGAGGCCGCTGATGGCCAGGAAGGGCTGAAAAAGCTCGAAAGTGGTGCCTTCGACCTGTGCCTGTGCGACATCAAGATGCCTAAAATGGATGGCCTTGAAGTGCTTGAAAAAGCAAAAGAAACAGGCATCCCCACCAACTTTGTCATCATTTCAGCCCACGGCACTATTGATGTGGCCGTAGAAGCCGTAAAAAAGGGGGCATTCGATTTCCTCCAGAAACCTTTCGATCTTGGACGCCTTGAAATCACCCTGCGGAATGCCCTGGACAAGACAACGCTGATCCGTGAAACAAAAAGCCTGAAAAAGAAGATCTCGAAGAAGTATGACATGGTGGGATCATCACCTTCTATTGTATCCGTAAAAGATATGATCGAAAAGGTTGCCCCCACTGACGCCCGGGTTCTCATTACCGGACCAAACGGATCGGGGAAGGAACTTGTGGCAAGGTGGCTACATGAAAAGAGCAAACGCGCATCCGGTCCGCTTATCGAAGTAAACTGCGCAGCGATCCCTTCCGAACTGATCGAAAGTGAGCTGTTTGGTCATGAAAAGGGATCGTTTACTTCTGCGATCAAGCAACGACTTGGAAAATTTGAGCTCGCTGAAGGTGGAACACTATTCCTTGACGAGATCGGCGATATGAGTCTAAGTGCACAGGCCAAGGTGTTGCGCGCCCTTCAGGAAAACAAGATTACTCGGGTGGGTGGCGACAAGGAGATTACCGTTAACGTAAGAGTCATCGCTGCAACGAACAAAAACCTGAAGAAAGAAATTGAGGAGAATAAGTTCCGGGAAGACCTTTACCACAGGTTGAGTGTCATTGTAATTAAGGTACCGGCGCTGAATGATCGAAGAGAAGATATTCCTGAGTTAACCGAGAAATTCCTCGAAGACATTGCCGAAGATTACGGATCAAGAAAGAAAACAGTTGAGCCCAAGGCACTAAAGGCTTTGCAAAGTCACGACTGGACCGGCAACATTCGGGAGCTGCGAAACGTGATTGAGCGACTTGTGATTATGAGTGGAGATCAGATATCCCTGGAAGACGTGAACAAATACCTGTGATCAGGCATCCGCTTCAGTAGCCGGCTTCGCAGGTGTTGCTTTCTTGGCATAAGTAGGGCAAGTGTATTGGCTGCAAGCCGTGAGAAATGCCGCCAGCGCAACAAAAGCAAGTACTTTTTTCATGGATAGAGATTTGGTGAAATACAAAAATATCACACTTTTTATACAATTCAAATGCCGCCAGCCCCAATTGTTACGCCTAAATCGTAAAAAAAGCACACGAATCGTCTTTTTAGGGCCATTGGAAATGTTTTAAGCGTAGTCGGAAGACACCATACATTCCCAGACACTCCCGCTATCCTCAGGTTATCTTGCAAACCAATGTTGGGAGCCAATTTGTTATCGCAGCAAACGCAATGTCAAGCGTGAGGTTACCGTGAATTGCACTTTGAAACAATGATACTTAATCCAACCTCTGGACGCGAGGTAACCCCTGATCTGAAGCTGTAGGAAATCAACTCACCCACCTACGTAACCATCCGGCAACGGGTACAATTCATCCAACAGAACTTCGGCATGGTAGCCGTGCTGCTGCACGATATTCACAATCCCTGAGATATCAACGTCATCAGCAGAGGTGGCTACCCGCAGGATTTTGTCAGCATCCTGCAAATCAAAATTCACGACGTATCGCGGATAGACAGCCCGTACGGTGTGCAATATTGAACCGGCATGCTCCAGTGAACTGACATTGGTTCGGAATACTTCGATCATAAGGTTTCATTTATATTTCCATGTGGATGAACCCGCACCATGCAAATCATCTCATCATCGTCTTTGTACCATTCTACAAAAGGCTTCGAACAGTCAACTCGATCGTCATCAAACATCTCCTGAAACACATCCTTGATCGATTCCGTTTTCTTTCGCCATTCGCGAATGATAACGGCGAGATACTCTCCCTCTTCGATTTCAAATTCTTCAAGTCCAAACTGATGACCCTCCCCCTCATATGTTGCTTCTGCCGCAGCGATGTAAATCGGGCATCCATTTTTCGACTCACAGATGCCGTAATACTGACGGCGGAAACCTCCACCTACCCTTGTGACAAGATCGTTGAACGCTTCCCCTATACCTTCGGGCGAATTTTCAACCTCAAAGCCGAAGACTTTGATACCATGGTCGAGAATGAACCTGTGCATATTGTTCGATTTCGAAACAAACTTACCATGAACACTCATTTCTATGGTGGTGTAAATCCGACATCTTCAGGGGTTGATTGAGACAATCCCTTTGGATACTTTTGGATATGTAAGCTGCCAGAAGTTGGTTTGCAATTGAGTTGGTTGTTCAAAAACTGTTTTATGAAACACATCACAATCCTTGTCCCACAGAATGCAATTCTCGGAAGCATTGAAGGCCCTCGGCAACTCCTGACCGGCGTGAACGGTTATTATGCAAGTCTAGGCAAACCTCCGATGTTCAAGGTTGAACTGGCGGGAATATCTAAAGAAACCAAGCTTGTTAACGGGACCTACCGGATCATCACGGAGCGAACAATTGATCAGATCGACAAAACCGATTTGATTCTGATTCCCGCCATCGACGGTGAGATCAGTCAGGCGATCAAGCAAAATGAAGCAGTCATTCCCTGGGTAACGCGCCAATACAAGGCAGGCGCTGAAATAGCAAGTCTTTGTCTCGGTGCATTCCTTCTCGCATCAACAGGATTGATCAAGGGAAAGAAATGCGCTACGCACTGGATGGCAGCAAATGCATTTCGCAAGATGTTCCCAGAGATTGATCTCGTCCCTGAAAAAATTGTAACGGACCAGGAAGGCATCTACACCAGCGGCGGCGCATATTCTTATTTGCATCTGGTACTCTACCTTATCGAAAAATATTGCGGGCGTCCCGCTGCAGTGTTCTCGGCAAAGACCTTTGCCATCGATATCGACCGCGAAAGCCAGTCACCGTTTATGATGTTCAACGGACAAAAAGATCACGATGATGACGCTGTAAAAAAAGCGCAACAGTACATTGAACAGCACTTCCAGGAAAAGATCACCGTCGACACACTGGCGGATATGGTTTCTGTTAGCCGAAGAAATTTTGAACGGCGTTTCAAGAAAGCTACCGCGAGTACGGTGGTCGAATACATTCAGCGTGTAAAAATCGAAGCGGCAAAGATGAGCCTCGAGTCTTCGCGTGATAACGTCAATGAAGTAATGTTCCGTGTGGGTTACACCGACACGAAGGCTTTCCGAAATACATTCAAGCGGATCACAGGACTCTCGCCTATTCAGTACAAAGCGAAGTACAATGCCAGTGTAACCGTATAGCAGGCTTGTTAGATCAACAGGTTACATCCACGGATTTCGCTATTGTCCATGCGGCCCTGAACTTCGAACGAGCCGTCCACATAGACGCGCCCGAGATCTTCGGTTTCGATAAAGGAAATCGTGCGCCAGTTGGAGAGATCAATGACGTTGAGGGCAGCTGTTTCATCGACCAGTCCTCTCATCATGGGATCACTGGGATCGCGACCAATCACTTTCATCTGCGGTGGACATTTAAATGTCATTCCTCCAATGGTATAGGCCTGAGAAAACAGCTCCGTCATGCCGTATTCAGAATATATCTGTGGTACGTTGAATCCTGCCTTAAGCGTTTCATGCAGTTCCTGCCGCGTAATCTCTCTGCGACGTCCCTTCATTCCGCCGGTTTCAAATACAAGACATCCGCTTAGGTCAATAGCCCCCTCCTCCAAAAGATCGAGTAGTGCAAATGAGACCCCCCACAGAACAACCCTCCTTCTGTCATTCTTCAACTCGTCAAGCTGTTGACGGAGGCGCTCGTGATCACGGAGAAAAAAACCGCTTTGCGCGGAACCGCTCTCATCGATGAAGTAGCGGATCATCGAAATCAAAGATGACCCCTCACGTTCCAGGTAAGAGGGCAACAAGGCAAGAAAATGATAGGATTTCAATGGGCCAAAGAAGTGCTCAAAACACTTCCTGCTATTAATGAGATACTCATCTTCGGAGAACACCAAATGCCGGCTTTGCGTCATTCCAGTGGTCCCGCTGCTCCTGTAGGTCGTTTCCGCCTCCCAGACGCCGGATTTAATATCATGTGTCTTGAAGAAAGCAATGGGCAGAAAGGGAATGTCTTCCAGCCGGTCAATATTTTCCGGGACTACCCGCAACTCGGACAAAAACCGTCTGTACAGCAAGTTATTTTCCGCTTGATATCGGAAGACAGCCAGCGCAATACGGAGGAAGCTGTCATCGTTTACTTCGTATATTTGAGGTACAAAACTTTTAAAAGTATCCAAGCGTTAAGTATCTTGACCTGGACCAAAATTAAGGATGAAAGCTCACAGTTTGTTATTATTTGTGTTTTCGGTGCTGCTTTGGAGTTGTTTTGAAGCACCGGATTTCTCCCCCGTTCCGAAAATCAAGTTCGAAGATATTTACTTTGGAAAGTCCCGGGACGAGTTCCGGCCCGACTCACTGGTAATAAGCATTTCGTTTGAGGATGGCGATGGCGACCTGGGAATGCCCGCCAACTATCGCGAAGAGCCTTTCCACGAACAGAACTTTTTCGTTGGTACATCGCAAGGCTTTGTCCCAGTAGGCAAAAAAACTATAATTCCCGGGTACCCGCGATTCCTTAATATTCCACCCACCGTCGAAGGTGAACTGCTTCTCAAAAGAAGCCGCGAGAGATTCCCTGGAATGGTGTCATACTTCTCGGATTCGTCCTGCATCTATTATACACGACTGGATTCAGTGCTCCTGAAAACACGCGATATTCGCCTGCTCCATGGATCCGTCAACTACTACGAAATTCCAATAAATCCTCCTGCTGAAGAACCCGATTTCCGATCCATAGTAGTGGTTAAGGATACGTTCTACATTGAGAAGAACCCCGATTATCAAAATATTGATGTTGAATTCTACCGCAAAGAACAGGACCCCAGCAATCCATCCAGGGCAATTTTCAAACTGGTAAACTGGCGGAAAGAATTTTGTACGGAAATCTTTGACGCCCGATTCCCGGTCCTTAGTTCCAAGGACAACGCGTTGAGTGGAACGATTAAATACTCGATGACATCAACTCAGCTGGAGAACATCATGATATCCGACATCTGGAAACTTCGGATACGCGTGCGCGACCGCAATCTTAACGTCAGCAACGTCGTTGAGTCGCGCGAATTCACCCTTGATGAAATCCGAAGATAAGCTCGATTATCCGAATAGCGGGGGGAACGTGTCAGGATCAGCTTCTGACATTACCCCGTAGACCTTCTCAAAGACTTCTTCCGTATTTGGTTTTGAGAAATAGTCACCGTCGGAGGCATAAGCCGGACGATGTTCTTTGGCCGTGATGGTAATAGGCTTGGAATCCAGGTACTGATAGCCATCCTGTACTTCGAGCACTTGCTGCATCATAAACGACGTCGCTCCTCCGGGCACATCTTCATCGGCAAACACTACCCTGTTGGTTTTGCGAACTGATTCGACAATGGAGTGATGGATATCAAAAGGCAACAGCGTCTGAACGTCAATCACCTCACAGGAAATCCCAAATTCATCGAGGCGTTCTGCGGCTTCCATCACGATCCTGCACATGGAACCATACGTTACAATGGTAACATCTGTTCCTTCACGAAGAACTTCAGGTACGCCGAGAGGAACAGTGAACTCGCTTATATTGTCTGGGATTCTCTCCTTCAATCTGTAGCCATTGAGACATTCAATGATTACGGCTGTATCGTCGCTTTTCAGCATCGTGTTGTAGAATCCTGCTGCCTGAGTCATATTCCGGGGCGTAAGAATATATATTCCCCGCAGGCTGTGAAGCAGCATCCCCATAGGTGAGCCCGCATGCCATACACCCTCAAGACGATGTCCGCGTGTCCTGATTATGAGAGGAGCTTTTTGTCCACCCTTGGTCCGGTATTGCAATGATGCAAGGTCATCCGACAGCGTGGCCAGCGCATAAATAAAGTAGTCGAGATATTGAATTTCCGCAATCGGACGTAGTCCGCGCAACGCGGCCCCTATACCCTGGCCTACGATAGTGCATTCGCGAATACCGGTGTCGGTAACGCGTAACTCGCCAAACCGCGCCTGTAATCCAGCGAACCCCTGGTTCACATCACCGATCTTGCCAACGTCTTCGCCAAAGGCAATGACGAGAGGATCGCGTTCCAACGCGGCGCTGAAACACGCTTGCAATACTTCGCGCCCATCGACAATTGGCGAGGAGTCCGAAAACTCCGCGTCAATTCGCTGGACTTTTAAAGCAGAGAGCTCTGACTCACTGTAAAGATGTGAACTGTATCTGTCATGGTTATCTTTTTCTGCTGCGGTCAGCCAATCAAGCAGCTCCGTTCGCGCTTCGTGATTTTCTTTGCGCATCACATGAAGGGCGCGTCTCGCTGCCTTCATTGTATCGAGGCGAGTAGGGTTGATTGCGCCGTTGAACTCACTCCGCACAAGCTGCAAGCCTTCCTTCTCTTCGGTGAGCGATGTAGCTTTCTCAAGGATACGACTAACAACCACCTGATCTTTTTTCACGTCGGCCATGAATGCTTTCCAGGCGCGGTCTCTCGATTCTTTCGCCGACCTCCGCGCTTCAACTTCGATGGCGTCTACTTCTTCCGGAAGCACATTGACTTCAGAGATGATCCACTCGCGCATCTTTTTGATACAGTCATGCTCCGCCTCCCATGCAAGGCGCTCCTTCGACTTGTACCGCTCATGTGAGCCCGACGTCGAGTGTCCCTGAGGTTGCGTTACTTCTTCGACGTGCAGTAATACCGGCACGTGTTCATTCCGGCAGATAGCCTCAGCCTTTTCGTAGGCTTCGATAAGCGCGGGATAATCCCAGCCTTTAACTGTTATTATTTCGAAGCCTTTCTCATCGGCGGTGCGCTGCAGCCCTGAGAGCAGTTTTGAAATGCTGCCTTTTGTGGTATGATACTCCTGAGGAACTGAGATTCCATATGCATCATCCCATATAGAAGTGAGCATAGGTACCTGTAGTACTCCGGCAGCATTGATGGCTTCAAAGAACATCCCTTCAGAAGTCGATGCATTGCCAATCGTGCCGAAGGCTATCTCGTTCCCCTTATTCGAAAATTGTGTATACTGATGAAGGATTTCATTCTGCCTGTACAATTTGGATGCATATGCGAGCCCAAGCAGTCGGGGCATTTGTCCAGCCGTGGGTGAAATATCTGAGCTGCTGTTCTTGATGCCGGTAAGATCCCGGAACATGCCTTTTTCGTCCAATGTCCGGGTTCCGAAATGTCCCGTCATCAGCCTTCCGGCAGTCGAAGGATCTGCTTCCAGGCTGGTATGGGCATATAACTGTGCGAAAAATTGCTGAACTGTAAGCTCGCCGATGGCAAACATGAAGGTTTGGTCACGGTAATATCCTGAGCGGAAATCGCCTTCGCGGAATACTTTTGCCATGGCGATTTGGGCCAGTTCTTTGCCATCACCAAAGATTCCGAACTTAGCTTTTCCCATAAACACCTCTTTCCGTCCAATCAGGCTCGCTTCCCGGCTTTCCACAGCCAGTCGGTAGTCAGCCAAAATCTCCCTCACGCGGGTTTGGGAAAACTTTGTTTTCAGTTCTTTTATAGCGCTCAAATTTTCGATTTTAATTGGGTTAACACCTGTTAGGTTCAAAAATAGGGATTCCAAAATACTTTCAAAAGAAAGGTAAAACATGCGATCCCCTAATGCAAGCAGCCCGTTTTCAAAATGGATTTAAAATTATCTTCGGCGAATCGCTCTTTTGGAAACGTTAAAACGATTGCGCCTCCAAGTTTACGAAAATATATTCCTGGACCTCAAAACTTCTCCAACGATTCGTTTGACGGACAGCAAGGCGTTTTTTTCATTCATTCCTAAAAAAAAATTCCCTAACTAACGACTAATAGGATGACGCGCTATATTTGCTGCCACGAATAACGCATTAACCATGATAATTGGAGTTCCTAAAGAAATTAAGAACAACGAGAACCGCGTGGCCTTAACGCCCGCTGGTACTCAGGAGTTGGTCAAACGCGGCCACGCAGTACTTGTTCAGAAAAATGCCGGTTCCGCGAGCGGTTTCGCTGACGAAACCTATCAGAAGGCCGGCGCTACACTGATTGATGAGGCCGCTGATGTCTTCGCTCAGGCGGAGATGATCATGAAAGTAAAGGAACCCATCGAACAGGAATATAAACTTATCCGTAAAGATCAACTTGTCTTTACTTATTTTCACTTCGCTTCGTACGAGCCTCTTACTAAGGCCATGATAGAAAGCGGCGCGGTATGTCTGGCTTACGAGACAGTTGAAAAAGCCGATGGCAGTCTGCCCCTGCTTATACCGATGTCGGAAGTAGCAGGTCGAATGGCAATTCAGGAGGGTGCAAAATATCTTGAGAAACCTCTTAAAGGAAGAGGCATCCTTCTCGGAGGCGTTCCCGGTGTAATGCCGGCAAAAGTGCTGATCCTCGGTGCCGGTATTGTTGGAACCAACTCCGCGAAGATCGCCGCAGGAATGGGAGCCGACGTAACAATCCTCGATATCAACATCAATCGCCTGCGTTATCTCGATGACGTCATGCCGAAGAACGTTCGCACGATGGTCTCCAACGAGTTTGCGATCCGTGAGTTAATCAAAGACGCTGACCTTATCGTAGGCGGCGTCCTCGTCCCCGGAGCAAAGGCACCAAGACTTATCACCCGCGATATGTTGAAAGATATGCGCCCCGGTACTGTTCTCGTTGACGTGGCTGTAGATCAGGGTGGTTGTATCGAAACTTGCAGACCCACAACGCACGAGAATCCTACTTTCATTATCGACGACGTAGTTCACTATTGTGTTGCCAACATGCCCGGAGCAGTACCTTATACATCAACCCTCGCGTTGACAAATGCCACATTGCCTTATGCCATCAAACTGGCAAAAGAAGGCTGGCAAAAAGCATGTCGTGAAAACGAAGACCTCAAACTGGGCCTCAATGTCATTAACGGCGAGGTGGTTCATAAAGGCGTTGCAGAGGCGTTCAACCTGCCTCTTGGAGACGTCAAGAAATTTATCTAGCGCTCATTTCAGCTTTACCTGAATTTTCATTTCATCTCCGATGTTATGGAAATTCAGGCAGATCGCTGATCCAGGAAGTGGTACCACTTTCCCAATCGATCTTCGCGTAGAGGTGCGCGAGCCCATTGCTTACCACCAGGTATGGGGCACGCAACGTAGCATTGTAAGTTGACGCCTGGAACACGGTTTTTTCTGTCAGTCGTACATCAGGAGCCTTGCACTCAATCAACATCCAGGGAAGACCATCGCGATTAAAAACAACTATATCGCTCCGCTTGCTGAGTTGATTGTATTGCAATCCGCCCTCTACCCTTATAAGCGATCTGGAGTAGTTTTTATGTTCCACCAATAAGTGAATAAAGTGCTGTCGGACCCACTCTTCAGGAGTTAATACGATATACTTCTTACGAATAATATCAAAAATCCATAGTTTGCCCTCCGCTTTTTTTAACTTATAGTCGAATGGGGGCAAATTGAGCGAGATCATTGTGCTGCCAAATTTATGAAAGTATGAAGACGAAACAGGAAATTGTTGAGAACTGGTTGCCGCGTTATACAGGCCAGGCCCTAAATCAATTTGGCGAATACATCTTATTGACCAACTTTGACAACTACGTCAAAATGTTCGCGGAATGGCATGACGTACCGGTCAATGGAATTGACCGCGCAATGCGAAGTGCCACGGCGGAAGGCATCACCATAATTAACTTCGGCATGGGAAGTCCAAATGCCGCGACCATTATGGATTGCCTCAGCGCGATTTCACCAAAAGCATGTGTATTCCTTGGCAAGTGCGGTGGACTAAAAGCAAAAAATGATCTTGGCGATCTCGTGTTGCCGATAGCCGCAATCCGCGGAGAAGGTACTTCTAACGACTACTTCCCTCCTGAAGTACCAGCCCTCCCGGCGTTCGCGCTTCAGAAAGCGATCTCGACCACCATTCGCGATTATGGCCGCGACTATTGGACTGGTACGGTTTACACTACGAACCGAAGGGTATGGGAATGGGATGAAGAATTCAAGGAGTATCTGCGGAAGATACGCGCACAATGCATCGATATGGAGACAGCTACCATCTTCACAACAGCATTTCACAACAAGATTCCAACGGGCGCGCTACTTCTTGTTTCTGATTCACCTATGGTGCCTGAAGGGGTAAAAACTGAAGTAAGCGATCTTGCAGTAACGCGACAGTACGTCGAACTGCATCTGAAGATAGGCATCGATTCCCTGCGCCAGCTGATCAACAACGGAATGACAGTTAAGCACCTTCGCTACTAGCTCGCAGCATTTCCGGAGGTAATATGACGAGATCTTACGGTGAGGAGGAAGGACAGCCCTATGACAAAGAAAACACCAAGTGCGAGGGCACTGTAGCGCATGCTTCCGGTAATCTGACTAACCAACCCATAACTGAACGTTCCAAAAACTATTGACAGGTTATAGGTGACGTCATAAAAACTAAAAAAGGATGCGTGGTCGATGGTACCTGCCGGAATGAGCTTGGAATAAGTTGCACGCGATAGTGATTGTATTCCACCCATGATCAACCCCACCACGAACGCAAGGCCATAGAACTGATACTCGTTGCCGATGGCAAATGCAGCCACGCACACTGCGATCCATATTATATTCATAAGCACCAGCGCGAACCGGTTGCCCATTTTCCCGGAGATGCGTGCAAAGAACCAGGCACCAAGAGCGCCTACCAGTTGAATGATCACAACTGTTGCGATGAGCTTTTGTTCCTCTAGATGCAGCACGTCGGTACCAAAAAGTGTTGCGAGATACATGACGGTTTGCACACCCATGTTATAAAAAAAGAACGCGGTAAGAAACTTCTTCAGGTTTGGAAGGTCTCTGAGGCTTTGCCATACCTTTCTGATTTCCGCATACCCTTTCGTCCAGATATTTCCTGTTGGTTTGCGTCCGTATGGGTTGTCAGGTAACAAGGCAAAGGGGATCATCGAAAACCCGACCCACCAAAGGCCAACAAGGAGGAAAGTAAACCGTGTGGCGTGTAAACCAGCTTCACGCGGATCACCTCCGAACCCAAATGACTCTGGATTCATGATTACCACCAGACAGATCAGCATAAGCAATACGCTTCCGTAATAGCCCATCGAGTACCCTCGCGCACTGGTCACGTCGAAGCGATCTTCGGTTACAATCTCAGGAAGGAATGCGTCGTAGAAGACGAGGCTACCCGAATAGCCAACGCTGGCAACGACAGAACAGAACAATCCCCAGCCCAGAGCCTCGACACCATCAAAGAAGTACAGGCCCATGCAAGCCAGGCTTCCCATCCACACAAAGATCTTCATGAAGGTTTTCTTATTCCCTGTATAGTCGGACACGCCTGAAAGCAGTGGAAGTATGAGCGCGACAATCAGAAAGGAAAAAGAAAGTGCGTAGGAATATAGGACTGAGTTTTGGAAGGCAAACCCTAGAAAGGAAACCTGATCTACCCCCGAGTCGACAGCAACGGCCTTATAGTATATAGGAAAGATTGCGGTGGTGATTACCAGCGTGTAGACTGAGTTGGCCCAGTCGTACATATACCACGCTCTTACGGTTTTGGGGTTATTTAAGGTTGCGGCCGAAACTTCAGGCATAAAAAAAGCCTCCCGATGTTAGTCGGGAGGCAATATAGTCTTAATGAGCAAATTATGCTTAGTCTTCTGTTCTCTTCCCTACGGCCGAGTACAAAATCTTTCTGGCGTTAGCTTTACGTAATTCGGTCTCAACATCAGCAATAATACCTCGTTTTGCTTCATTATCGACTTTCATCGAAACAGTTAACGCATCGCGCTCCCATTCAGCCAGGCCCGACTTCTTCTCATTGACCCAATGAACAATACCTTTGGGTTCGACAAACACGTCATTCGCCTGAACCTTAGCTTCATTTCCAAGCCCCTCTTGTTTCGGTTTACCGATATAGAGGTACGCGATAAGTGACTTTTTCGCGAGCTTCTTCAACTGGCTGGCCTCAGGCATGCGTTGCTCTACCTTAATACTGGTGTCACGCATTTTGGTGGTCACCATGAAGAAGAACAACAACATGAACACCACATCGGGCATTGATGACGTGGGGATCTCCTGCTTTACGTTCGCTTTCTTTTTAAACTTTGACATACGCGTTCAATTAATGTTAACCCCCTATTTTGGTTGGTTCGGCAATCGAGATAGCTTTTGGAATTTCCACGCCACCACCGGGTAAAGCCCCGCGTCCGCGATCATACAATGCCTTGAAACTAGGATCAGAGTTCGGATCTGCGGCAATATCCCGCCATTTTTCAACCGAAACGCCCGCTCTATCAGCATAGATTTCATTGTAAGCTGCCTCAGCGGCGTCAAGGATCTGAATAAACTTCTTATGACTCGTACCCCTGTCGGTTTTAATCGACACGATAGCCTTAAGAGGGCTATCTGAGGATGTCGGATCAGCACCATAATTCAGAACGAACCGCTTAATCCGATCGATGAGTTCTCTGTCAGAGCCTGCCCAGGGATCTCCTTCCACAAGAACGTTGTCCTGAGAGTTTACCTGGATTTTGAACAGGTTTCTCTCCTGAATCTGAACGTCGTCCGGAATAGCCTCCGGTGGAGGCGGCAGCGTTAGTAGGATCCCCTTATCGTTTGCCACGGTTGTCGTCATTAGGAAGAACGTCAACAGCAGGAACGCGATATCCGCCATAGAGGCGTTAGGGATTTCTGGAGTTGATCTTGCCATTACTTAAAGGCTTTAGAAATTTCCGCATAAACAAGCGCCAAAATCGAAATAACGAAGGCGATGTAAAACATGATCAGCGAAGCACTGATTATCCGAGACGTAGTTTCTGAAATCCCGCGCGCTCTTTCGGCCGTAGTCAAGTCGCCCGAAGTCATCGCGTAGGAGATAAAAAACAGCCCCAACAGGGCACCAATTCCGATACCGGCTTTCACAAGGCCACCCGGTTGACTCACGATGTTGATCAGCGCGAAACCAAGTGCACCCAATGCTGCTACCACGATCAGCAGGTACATCACATATAAACTAATATCAAGTAAATCCATATTGTCTCGTTATTTTTGGACTAAACGATGCTTAACCAGGATATCGATAAGGGAGATTGAAGCATCTTCCATGCTGTTCACCAGCCCATCAATTTTCGCAACCAGGTAGTTGTAGAAAACTTGCAGGATCATACCAACAAGAAGACCACCAACGGTTGTCAAAAGGGCAACCTTCATACCGCTAGCAACGATGTTAGGAGAAATATCCCCTGCTTTCGCGATGTCGTCGAACGCGATAATCATCCCCACAACAGTACCGAAGAATCCTACCATTGGACCGAGGGAGATACAAAGTGAAATCCAGATCAGACCTCGTTCAAGACGACCCATTTCAACACCTCCGTAGGCAACAACTGATTTTTCAACCATATCGACGCCTTCAGAGTATCTCATCAGACCCTGGGTAAAAATTGAAGCAACCGGACCTCTAGTGTTTCTGGTTACATCCAAAGCAGCATTGACACCGCCTTTAGCAAGCGAGTCCTCAATTTCAGCAAGGAGTTTAGGAATATTTGTAGTGGCAAGGTTCAGTGTGATGATCCGCTCGATACATACAGCAAGCCCGATGATCATGATCACAAGCAGTGGCGTCATGAAGTAAACGTCACCGGCAATGAACTGTTCCTTTAATACTTCGTGGAAAGATTGATCTTCTTGAGCGGCAACGTCAGTGACCGTCTGAGTGGGTGCCGGATCAGGTGTTGTTACTTCCTGTGCCGGTGGTTCTGCCCCGGTCGTGTCTTCCTGAGCCGATAACGTAGAGGACGCCAGTACCCCTACAAGTGCGAAGATCGCAAATAATTTTTTCATAGTTGAAGGTTTAAGTAAAGCTTTGAAAGCGCCAAAATTAAACGTTTTGTCGATTTCTCTATACTTTTTATAAAATTTTTCTGCTGGCGGCACCCGGGTCAGAAAATTTGGTTTAGAATCAAAAAACCTAATTTAAGTCACAGGAATTATCTGATAAACATGAAAGTTTTCATATCGATTTTGTAAGTCCCTGAAAAACAAGGTGGCAATCGTTATCTCGTCCGCGCTTCACGTCATTCCGAGCGACGTTTCAACGCTTTGAAATGATCTGCCTGATACCACACCATGATTTTGTGACGGAATACTAATATTTTTTTCCTCAAGGCCATCTTGAATGGCTTTCTACAACGTACGCTGAAACTGCAAAGCGCGCTTGGATTCTGTGATTTTTCTCGATTTCTTTGTGCCCCTCTTGATGGATTTCACCGTTAAGAGGACTCCCGGAGAGGTGTCCGAGTGGTTGAAGGAGCACGCCTGGAAAGTGTGTATACCTGAAAGGGTATCGAGGGTTCGAATCCCTCTCTCTCCGCAAAGCCTGCAAATCCTTCGAATTTGCAGGCTTTCTTTTGCCACCCGCACTTCAAATGACTTGCAATTT